>NZ_JAYKYQ010000003.1:0-587822 GCF_035544775.1 Nocardia implantans | reverse complement strand
CCGACCTGTTCGACGAAACCACCATCCACACCCTCGGCCACCGCCTCCAACGCATCCTCACCACCATCGCCACCAACCCCCACACCCCCATCGGCGACATCGACATCCTCGACGACACCGAACGGGAAATGGGAAGGGCCGCAACGGTTGCCACCCCATCGCCGAGCGCGGCGGCGACCGCGGGCACCACACTCACCCAAGCGCTCGTCGCCGCGGTCGAGGACGACCCCGACGCCCCCGCCATCCTGTCCGACGACGAGCTGTCCTACCACGATCTGGAGACCCGCTCCTCGCGTTTGGCGCGGGTGCTCATCGCGCGTGGTTGCGGCCCCGGCGCGGGCGTGGCGCTGCGCTTGGACCGCGGCATCCAGGCCGTCGTCGCCACCTGGGCCGTGCTCAAGACCGGCGCCGCCGTCGTCCCCGTCCCCACTGACGACGCCGCACTACCCGACCACCTCGAGATCAAGACCGGCCTGACCGCCGGCGGTGCGTTCCCGACCGCCACGGTCGACTGGCTGGCCCTCGACGACCCCGCCCTGACCGCCGAAATCGCCGCCGAATCACCACGACCGGTCACCTACGCCCACCGCACCCGCCCACTGCGCGGCAGCGACCCGGCATTCGCCGGACAACAGGTCCTCAGCTACGACGACCTCGCCGCGGCAGCCGCGCGATTGCGCGACCGGGACGAACTCACCTACGAATCCGAGATCCCCTACCGCGACGAAGCGAGATCCTCCGAGGGTGTGATCGCGCTGGTCGCCGCCGGGATGGTCGGCGCTGCGGTCGTCCTCGACGCCGAGGGCGAGGTGCTCACCGGCGAAGACGTGACCGGTTGATCGTCGCGGCCGGGCAGCGCTCAGCTGAAGTGGACCACCGAGAGCGTGCCCGCCGCAATGCAGTACGTGGCGAACGGCAGTAGGGTCCGAGTCTGGAAGTAGCGCTCCAGGAACCGTACTGCCAGCCACGACGACGCCCCGGAAACGACGGCGCCGAACAGCACCGGTCCACGGATGCCTTCGGTCTCCGGGCCGACCAGTTCCGGTAGCTCCAGCACTCCGGCGCCGAGAATCGCCGGAGTGGCCAGCAGGAACGCGAATTTGGCCGCGTGCTCGCGCGCGAGACCGCGCCACAAGCCGCCGACCATGGTCAGGCCCGCCCGGCTGAAACCGGTCAGCAGCGCACCGGCTTGGGCGAAGCCGATACCGAGGGCGTCGGCCGTCCCCAGGGCGGCCAGCGGCCGGTCGGACTGGCGGGGAGTCCGCGCCACGGCGGTGACGGTGCCTCTGCGCGCTTCCTGCCGAGCGAACCGCCGGCCGTATTCGGCCAGCGACGGCTCGTTCCGCCGGCGCAGACCCTCACCGATGATCAGCACGACACCGTTGAGCGCGAGGAAGATTCCGGCGTAGAACGGCGTGCCGAACAGCGCGTGCAGCGGATGTTCCAGCAGGAAGCCGAGCACGCCGACCGGAATGGTGGCGATCACGATCAACCATGCCAGCCGCTGCGGGATGGTGTCGAGGCGCCCGGTGCGCAGCGTGGTGAAGAAGCCCGCCACGATGACGCACCAGTCGCGCCAGTAGTACCCGAGCAGCGCCAGCGCGGTGGCCACGTGCAGCGCCACCACGAACGCCAGATACGGTGTGCCGGAATCGGCTTCGCCCTGGCCGGTCAATCTCTCCCAATCGCCTCCGAGCCATGCCGCGACCAGCACGGAGTGCCCCAGGCTGGAAATCGGGAACAGTTCGGTGACCCCTTGTACCGCCCCGATCACAGTCGCTTGAAAGTATGTGAGCATCGTTTCGAGTCTCGCACGCGCGCAAGGCAACTGTGTGCGGGCCTCTCCCGGCAGTCGCCGCGACGGTTCCGACGCGGCGAGGAGGGGTGATGACCGGGACACGCGAGTCGGCCTCGCCGACGGTGAAAACCACTGTCGGCGAGGTCGATGCCGCTCAGGCGGTGGCGCCGGAGGATTCGGCGAGCATGTCCAGGGCGATGTCCACGATGAGATCCTCTTGTCCCCCGACCAACCCCCGACGTCCCACCTCGAGCAGGATCGTGCGCACGTCGATGCCGTAGCGCCGGGACGCGGTCTCGGCGTGCCGCAGGAAGGACGAGTAGATCCCGGCGTAGCCGAGCGTGAGTGTTTCGCGGTCCACGCGCACCGGGCGGTCCTGTAGCGGGCGCACCAGATCGTCGGCCGCGTCCTGCAGCGCGAACAGATCGCAGTTGTGCTTCCAGCCGTGCAGGTCGGCGACGGCGACGAAAGGTTCGATCGGGCAGTTGCCCGCGCCGGCGCCGTGGCCGGCGAGCGAGGCGTCGACCCGGGTGACGCCTTCTTCGACCGCCACCACGGAATTGGCCACCGACAGGGAGAGATTCTCGTGCGCGTGGATGCCGATCTCGGTGCCGGGGTCGAGCGCATCCCGGTAGGCGCGGACCCGGTCACGGACGCCGTTCATGGTCAGCCGGCCGCCGGAGTCGGTGACGTAGACGCACTGCGCCCCATAGGATTCCATCAGTTTCGCTTGTTCGGCCAGGCGAGCGGGTTCGGCCATGTGCGACATCATCAGGAATCCGGAGACGTCCATGCCGAGTTCCCGCGCGGTCGCGATGTGCTGGGCGGACACGTCGGCTTCGGTGCAGTGGGTGGCCACGCGCACCGATCGCACGCCCAGCCGGTAGGCGTGCTTCAGTTCTCGAATGGTGCCGATGCCGGGCAGCAGCAGCGTGGTCAGCCGGGCGTGGGTGAGGTTGGCGGCGGCGGCTTCGATCCACTCCCAGTCGGTGTTGCTCCCGGGACCGTAGTTCAGGCTGCCGCCGGCGAGACCGTCGCCGTGGGCGACTTCGATGCCGTCGACACCGGCCGCGTCGAGCGCCGCCACGATCCGGCCGACGTCGGCGGGAGTGACGCGGTGGCGCACCGCGTGCATGCCGTCGCGGAGGGTGACGTCTTGGATGAACAGTCGGGTGGTCATCGCAGCGCTTCCTGTCCCGCCGGCGTCGCGGCGATCGTGTCGGCGATGGATTCGGCGTAGCGCACCGCCGCCGAGGTCATGATGTCCAGATTTCCCGCGTAGGCCGGGAGGTAGTGGGCGGCGCCTTCGACCTCGAGGAACACCGTGACCTGATGGGTGGGCGCCGCGGCCGTGCCAGGCGTCAGGAGGGTGTGCACCGGCTGGTCTCGCGGCACGGCCGTGATCTGCACCTGCTGCTTGAGGCGGTAGCCGGGGACATAGGTGGCCACGTGCGCGATCATCTGCTCCACGGATTCCCGGATCGCCTCGTGCACGCCGGGATCCGGCGTGGTGATCAGGCACAGCACCGTATCGCGCATGATCAGCGGCGGGTCGGCCGGATTGAGGATGATGACGGCCTTGCCGCGCGCCGCGCCGCCCACCGTTTCGATCGCGTGCGCGGTGGTCTCGGTGAACTCGTCGATATTCGCGCGCGTGCCGGGACCGGCGGACTTCGAGGCGATGGACGCGACGATCTCGGCGTAGGCCACCGGTGCGACGCGGGAGATGGCCGCGACGATCGGGATGGTGGCCTGCCCGCCGCAGGTGACCATGTTGACGTTGGGCGCGTGGCGGTGCTCGTCCAGGTTCACCGCCGGGACGACGAATGGTCCGAGCGCGGCGGGTGTCAGATCGATCAGGCGTTTGCCGAGTGGTTGGAGCACCGCGGCGTGGGCGGCGTGGGCTTTGGCGGAAGTCGCGTCGAAGACCACGTCGATCTCGTCGAAGTTCGGCAGTTCCAGCAGGCCCTGGACGCCGTCGGACGTGGTGGGGACGCCGAGTCTGCGCGCGCGGGCCAGACCGTCGGATTCCGGGTCGATGCCGACCATCGCGCCCATCTCCAGGACGGTCGAGTGCCGGATCACTTTGATCATCAGATCGGTGCCGATGTTGCCCGATCCGATCACCGCGACTTCGAGGGTGGCGGGGTTGTCGTTCATGGTCTCACTCCCGAATGAAGGTCGCGGTCACCGAACCGAGTCCGGTGATGTCCGCGGTGACGGTTCCAGGGCCCTCGATCGGGGCCATCGGTCCGAGCGCTCCGGAGAGCACGATCTGCCCGGCGCGCAGCGGACGACCGAACTCGCGCGTGGTCCGCGCCAGCCAGGCCAGGGCGTGCAGGGGATCGCCGAGGCAGGCCGCGCCGGTTCCCGTCGAGACTTCGACGTCGTCGATCGACATCCGCATCCTGGTGGAAACGGGCTCGAAGGAATCGAGGGTGCGGCGTTCGTCGCCGAGGACGAACAAACCGCTGGAAGCGTTGTCGGCGACGGTGTCGCCGAAGGTGATGTCCCAACCGGCGATGCGGCTGTCGACGATCTCGAGCGCGGCCACGGCGTAGTCGACCGCGCCGCGGACCTGCTGGTCGTCGAGTGGTCCGTCGGCCAGGTCCGCGCCGAGCACGAACGCGATCTCGGCTTCGGCCTTCGGCTGCAGCAACCGGCTCAGCGGCACGGGCGTGTCCTGCCGGTAGCGCATGTCGTCGAACAGCACTCCGAAGTCCGGTTGATCGACACCGAGCTGCCGCTGCACCGCCGGGGAGGTCAAGCCGATCTTGCGGCCGACCACCTCGGCGCCCGCCGCGATGCGCTCGGCGGTCAGCAATTCCTGCACCGCGTAGGCGGCGGCCACGTCGCCGGAACCGATCAGATCGCGTACCGGGGCGCACGGGGTGCCGGAGCGGGCGGCCGCGCCGAGCAGGTCGGCGGCGGCGATCGTGGCGGTGTCCGCGGAGCGTTGGTCGAGGTCTGGAGGTAGCGGCATCGGAAGTCCCGGCTCTCGTGAGAAGTGAACGGTGACCTCACTGTCGCCGCGGAAGGAATCCGTCCGCCAGCATCGCGTTCCACTGAGCCGAACGCCGCCGCGATAGAGTCGGCGCGGCGAAGGAGGTGAGCGGTGCCATCCGCGTTCACTGGCCGTGCGGTAGACGGTTCGACCGTGCTGGGCAAGATCATGGCCGTACTCGAGGCGTACTCGATCGACGACACCACCTTGACCCTGGCCGAGCTGGGGCGGCGGACCGGCATTCCGAAGGGGACCCTGCACCGGGTCCTCGCCGACATGGTGAGCGTCCGGCTGCTGGACCGGACCGACGCCGGGTATCGGCTCGGCGGGTACCTGTTCGAACTCGGGATGCGCGCCTCGGTGGAGCGAAGTCTGCTCGAGGTGGCCATTCCGTTCCTGGAGGAACTCAACGCCCGGATCCACGAGACCGTGCATCTGGGCGTGCTCGACGGCACGGATGTCGTGTATCTGACGAAGATCGGCGGACGCAGGCAGGCCAGCGCCCCCTCCCGCATCGGTGGCCGCATGCCGGTGCACTGCACCGCCATCGGCAAAGTGCTCCTCGCCAACGCCGACGCGGCGCTTCGTGACCAGGTGCTGGCCGGACCGCTGCGCCGCTACACCCCGCGCACGATGGCCCAGCCGGGCACGCTGCGCAACCAGCTCGATCGGATCGCGGCCGACGGCGTCGCCTTCGAATTCGAGGAATCCGCGCCCGGCATCGTCTGCGTGGCCGCCCCGGTTCGCGAGTCGGAGGACGTGGTCGCCGCGATCAGCGTGGCAGGCCCGTCCCATCGGTTCCAGCCCGAGACCCACGCGGCATCGGTCCGCGCGGCCGCCGACGGCATCGGAGCCACCCTGACCCGGCGGGCCCGGTTGTTGTCCGCGCCTCCTTCCTGAGCCACGAGGAAGGCCCCGCCCGGCACGGATGCCGGACGGGGCCGGGTGAGCGAACGCTCGCCGGGGTTGCTCCCCCACTACCTACTTGGCCGGTGCGACCGGCGGCTGATTGACAGTGGCGAAGTACTGGATGGCGGCGCCCAGCGCCACCGGAGCCGTGACCAGGATCTGACCGGCGAGGGTGCCCAGCGCGCCGACGGCGATGATGCCGCCGAGGCAGCCGATGGCCGCGGCCGGGATGAACGCGCCGAACAGGCCGACGATCGTGGAGGCCGCGACCGTCGCGCCCGCGATGCCACCCAGGATGCAGCCGACGGCGCCGCCGCCGAGACCGCCGACCAGGGTGCCGAGGGTGGCGCCCATGGTGATGGTGCTGGTCATGCGGGTCCAGGCCGCCTGCTCACGGTCGTAGTCGGTCTTCCAGGGCGCCTTGTCCTCGAACGGAAGGGCGACCGGCTTGTAGGTGGCGTGCGCCAGGTCGAACTGCGGGGTCAGGGTGGCGGTGTGGTCCGCGATCTCGGCAGCGATCGGGAACTCGAAGTCATCGACCCGGAAGGTCAGCGGCATGCCGGTGAGCACCGTGCCGTTGGCGGCCTTGACCTTGAACACGCCATCCTCGACGACCATGGAACCGGCATCGGTCGTGATGATGGACTGGGTATCGGTGGCGCGAGCCGTGAAACCGACCGCGTCCTCCGCTTCGGGCTGGGCGCCGGCCGAGCCGGAAGCGATCCCGACCGCGGCGACGAGACCCGCGGCCACCGTGACGATTTTCCTCATCCTTGTTTTCTTTCCTCTCGGCTCTTCCTGGGTGTCGGCGCGCCGAGTGCACCGGATGCCGAGCGCGGACAGCGCCCGGCAGGTTGTTGATGATGTGCTGTGTGGTGTCGGTGCGACCCACGTCACTTCCGTGTGGGAAGTAGTGGAACGGTGCCTGAGCGCGTCAGGCCAGGTCAACCGATTCGGTCCACTCAGCTGACCAACCGATCGAAAAATTCGCGAGATCTTCGCCGCGGATTTGCTAATCCGGGGCACGCCTCGACTCTTCGGTATGCGTCCGCCGCGCGCTATGCCGAACGCGCGAGTGTCCGGTTGATCCCCATGGCCGCGGACTTCAGCGGGCCGGACATCCGGTCGAGGTTCATCCGAGCGGTGGTCGTGGACATCCCGACCGCCCCGATCAGAACCGACTGCGGCCCGAACACGGGCACCGCCGCGCTCACCACGCCGAGGGACATCTCCTCGGCTTCCACCGCCAGCCTGTTCTGCCGGACGATGTCAAGTTGGCGGTACAGATGCGCCGCCGAGGCGACCGTTCGTCGGGTGAACGCCGACAGCCCGTTCTCCACCACCTGCGCGACCACATCGGTCGCGGAGAACGCGAGAATCGCCTTGCCCGTCGCGGTCGCGTACAGCGGCAGCCGTCCCGCGACCCGGGACGGTATCTCGACCGCGCCGTGGCCGGAGAGCTTGTCGATGTAGAGCACGTCGAGACCGTCGCGGATGGCGAAATGGACCGTCGCGGACGTCGCGGCATGGAGTTCCTGCAGGTACGGCAGCGCCGCATCGCGCAGAACCCGTTGCGTCGGCACCAGTTGCCCGAGCTCGAACAGGCGCAGGCCGAGGCGGTATTTCGTCCCCGAGCGTTCGAGGACACCCCACTCCACCAGGGCGTTCGCCAGCCGATACGTCGTCGCCTTGGCGACTCCGCTGCGGCGGGACAGTTCGGTGAGCGACAACGCCACCGACTCGGCGTCGAAGGCTTCCAGCAGCAACCTTGCCTTGCCGAGTACCGATTGCATAGTCGAGCGCCTCCAACTAACCAGGCGGTCCACAGGCCGGACCAAAATCTGCAACACCATACCGTTGCGTATTTTTCGCTGAACCGCGGCCGCCCACCCGCCGCGCACCCCGGAAAGCAGGCGTGGGCAGGCGGAAATCCCGGCTGATTGCCGTTCGCTGACGGGTTCCCAGCGAGTATATCCATCTGTTACATTACCGATGCGGAGCCTATATAAAGCCGTGCTGCTCCCCGTCCGGACGACAACGCAGTCAGCGGACATCCGTCCCGACAAAGACGTCGGCAGGCCGACAACGGCGTCGGCCGCAAACGGATCCACACATCACGAATCGCCGCGAGCCCGCCCGTGCCTCGCATGCGACGGCCCGAGATCGGTCGACGTCCGCCCGCCCGGTCGTCCGATATCCGAGCCGATTCGCGCCGCGCGGCACGCCGGAACACTCGTGGCGACGCCCCGCCCCGATCGGACTTTTCAGCCGGAGGAACCCATCGACATGCCGATCAATTTCCTGAGCGGGCTCGATCTGATCGCCGCACTGGATGTGCGCAATGTCGAAGCTCATCTCGCCGATGCCGTCGAGAACTGCTCGGCTTGCGCCACCACCGCCAATCCGGGGCCCCGCTGCCCCGCCGGCCTCGCCGCCCGGATTCGCGCCGCCGCCGCGGGCAGCACCGCATCGGCTCCGCTGACGGCGATCGAGATCGTCGACAAGCTCCTCGCGCTGCGCAGGACACCCCAGCCCGACAGCGCGTAGCGCACGGTCACGACGCGACACCTCAGCGGCGTGATCGGCGCATCCGGACTACCCTCCGCTGACCGGTGCGATCGTGCGCGGAGAGGGGGATCAACTCGATGTGGCCTGGGTTCGGGGGAAGCGGTGACCCATGACATCCGCCCACCATGCGCTCAAACGGGACTCGGGCCAAATGATCCGGTCTCGATCCTCGTCGTCGGTGCTGGGCATGTTCGCGTCCTCGATCACGATGTAGTTCCTTTGCGCCGTCCAACCTCGGAATGGGGCCCTCGTCCTCGGGTGCGGCGCAAGCTATTCATGACATCGTTGTCCAACCGGCCGGTGGTCGAGCAGCGGGGATACCCCGAATCGCGTACCGGCACGACCGCGCTGTCGAGCCGATACGTGCACCGGGTACCACTCGCGACCATAAACAAACCGTTCTTTCGGTACCGCTTCGCGGAACATGCCGCGCCGTTCGCGCGCGGCCGAGTTCTCGGTGCCGACACGGCCGCGATCCGGCCGGGCGCAGGCTACTCGTGGACCTGGGCGTCGATTGTGGGATGCGCGGCGCCGCTGTCCGCACCAAGGCCGGCGAGCAGGCGCAGCCCGTCCTCGGCGGGGCTGCCGGGGGCCGCCGACAGCACCAGCAGCTCCATGCCCGAGGCGTCCGGTAGGGCGAAGTTCTCCTGGTGCAGTTCCAGCAGTCCGACCAGCGGGTGCCGGTACGCCTTGCGTCCATGGGTGCGGGCGCGCACGTCCGCGCGAGCCCACAGCCGGCGGAAGCGCTCGCTGCCCATCGCCAGCTCGCCGATGAGTGAGGCAAGCCGGGGATCCTCGGGGTACTTGCCCGCGGCCAGGCGCAGGTGCCCCACCACGTCGAGGGTGCAGGTCTCCCAGTCCGCGTAGAGGCCGCGCTCGGCCTCCTCGAGAAAGATGTGCCTGGCGGTGTTCAGCCCCGGCATGGGCCGGCCGTAGAGCAGGCCGGCGAGGCGGTTCCCCGCGCGCACGTCCAAGCGATGGTCCATGATCAGCGCGGGCGCGTCGGTGACCAGGTCCAGCACGCGCAACAGTTCCGGCCGAATTCGCCCGCCCGGCGCCTTCGCCCGGCGGCGGCGCTGGCGGGCCAGCCGGTAGAGGTGCTCGCGTTCGGTGTCGTCGAGACCCAGGACGCGGGCGAGCGCGTCGAGGACCTGTTCGGACGGCTCGGTCGCGCGGCCCTGCTCCAGGCGTACGTAGTAGTCGACGCTGACCCCGGACAGGTGCGCGACCTCTTCGCGGCGCAGCCCTTCGACCCGGCGGCGCCTGTCGGTGGGGATGCCGACGGTCGCCGGATCGACCCGGGAACGCCGGGTTCGCAAGAAGCCCGCGAGATCGTCCATGCCCCCAGTATGGCTGCGGCCGTGCCCGTGAAGGTGGTCCTGCTGTTACCAGGAAGTCCCGTCCGACGGAAGCGGAGCCCCTGAACGCCGGGCGCCGTGCCGCCCAGGATCGAAGGCACCCGATCCCGAGGAGTTCTGATGAAGACATTGATCGTCTACGCCCATCCCGAGCCGAAGTCGCTCAACGGGTCGCTGAAGGATCTCGCGGTGTCCGCCTTGGAGGCCGCGGGGCACGAGGTGCGGGTGAGCGATCTGTACGCGATGCAGTGGAAGGCGGTCGTGGACGCCACGGACTACGGCCCCGGAGCCTCGAGTCCGCTACGGGTCGCCCGTGACTCGGGGCGGGCCTTCGACGCGGGGACGCTCACCCCGGATGTGCGCGCCGAGCAGGAGAAGCTGCTGTGGGCCGACACGATCATCTTCCAGTTCCCGCTCTGGTGGTACACGATGCCCGCGATCCTCAAGGGCTGGGTGGACCGGGTGTTCACCTACCACTTCGCCTACGGCGTCGGCGAGCACAGCGACACCAGGTACGGCGAGCGCTTCGGCGAAGGCACTCTCACGGGCCGGAAGGCTCTGCTGTCGGTGACCGTAGGCGGCCCGGAGCCGCATTACGCCGCGCGCGGGATCAACGGGCCCATCGAGGATCTGCTGTTCCCGATCCACCATGGCATCCTGTTCTACCCCGGCATCGAAGTGCTGCCGCCGTTCGTGCTGTATGGCACCGACCGGATGACCGGCGAGGACTACGCGGACGTCGCCAAGGCTTGGGAGCAGCGCCTGCTCACCTTGGAGTCGACCGAGCCGATCGCCTTTCGCCGGCAGAACTTCGGCGACTACGAGATCCCCTCGCTGCAACTGAAGGAGGGATTGGAGTCCGCAGGCCGCACGGGTTTCGGCCTGCACGTGCGGAGTTGACCCCGGTTCGTGTCCGTCTGTACGGGCAAGGGTCGCCAGGTCCATGGCGGAGCGTGTCGAGTGATACCCGAAGTCCTACGCCTTCTCGGGCTGCCCGATCTGCGCGGGCTCGTCGCGGACCCACGCATCGGTCTGGGTCAGCCAGAACAGGTAGGCCAGAGCGGGCAGCACCGTGACGGCGGCGACGGCGACGACGGCCAGCAGCCCGATCAGGGTCGAGCGTGCCCCTGCCGCGTCGGCGATGAGCGTCTCGTCGACGAGGATCCACGGCGTCTGCGCGACCGCCCATCCGATGACGATCGCGGCGACCGCGATCACCGCGGGGACGCGCGCCCACGCGAAGCGGCGACGGTACACCATGATCAGGGTGAGCACGCCCGCGGCGGCCGAGAGCGCGATCAGCGGCAGGGCACGCCCGAGTAGTCCGGCGCCCAGGGTCGGTGCGTCGTGACGGATCGGGGCGATCGCCGCGATCGCGACCGCCCCGGTCACGCCGCCGACGATCAGCGTGCGGATGCGCAGGTATCCCGCCAGCGCGTCGTCGCCCGAGCGCGCGGCGTCCGCGGTGAGGAAGACTCCGGCCAGGAACGCCGAGGTCCCGACGGCCAGCGTGCCGCCGATCAGCGAGGTCGGATTCAGCCATGACCCCACCCGGTCGCCGTACCCCTCGGCGGGCACTCGCCCGGACGCGATCGCGCCGGCCACGGTGCCGAAGAAGAACGGCGTGATGAGCGACGCGCCGGCGAACAACGCGCCGAACAGGCGCGCCTGGCGCAGGGTCGCGGAGTACTTGCGGAACGCGAAGTTCGCGCCGCGCAGCACGATTCCCAGCAGCGCGAGGCTCATCGGGATGAACAAGGTGGTCATCACGGCGGCGAACACCGCAGGGTAGGCGGTCCAGAGGAAGACCAGGATGTAGATCAACCAGACGTGATTGGCTTCCCACACCGGTCCGATGCTGTGATCGATGAGCACCCGCAGGCGGCTGCCGCGCCGCGCACCGCCCGCGGTCAGGTCCCAGAATCCGGAGCCGAAATCCGCGCCACCGAACAGCCCGTAGAGGACAACCCCGGTGAACATCGCCGTCGCCACCACGTCGGAGAGATCCATCGGTCACGGCTTTCCGACGCTGCGGGCCCGCTGCGCCTGGTCGACCGGCGATGCTCCCGGTCCGTAGGGGGCGGTGATGGTCGCGGCGCCGGCGCGCCAACGGCGAGCCATGGAACGCAAGACGACGATCGCACCCACCGTCATCCCGACGTACACCAGCAATACGCTGGCATAGCTCCACCACAGGCCGGTGCTCGTGCTGGCGGCGTCGGTGGTGCGCAGCACCTGCCACACCGTCCACGGCTGACGGCCCACTTCGGTGGCGATCCAGCCGCATTCCAGCGCGAGGATCGCCAGCGGGCCCGCGGCGACCGACGCGCCCAGGAACCAGCGTTCGGTCAGCGGGTCACGGCGCCGCCAGCGCAGCAGCCAGAACACGATCACCAGGAGCGCGAGCAGGGTGCCGATGGCCACCATGCCCTGGAAAGCGAGATGGGTGACGTTGACCGGCGGCCGGTCCCCGATGGGCACCGAGTCCAGACCGGGGACAGGTGCGGTCAGGGAATTGCGGGCGATGATCGAACCCAGCCGGGGGATCTCGAGCGCTCCCTTGACTTCGCCGTCGACCAGGACGCCGCCCAGTCGCAGCGGGGCAGGCCCTTCGGTGGTGGCGGCCAGCTCGAACGCCGCCAACTTGGCCGGCTGCGTGTCGTGCACCCGCATGCCGAGCACATGCCCGATGAGCGGTTGCGCGAGCGCCGCGACCGTGGCGAAGACGAACGGAACGGTGAATCCGAGCCGGTGGTTGGCGTCGCGGCGGCCGCGCAGCAGACCGGCCGCGTAGACACCGGACACCAGGAAGCCGACGACCATGAAAGCGCCGACCCACATGTGCGCGAACTGCAGGTAGACACCGTCGTTGAACATGGCTCGCCACGGATCGACGTCGGTCACCTCCCCGTCGACGAGGCGGAAGCCGGTCGGGTTGTTCATCCACGCGTTGACACTGACCACACAGAAGGTGCCGACCACCCCCGCCACGCCCATCGGGATGAGCATCGCCAGGTGCCTGCGCGGCGCCATGCGACCCCACCCGTAGAGGTAGATGCCGAGAAAGATCGCCTCGATGAAGAACGACAGCCCTTCGAAGGCGAACGGCAGGCCGAGCACGTCACCGTAGCGGCCCATCAGCCCCGGCCACAGCAGGCCCATCTCGAAGCTGAGCACCGTCCCGGAGACCGCGCCGATGGCGAACAGGATCGCCGATACCGTCGCCCACCGCTTGGCCAGCGCCGAGGCGACCGGGTCGGTGCGGACGATGCCGCGGCGATGCACGACGTAGATCATGGCGGGAAAGGCCACCCCGAAACAGGCGAGCACGATGTGCCAGCCCAGCGAGAACGCCATCTGCTGGCGCGCGGGAAGCAGACCGGGTGGCCCCTCCGCCGACGCCTGGGACAGCGCCGCGAGCGTGCTCGACACCATGGCAGCCCCTTCCTGCGGTCTCGGGAGCCGCATGCCTGCGCCGCACGTCGGCTCTCGAGCGGGGTATCCCCTTTGCGCCGCGCCAACCAGGGCGCCACCGGCGCTGCCGCCGCGGCGGAGCTGTCATGCGCCCGGACACGTGGGTGCCGGTCTCAGCCCGACGGGCGAAAGCGTGTCGAGTTCGCTCGTTCCGGTCACCTCACCAGGTGAGCACCGGTTTGACGACCGTGCCCGCCCGCTGCTCCGCGAGCGCGGCATTGATCTCGGTATGCGGATACCTCGTGATCAGCCGGTCGATGGGGAATCGTCCGGCGGCATGCAGCTCCAGCAGCTGGGGGATGAAAGTCGCGGGCACCGCGTCGCCTTCGAGGCAGCCGCGAATCGCTTTGCCGCCCAGGACGATATCCCGCAGATCGATCTCGGGGACCCCGGCACCCAGACCGACCGCGACCACGGTGCCTCCGATCGCCGATGCGGCGGCCGCGGTGGCGAGCACACGCGACGATCCCGTGGTGTCGATGGCGTGGGTGGCCCCGCCGTCGGTCAGCTTCCGGATCGCGGGCACGATGTCGTCTGCCGCGGGATCGAGGGCCGCGGTGGCGCCCAGTTCCAGCGCCAGTGCCCGTCGCGCCGGTGACGGTTCCACCACGACCAGCTCGGCGACCTCGCGCACCAGTGCCGCCAGCACACCCGCCATGCCGACCGCGCCCGCGCCGTAGACCGCCACGCGGGCGTCCCGGTCCGGCCGCAGCACATTGAGCACCGCCCCGGCTCCGGTGAGGAAACCGCAGCCCAGTGGGGCGAGGACGGCCGGATCGACCTCGGTGTCGACGACCACCGTGTTGTCGGCGGTGGTCAAGGCGTACGCGGCGAAGCTGGACTGACCGAAGAAACCGTCCCGCACCGGAGTGCCCGCGACGGTGACCCGAGCCGATCCGTCGGCCCGAGCGCCGAACTGATTGAGTTTCGCCGCTCGCAGGCAATACGCCGGGCGCTCCGCCCGGCAGTTGCGGCATGTTCCGCAGTGCCGGAAGGTCAACACCACCCGATCGCCTGGCCGCACGCCGGTCACCGCCGCGCCGACAACCTCCACCACGCCGGCGCCCTCGTGCCCGAGCAGGACCGGACGATCGGCGGCGCCCGCCGCCCGGGTGACCAGATCGGTGTGGCAGATGCCGGTGGCCTGGACCCGGACCAGGATCTCATCCGCACGCGGGCCGTCGATCTCGACCGCTTCGACGGTGAACGCAGCGGCGGGGTCGCGCGACAGCACGGCGGTGGTGGTCACCATCGCTCAGCTCCGCTCGAGCAGGAAATAGAAGTACTCGCCATCTGCCAGCACCAGTTCCGGCCTGCCGTTCATGATGCCCATCAGCGTGTTCTCATCGAGCCATTTGAAGTGGTCGAAGACCGGTCGCTTGTCGTAGACCATGGTGGCGGTCACCTCACCGCGGAACTCGATGTTCCACAGCGTCGCTTCCCCGCCGCCGCCGAGTTCGACGTTGGAGAACAGCGATCCGTCCTCGGCGCGGCAGATCAACGGCTTGGCGTCCAGCACGCTGTGGAACGTCTTGCCGTGCCAGCGGCTCGCCGACAGCGCTTTGCGCAGCGGATGCCGGGTGGGGAACGCCGCGCCCTTCCATTCGCCCAGGATGTCCTCGGCGCGCGCCACGGGCAGACCGGCCCACAGCGCATCCAGCTCCGCCGCCGTCACCCCGCCTTCCCGTGCGAGGAATTCTCGCCAGCCAGTCCCCACAGCGCCCATGACCATCCTCGTTTCCGATGCGGTTTCCAGAACCTTTTGGTTCGGCAACTGTATATCCGAACCAAAAGGTTCGGCAAGATAGGATGCCGGCCATGCGCGCAGCAGGTCAGGCCACCCGCGAACGAATACTCGTCGCGGCCAAAGCGGAGTTCGCCAGGTACGGCATCGCGGGAGCGCGCATCAATCGCATCGCCGACGCGGCCAAGGCCAGTAAGGACCGGCTATACGCGTATTTCGCGGGCAAGGACGAGTTGTACGCCGCGGTCACCGAGGAGTGGGTCGCCCAGACCACGGAGGAGACCGCCCTCGACGCCGCGGACCTGCCCGGTTACGTGGGCAGGCTCTTCGACCACTACATCGCCCATCCCGACAACGCCCGGTTGCAGGCGTGGGCCGAGATCGAGCAGACCCACATCGCCGCCGCCGAGGACGCCATCCGCCGGATCATCGCGGGGAAGCTCGCCGAGATCCGCCGCGGCCAGGAGCAGGGATTGATCACCGAGGCGTTCGCGCCCATCACCCTGATCGTCATGCTGACCGACCTCGCCCGCACCGCGGCCATGCACGCCACCCGCACCACCCAGCACAACATCACCGAACGCCGCGCCGCGACCGTTCTGGCCGCCCGGCGGCTGGTCAGCCCGGAGGCGTCCGCCGCCGAAGCCGGTCGTTAGCTCGCAGGGCTTGCCGAGCCGGCCCACCAGGTGGTGGGCTGGTGGCAGCGTTGCATCTCACGCCTCGATACCGCGCACAGTGTTCCCCCGAAGAAAGGCGGCGCAGCAGGTACTCGCCGGTGCACGGCCACCGGCCGGTAAGCCCCGAGACGACGACGGAGAAACGCATGGACGAGATCGATTGCACGCCGCGGCTCACGGCCTTCCCGCGCATCGACGATTACGGGTTCATCTCCGATTGCGAGGTCACCGCTCTGATCGCGCCCAGCGGAGCCATCGAGTGGATGTGCCTGCCGCGCATGGACTCCCCCAGCGTCTTCGCCGCGATACTCGATCGCTCCGCGGGTTCGTTCCGGTTCGCTCCCGCCGACTTCGTGGTGCCTACCGATCGCCGCTACATCCCGGGCACGATGGTCATGGAGACGAGCTGGCGCAGCGGCGAGGGCTGGGCGACGGTCCGTGACGTGCTGCTGGTCGGGCCGTGGCGGCACCAGAAACCCGGCCGCAGCGCGCACCGGCGGACGCCGACGGACTACGACGCCGAGCACATCCTGCTGCGCACGGTGCACTGCGAGACCGGCCAGATCCAGTTCGGGCTCGATTGCCAACCGGCCTTCGACTACGGCAGGCATCGCGCGCGATGGGAGTACCTCGGCAGTTATCACCTCGCGCAGGCCTGCGCCGACGGGATCGATCTGCAACTGACCTTGAGCACGGACATGCGCTTGGGGCTGGAGGGCACGCACGCGGTCGCCCGGACCCTGCTGAAGAAGGGCGACACCCGGTTCTGCGCGCTGGCCTGGGGCAGTCGGGACGCGCCCGGCGACGTCGCGGAGGCCGAAGAGCGACTGCTGCGCACGATCCACCACTGGCGGCACTGGCTGGCCGGCGGGCGATTCCCGGACCATCCGTGGACCGCGGAACTCACCCGCAGCGCCCTCACCCTCAAGGGATTGACCTTCGCCCCCACCGGCGCCGTCGCTGCCGCCGCCACCACCTCGCTACCGGAAACCCCTGGCGGGGAGCGCAATTGGGACTATCGCTATTCGTGGATCCGCGACTCCGCCTTCGCCCTGTGGGGCCTGTACACGCTGGGGTTCACCTGGGAGGCGAACGACTTCTTCTCCTACATCCTCGACCTGACCGAGGAAGCCGGGGACATGCAGATCGTCTACGGCATCGGCGGCGAGACCGACCTCGCCGAACAGACCCTTCCCCACCTGCGCGGCTACGACAACGCGGGCCCGGTGCGCATCGGTAACGAGGCGTACCGGCAGCGGCAGCACGATGTCTGGGGCGCGGCGCTGGACGCGGTCTATCTCTACGGCCGTCATCAAGATCAGATCGATGCGCGGGCATGGCCGCTGCTCGGCCGTGCGGTCAAGAGCGCCCTGACCTACTGGCGCGAGCCCGACCACGGCATCTGGGAGGTGCGCGGGCAGCCCCGGCACTTCACCTCGAGCAAGGTGATGTGCTGGGTCGCCGCCGACCGCGGCGCCCGGCTGGCCCGTATCCACCAGGACTTCGCCCGCGCGCACCGGTGGCAACAGGCCGCCGACGAGATCCACGCCGACATCTGCGCACACGCGGTCGATTCCCGGCGGGTGTTCACCCAGTACTACGGCAGCACGTCGCTGGACGCTTCGACCCTGCTCATCCCGCTCGTGCGTTTCCTGCCACCCGACGACGACCGGGTACGCAACACCGTGCTGGCCATCGCAGAGGAACTGACCGAAGACGGCCTCGTCTTGCGGTACCGCGTCGCGGAGACCGACGACGGATGCGCTGGTGAGGAAGGCGCTTTCACGATCTGCTCGTTCTGGCTGGTGTCGGCGCTGTCGGAGATCGGCGAGAAGAAGAAGGCCAAACAGTTGTGCGAGAAACTTCTCGGCTACGCCAGCCCGCTCGGCCTCTACGCCGAGGAGATCGATCCCCGCACCGGCAGGCACTGGGGCAACTATCCGCAGGCGTTCACCCACCTCGCCTTGATCAATGCCGTCATGCACGTCATCCAGGACGAGCAAGCGCTCCTGCGGCAGGCACTCGGCGGTGAATCGATCGCACCGCGGCTCGACGACGCACCGCTCACTCGCGGGTACATCCACCGCTGACCCGGCCGGTGAAATCCACTGCACCCCAATGGTGGGCGCCCTTTCGTGCCGCCGCGGAGGCGGACTCAGTACTATCGCCTTCGACTGTTAACAGGACTAAGGATTTCATTGAAGGGCTCGACGATGGCGATGCTCGGCATCGCCGCGACCGCGGCATTCGGCCTGACGGCCGCCCCCGCGACCGCTGATCCGGTGGCAGACAAGTCTCGCGTGGTCGACACCGAGGACGGCTGGCAGTTGCGGATCAGCAAGACCGCCGAAGACGTGCAGCGCGTGCCCAATCTGGCCGCGACGCCGTTCACCAGGGAAGGGTTCGTCACGCTGTCGGCGGCGGCCGACATCGCCGGCGAGGGCCGGGAGGCGGTGAACTCGGGGACGCTGCAGCTGGGATACCAGATCGGCTGCCAGGTGGACGTTTCCAACGGCCTGACCATGGGCCTGTCCGCCGCCATCGGCCCGAACGCCATGGTGACCGTCGCCCCGTCGCCCGGCCTCGCCGTCGGCGGCAGCGCGCTGGCCCTGCCGAGCATGTCGACGACCATCAAGCCGGGCACCATCAACAGCATCACGCTGGGGACCAAACCGCTTGCCGGGCCGCACGGCTCGATCTCCGTCGATCAGATCCAGATCAAGATCGATGCGTGTGCGGGCGCGGTGAGCCTGCGCTCGTTCGCGATCGTATCGATATCCACCGCGACGGCCGACAATTCCGTCGCGGTCTACGGTGATCCGATATGGCTGTGATCCCCGCGCCTGCGCTGCGACGCTGGCTGGCGCCGATCGGGGTGTCGGCCGCACTGATCATCGCCGCCCCCACCACCTGCGCCGAGCCGATCGTGCCGGTCGGACCGAGCTGCGGCGAGATACCCTCCCCCGCAACGGCTTGCGGCGACGACAAGCCCGCGACGCGCGGCGCGCCCGCCGCGCCACCTGCACTGCCGTTGCAAGTGCTCGCGCCCCCGCCCGGGAGGTCGGCTCCCAATACCGGCACACCCGCCGGTGCACTGGTTCCTCCCGCGCCGGGACCGGGCTCCGGCAAGCCGATCGTGCCGATCCGATAACGATCAGTCGGGGGCCGCTCGCCCCGCGAGCGGCCCATCGATTCCAGCGCGAGCAGTGATCGCCTCGGCGCGTGTGCTCGCATCAGCTCCTATCGTTCGCTTCCTCGCGCAGCGGCGCGATTCCACTGCCTGCGGCCCGCGACGGGAAGTCTCGGCCTCTAAGTCCACCCGCGCACCGGTATCGCGACAGGCGCATCGGCCGTCGCTGGAATCTGGATGAATTTATGTCTCATCACAGCGCATCACCGCAGTTCAGGGCCGGTTCCTCAGGGTGAATGGCGCGGGCGGCGAAGGACTTACGGCACCGGGTGCGGTCGATAATTTCGGTGCCCGACGGCTGGCCGACCCGCCAGCCGGGTGATTCGCCCGTTGATCACGCCCACCGAACAGGATTCAGCGCCGATGAGTTCCGAATTCCTTTGGTACATCCCGAATCAGGTCACGCCTGGACATCGCGGTGACACCGTCGTGGCCGATCACAACAGCCTGGACACCCTGACCGCCCAGGCGAAGGCACTCGAGGAACACGGCTGGCAGGGCGCTCTGCTCGGCACCGGGTGGGGCCGCCCGGACACCCTCACCGTCGCCACGGCTCTCGCCGCGAGGACCACGACGTTCGAGCCGCTGGTCGCCATCAGGCCGGGCTACTGGCGTCCGGCGAACTTCGCATCGGCGGCGGCGACCCTCGACCACCTCTCCGGCGGCCGGGTGCGGGTGAACATCGTGTCGGGCAAGGACGATCTCGCGGCCTATGGCGAGACCGAGAGCGATCAGGCCGAGCGTTACGCCCGCACCAAAGAGTTCCTGCAACTCGTCCGCCGGCTGTGGACGGAGGAGAACGTCACCTATCGGGGCCAGTACTACCAGGTCATCGATTCCACCGCGCTGCCGAGGATCGTCGCGCGCGGCGAGCGCCGCCATCCGAAGCTCTACTTCGGCGGTGCCTCGGAGGCCGCGGAGCGGGTGGCGGCGACCGAGGCCGATGTCCAGCTCTTCTGGGGCGAGCCCCTGTCGGGCGTCAGGGAACGGATCGAGCGCCTGCGGTCGCTGAGTGAGGAACTCGGCCGCGAGCACCCGCCACTGGAGTTCGGCCTGCGGGTCACCACCTTCGTCCGGGACACCACCGAGCAGGCCTGGGCGGAGGCGGAGGCGAAGGTCGCGGCGATGGCCGACCACCACCACGCGCCCGTGCCGAACCCGCATCGCCGAACGGCGGTGGGCCAGCAGCGATTGCTGGAGCTGGCCGCGCAGGGCGAGGTGCTCGACGACAACCTGTACACCACGCCGGGGAAGTTCGGCGGCGGTGGGGCAGGGACGACCTGGCTGGTCGGCTCCCCCGACGACGTCGCCAAATCGCTGCGCAAGTATCAGGACCTGGGCATCACGCATTTCGTGCTGTCCGACACCCCGTATCTGACCGAGATCGAGCGTCAAGGCAAGCAGCTGCTGCCGTTGCTGCGGGATTGAGACGGGCAGCGCGTGCGCTGCCCCTCCCGATCCGCGTGGCGCGGGCTCAGAGTTTCAGGCCGGTCCCGTGCACGCCGTGCTCGTCGATGAGGGCGAGTTCGTCGTCGGTGAGGGCGGGGAAGCTCAGCGCCGCGATGTTGTGATCGAGCTGCGCGGTGGAACTCGCGCCGATCAGCGCCGAGGTGACCTCCTGGCGCCGCAGCACCCATTGCAGCGCCAGCTGCGCGAGCGACTGGCCGCGCGCCTCGGCGATCTTGTTCAGCGCGGCGGTGCGCTGCCGGTAGGTCTCGTCGATGACATCCGGCGACAGAAAGCTGCTGTTCTGCGCCCGCGCCCCGTCGGGAATCGTCTCCAGGTACTTGTCGGTCAGCAGGCCCTGCGCCAGCGGCGAGTAGACGATCACGCCGAAGCCGTCCTCGCGGGCGGTCTCCAGCAGGCCGCCGCGCTCGGGGCTGCGGTCGTAGATCGAGTAGCGGGCCTGGTGGATCAACAGCGGAACGCCCGCCTGCCGGAGCAGCTCGGCGGCCTCGTGAGTGCGGTCGGGCGCGTAATTGGACAGGCCGATGTAGAGCGCCTTGCCCTGTTGCACGGCGCTGACCAGCGCGCCGACCGTCTCCTCCAACGGCGTGCTCGGATCCGGGCTGTGATGGTAGAAGATATCGACGTAGTCGGTGCCGAGGTCGCGCAGGCTGTGCTCGAGCGAGGTGAGGATCGACTTGCGCGAACCGCCCCGGAGATAGGGGCTCGGCCCGATGGGGTTGCCCGCCTTGGTCGAGAGGATGAGTTCGTCACGGTAGGGAGCGAGGTCCTTGCCGAGCACCGCGCCGAAGTTCTTCTGGGCGGCGCGATGCGGCGGTCCGTAGCGGTCGGCGTTATCGAAGTGCGTGATGCCGAGATCGAAAGCGCGCAGGATGATCTCGCGTTGCGTCGCGAACGGGTAATCGGTGCCGAACTTCTGCCACAAGCCGAACGAGAAGGCAGGAAGGTCGAGGCCGGAGTTACCGGTGCGGCGGTACGGGACTTTTTCGTACCGGTCCGCCGCGGCAGCATAGGTCGGATCGAAGGGGCCATAACTCATCTGTGCGTGTCTTCCTTTCGCTGCGTGATCACCGAGAGTGCACCACTTCGGCCCCTCCGGTGCGACCGGTCGGCTCACGCTGATCGAAACCCGTCGTGCCATGCCGACCCCCGCGTGCCGCGCCTCCCGCCGGACCGATCAGCCTCGGCTCTCCGCGCTCGAAGCTGTCGCACTCACCGGGGGCCGATCGTCCTTCCGTGCCGCCACGATGACAAGCGCCCCGGAAACGATTCCGACGAAGAATGGCGACGGCACGAGCAGGACACCGCCCAGCAAGCACCATGCCGCGAGGCCCCAGCCGATTACAGCGGGCACGGCCACCCCGCGTCCGGCGAGGTGCCAGATCAGCAGACCCAACAGCATCAACGGCACGGCGAAGCTGCCCGGGCCGGCCCAGAACGTCAGCTTGTTCTCCAAGGACTCCGCCGTCTGCACGATGTCTTCATCTCCGAGCGTGAGCGGGACGGCCGCCCATATACCGCGCTCGGCCCAGCCGGTGATGTTTCCCCAGGAGGAGAGTGCCAGCAGGATCAGGTGCCCTGCGCCCAGCACGAGCAGGATCGCACCGGACCAGCGGAGCAATCGCTTTCTGTCCTTCATCTCGTGACCTTTCCTGTTCCGACGAAGTTCCGGCGTCGTCACGGTTCCGCCGGGGCCCCTCACGCTGGGGTCGACGATCGCGAGGTCGACTTCCCGTATCGCGGCGCGACATTCGCTTTTATACGATTCCGTACAATTGATCTATACGGTAACGTACAGAATCAGTCCGATCAATGGAGGTGGCCAGATTCCTGCCGTGCCCCGCACCACCCGCGACCGCTGGATCGAGGCGGGTCTGGAAGCACTCGCCCGCGGTGGACCCGATGCCGTCCGCGTGGAGACGCTCGCCGCCCAGCTCGGCGTGACGAAGGGCGGGTTCTACGGCTACTTCGACGGCCGTCCCGCGCTGCTCACGGAAATGCTGGACGAGTGGGAACGCCGCTGCACGACAGCCGTCCTCGCCCAGGCCGAAGCCGAAGGCGGCGACGCCGCCGACCGGATCCGGCGCGCCGGACGATTGACCTTCACCGAGGACCTGCACCGCATCGATCTCGCGGTGCGCGCTTGGGCCCGCCACGACGAATCGGTGGCCACGCGCCTGCGGCGCATCGACAACGAGCGGATGACTTTCCTGCGCAAAATGTTCGGGGCCTTCATCACCGACCCCGACGAGGTCGAGGCACGCAGCACCCTGACCTTCGCCCTCGCGATCGGCCGTCACTTCATCGTCGCCGACCACCCCGGCTACACCACTCGCGAAGCCGTCGAACTCGCCGGAGAATACCTTCTGCGTCCGCCGCGCTGAACGCTGCGCACGTTCGGCAGGCCGGGCTTTCGCGTGAGAGCTCGGCCCCGTTCCGGGCCGCAGCACACCGGTCGCGCCGCCGTATTTCCCATCGATCGAGCTGATCTGAATCGTTGACACTCCGCGTGCGATGGCTAGCGTGTGCGCACATTCTCCGCCGTGGCCACGCGTTATTCCTTCCCGGTCCGTCGAGCCCGGTGACACAGCCCGTCTTCGGCCGTGCTCGCAGCCCCCGTTCGGTCCGTCGCAGAGCGGTTTCGGGCGTTGCACCGCACGATATTCGCGCATGGAGAGAAACGGGAGACGATGGCACCGAACCCACTGCATATCGGCGTCGCGCTCGACGGGGCGGGCTGGCATCCGGCCGCGTGGCGGGAGCCCAACTCCCGTCCTGCCGAACTGTTCGGCCCCGGCTACTGGACCGACCTGATCCGGACCGCGGAGCGGGCACTGCTCGATTTCGTGAGCATCGAAGACAGTCTGCGGATCCCCGGTGGAGGGCACGCACCGTCCGACGACGCCGTCGATCAGGTCAGGGCCAGGATCGACGCGCATCTGATCGCCGCACGGATCGCCCCGGTCACCCGGCGTATCGGTCTCATTCCGACCGTGACGACCACGCACACCGAGCCGTTCCACGTCTCCAAGTCGATCGCCACCCTCGACTACACCTCGGGTGGCCGGGCGGGTTGGCAAGCGCGGGTGTCCGGTACCGCCGAGGAGGCCGCCCACTTCGGACGCCGTGGGGTGCACGACCTGACTCCCGCCGAACTCGCCGAAGCCCTCGCCTCCGGCGTCTTCCCCGACCGGGTGCGCGATCTCTTCGACGAAGCCGCCGACGCCGTCGAGGTGGTGCGGCGGCTATGGGACAGCTGGGAGGACGACGCGGAGATCCGCGATGTGGCCACTCGCCGGTTCATCGATCGCGACAAACTGCACTACATCGACTTCGAGGGCCGCTTCTTCAGCGTCCGCGGGCCATCGATCACGCCGCGTCCGCCGCAAGGGCAGCCGGTGGTGGCGGCTCTTGCGCACGGCCCCTTGATCTACGAATTCACCGCCCGCGGTGCCGATCTGGTCTTCGTCACGCCCACCCGCGACGAGGGCCCCGGCCCGATCCTGAAACAAGTCGCGTCCGCCGCGGCGCGGGTGGGACGCGCCGGTGAGCCGCTGCGAGTCTATGCCGACATCACCGTTTTCCTCGATACCGACGAGCAGTCCGGTCCGCAGCGTCTGTCCCGGCTGAGCGAACTCGCGGGTGCCGAATTCGGTTCCGACGCCGCCGTCTTCGCGGGAAGCGCCGACGAGCTCGCCGATCTGCTCACCGACTGGAGCGAGCAGGGGGTCGACGGGTTCCGATTGCGGCCCGGCGTCGCGGTCGACGACTTGGCGGCAGTGGCCGACCGGCTCGTCCCCGCGCTGCAACGCCGCGGTGTGTTCCGCGCCGGCTACCCGGACGGCTCGCTGCGCGCGCTGCTCGGCCTGCCCACCGACGTCCCCAACCGCTACGCGACTGCCTGAGCGAGGTCACCATGAGCACCCCCCGTAAGCAGGTCATCCTTGGCGCCTACCTCGGCGGCGTCAACCATCACACCGCCTGGTGGCATCCCGAGGCGGGCAGCCAGATCGATTTCAGCAGTTTCGAGCACACCGCCCGCACCGCCGAACGCGGCAAGTTCGATTTCTTCTTCCTCGCCGAAGGGCTCGTCCTGCGCGAACGCGCGGGCCGGATCTTCGATCAGGACATCATCGGCCGCCCCGACACCTTCACCGTGCTGGCCTCGATCGCCGCGGTCACCGAGCATCTCGGGCTCGCGGGCACCATCAACGCCACCTTCAACGAGCCCTACGAACTGGCCAGGCAGTTCGCCAGCCTGGACCATCTCTCCGGCGGCCGCGCCGCGTGGAACGTCGTGACCTCGTTCGACGCCTTCACCGGCCAGAACTTCCGGCGCGGCGGATTCCTCGATCCCGCCGACCGCTATGCGCGCGCCGAGGAGACGCTGAACGCCGTTCGGGCGCTGTGGGATTCCTGGGACGCGGCCGACATCGTCGCCGACAAGGACTCCGGGCGGTTTCTGGCCAGGCCGGACGCCGGCGCTTTCGCCTTCCACGGCAGCCAGTTCGACATCTCCGGTCGCTTCACCGTGCCGCGCAGCCCTCAGGGCAGGCCGGTGATCCTCCAGGCGGGCGTGTCACCACAGGGACGCGCCTTCGCCGCGGCCAACGCCGATGCCATCTTCTCCCCGTACGGCAAATTGCCGGAGGCCGCGGACTTCTACCGCGACATCAAGTCGCGCGCTGTGGCGGCGGGGCGGGCCGCCGAGGACATCAAGATCCTGCCGTCGGCCAGTTTCGTGCTCGGCGACACCGAGGCCGAGGCGATCGAGAAATACCACGCCATCCGCGACGAGCAGGTCACCGGGCAGACCGCGCTGATTCTGCTGGAACAGATCTGGAACCGCGACCTGTCCGGCTACGACCCGGAAGGGCCGGTCCCCGACATCGATCCCGACCCCGACGCGCCGCCGATCATCCAGGGTCGCGCCTTCGTCCACCAGGACCGCTTCGCCACCGCCGAACGGCTGCGCCAGGTCGCGGAGACGAAGAAGCTCTCGCTGCGCGAGGTGGTGATCGACCAGTTCGAACGCGGCCCCCTGGTCGGAACCCCCGCGCAGGTCGCGGAGCAGATCGACGCTTTCGTGCAGAACGACGGCTCCGACGGTTTCATCCTCGGTTCCCACCTGGTGCCGTGGGGCCTGGACGAATTCGTCGACAAGGTGGTGCCGCTGTTACAGGATCGCGGTGCGCTGCGCACCGAGTACGCGGGGACCACCCTGCGCGACAATCTCGGCCTGCCGGATGTGCGCTCGGCGAAGGCGGTGCCGGCCGACGCCTGAGTTCGGCCGCGGTCGTCCGCACGTCCTATCGACCGGCGTCCGCTGCCGGGCCCACTGGCCCTCCCGGCAGCGGATGCCGGTCGATGCCTGTGTGGCGGGCGGCCGGGTGGCCTTGTTGTCGAGACGAGTCCGGCCGCGAAGCCGGGATCAGACAGGGCCGGAGATGAGTTCGAGCAGGGTCGCGAGAGCGTTCTCGAGGGTGGTGACGTAGGGGACCTCGGGCGGCAGCGCAACGGCGGACCAGCCCGGCCCGGCCACCAGCACCCGCACCGTCGGCTGCCGCACGGCCCGAAGGGTTTCCGGCGTGGCGCTCGGCGGCAACTGCGACCAGAGCACGAGCGAGCAATGCTCGTCGTAATGCGCCAAGGCGTCGCTCAGCGCCGGGTCGGGCACCGCCGCACCCAGCAGCACGGCGACGACGCCCTGCTCGGCCAGCGCGGCCCGCAACACCTCCAGGGGAAGCACATGGTTCTCCCCCGCCGTGCACGCCAGGAGGATCGGCGGCTGGCCGCGCGGCCGCCGGACCGGCGGGAACATCCGGTGCAACCCCGCGATCACCGCCCAGGACAACAGGTGTTCCACTTCGACCAGGCCGCCGCCATCGGCCTGCTCCGCGACGACGGTCGCGAAGGCCGGTCGGCACAAACCGTTCCACGTCGCCACCACACCGTCGCGCGCGAGCCGCGCCATGATCAGCGTGAGCGCGACATCGGGTTCGAGCCGGTCGGCGGCGACCAAGAGCGCGCTGCGGCCTTCCGACGCGCGCGCAGCCTGGGCGAGCGCCTGGCGCGCGGCTCCCGCCGGCGCCGCGCCCGCCGCGATGAAGTCGATCATGCGCCGCAGAGTCGCGATGTCGGATTCGCTGTAGCGGCGGTGCGCACCCCGCTGCCGGCGCGGCGGGCCGATCCCGTAGCGCTGGTTCCAGCTGCGCAGCGTGGCGACCGGAATGCCGAGCCGCCTCGCCACCGCGCCCACCGGGTATCGGCCGGACTCCTCGTCAACCATCGTCGGACCGCATCCGGCACACGAGTTCCACTCCTTCGAAAAAGTTCGAGCTGATGCATCGATTTTGCATCATTACTGGCGTAGCGTGAAGCCTGACAAGCCGAACTTCCCGAGGAGGACGCGCCATGAACGGACGCACTTTCACCCGATCACTCGGGCTGACGACCACCGTCGGCGCGGCATGGCTGGGCATGTGGTTCACCGCACCAGCCGCCACCGCCGCTCCGGCGGCGTGCCCCGCACCCGGCCCCGCCGCCACCCAGAGCGCCGACGGCACGGCATCGTGCGCGGCGCGCAGCGACACGGGAGGCGCTGCGGCCGCCTACGGCATCGAGGCGGCAGCCAGCGCAGACGCAGCTCCGAGCAGCCTTTCCCTGGCGATCGCGCAGGGCGGCGGCGTCGCCACCTCGAACTCGACGTTCCTGTCGGGTCCGGCCGCGGTAGCCGTCGGACCCGACGCGAGAGTCACGACCAGCGGCGTGCGCCCGGGACTGTCGATCGGCATCGCCGGCCCTGGCGCGACGGTCGCGGTCACCGGCGTCACCGCGCCGACCTGCGGCGGCGGATTCGGGTTCGCGGGCGATTTCCAGACAGGCCAGGCCTGCTTCTCGCCTCGATAATGCATCGTTATGTGCAGCATGTCAGACGTGCGGGTGGTTGCCCGAGGCGTGGAAGGAAAGCGCGAATGAACATCGTGTGGTCGGAATCGATAGTGCGCGAACCGGCCGGTGACCTGCCGGCCCTCGCGACCACCCCCATCTCGCTGTGGCGGGAGACGGTGCGGAAGGCGGTGCTCGCCGAGTTGGGCGATTTCGTCCCGCGAGCCTGCCCCGCGCCGCTTCGCCGCCTGGGCGCGGAGGACATTCTGCGGCAATACGCCATGGGCGGGAAGTGCCTGCGATCGACGTTCATGTACCTGGGCTGGCGGTGCGGCGCGCCGGACGACCCGGCGGCGCTGCGCGCGGCAGCCGGCCTGGAACTGCTGCACGCGTTCGCGCTGCTCCAAGACGACGTCATGGACCGGTCCGCGACGCGCCGCGGCGCACCGGCGGCGCATGTCCGGTTCGCCAGGGCCCACCGCGACATCGGGGCGCCCGGCTCCGCCGCCAGGTACGGCGAGTCCGCCGCGATCCTGCTCGGGGACATGTGTCTGGTGTGGGCCGAGCAGATGCTCCGGGAGAGCGGGCTCGCCGAATCCGCGCTCGCGCGGGCGTGGCCGCGCTACGACACCATGCGGGTGGAACTGGCGACCGGCCAATTCGCGGATCTGCTCAACGACGCGCGCACCGAGCCCGCGCTGGCCTCGGTGCTGGCGATCGCGCGGGTCAAGTCCGGCAACTACACGGTGCGATGCCCCTTGGAGATGGGGGCCGCGATGGCAGGCTGTCCCGCGACCGTCCTGGACGCGCTGGGCCGGTACGGCGCCGCGGTGGGCGAGGCCTTCCAGTTGCGGGACGACATACTCGGCATCTTCGGGTCGCAGGCCGTGACCGGCAAGCCCGCCGACGGCGACCTCGCGGAACGTACCGCGACCAGCGTGGTGGTCCTCGCGCGGGAGATGGCGACCCACTCGGCGCGGGCCGAATTGTCCTTCCTGCTGCATCGCCCCCGGCTGCGCCCCGTGGAGATCGACCGCGCCAGAACCCTGATCATCGAGTCCGGGGCGCCCGAGCGGATCGAGACGATGATCGCCGACTTGGTCGCCCGCGCGGTGGACGCCCTGAGCACCGCCGATCTCACCGCACCGCTGCGCGCCGCCTTGGCGCACATGGCCTTCGCCTGCACCGGACGCGTCGCATGACCAGGAGGTTGCACATGCGCATCGTCGAAGGAGCGACCGACCGGGTGGTGGTGGTCGGAGCCGGACTCGCGGGGTTGTCCGCGGCCGCGCATCTGGCGGGCCGCTCTCGCGAAGTGATCGTCGTGGAACGCGAAGCGGTACCGGGCGGCCGAGCCGGGTACGCCGATCCGGCGGGCTATCGCCTCGACACCGGCCCGACGGTTTTGACCATGCCCGAGATCGTCGACGATGTCTTCGCGGCCGCGGGCGCACGCACCGCCGACCACTTGCGGCTCGAGCCGGTGGAACCGGCGTATCGGGCGCATTTCGCCGGCGGGCGCACGCTCGAGGTGCACGCCGATGCCGAGCGCATGGAAGAGGAGATCCGCCGGTTCTGCGGCCCTGAGCAGGCGGACGGCTATCGCCGCCTGCGGCATTGGCTGACGCGCTTGTACCGAGTGGAGATGGACCGGTTCATCGCCGCGAATTTCGACTCACCGCTGTCCATGGTGACGCCGGCGCTCGCCCGGCTGATCGCCCTCGGTGGTTTCGGGCGATGGGATCGCGCCGTCGCGCGCTACATTCGCGACCCCGAACTGCGGCGGGTCTTCACGTTTCAATCGCTGTACGCGGGTGTGGCGCCCAGCCGGGCGCTCGCCGCCTATGCGGTCATCGCCTACATGGACACCATCGGCGGTGTGTTCTTCCCGCGCGGTGGGATGCGCGCGCTCCCGGCAGCGCTGGCCGACGCGGCGACCGGGGCCGGTGTCCGATTCCGCTACGGCGCCGCCGTGACCGCGCTGGAGCGCGCCGGTTCGCGGATCACCGCGGTGCACACCACGGACGGCGATCGCATCCCGTGCGACACGGTGGTGCTGACGACGGAGCTACACGAGACCTATCGCCTGGTCACGCGCACACCCCGGCGTCCGGCGCCGCTGACCGCCGCGCCGTCGGCGGTGATCGCCCATCTCGGCTGCGCGCCGACGATCGAGATGTCGCATCACAGCCTGCTGTTCGGCGGCGCGTGGGAGGAGTCGTTCCGCGACATCATCGTCCGCGGCCAGGTGATGCGCGATCCCTCGCTGCTGGTCACCCGGCCCACGGCTACCGACCCGTCGCTGGCGCCGGCGGGACGGGACCTGCTGTCCGTGCTCGCGCCGGCGCCGAACCTCGAGCGCGGCCGCATCGATTGGGATCGGTCGGGAACCGGCTATGCCGCGCGGATGCTGGAGGTCGCTCAGGATCGTCTCGGCGCACGATTCGGCGAAGTCGAGATCCTGCGCGTGGACACACCCGCCGACTGGGCGCGCCGGGGCATGCTCGCCGGGAGCCCGTTCGCGCTGGCGCACACGTTCTCCCAAACCGGTCCGTTCCGACCGGCCAACATGATTCGCGGCATCGACAATGTGGTCTTGGCCGGTGGCTCCACCGTGCCGGGAGTGGGAATCCCCCCGGTGCTGATCTCCGGCCGATTGGCCGCGGATCGCGTCACCGGCCCGCGCCCCGCGCGCCCGCGCCGCATCGTCTCCGCGCTCGCCACCAGCCGCATCGATGAACGACTGTGATGGGAATCCAGATGACCCGCACCGACCTCGACACCACGCGGCCCGGCGACGAGCGATTGCACCGGTCCTACCGGTACTGCCGCCGGCTCAACGCCAGCCACGGGAAGACCTTCTTCCTGGCGACCCGCCTGCTCGCGCCGGATCAGCGCCCCGCGGTACACGCCCTGTACGGATTCGCCCGCCGCGCCGACGACATCCTCGACGAGTTCGACCCGGGTCGCGATGTCACCGAACGCTCCCTGCGACTGGAGGCGCTCGCCGGGCATTTCCGCGACCGCGCCGCCGACGCCGACGCCGTTCTCCCCGCGGTGCTGGACACCGCCGATCGCTATCGCATACCCGCGGTGCTGTTCGACGCGTTCCTCGCATCGATGCGAATGGACCTGACCGTGACCGACTATCCCGATCGCGCCGCGCTCGACATTTACGTCTACGGGTCGGCCGAAGTGATCGGACTGCAATTGCTGCCGATCCTGGGCGCCGCTCGCGCCGAGGAGGCCGCGCCGTACGCCGCCGCGCTCGGCAAAGCGTTCCAACTGACCAACTTCCTGCGGGACATCGGCGAAGACCTGCTGCGCGACCGGGTGTATCTGCCCGCCGACGAACTCGCCGCCTTCGACGTCGACCGCGATCTCCTGCGCTGGTGCGCGGCCCGACGGCGCACCGAGCCCAGGGTACGCAGAGCCCTGGCAGCGCAAATCGCCCGCACCCGCGACATCTACCGCTTCGCGGACGCGGGAATCGCGCTGCTGCAACGCCGTTCGCGACCGTGCGTCACGACGGCGAAGACACTGTACTCGGAGATCCTCGACCGCATCGAGGCCAGCGACTACGCCGTCTTCGATCACCGCGCGACCGTGCCGAACCGGCGGCGAGCACGGGTCGGCGCGGCCGGACTGGTCCAGGCGTGGCGGGCGCGCCGACCGGATCGGTGATCGTCACGGCGACAGTGCCGCATCCCGCGCCGGAGGTCCGATGCCCAGCGCACCGCCCCTGCGCCGCAGGCGGATTCGTCATCCCGGGCGGCGCGGCTCGTCGTCAGTATCCTGATGTCGTGATTACGCTCAGAAAAGAAGACGGTGCCGCGGACCTCGCCGGTATCACGAAATTGAGTGTCGGAGTGAGCTGGGATCCGTCGTCCGGAACGAGCGGCGGCGCGCTCGGCTGGGCACGCCGCAAACGCGGTGTCGACCTCGATCTGATCGCCGTCCTCATGCAGGGCAACGATCCCGTGCGCTTCGCGGGACTCGATTCGCTCGACCCGTTGGGCAACGGCGCGGTCGCGCACACCGGCGACGAACAGACCGGCGCCGCCTCCGGCGACGACGAGACCATCCACGTCACCTTCGCCGACGTCCCCACCGCGATCGACGCCATCATCTTCGTGGCGGCCGCTTTCAAGAAGGGCTCCTCTTTCGACAAGGCGAACAACATCTCCTTCAAGATCTACGACGCCACCGGCGGAAACAGCCAGCAAGTCGCCGACATCTGGCCATCGCTGCTCGGCACCGACAACGCCAACGCGGTCGCTCGCGCCTTCCGCAACGGCGCTCAGTGGCAACTGGAAGTGCTCAATCGCCAAGGCAAGATCAAGCAGGGCGACATGCAAGCGCTGCTGCGCTTCGCCATGCAGTAGCGCCCGCTGTGCCACCCGACGCGGCCTGCGTCGGCCGACCGCGCACTCGCGTCTTCGAATCGCTGCGATACGCGGATTCCGGTCATCGGCGCAGGGCCCCCGGTTACTCTGGGCCAATGCGATCTCGGTTCCGTCGGTCCGTCCTGGCCGCGCTCGCCGCCGCGGCAACCACGCTGCTGCTCGCCGCGCAATCCGCGGCCACCCCGCAGATACAGCCGGTCGCGGGCCTACCTGCGCTGGGCGGCGACTTCCTGTGGGGCGTATCGACCTCCGGCTTCCAGTCCGAAGGCCATGCGCCCGACAGCAATTGGACGCGATACGTCGGCTCCACCCCCGGCTACGACGGGCTCGGCGATTCGGTCGACTTCTACGGCCGCTACGCTTCCGACATCCAGCTCGCGGCGGACCTCGGTGTCCAGGTGTTCCGGATCGGGATCGAGTGGGCCCGAGTGCAACCCGCGCCTGGGGTGTGGGACGAGGGCGCGTTCCGTTTCTACGACGCGGTCGTCTCCAGCGTCGAACAGGCCGGCATGCGACCGATGATCACGCTCGACCACTGGGTGTACCCCGGCTGGGCCGTCGACCGCGGGGGCTGGCGCAATCCGCGCATGGTCGACGATTGGCTGACCAATATGCGCGCCGTCGTCGACCGCTACGCGGCGCGCAACCCGTTGTGGGTCACCGTGAACGAGCCCGTCGCCTACATCATGCACGAGGTCCGCCGGGGCGCCGCGGACGCGGGCGAGATGCTCGACCGGGTCGCGCAGGCGCACAACGCCATCTACGACTACATCCACCAGAAGCAGCCGGGCGCACAGGTGACCAGCAACATGGGTTACGTCGCCGGTTCGGAGGCGCAGGTCAACGGCCCGCTGATGGACCGCATCGCCGATCGGCTCGACTACGTGGGCGTCGACTACTACTTCGCCTTCGACCCGGCGCAGTCGCTGCTCGAGTCGATCGTGCGCGCCAGCGGCTCGGCGATGCCGACACTGCCCGGGCCGCGCATCTGGGAACTGCCGTTGCGCACCGAGGGCATCTACTATGCGCTGCAGTATTATTCGCGCCGGTTGCCCGGTAAGCCGCTCTACGTCGTCGAGAACGGGATGCCGACCGAGGACGGCCGTCCGCGCGCCGACGGCTATCTGCGCGGTGATCACCTGCGCGACACCGTCTATTGGCTCCAGCGCGCCAAGGCCGACGGCATGAACGTCATGGGCTACAACTACTGGAGCCTCACCGACAACTACGAATGGGGAAGCTACACGCCCCGGTTCGGCCTCTACACCGTGGACGTCCGCACCGACCCCTCGCTCACCCGCCGCCCCACCGACGCCGTCGGCGCCTACACGCAGATCATCGCCGCGGGCGGAGTGCCCGACGGCTACCGTCCCACCCGCGGCCCGGCCCTGTGCGTGTTCGTCGATCCACCGGCCAGCTGCCTGACTCCGGTGTCGGAACGGTAGGCGCTGCCCGCGCCGGCCTGGTCACGGCGTGCGCCATTTCTCGTCGGTCAGCAGGGTGCTGGCCTGCGGGCCCATCAGGAGCATGCCGCCGTCCACCAGGTACGACGCCCCGGTGACATAGCCAGCCTCCGGCGAGGCGAGGAACGCGACCACGGCGGCGACTTCCTTCGCGTGCCCCGTTCGACCCAGCGGCACCCCGGGACGGGACTGCTCACGGGGATCGACGTCTTCCTGCCCGGTCATCGGCGTGGAGATCTCGCCCGGCGCCACCGAATTCACGGTGATGTCGTGTTCGGCGAGTTCCAGCGCCAGCACTTTCGTCAGTGCGCCGAGCCCCGCCTTTGCCGCGCAGTACGGTGCGGCGCCCACCCGGGGAACGTGCTCGTGCACGCTGGTGATGTTGATGATCCTGCCACCGGCACCGGCTGCGATCATGTGCGCCGCGGCGCGCTGGGAGCAGACGAACGCCCCGTCCAAGTCCACCGACAGCACGTGCCGCCAGGTGTCGAAGTCCATGTCCATCGCCTTCTGCGCCGAGCCGGTTCCGGCGCAGTTCACCAGCACGTCGAGGCCACCGAGTTCGCCGGCGAGTTCATCGATCACCGGACCGGCGGACGACGGGTCCGCCAAGTCGAGACGGCGCACCGCGGCGGTCCTGCCCTGGTCGCGTACCTGCGCGGCGGTGTCCTCCGCACCGCTGCGGTCGCTGTGGAACGTCAGCCCGACATCGGCGCCGCCCGCGGCGAGGGTGACGGCGATCGCGGCGCCGATACCGGAGTCTCCCCCGGTCACCACGGCTCGGCGCGGAGTTCCCGCTCGTTCTTCCGGAAGTGGAGCTGTAGTAGCCATGTCCCGCGACTACCCGGGCGGCCCCGGACCACACCCCGCTCATTGCCGCCCCGGACGTGACCATTTGCCCCACCTTCGCATCGCCGATCCGGCGTTACGCACTCGACCAGCCCGAACCCACATTCTTTCCCGGTGCGGGGGTACTCGCGCCGTGGGAAGGAGGTGGCCATGCCCGACGTACGCGACGACGATTCGGCGGTGCCGACGGCCGAGCAGTTCGCGCGGGCCGTCCTGCGCGCCGCCGCGAAGCCCGAACGCATCGCCTCGGTGGTGGAACTGGTCGTGGGCGACCGCATCGAGGCGGGACCGATCAGGGTGGGTCCGGCGCGGCTCGCGGTCGCGGCCGTGGAGGGACGTCCCGGGATCGTGCGTGCCGCCCCCTGCGAAGCCGACGGCTGGGATGTCGGCGTGGAGGTGCCGGTCATGCTCCGGCTGCGGATCAGCATGATCGGTGTCGTCGCCCGTTTCGCGGGCGCCGTCGCCGTTCGCCTGCGTTTCGCCTTGCTGCCGGAGGACGCGTGCACGCTGCTGGTGTACACCGAGGACGTGGGAACCGAACACGTCGACGTGGAGATTCTTCCGCTGGACCGGGCCGCCAAGGTGATCGATCGCTTCGGCGACGTCCGCGCCGTGGTGGCCGACCACATCGTCGCGTACCTGCGTGAGCTGCTCGCCAGCCAGGAGGTGCAACAGATCCGGCGCATCGACGTCGGCGAACTGATCGAGCGCGCGTGGGACAGCGGCCTGCTCATCCCGCCGCCCCTCTCCGGTCGCGACGGAACCGAGCGGCGCGGCGCATGAAGGTGGTGATCACCGGCGCGAGCGGCAACGTCGGGACGGCGTTGTTGCGGGCACTGCGTGCAGACGACTGCGAACTCGTCGGCATCGCCCGTCGCACACCGGACCGGACCAGGGAACCCTACGCGGGGGTCCGGTGGGTGTCCTGCGATATCGGCGCCGCCGACGCGGTCGAGACCCTGCGGGCCGCCTGTACGGGCGCCGACGTGCTCGTGCATCTGGCGTGGGCGATCCATCCGCGCCGCGGTGACCCGCCGATGCGCAGGACCAACCTGCTCGGCACCGAGAACGTGCTGCGCGCCGCGGCGCGGTCGGCGGTGCCCCAGCTCATCGCCGCCTCCTCCTGCGCCGCCTACACCCCCGCGGAGCGATGGCGGCGGGTATCGGAGGAATGGCGGCTGTCCGGCGTGCCCGGTAGCGCGTACAGCTCGGGCAAGGCGGAGCTGGAAGCACAGCTGGACACCTTCGCGGCGGGCCACCCGGAAATCCGCACGGCGCGAATCCGTCCGTGCGGCATCGCGCAAGCCGAGGCCGCGGCGGAACTGGCGGACTGGATCCTGCCGCCGTGGCTGCCGCGACGGCTGGTCGGCGGACGCCTGGCCCCCGTGCCGTTGTGGCGCGAGTTGCGGCTGCAACTGGTGCACAGCGCGGATGTGGCTGCGGCGATCCGGCGGATCGCGCACCAGCGTGCGACCGGGGCGTTCAATCTCGCCGCCGAACCGTGCCTGGGCGCGGACGCGCTCGCGGGAATGTTCGGCGGCTTCCGTCTGCCCGCGCCTCGGCGCGCGCTTCATGCCGCCGCATGGACCGGATGGCGCGCCGGGCTGCTGCCGTTGCATCCGGCGTGGCTGACCCTGGCCGACCGAGCGTGCCTGATCGACTCGTCCAAAGCCCGTCGCGAACTCGGCTGGGCGCCTCGCTTCGCCGCGCACGAGACCGGCGCGGAGCTGGTCTCCGCCATGCGCGCCGCCAGGACCGGTTACAGCCCGCCGCTGGCCCCCGACCGGAAGATACGGCTCGGGCGTCCTTCCCACCAGGATCAGCGGCCCGGTGGCGAGCACCGGCGCTGACCGCCGGAAACCGGGGATGACAAGGGGTTATCGCCTCTGGCCGCAGCTCGTGTCGCTGCGAGCGACCGGTGATGCGAACCCGTATCGTCGCCAGCGAACAAGCAACGCGTCTCTTGCTCGTCATGCGCTGGGTTAGGCAGTGAAAGCCATTTCGGACAGCCGACCATATTGGTAAGGAGAGCGATGTTCACCCATAACAAGGATCTCCAGTTCGAAGTCCGCGTGGACCGTCCGGATCCGCGCTTCGCGACCCTGTTGCAGGAACAATTCGGCGGCGCCAACGGGGAATTGAAGGCCGCCATGCAGTATTTCAACCAGGCGTTCATGCTGCGTGGCAAACATCCGAAAACCTACGACCTGTTCATGGACATCGCCACCGAGGAACTCAGCCATCTCGAGATCGTCGGCGCGATGATCACCATGCTGCTCGACGGGCTCAACGACGATCTGAAGCAGGCCAACGAGCGGTGCGACTGGATGCCGATGGTGTCGAGCTCCGCTGGACGCGATCAGGTCATCCACCAGGTCGCGGTGAACCCGCTGTATTTCTCGCTCAGCGGCGGCGGCCCCGTGGTGAAGGACTCCGCGGGCGTGCCGTGGTCGGGCAACTACGTCGACGCCAACGGTGAGCCTTCGGTCGATCTGCGCAGCAATCTCGCGGCGGAGTCACGAGCCAAGATCGTCTACGAATATCTCAAGCAGTTCACCGACGATCCCGGTGTGCAGGACACGCTTTCGTTCTTGATGACCCGCGAGGTCGCCCACTTCCAGCAGTTCACCGCCGCGCTGAACGAATTGCCGGTCAATTTCCCGCCCGGTGTGCTGCCCGGCGACGATCGGTTCCAGAACGTGGCGTTCAACATGTCCAACGGCGCGGCGAGCGCCCGCGGTCCCTGGAACGAAGGGCAGGGCCCGTGGCCGTCGGGCACGGAGTGGCGCTATATCGACAATCCGGTCACCGAATGGCTCGACTCCGACGAGCGCGTCAATCACGGCGCGGAGACCAACCCGCAAGGCGAGCCCGCGGTTCAGGGCACCAAACCGTTCACCCACGAGTCGCACATCCCGGACTGACCTCTCCAGCGCCTGCGGCCGCGGCGAACCGGCGGCCGCTCGGACGCACAGCGACGCGGCGCGCGGCAACTGATGCCGCGCGCCGCGCTCACTGTCCGGATCAATGCCGCGGCTTGCTGATCATGTCTTTGGCGCGATCCATCATCGCGGCGAACGGACCGACGAGGACATTCGCGGTGGCCGATTCCACGCCGGGATGCGGCCGGGTCGGCGCCATCGTCTCGGCCAGCTCGACGGTTCTGCGCAACCTCTGCAGGGTCTCGTCGTCGAGTTCCGCGCGCAGCCGGTTGAATTCCTCCCGTTCTTCGTGGTCGGCGTGCGCCAGCACCGCTTCGCGCAGTTCGGCCGACCTGGAATTCCACCGAGCTGATGTCCAGCGACTCCATCTCGGCGAGCTGCTTTTTCGCCTTGTTCTCCTCTTCCAGCCGCGCATCCGCGATGGACGCGCCGTCCCAAGCTCACGCCGGGCGCGCGGGTGGATGATCTCTTCCTCGGCGGTCTCGTGCACCGCGAGCAGGCGCCGCAACTCGAAGAACTTGCTTTCGCGTTCGACGGGGTCGGAGGTGTCGGCGGTCTCGGCGAACAATTGCCGGATCCGGCCGGACGCGAAACCGCCCGGCAGGCCGGTTACGTGCTCACCCTGCCCGCGATGGGAGCCGGATATATCGAGGTCGGCACGCTGTGCCGCCAGGGGCGGTGAATCTCCGAACCCGGCAGGGAAGCCAGTTCCGGAATCCAGCGCCGCACGTAGTTGCCCTCGGGGTCGTAGCGTTCCGCGGTGCCGACGGCTCCCGGGTCGAGACGTCCCGCCTGCTGCCAGGTGAAGCGGTCGCTCGCCGCGTCGTCGAGCAGCCACCGGCGGAAGTGTTCGGCCCCGACCCGCCAGTCCACCCGCAGCGTCGTGGTGAGGAAACCAGCGGCGATCACCCGCGCGCGCTCCGGCATCCATCCCTGCGCGGCCAGCTGCCGCATCCCCGCGTCGACGATCGGGTATCCGGTGCGTCCGTCGCGCCAGGCGCCCACCACGACCGGATCGTGCGCCTGCCGCTCGCCGGGACCTTCACCGGACCGTGCGATGTCGGCCCGCGCGACGAGGAACTGCAGATGGAAGTCGCGCCGAGCGAGCTGGCGAAGGAAAGCGCGCCCGTCCGTGGTCGCCATGTCGGTGTGGTACACCATCTCGGCGGCGGACAGGCACCCGAAATACAGATACGGCGACAGTCGGTCGCAGCCCTCCCGCGTGAGCTCACCGGTGGCCCGGCCGCGTGGTTGCCGCCGGTCGGCGACGCAGCCCCGCCACAGCGCACGGCCGGTGATCTCGCCACCGACCGCCAGCTGCGGTGAGATGGCCGCGTCGCCGAGTTCGTCGAATCTCGGCACGGGATCGCTGTCGATGCGGGGAACGATCAGCTCCGTCGGCTCGGCCAGCGGCCGCCGCTTCGGCGCTGACAACCATCGGCGGAAGTAGGTCGCGAAATCCGGAACCTCGTCGTCGGGCCGGTACGGGCCGCAGTCGGCGGGATCCACGGCGGTCAGGGTGGCCGGATGGGTGTGCAGCAGGCAACTGCGCCGCGCCAGCCGTTCGCTCAGTGCCCGTAGGCGGCATCGGCCGTACCAGGTGGCGTCCTCGGCGATGTGGACGCTGTCGGCGTGCACCTGTGCCGCCACCCGGTCCACCGCTTCGACGTAATCACCGTGGCGAACCACCAGTTGGCCACCGGCACAGCGAAGTTCGGCGTCGAGTTCGGCGAGCGCGGCGGATAGGAAACGGAGTTTGTTCCCAGCGGGCTTCGCGCTGCCGACGAGACGGTCGTCGACGACGTAGAGCGGAACCACCGCCGCGCCCTCGCGTACCGCGGCCACCAGGGCCGGGTTGTCGTGGACGCGAAGGTCACGGGTGAAGAGTGCGATTGTTACGGCCATTCGGAATTCTCGACGACAGGCCTCCGTCGCGTGGATCGGCGACGGCGGTATCGGACATTCGGCGGCGTGCCACGCCGATTCGGAGCGGTATCGGAGTAAGGGGCTTTACGCCAATGCTGCGCGACCGGGGCTGTCATGTCAAGTTGCGCCCGCGGTCACGTACCGGAACGGCGCTGGCGGAACAGATCGGTGAGCCAGGGCTCCAGGTCGGCGCTCAACGCGGTCAGATCCGGCTCCTGTGACTCGTCGAGCGCGTCGGCGGTCAGTTGCCGCACGGCGTAGACGACGCCCATGTACGCGGCGACCGAGAGCAGTGGCTGCCGATCGGCGGTCGCCTTCTGCACCAGAGCGCGGATGTACTCGGCGAACAAGCGGATCGACTTTCGCCTGCGCCGCCGGGCGGCAGGCCCGAGCCCGTCGATCTCCACCTGGTAGGCACGGGCCACGACCAGGTCGTTCTGCAGGGAGCCGAGGTACTGGCCGAGCGCGTCGGCGACGATGGATCTGCGGTCTCGGCCCTTGATGTCCGCGCCCGTCAGCTGCGTCAGCAGCACCTGGATGAAGCGGTCGTAACCGGCGAAGATGCACTCGTCCTTGTTGGCGAAGGCGTCGTAGAAGGCCGCCAGCGAGACGCCGGCGCGCTTGGCGACATCGGTGGGGCCGAATCCGGCGTAACCGCGGGCCGCGAGCAATTCGGTCGCGGCGACCAGCAGCCGTTCCCGCTGTGCGGCCATCACCTGCTCACGCCCCAGATTGTGCCGCCCCCGCGGCAGCGCGGCGGGAAGTGTGAAGAACACTCCGTCTCGCACCGGAACGATCGGTGCGTCGGCGTCGGCGGGCGCGGCGGACACTCCTGCAGACTACCGAGCCGCCCATCCGGGTATGGGCGCGGCCGCAGTGGGTAGCCGCAGCACATGACCGACAGACCACTCGCCCTAGTCACCGGAGCATCCAGCGGTATCGGTTTCGAACTGGCCAGGCAGTTCATCGCACACGGCTACGACGTCGTGATCGCGGCGGAAGACGAGGCCGTCAAGACCGCCGCGGCCTCGCTGCACGACCCGCGGTACGACGTGCGGCCGGTGCAGGTCGACCTGCGTACCGCCGACGGTGTGGAACAGCTCTATCGGGCGGCCACCGAGAACGACCGGATGCCGGACGCCGTGGCCCTCAACGCCGGAATCGGGCGCGGGGGCGCCTTCGTGGAGACCGACCTCGACGACGAACTGGCCGTCATCGACCTCGATATCCGCTCGACCGTTCATCTGACCAAGCTCGTCCTGCGCGACATGGTCGAACGCAACGACGGCAAACTGCTGTTCACCTCCTCCATCGCCGCCACGATGCCGGGCGCCCGCCAAGCGGTGTACAACGCGTCGAAATCCTTCATCCAGTCGTTCGCGAAGGCGCTGCGCGAAGAACTGCGCGACACGGAGGTCACTGTGACGGCCCTGCTGCCCGGCCCGACCGACACCGACTTCTTCCGTCGCGCCGGAATGCTCGCCACTCGCATCGGCCGGTTGCCCAAGGACGATCCCGCCGATGTGGCGCGCCAAGGCGTCGATGCCCTGCTCAGCGGGCGACAGCAGGTCTTCGCCGCCTCGCTGCTGACCAAGGCCTTCGGCCTCGCCAACCACGTGCTGCCCGACGCGGTCAAGGCCAAAGCCAACCGCATCATCTCCGAACCGGCCCGGTCCGGCACGCGGTGAACTCGGTTGGGCATCACCGTTCTCGACCACGGCGTGGCCCGGCCCGGTCGCCGGTTCCGGGCCACGCGCGGGAATCAGCCGAGCGGTAGCTCCAGGCGGGACGGGGCGCCGTCCGGCGCGCTGATGGTGATCGTCGAACCCACCTTGTTGGCGCTGGAATACAGCGGATCCATGCCGTCGACCACCAGCATCAGCCGATGGCCGTCCGGCACGTCGTAGGCGGCCGCCTGCAGCTCCCACGAAACGGTGGCGGGCAGGGCCGACTCGGTGGTCTTCGGTTCGTGCGTGATGATCCGGGCGGCGCCGTTCTCGTCGACGTCGAGCAGATAGGCGATCACCGTCGCGGACTCGTCGCTGCTGTCGATGGTCACCTGCACCCGGGGAATGCCGCGGATCTGCCTGGCGACGCCGCCGCGCGCCGCGAGCAGCGGCCCCGTCGACCAGACGAGGGCATGGCCGCGGTCGATCTCATCGATCCGATAGATCTTGGGATTGCCGGACCACTCCTGCTGCCCCGTCGTCATGAGCCTGTCCATCGCGACGACCTCCGGCTGCTCGCCCACCGTGAAACTGCGCTCCCATCCGGTCGCGGGATCGGAAGTCAGCGCGCCGTCGCCGCCCTCGCGCACATCGGTCAAGGTCAGCACTTCGGTGCCGGTGGTGACGTCGGCCCACGACGCCTTCTCCTCGCGCCGCGCCGGTTCGACGATCACGTTCTGGCCGTCCCCGGCTCCGGGCGTGGTCACGTAGGTGAACATGACCTGGTTGCTGATCTCCGGCCACGCGTCGACGCCGTTGTCCTCGCCCTTGAGGTGGTAATCGAGCCAGGCGTACGCTTCGCGCAGCGGCTGGTTGGGTCCCGCACCCGGCATGGGCGGCGCGATCAAGCCGGGGCCCTCCGGGGCCGCGTGATCGCCGATCCACATGTTCAGCCGTTTCGGCCGAGGCAGCTTCTCGAAGGTCTCCAGCACCTGGTTCACCGGGAAAAGGCCCTCGTGCCAGGTATTGGAGAAGAAGGTGGGGATCTCGCGGGAGCCGACATAGCTCTCCGGCGCCCGTTCGGTGCCCCAGTCGACGACCGGGTCCATGTCCACGCCCTCGTCGAACTTGGCCAGAATCTCCAGCGCCGCTTCGTCGAACTTCTCCGCCTGCTCGCCGCCGGTCAAGCCGATCAGTCCCTCGACGGCCTTCATATGGCGAGTGCCGTTGTCGTACAAGCTGGTGGCAAGGTTGCCCCAGGTGCTGAGGGCGACGACGACGTCGACCCGCTCGTCGTGCGCGGCCACGAGCTGGCTGATGCCCGAGCCGTAGGACTCACCCATGAAGGCGATGCCGCTGGGATCGAGCGCGTCCAGCGCGTAGTCGAGCACCTTCTTGCCATCGGCCCGGTCACATGGACCGGCGACGTCGACGGTGCCTTCGGACGTGCCGAACCACGGCATGTCCGTTCCCGGTATGGCGGTCCACCCGATTCCGCGCGGCGTGTAGGCCAGCACGTGGTAGCCCTTCGACGCGAGGGTGAGATAGGCGTACTCGAACAACGGCCACCCGACGGGTGTCCACCCGGCGGGGAAGACCACCAGCGGGCACGGCCGGGTGGTGGTCTGCCGCAGCAGGTGCGCCGACAGCCCGACCCCGCCCGCCCCTTCGATGCGCGGGAACGTCGGCACGGCGACGTTCAGCGCCCGGTCCACGAGATCGGCCACCTCGCCGGGCACCAGCCCCCTGCCGCTGCGCTTCTGCACGGCGCTGACCAAGTTCGACGCGAACTGCACTGCTTCCGGGCGCACCTGCCCCTCGGCGTCCCATGGCCCCTGGAGCGCGATCCTCGCGAGCTGCTCGGACGTGGTCCCGACGATCGGATCTGCTTGCGACATCGGCGTCATCGATCCTTCCTGCCAGTTGCTGCGGAACTGCGGACCGCAGCAGCCTGACACGGCACGCACCGCGATCCGTCCGGATCCGACGATGCGTATCCCGTTCGCAATAGTTCGTTGACCAGCGCAAACGTTGCAAGATTCGACTATCCGCCCCGAGCATCGCCGACCTCAGGGCGACCTCAGCGCATAGTCGCGAGCCAGGCGAACGTGCGTCGAGTGCGCACCGGGCGGGCCGAACCCGCCCAGCGAGCGGCGACTGAGCTGCGGTGACGAAGCCTGCGAGCGCCGCCCGCCGCGTCGGTGACCCTCACTGTTTTTCCGAGCCCAGTTTCACCGGAATCGACAGCGGGCCGACGGTGAAGAACGACGGCGAGTACGGGATGTTCGCCGGGTCGATGGCGAGTTCGAGGTTCGGCAGCCGGCGGTAGAGCGAGGCGAGCGCGAGACGACCCTCCAAGCGCGCCAAGCCCGCGCCGATGCAGTACCGCGGCCCGTGACCGAAGCCGAGATGTCCGCCGCGCTGCTCCCTGGTGATATCGAACTCGTTCGCGGTCTCGCCGTACTCGGCCGGGTCGATACCGCAGGCCTGGTAGGCGACGCCCACCGCTTGCCCCTTGGGGATGGCGACTCCGGCCACGGTCACGTCTGTCAGGGTGAATCGCCAGCTCGTCATCATCACCGAATGGCGGTACCGGACGGTCTCTTCGACCACGTCGGCCCACCGGTCTTCCGCCTTGGCGAGCGCGAGCTGCTCGGGATGTTGCGACAGCGCCAGGATGGCGTAGCCGAGCAGGTGCACCGTGGTCTCGTGGCCTGCCACCAGCATGATCCACAGAACGGCGACCAGTTCGTCGGCGGTGAGCTTGTCGTCCTGGTCACGAGCTTGGACCAAGCCGGTGGTGAGGTCGTCGCCGGGCTGCTCCTGTTTCCGGTCCGCCAGTTCGTACAGGTACGTCATCAGCGAGTTCTGCGTCGCGAACGCCTCCTGCGGCGGTGTGGTGTGCGCCAGGAGGGTGGCGGTCCAGCGGCGCAGCCGTTCCCGGTCCGGCTCCGGCACCCCGAACAGTTCGCAGATCACCGCCATGGGCAGCGCCTCGGTGAAGGTGGGCACCAGATCGACGCCGTCACCCGCGGCCACGACCTCGTCCAGCAATCGGTCGATGATCGCCTGGACGCGCGGCTCCAGCGCCTGCACCCGGCCCGGGGTGAAGGCCTTGCTGATCAGGCCGCGCAGCCGCCGGTGGTCGTCGCCGTCCTTGGTGGACAGGTGATCGCCCTGCACCACGGCACGCAGCGGCCAGTCCGCCGGGATCGAACCGTCGTGCAGCGCGGGCCAGTGCTTCGGATCCCGGGCGAAGGTCTTGTTGTCCCCGGCGAGGATCTCGCGCACCGCCTCGTGCGTCAGGGCCAGGTAGGCGGGCACGCCGCCGGGGAACTCCACCTCGACCACCGGCGCGATCTCCCGGAGCCGGATGCAGGTGTCCAGCAGATCCTCGTTCGCCGCGGGGAATGCGGGCAGGCTGGTTGTCATCGGTTTCCCTTCTGCGCGTTTGCCCTCCGACCGCCGTGACGACGGTCGTGCACGAGTATCGAGGCGAGACCGCCCGCGCCACCGCCCGATCGGCGATTCGTGCCTCCAACCCGAAACTCGGCGGCGCAAAACGAAAATCCGGTGACCGTGCCCGGCCCAGCGCCGCGGGCGCGCGGCCCCGGCAGGCGTTAGGGTGGCGGTGTTCGATGTCCGTGGGCGGCCGGGAGGAAATGGTGGAACCGAAGACGGTGCTGGGGCGTGGCGTGCGCGCAGTGAACGCCGGGGTGGTCGCCCTGCTGAGCGCGCCGGTGCTCGGCAGCCTGCTGGGCAGGGGATTCGTGGTGATCACCTATGTAGGCCGCCGGTCCGGGCGGACGTTCAGCACACCGGTCAACTACCGGCGAAAGGGAGACGAACTCGTCATCGGCGTCGCTATGCCGGACAAGAAGTCCTGGTGGCGTAACTTCCTCGGTGCGGGCGGCCCGATCACCCTGCACCTGAACGGCGCCGACCGGCACGGGCATGCGGTGGCGCAGCGCGACGAGCGCGGCCGCGTCCTGGTCACAGTGCGGCTCGACGACGCGAGCTGATCCGCCTCTTCCCTTCTCGCGTCGGCGCGCCGAAAGCGACGGAGGCGCTGTCACCTTCCGAGCACGCGGCGACGTGGGGGCGCCTGATCGAACACCCCGTCCCTCGAAGGCCGAGCGCCGCCGCTGATGCGAATTCCGAGGCGGGCTCGTAAGGGCGAGTCTCGACAGCGGATTTCGGCGGGAAGCCTTAGACGCTCGCCGACGGCTTCATCTGGGCGACGATCGCGGCCCCCATCCACCGGCGTAGATACCGACGCAAATCGTCTTCCCCGCGCGGTGGATTCCCCGGGGAGACGAAGAACGACTGCATCGTGCGTAGGACGTATTCGACCAGCTCGTGCAGCGACTCGTCGTCGTATCCGTAACGCTCCCAATCGACGTCGAAGCGCTTGATCATCGTCATGCCGAAGGCCTGCGCCTCTTCGGAGGTCAGGCTCTCGGGATGGACGTTCGAGTACGTGCTCGACAGCAGAATGCCGAGATGAGGCGTGCGGCGAACCTCGGCGAGGGTGTACACCACTGCCTCGGTCATCGCTTCCACGGCGTCCTCGATCCCGCTGACGTGCTCGGTCAGCCGGTCCAGGAACCCGTCGACCGACGCTATCGCCGCCGCGGTCATCAGCGCGTCGGCACTGGGAAAGTACCGGTAGACCGTCTGCCGGATGACGCCGAGCGATTCCGCGACGTCGGCGATGCTGATCTCCGAACCCGTCCGCCCGATCAGTTCGACCGCGGCGGCGACGATGCGACGCGAGGCTTCCTCGTCGTCCTTCGGCGGGCTCCCGCCCCACCCACGCCTTCCTGCCACTGCCCGCTTCCTCGACTCGAAGCCTGTCGCTTGCGAACCCCTGACGGAGAGCCTGCCGACTATCCAGGTCAGGGGCTCGACCGTATCACAACGTTGCCTGTTCTCGGTTCCAGCGCCGATTCTGATCATACACTTGGACAGTTGTGTGTATGATCGCTGCGACATGGCCCGGTGCGCCGGAATGCGTTGCCGGACCGGTTCGTTTCGGAAAGTCGAGGTTCAGCCCAGTGACCGATCTTCAAGTCCGGAAGATGCGCTTCGCATTCGCCGACTACGACGTGCCCTTCTTGTGGAACGAGGAGAATCCGGCCTTCTCCTCGATGGCCAACGCGGTGTCCTTCCTGGCGATCGGCTTCGAGAAGATGATCGTCAACATGATCCGCGAGGCCATGCCCTTGATCACCGATCCCGCGGTGGCCGAGGAGGCCGACGCGTTCGTGCGCCAGGAGGGGCAGCATTCCACCGCCCACCGCCAGCACGCCAACGCCCTGATCCGGCGCTACCCGGGGTTGCAAGAAACGCTCAACGAAGTGATCGCGGAATTCGACCGCCTCACCGTGCATACTCCGGTCGAATACCGGCTGGCCTACACCGCCGATCTCGAGGCGACGTTCACCCCGGTGTTCAAACTGATGCTCGACAACGACTCGACCTTGTTCCGGCCGGGCGACGACCGGGTGGCGTCGCTGTTCATCTGGCACTTCGTCGAAGAGGTCGAGCATCGCAGCTCCGCGCTGATCATTTTCGACTCCGTCGTGGGCAGCGATGTGTACCGGATGCGCATGGCGCCGTCGATCTTTCGTCACGTGATGAAGGTGATCCGGCTGGCCTGCGCGGGCTTCAACGAGCATGTCCCGCTGGAGGAGCGGAAGATCGACGCGCTGTCGATGTTCGCGAATCACCGGCGCAGGCAGAAACTGCGCAAGTGGTTGCCGTTCCTGCACGCCGAGGACAACGGCCCGATGCCCCGCGCGTTCGACCACCTGCCGCTCCGTGAGCAGCTCGTCGCGCTCGTGGGCGTCGTCCGCAGTCAGTTGCCCAAGCACAATCCGGACCACGAGAAGCTGCCCGCGCTGGCCGATGTGTGGTTCGAGCGCTACGAGGCCGGCTACGACGTCTCGCACTGGTACACCGCCGAGACGGCCGCACGTTAGGAGCCGGACCGATGGCTGATCATTGCGCCCCCACCTTCGACCGGCTCGCGACGGCGCTCGGCTTCTCGTGCGAGGAGGCAGGCGGACCGGTCGAAGTACGGAACCCTTTCGCGTTGGAGAACTGGACGCTGCCCGTCCTCGAGTGCACGATCGTCCTCGGCGCGGTGCTCGCCTTGGTCTACGCGATCGTGCGGCTGCGCCGGCACGGCGACCCCACCAACCTGGTGGTCTGGTTCGGGGCGACCGCGTACCTGTTCATCATCGAACCCCCGCTGTACTTCCCTGCGGCGTTCGGCATCGACGCGCACGTCGACACGATGTTCGCGCACAACCTGTTCACCGTGGAATTCCTCTGGGGCCGATTACCGCTCTACATCGTCGCGATCTACCCGTTCATGGCCACGCTCGCGTTCGAAATGGTCAGGATTCTCGGCGTGTTCCGGCAATACGGGGTTCTTGCCGGATCGGCGTGCGTCGGCTTCGTCCACCACGCCTTCTACGAGATCTTCGACCATCTCGGCCCGCAGCTGCGGTGGTGGGAATGGTCGGTGGACAACCCGATCAATCAGCCGATGTTCGATTCGGTGCCGCTGCCGAGCGTGGTGGTCTTCGCCGCGCTGTGGCCGATGTCCCTCGCGTTCTGCGTCCAACTGTTCGTCGGCCGCCACGTCGCCCAGGGGCGGACCTTCTCCGGATGGCAACTGGCCGGGCGCACGATCCTCGTCGGCGTACTCGCGTCGCTGGGCACCGCCGTGCTGCCCATCCCCGCGACGGTCTTCGGCATGGGCAGCACCACGGTGCGCGGCGTGCTCTACGCCGCCGAACTGGTCGTCGTCTCTGTCGCCGCGGTGCTGATCCTCACCCGCCAGTGGTCGCGGCTGCGGCGCGGCGACTCGGCTGCGCCTTACACCAACGACTTCGTCCGCGTTTACGGCGGGGTGTATCTGGGGGTGATGGCGTTGCTCTGGGCGACCGCGTTGCCCGATTACTTCGGCGCCGTCGACGGCGTGACCAGCGCAGGCGACCCCATCGGGAATCTCTGGTACGCGATCGCGTGCTTCGTTGTCGCGATCTTGTGCCTGGTCGCCGTGTGGACGGTACCCCGGAGGAAAGCGACGGTAAGCGCTACCTCTCCGGCGCCGGAATCGACGGTGAACTCCACGGCCTAGCGGCACGCCGAGCGCTTTCGCCAGCGCAGGGCGGCGGCTGCCGGCCGGGGTGTGACGCCCCGCTCGCTCGGGACTTTCCGGGCCGGTGTCCGGGTTGTACGAGGGGCCGATATGAGGAGGTCATGTGGCACGGGAGTACAACCGGAATCCCGCGGCGATCGCCGCCCTGTCGCCTGAGCAGTACCACGTCACTCAGGAGAACGGGACCGAGCGGGCGTTCACCGACGGTCCCCGCGCGGCGGGCGGCCTGCGGTACTGCATCAATTCGAAGGCGCTGCGGTTCATCCACCTCGACGACCTCGATGCGGAAGGCTATGGGCAGTACAAGACTCTCTTCGTGAAGGAGGAGGCGTGACCGACACGCGCAAGGCGATTCTGGCCGGTGGATGCTTCTGGGGCATGCAGGACCTGATCCGCAAGCAGCCGGGGGTGGTGTCGACCCGCGTCGGCTACACCGGTGGACGCAACGACCACCCCACCTACCGCAACCACCCTGGCCACGCGGAGGCGATCGAGATCGTCTACGACCCGGCCCGGACGGACTACCGGCAGCTGCTGGAATTCTTCTTCCAGATCCACGATCCGACCACGAAGGACCGCCAGGGCAACGACATCGGAACCAGCTACCGTTCGGCGATCTTCTACCTCGATGACGACCAGAAGCGCGTCGCCTTGGACACCATCGCCGATGTGGACGCCTCCGGTCTGTGGCCGGGCAAGGTGGTCACCGAGGTGACCCCGGCGAGCGCCTTCTGGGAGGCCGAGCCGGAGCATCAGGACTACTTGCTGCGTTACCCGGACGGGTACACCTGCCACTTCCCCCGGCCGGGTTGGAAGCTGCCGAAGCGGCAGACCACCGCTCAGTAGCAGCCGCCGAGTTCGGCGGGGTCGCGTTCCGGCCCCGCCGAGCCGAGGCAACACACACGACTGCGCCGCCGCACCCGGGTGGCGCAGTCGTCGCGTTTCCACGACCTCCCACCGTCGTTGCCGGTCGTCCAGCCGGGGCCGCCTGCGACTCCGTACGCAAACTGCATGCGGCAGAGACCAATTCGGCCCGTTTCCGGCCACCGGGGACTCCCCGTCGTGGGGAGAACGCGTGATCGAGCGCCTATATGATCGTCGACGCTTGGAGCTCCTGGCCGGTCGACCCGAGGTAGGCAGATGACGCGCTACGGCACGAAGGTTCTGGACGTGGTGGGCAGCCGCCGGATGGCGGTGGCGACGCTGGCCACCATCACCGGCTTCTACTACCTGTTCGTCGCGTTCACCAATTGCGTCGACACCGACACCAACCGCAACGGTGTGGCCGCGGTGCTGTCGATGAAGGCGACGATCCACAATCCGGGCACGGACTGGCGCGCGATCACCAATGGCAATGTCGCGCTCGTCGCCTACATCCTCGTGGTGATCTGGGAATTCCTCATCGCCTTCGTGCTGCTCGCCGCGGGAGCCGCGTGGGGCAGGGTGCTGACCGGACGGCCGCGCGGGCTGCGATCCGGGCCGGAGTTGGCCGTGAAACTGTCCAGCCTGGGCTGGACCATGGCGGTGCTGCTGTTCGCGGGCGGGTTCCTGACCATCGGCGGCGAATGGTTCCGCATGTGGGCCAACGACGACGTGAACGCTTCGTCGGCCGCGTTGCAGAACTTCCTGATCGCGGGCGTCGGCCTGATTCTCGTCCACCTGCCGGACCCGCAGCGTGATTTCGGCACCGAGAATTCCGCGGCGGAATCGAGCTAGGCGCAGCCGCGAGCGTCAGCGACCGGTGCGATCGAGTTCGCTCAGCTGCTTCTGCAGACGTTCCAGCGCCGCGCGGATCTCGTCGATCTGCGCGTTGAGTTCGGCGATCTTGGCTTGATCCACCGGCGGCGCCTGCGCCGGTGGTTGCGCGGCCGGCGGCGCGGTGGGCTGCTGGCCCGGCGGCAGCGGAGCGCCGGGACCGCCGCCTGGCGGCGTGGCGAGTCTGCCGGTGGCCGCGCCGAACACCTGCTCGAGCGCTTCGGCGAGGGTCGGCGCGTAGCCGACCAGGACACCACCGGTGCCGGGATCGCGGTAACTGACCAGCACCCGCGCCAACTGCGGGAACGTCGAGGAGTTCGGCGCCGTCGAGATCCGTTCGGTGAACAGCGGTTCGGCGTAGAGCACGCCGCCGTCGGCGATCGGCAGGGTGAGGAGATTCCCGTATTGGATCCGGTTCGAGCGCTCGAGCAAGGTCCGCTCGGAGGCCACTCTGGTGTCGGAGATCATCGAGTTCTGGATCTGCTGCGGCCCCTGGGTGAGGGTGTCGGTGGGCAGCTGCGAGACGGTGATCTTGCCGTAGCCCTCCGGGTCGGAGCGGGCGGAGACGTAAGCGGAGAGGAATTCCCTGTTGTAGCCGACCATGGCGCTCGCGAGCCGGAACGATGGTTCGGCGCTGGTCTGGTCGCCGACCAGGACGTAGAACGGGGGCTGATGCGGATTGGCTTCCACGGTGGGGTCGCTGGGCACCGACCAGAAAGCGTTGGTGGTGAAGAATTCGCGCGGTTCGTCGACGTGGTATTTGGCCAGCATCTCGCGCTGGATCGTGAACAGGTCCTCGGGGTACCGGAAGTGGGCCCGCAACTCCGGGGTGATCGACTCCTCGGGGCGCACCGTGCCGGGAAAGACCTTCATCCAGGCCGCCAGGACCGGGTCCTGCCGGTCGACCTGGTAGAGGGTGACCGTGCCGTCGTACGCGTCGACGGTGGCTTTGATGGAGTTGCGCACGTAGGAGATCTCCCGGGGCGATCCACGCTCGGTGTCCTCGCCCGGAGCGAGGGCTTCCAGCGAGCTGCGCTTGGCGTAGGGGTAGCCGTCGATCGAGGTGTACGCGTCGACGATCCAGACGATGCGGCCGTTCACGACCGCGGGATAGGGGTCGTTGTCGGTGGTCAACCACGGTGCGACGAGTTCGACGCGATGGCGGGGATCGCGGTTGAAGATGATCTTCGACTCGGCGCCGATCGCTTTGGAGAAGACGATGTTGCGCTCGGTGTAGGTCACCGCGAAGGCCAAGCGGTTGAGCCAGTTGCCGATCGGGACGCCGCCCGCGCCGGTGTAGGTGTATGTGGTGGTGTCGGTGTCGTACTCGCGCGGCTGGGGGCCGCCGCCGACGATGGCGTAGTCCGGGCTCGCATGGGCGATCACTTCGCCGAAGTAGACGCGCGGCTGATCCACTCGGATCACCTGGTGGCCGGATGCCTGGGAGGCGATGTCGCCGACCGCGTAGATCGGATATCCGCTGTTGCTGCTCGCGGCGTCGCCCGCCGCTTCGCGGACCGCCGCGTTCACCCGGTTGGCCGGCGCCGCCACGAACCCGTTGCCGTGCGTGTAGACGGTGTGCCGGTTGACCCAATGGCGCTGGTTGCCGCTCAGCGCGCTCGGGGTCAGCTCGCGCGCCGCCACCACGTAGTCGCGCAATTGCCCACCGACGCGGTAGCGATCGAGGTCCAGATGCGGTGGGAAACTGTAGAAATTCTTCAGCTGTTGCTGCTGGGTGAACGTCCGCGACAGCACGTTCGGATCGAGCAGGCGGACGTCGGCGATCGTGGTGACGTCGGCGGGGACCTCGGGCGGCGGCTTGGTGCCGACGCCGGAATACGGCTGGTACTCGACCCGGTCGCTGCCGATCCCGTACGCCTGCCGGGTGGCCGCGATGTTGCGCTGGATGTAGACCCGCTCCATGTCGGCGGCGTTCGGACGGACGGAGAACTGCTCGACGGCCAACGGCCAGACGGCCCCGACGAGAATCGACGACAACAGCAGCAGCGCCGCCGCCATCGCCGGAATCCGCAGATCGCGCACGACGACGGCGGCGAAGACCGCCACGGCGCAGATCAGGGCGATCGCGAAGAGAATGAGGCGGGCGGGAAGCACCGCGTTGATGTCGGTATAGCCGGGGCCCGCGAACGTGGGCTCCTTGCTGTCACTCGACAGCAAGGAATATCGGTCGAGCCAATAGGCGGCGGCCTTCAGGAGGATGAACGCCCCGGCCAGTATCGCGAGCTGGACGCGGGCCGCGTGCGTCAGGCCGCCCGCCTTTCTGGACAGCCGCAGCCCGCCGAGCAGGTAGTGCGTGGCCAGGTTCGCGAGGAAGGCGAGGACCACCGCGATGAACAGCCAGTTGAGGACGGAACGGTAGAAGGGCAGGTCGAAGACGAAGAACCCGACGTCGTGCCCGAACTGCGGATCGGCCACGCCGAAGGATCCGCCGTGGAGGAACAGTTGGACCGTCATCCAGTTCGACTGCGCGGCGAGGCCGCAGACCAGCCCCACCACGGTGGCGACGCCGAGACCGAACCGCACCGGATGCCGCAGCACCGCCGTCCGATACGGCCGGAGGCTGTCTTCTTCCTCGGACTCGGGAAAGAAGAGCGGACGGAACCTGAAGGCCAGCCACATCACGGCGAGAAGTACGCCACCGATGATCAGCGCGATCGCGGCGAACAGCGTGAGCCGGGTGAACAGCACGGTCAGCCAGACACCGCGGAACCCGACCTCACCGAACCACAGCCAGCTGACATAACCCCTGACCAGCCGGGGCACGATCAGCAACGACACGACGAATACCGTGGCGGCGACCACCAGCACCCGGGTGCTGCGATGCAACCGCCGCGGGCCGGGGCCGACGCGCGCGCTCATCTTGCACTCCCGTGGCTGCCGCCCGGCACAACGGTGGACGGCCGAGGCGCAACCAAGCTCGATACTACCGGGGTTGGTCGACGCGCCGAGGAGCGCTCGATCGGCTCCCGCGGCTACGGTGGGCCGCCTGCGTCCACAGGCCGTCGAAGCGGCCGGGCTCGGTGAGCGGGCCAGCATACTGTGTGCGGTAACGGTCCCCACCCGAGGAGCCTCGATGACGAGCACGCCCGACCTCACCGATCTGGCACCGCAGCAGCGCGCCGCCCTCGGCAGCGGCGCCGACTTCTGGACCACCAAGGCGATCGGTTCGGTCACCGCTGTGACCATGACCGACGGCCCGCACGGGGTGCGCAGGCAGGCGGGGGCCACCGACCACCTGGGCTCGGCCGAGAGCCTGCCCGCCACCTGCTTCCCGCCCGCGGTCGGGCTCGCGCAGAGCTGGGACGTCGATCTGGTCCGCCGCGTGGGCGAGGCGCTGGGCCGGGAGGCGCGCGCGCTGGGCGTGGACGTGTTGCTCGGGCCGGGAGTCAACATCAAGCGGGATCCGCGCGGCGGCCGCAATTTCGAGTACTACTCGGAGGACCCGTCACTCACCGGTCTGCTCGGCGCGGCATGGGTGACGGGTGTGCAGAGCACCGGAGTGGGGGCTTCGCTCAAACATTTCGCCGCCAACAACGCCGAGCACGACCGGATGCGGTCGAGTTCCGACGTCGACACCCGTCCGCTGCGGGAGATCTACCTGCGCGCGTTCGCCCATATCGTGCGCACCGCCCGGCCGTGGACGGTGATGTGTTCCTACAACCGGATCAACGGCGTGCACGCCGCGCAGAATCGCTGGCTGCTGACCGACGTGCTGCGCGGCGAATGGGGTTTCGACGGCGCGGTGATCTCCGACTGGGGCGCCGTGGCCGACCGGCCCGCCTCCGTGACGGCCGGACTGGATCTGGAGATGCCGGGCGGCAGCGGCATCTCCGACGCACAGGTACTGGCGGCCATGGCCGCGGGCACGCTGGATCCGGCGGACGTCGACCGCGCCGCCAGGAACGTGGCGACGCTGGCGGCGAAGGTCGTCGCCGGACGCGAACTCGGTCGTGCCGTCGACACCACCGACGAGCACCATCGCCTGGCCCGCGCGGTGGCCGCGCGGTGCGTCGTCCTGTTGCGCAACGACCGCGGCCTGCTGCCGCTCACGCCCGGGCGCTCGCTGGCGGTGATCGGTGAATTCGCGGCCGAGCCGCGCTACCAGGGCGGGGGCAGTTCGCACGTCAACCCGACCCGCCTCGATGTGCCGCTGGAGGAGATCCGCGCGCTCGCCGGCGCCGCGCCGGTCTCCTACAGCCGAGGGTTCGCCACGGCCGATACCGGCGTCGGCGCGGACGCGTTGCGCGCCGAGGCCGTCGCCGCCGCACGCCACGCGGACGTGGCCGTGGTGTTCCTCGGCTCGGCCGCCGCGCAGGAATCCGAGGGCTTCGACCGTCAGCACATCGAGTTGCCCGCCGAGCAGGTGGAGTTGCTGGCGGCGGTGGTGCGGGCGCAACCGGAGACGGTGGTGGTGCTCGCGCACGGCGGCGTGGTGCGGCTGGCCCCGGTGGCCGCCCTGGCCCCCGCGATTCTGGACGGCGGGCTGCTCGGCCAAGCCGGGGGCGGCGCGCTCGCCGACGTGCTGTTCGGTGTCGTGAACCCGTCCGGGCGACTGGCGGAGACAGTGCCGGTCCGGTTGCAGGACACCCCGGCCTATCTCGGCTTCCCCGGCGAGAATTCGCATGTGCGCTATGGCGAGGGCCTGTATGTGGGCTACCGCTGGTACGACAGTCGGGATATGGACGTCACCTACCCGTTCGGACACGGCTTGTCCTACACCACCTTCGAATACTCCGATCTGGCGCTCGCGGCCGAACCGGCGGGCATCGCGGTGCGAGTCCGCGTCACCAACACCGGTTCCCGCGTGGGCCGGGAGGTGGTGCAGGTGTACACGGCGCTGCCCGGCTCCGCTGTCTCACGTCCCGTTCGTGAGCTGAAGGCGGTCGCGGTCACCGCCGAACTGGAACCCGGTGCGAGCGAAGAAGTCTCGCTGCTGCTCCGGCGCGACGACCTGGCCTACTGGGAGACGCGGGTCGATCGCTGGATCGTGGAGGGCGGCGCCTACCAGGTGTGGGCAGGTGCTTCGAGCCGGGATCTGCGCATCGGCGGGCAGGTTCAGCTCGCCGGAGACGACCTGCGCATCCCGATCACGGCGGAATCGACCCTCGGCGAAGCCATGGCCGATCCGGCGGCGGCGGCCGCGCTCGCGGAGGTGTTCGGCGGCATGTCCGAGAGCATGGGCGACGCGACGGCACTCGGCGTGGACATGATGCGGATGATCGCCTCCATCCCGCTCAACCGCCTCACCGGTTTCGGCGTCGACCCGGAGAAGCTGGACGCGCTACTGGCCCGAGGAGACGACTGATCGGCATCCGGCGGTTGCGCTGGCGCGACGGCGGCTTCAGCGAGCTACGGCGGGCATCCCGATGACCGACGCGTTCTCGGTGGGAGCCGACGCCCGGTGCAGGCCGCGGCGGTCATAGGCGTAAGTCGCGGTCGCCCCGAGCAGCAGGCCGATGCCGAGGCCGAGCACCGTCATCCACAAGCCGTGGGCGAAACCCGCTTCGGCGTGGGCGTCGAAGAACAGGATGGCGCGCACGGCGAGGTAGATCTGGTGCATCGGTTCGAAGGCGGCCAGATTCGCGATGTAGGCGGGCGTCGCCTCCAGCGGCACCGTCGCGGCCGACGAGGGCAGGCCGAGGACGACGAACAGGATCAGATTGACCAGCAGCCCCGCGGTGCCGAAGGTGGCGAGCACGGCGAGAGCGGTCACACCGACCGCGACGATGGCCAAAGTGCCGTAGAGCCACAACAGCAGCGGGCTGCCCAGCGGGACGCTCAACGCCGTGGCGACGGCGAGGAAGATGCCCGACAGCACCGGAGCCGCGGTGACGACGACCGCCCATTTCACCAGTAGCGTGCGGAAGCGAGAGATCCCGGTGGCCGGCGGGTGCACGAACCACGGGCCGTATTCGGTCGGCGTGAAACCGAGCACCGAGTCGACGAGCGTGTGGATGATCATCGCGCCGGTGAAGCCGGCCAGCAGCAGGATCAAGGTGTAGAAGAAGGCGACGAGGCCCTGTCCGGCGCCGTCGTCCATCGGCCGGTAGGGCGCGGTGACGATCTGCACCGGATCGGTGAGCATCAACCGGGCCGCGCCGCTCGGCTCGACCGGCGCGCCGGGCCCGGCGGCCAGGGCGGCGTTCACCTGATCGGTCAGGCTCTTGCCGACGGTCTCGTCCACTTGGCGCAAGGCGCGGTCGGCGATGCGCTGCATGATGCCGGTGGTGTAGGGGCCGATCCGCGGGTTGGTGTGGATCGTGATGACCGGGCGCTCGACCGCGCCGGGCACCACGGCGGCGGCGCCGAGTATCGCGAGCCGCTTGGTGAAGTCGGACGGGATGACGATCGCGCCGTAGACCTCGCCGTCCTGCAACTGCTTGCGCGCTTCGCCGATGCCGACGACGCGCAGGTCGATCTTCTCCGCGGGCATACCGGCCATCAGCGCGTCGGTGACCTGGGCGCCGATATCGGCGGGCTTGCCGCCGATCGTGTCGCCGACGTCCTGATTCACCAGAGCGATCGGGAAGTCGTGCAGATTCTTCTCGGTATTGCTGGCGTAGCCGAGGTACATGGTGGCGAGCAGCGCCGCGAACACCGTGAGCACTGCGATCGGGGCGGTGAAGGTCCGAACCGTCATGCGAGTCAATGTAGTCACCGCCTACAAAGTAGGCAACGCCTACATTTTGTTATCCTGCATACACCATGCCGATCACCAGAAGCCGGTCCTATCACCACGGCGACCTGCGCGCCGAGTTGCTCCAGCGCGCCGAGGCGACGCTGCGGGAGTCCGGGGTCGACGGCTTGTCGCTACGCGGGCTTGCCCGTGACGCCGGAGTCAGTCACGCCGCTCCGACCCGGCATTTCAAGGACAAACAGGCACTGCTGGACGCCATCGCGGTATCCGGATTCCAGCGTCTGGCCGCAGCCCTGGAGCAGACCGCGGCCGCGGACTCGGCCCACGGGCACATCCGAGCCTTGGCGCGGACCTATCTCCGTTTCGCGACCGAGAACTCGGCGCTCGTCGCGCTCATGTTCGCGCGCAGGCACAGCCCCGCCGCGGGCGATGCGATGTCACAGGCCGTGGACGCGGCGTTCGCGACGCCGGTCGCGCTGATCGCGGAAGCACAGCGACAGGGAGAAGTGATCGACGGCGATCCGCGGCGCATCGCGCTGTCCGCGGTCGCGGCGCTGCAAGGCCTGGCCACCTTCGTCGGCTCGGGCGTGATCGCCGCCGAGGCAGCCGACGAATTGCTGGACGAGACGACCACGCACATGATCGAAGGCCTGCGCCCGAGACCGTGATCTACGGCAGGCCGTCGGTCAGTAAGCGATGAACAGGATCTCGTCGCGAGAGTAGTCGTGGCCGGGATGCTTCTCGGCCAGATGGGCTTGCGTCTTCGCCACGAGATCGTCCTCGTCGGTTCCGACGATGAATTCTCCGCAGGGGCAGTTCAGCTTTCGCTTCATCGGCGTTCTTCCTCCTCGATCCGACAGTCTATGCACAGCGCGGGGATCGAGCGCGGGTCCGCCGCGATCACGGGCTCCACCGGATCGGCCACGTGACCATTCGTGGCCCCAGTAGCTGTGGGCGGTGATCTCCTCCGCGCTGTAGGTGGATTCGTCCACCAGCACACCCCTCGGCAAGATCGGCATCGTCGAGAACTTCGTTGTGCCGCATCCGCACCTGCCCGGACACGACCCGGCAGGTGCAGGCGCTGCGGGCGCCCTCGCGGCAGGAATAGGGCGCTTCCAGCCCGTTGGCCAGCAGCACGTCGAGCAGAACCTGGCCGCGTGGCCACCGAAGGGCGCGCTTCTGGCGGGCGACGCGGCGGCTCGGGCCCGATCCACTGTCGCGTCTTTTCTTCGATCCTCGACGGCCGTCACGTTCGCGCTCACGGCACGTCTCCATCCCGGGTGCTGACCTCGACGAGTCCGTCCGCGACCGCGGCATCGATGCTTTCGCGCAACGCGGCGCAGGTCCGCACCCGCGCGCCGTCCGCCCCGGCGAACTCGGCGCACGCCGCGACCGCGCCCGCGTTCCACTGGACGCTGGTGTGCTGCGGACTGAACTTCTCGACCAGCACGCACGTCCCGCAGGTACGGCAGGTGACCCGCTCCATCCGCTCAGGCTCCGGCGCCGGCGCGCTGCCCGGCGAGGTTCTCCGCGACCTCCGCCTCCCACGCCGTGACCGCCCTGGTGGTGTCCACTTCGAACTCGAAGCGATCGGTCATCTTCGGGTCGATGTCGGCCACGTCGGTGTAGAACTGCTCGTACCAGCGGCGCAGCTGGTAGACGGGCCCGTCCTCCTCGCACAGCAGCGGATTGTCGATGCGGGTCTTGCGCCGCCAGATCGCGGCGTCCTGTTCGAAGCCGCGACCGAGGCCACCGGCGAACTTCGCCGCGATCTCCTCGGCCTGCTCCGCGGGCACGCCGTGCGGCTTCTTCACGATCGCGCCGTACTGCAGCACGAACTTCGTGGGTGACACCGGGTAGTGGCAGTTGACGAGGATGCCCTCGACCGTCAGGCCCGCGCTCTCGCTGCGCAGGTGATCGATCATGTAGGAAGGGCCGTAGTAGGACGCGTCGGAGTGCAGGATGTTCTTGCCGCCCAACGCCTTCGCGGTCTCCCCCATCATGTCCTCGCGCGATACCGAGGTCATGTACTGGCTGGCGACGTGACCTTCGAACACGTTCTTGAAGTAGGTCGGGAATCCGAAGTGCACGTAGAAGAAGTGCGCCATGTCCACCACGTTGTCGATGACCTCGCGGCAATTCGCGCCGTCGATCGTCATGGTGTTCCAGGTCCAGTCGGTCCACTCGTCGCTGAACGCCCCGTCGATGCGCGGGATGGTGATCTCTTCCGGGGGCGGATTGCCCTCCGGGTCGTTCCACACGAACAGCTGTTTGTTCTGCTCAAACGTCGGCCACGAGTGGGTGCGCGCCCGGGGTGGTACACGTCGGCCGTAAGGAATGCCGGTGCAGCGGCCGTTGCCGCCCCAACGCCAGTCGTGGAAGGGGCAGGCGATGGAGTCGCCCTTGATCCGGCCGTCACCCAGGTTCCCGCCCATGTGCCTGCAGTAGGCGTCGAGCACGTGCAACTGCCCGTCGGCACCGGCGAACACCACCAGTTCCGTGCCGAAGATCTCGACGGTGTGCGGCTTGCCGTCCCGGAAGTCCCGCGCCAGGCCCAGGCAGTGCCAGCCGCGCGCGTAGCGGGCCGGCGGAGCGCCCGCGTCGATCACTCGGACCTCGGTGTCGGTAGTCATCGGTTCCTCCACAATTCGCGCACGTTTGTCACCTCGATATTTCGGTTCGGCATCCCGGCGCGGAAATGTGCAGTCCCACTGGCCGGGAGGCGCTCAGGCCTCATCGAGCCGTCCGAACGCGGAGCGGTAGAACAGCAGCGGCGCCGCCTCGCGATGCTCCGACAGCGCGGTGACGCGCGCGATGACGATGGTGTGGTCACCGCCGTCGACCTCCTGCTCGACCTCGCAGTCGAGCCAGGCCATGCTTCCGGCCAGCCGAGGCGAGCCGTTGGGCGACGGCTCCCAGTCCACCCCCGCGAACTTGTCCGCGTCGCTGCGCGCGAGACGACGGCAGAGGTCCTGCTGGTCGTGGGCCAGGATGTTGACACAGAGCCGGCCGACCGCGCGGATGCGCGGCCACGACGTGGACGTGCGCGCCGGGCAGAAGCAGACGGCGGGCGGCTCCAGTGACAGCGCCGAGAACGACTGGCAGGTGAAACCGACCGGCCCGTCCTCCCCCAGCGCGGTGATCACCGTGACCCCGGTGCAGAAGCGACCGAGCACCGCTTTGAAATCGCGCACGTCCAGGGGCGATCCGTCCGTCTCGAGCACCGGTTCCATCGAGCCTCCGATTTCCATCAGGCATATACCTGACAGCTATGACAGCAGCCATCGCCCGATGGGCGTCAAGATCGGAGTCCGGTCACCGAGATGCGGATCCGTAGAAGCTACGTAGTTCTCCCGATTCCTCCCGTCCGCCGACGCGTCAGTGTGATGGGAGACACAAGCGATCGAGCGCGTAATGCCTGGTCGACGTAGACCGACTGTGACCGACGGAGGTTCGCATGACCGTCACCCTGCTGCCCGATACCGAGCCGCGCGCCGACCGGGGCCCGCACCGCACCCGCGCCAAGGGGGCGGAAGCCGACGTGCCGGTATCGATGATCGAGCGGATGACCCTCATCCTGGACGCGTTCGATGCCGCCACCCCGACGCTGACACTGCTGGGCCTGGTAGAGCGCACCGGCCTGCCGCGCTCGACGGTGCACCGGATCCTCGATCAGATGATCCGGCTGCGCTGGCTGGCCCACGCCTCGGGCGGATATCGGCTCGGCATGCGCACCTTGGAACTGGGCGGGCTCACCGCCGACCACAACGAGATCCGCGACGCGGTCAGCCCGCTGCTGCACGAGTTGTGCCAGCGCACCGGCATGGTCGGACACCTCGCGGTGCTCGACGGACGCGAGATCGTGTATCTGGACAAGGCGGGTGGCCGCCTGGCCGCGATGCTGCCGACCCGCCTCGGCGGCCGCATGCCCGCGCACTGCACCGCGCTCGGCAAGGCGATGCTCGCCACGCTCGAGCCGAGCATCGCCGAAGCCGCGTTCCATTCCCGGCTGCCGCGGCGGACCCCGCACACCATCACCGAACCCGACGCGCTGCACCGGGCCTTGGCCCAGATCCGGCTGCGCCAAGGGGTTGCGGTGGACCGTGAGGAGTCCATGGACGGAATCGCCTGCGTGGCAGCGCCTTTGCGGGGCCGAGGCACCGCACCCGCGGCACTGTCGCTGTCCGGGCGGGCTGAGGCGATGAGCTTCGACAAGCTGGCGCGGGTGCTGCTCGAGATCTCCCACGAGGCCGGGCGGTCGCTGTTCGGACGCCGGGCGCGCTGGCGCTAGTGCCGAATCCGACTATGCCTGGACGGTACAGTCCGGCCATGACCGATGGCGTCACACCCGCGGTGCCCGACCTGCCGACCACCGCGTGGGCCGTACTCGGCATGCTCTCGCACGCCGACGAACTCTCCGGCTACGACCTGAAGAAATGGGCCGACTGGAGTCTGCAGTTCTTCTACTGGAGTCCGTCGTTCAGCCAGATCTACGCCGAACTCAAACGCCTGGAGAAGCACGGCTACGCCAGCTCCCGCGCGGTCGTGCACGAGGACGGCGTGCGCGGCAAGCGGATGTACGCCATCACGCCGGAAGGTCGTGCGGCGGCGGCGAACTGGGTCAATCACGCGCCGGTGGAGGCGCCGGTGCTCAAGCACAGCGTGATGCTGCGGGCGTGGCTTGGCAACCTCGCCGAACCGGACCGGATGCGCGGCATACTCACCGAGCACATCGAGTACGCCGAGAAGATGCGCAGGCGCGCCGAGGCCGACGCGCAGGGCGCGGAGGCGAACCCGGACTGGGCCTATCCCGAGTTGGTGCTGCGCTGGTGCGTGCGGCACTACGAGGCGGAGCGCGATTTCGCCAGGGAGCTGCTGGCGGATATCGAACGCCTCACTGAGTGAGACGCCACCTGGTTCTTCCGGTCCCGCCATATTTCGATTAGGCATATGGAGGTGGCCGACGATGACCGGTGAACTGGATACGGTGCCCGCCGCGGTGGCGGCGATCGCGAACGGCGGCATGGCGCTCGTCGTGGACGACGAGGACCGGGAGAACGAAGGCGATCTGGTGCTGGCCGCGGAGAAGGCGACCGCGGCGAACATCGGGTTCCTGGTGCGGCACACCAGCGGCGTGCTGTGCGTGCCCATGACGGGCGATGACCTGGATCGGCTGGAGCTGCCGCCGATGACCGCGGTCAACCAGGACCCGAAAGCCACCGCCTACACCGTCTCGGTGGACGCGGCGGCGGGCATCGGCACCGGCATATCGGCCGCCGACCGCGCGCACACCATGCGCTTGCTCGCCGATCCCGGCGCCACGCCCCGGGATTTCACCCGCCCCGGGCACGTGTTCCCGCTGCGGGCGCACCCGCGTGGCGTGCTGGGGCGGCAAGGGCATACCGAGGCCGCGGTCGATCTGGTGCGGATGGCGGGCCTGCGCCCCGCCGGAGTCATCGCGGAGGTGGTGCGCGACGACGGGTCGATGGCCCGGCTTCCCGACCTGCTGACCATGGCCAGGGTGCACGGGATCCCGATCATCTCCATCGCCGAGCTGATCGCGCACCGACGCAGGCTGGAGCCGGGCGTCGTGCGCGTCGTCGAGACCCGGCTGCCCACCCGCTTCGGCGAGTTCCGGCTCATCGGCTATCGGGATCCGAACGACCGGGCCGAACATCTCGCGCTGGTGCTCGGTGCGCCGGGCGAACGGGACGTGCTCACCCGGGTGCACTCGGAATGTCTCACCGGCGACGCGTTCGGCTCGCTGCGCTGCGACTGCGGCGAGCAACTCGACGCCGCCCTACGGGCCGTGGCCGCCGAGGGCCGCGGGGTCGTGGTCTACCTGCGCGGACAAGAGGGCCGCGGCATCGGACTGCTGAACAAACTGCGCGCCTACGAGCTCCAGGACGGGGGCGCCGACACCGTCGACGCGAATCTGCGACTCGGGCTGCCCGTCGACGCCCGGCACTACGGCGCCGCGGCGCGGATCCTGGACGATCTGGGCGTGCGGTCGGTCCGGTTGCTCAGCAACAATCCGGCCAAGCAGGCGGGCTTGACCGAACACGGCATCGCGGTCGAACGGCGGATTCCGCTGCAGACCAGTCCCACCGAGCACAACGTGCGCTATCTGCGCGCCAAGCGCGACCGGATGCGCCATCAGCTCAGCGAGGTCGACGCCGCCGCCCTCGCTCGATGAGCGGCGCCGGTTCGGTCCGCCCGCGGTCGGCGCGACGCCGCGGGCACGGTCATCGGAGTTGAATTTGTCCAGAACGCTCTTCCGCGCCCCGCGCGGTACCTAGGGTTGACACCCATGGCGCGGCGTCCCATCGGCAACCTCCCTGCCGAGGTCACCAGTTTCGTCGGGCGCCGGGAGGAACTCGCCGCGGCGAAGCGGCTGCTGCCCACCACGCGGGTGCTGACCCTGCTCGGCCCCGGCGGCGTCGGCAAGACCCGGCTGTCCCGCCAGGTCGGCGTGGCGGTGGCGCGCGCGTTCCCGGACGGGGTGTGGCTGGTCGAACTGGCCGACGTCCGCGACCCCGATCTGGTCACGGTGACCGTCGCGGAGGCCATGGCGTTGCGCGACGACACCGCGACGCCCTTGCGGCGGCTCACCGAGTTCCTCGCGGACAAACGGTTGCTGTTGATCTTGGACAACTGCGAGCACCTGATCGACGCCTGCGCGCGGCTGGTGGGCCGCATCGTGGCCACCACCGCGCAGGTCCGGGTGCTGGCGACCAGCAGGGAGGTGCTGGGCGTGCCGGGGGAACAGGTCATGCCGGTCGCGCCCTTGCCGCTGCCGGACGCAGCGACCACCGACAGCGACGCGATGCGCCTGCTCGCCGAACGAGCGAGCGCCGCCAACCCCGGCTTCGCGGCCACCCCCGCGAATCGGGACGCGTTGGCCGCGATCTGCCGCAGGCTGGACGGTATTCCGCTCGCGCTGGAACTGGCCGCGTTGCGGTTCCGCGTGTTCACTCCCGAACAGATCCTCGCCCGGCTCGACGACACCATGGCCCTGCTGAGCGCGGGACCGCGCATCGCGCCGGAACGGCAGCAGACCATCGAGGGCGCGATCCGCTGGAGCTACGACCTGTGCACGCCGGCCGAACAGCGCCTGTGGGAACAACTGTCGGTGTTCTCCGGCGGCTTCGACATCGACGCCGCCGAAGCCGTGTGCCTGCCCGCTCCCAACGGGCGGATCGTGATGGACGCGCTGACCGGGCTGGTCGACAAGTCGGTGCTGAGCCTGCGCTACGACGGCGATGTCGGGCGGTACTCGATGCTGGAGCCGATCCGGCGGTTCGCCCACGACCGGCTGGCCGAGCGGGGCGACGAGCCCGAGGCGCGTGCGCGCCACCGCGAGCACTACCGGCGGCTGGCGCTGCGCGGCCGCACCGCGTATTGGAGTTCCGACGACGTCGCCTGGTTCCGCGAACTCAACCGCGAGCACGCGAATCTGCGCGCGGCGCTGCAGTCCGGCCTCACCGACGCACCCGAGTCGGCGCTCGAGATGGCGGCGGTGCTGCGGCCGTTCTGGGAGCACAACCGGTTCCTCACCGAGGGCTATCGCTGGCTGACCGATGCGCTGGCGAAGGCGGGCCGACCGACCGAGCTGCGCGCACGCGGACTGTCCGCGGCCGCCTCGCTGGCGGCGTTGCTGTCCGATCGCGGGCCCGCGCACCAGTTGGTGGACGAATGCGTCGCCCTGGCACGCAAGGTCAATGCTCCCGACATCCTCGCGGAGGCCATGCTCGACTCGGCGCTGCTGGCCTTCAACGACGGCGACACCGCCCGAGCGCTCGAATTGGCGGAGACCGCAACGCATCTGGCGGCCGAATGCGGCCATCACGCCATGGAGATGGACAGTCTCGCCTTCGCGTTCGTGTGCGCCCTCGTGCTCGCCGACGAACGCTGCACCGCGTTCGCCGAGCGGCTGCTCGAGGTCACCACCGAACGCGGGCCCTCTCTGCTCGGCGGGCTGGCGCAGTGGTGCATGGGACTGGATCACTGGCGGTGCGGCGATCAGGACGGCGCGACCGCGTATCTCGCCAGCGCCGTCGAGATGTTCGCCCTGTTCGACCGCTGCGTCTGGCTCGCCTCCGCGTTCGAAGGGCTGGCGTGGACGGCGGTCGCGCGCGCCGATTTCGAGCGAGCCGCCCGCCTGCTCGGCGCCGCGGAGATCCTGGCGCGCAGCACGGTGCGCCTGGCCCACGCCATCACCGGCGTGCTCGGCGACCGGATGCGCGGCCGAGTGCGGGAGGCTTTGGGCGAGCGGAAGTTCCAGGAGGCCTTCGACAGCGGCGCGACGCTGTCGCTGAGCGAGGCGATCGATTACGCGCTGGGACGCGCGCCCGCCGCGCCGCGGCCACCGCAGCCCGCCGCGGATGCGTCTCGGGCCGCGGATGTCCTCACTCGCCGGGAGAAGGACGTCGCCCGGTTGGTGGCGGCGGGTCACAGCAACAAACGCATCGCCGCCGATCTGGTGATCTCGGTGCGTACCGCCGAGACCCACGTCGAGCACATCCTCACCAAGCTCGGTTTCACCTCCCGGACCCAGATCGCGGGGTGGGTGCGTGATCACGAGGTGTGATGGACGTGATTGGCGGCGTTCAGAGACGGTCGTCGCGCCCGCACAGGATCTGCGTCTCGGCGCGCAGGCCGCGCAGTCGTGCCCACAGCGGAACCACCGCTGGGCGGCCGCTGGCGCCGAAGCCGGGCTGATCCACGATCAGGCAGCGCAAACGCTCGGCCGGCACCGGCGGGTTGGCGCCGAAGTCGGCCCGTCCGGAGACGCCGGGCCCGAAGCCGTGCAACAGCACCGGCGGCGCGCCCGAGCCCGCCTCGTGATATCGCAGCCGCAGCCCCCGGTCGTGCTCCAACGCGTGGTGTTCTCCGCGGTGAGCGTCATCAGATCATCCGATCGGTGACCGGAAGGCCGAAGGCGTCGCGGCCGTACAGGACGAGCGCGCGCTCGACGTCGTTGATGACGTGCACGCTTCCGGCGTGCGCGTCGCGCCAGTGCCGTTCGATCGGATTGGGTTTGCGGATGGCGTGGCCGCCGGAGTTGTCGAACAGCAGGTCGATGGCCTCGATGGCGCGTTCGGTGCCGCGCACCTGGTCGCGGCGGCTGCGTACCCGCAGTTCCAGGGGGATCTCCTCGCCCGCCTCGGCGTAGCGCAGTTGCTCGCCGATGTTGCGCTCCATCTGGAGGATGGCGGCGTCGATCTCGGAGGCGGCGCGCGCGACCCGAACATGCGCGAACGGGTCCTCGGCGGCCTTCTGCCCGCCGTAGGAGATCCGCACTCGTTCGCGCATGCGCTCGATGTGCGCTTCGTAGGCGCCTTGGGCGGCGCCGATGATGGGTGCGGTGATGGTGTTGGAGAACACCGCGCCGAACGAGATCCGGTAGAGCGCGGCGGTATTGACCTCTTGGCCGGGTCCGCGCAGCTCGGCCTGTTCGCTCGCGCTGTAGGTCCGGTGGGCGGGGACGAACGCCTTCTCGATGACGATGTCGTTGCTGCCGGTGCCGGACAGCCCCGACACGTGCCAGACGTCCTCGATGCGGTAGTCGGCGCGCGGCACCAGGACGGTGAGGTAGTCCGCTCCCCCTTCGTCGTTCGGCACGACCGCGCCGAGGAAGGCCCAGCGGGCGTGATCACAACCGGAAGAAAAACTCCACCGGCCGCTGATCTCGAAACCGCCGTCGACGGGCGTCAGCTTGCCGGTCGGCGCGTACGACGACGAGACCAGCGTGTCCGGATCGGCGCCCCATACGTCCTCCTGCGCCCGCGGCGGGAACAGCGCCAGCTGCCATGGGTGCGCGCCGAGCACCGACGACACCCACGCCGTGGACGGGCATGCGGTCGCGATGGCGCGGATGACCTCGTAGAACGCGACCGGCGAGGATTCGTCGCCACCGAAGCGGGACGGCTGCAGCATGCGGAACACCCCGGCCTCGGTCAGCTCCCTGATGCTCTGATCGGGCACTCTGCGCTGCAGTTCGGCGTCGGCGGCTCGCGCCCGGATCGCGGGCAGCAGATCCCGTACCCGATCGAGCACCTTGTTGTTCATATGCGGTAATCCTCCTGGTAGTGCCGTCTTTCGACGCTAGGCCGGTGCGGCGCCGTCCGGTCCGATCCATCCCGATGACCGGAACCCGCCGCCGGGTCAGCTGGTGCGGGCCGCGGCGGCGCCGGCACGGCGGCCGAAGAAGGTGCCGTCGCCGAGCGAAGTGCCGCTGATATAGCCCTCGCCGTGCACGTTGCTCGCGGCACGGCCTGCGGCGAACAGTCCGGGGATCGGGGCGCCGTCGATGTCGAGCACGGCGCCGTCGAGCGAGGTGTGCAGACCGCCGAGGGTGAACACGGAGGCGCCGGTGCCGCGGCGGTCACCGGACTCCGACGGCGGCCGCACCCCCGCCCGCACGTCGATCGCGGCGAGCGGCGGCGTGAGCGGCCGCACCCAGCGCGGCGCCTTCTCGAACTCGGGATCGTCACCGTCGGAGGCGAAGTGGTTGTAGCGGCGGACGGTGTCGGCCAGCGCGGCCGCGGGCACGCCCATGAGGTCGGCGAGTTCTTCGGCGGTCTCCGCCACGTGGGTCGGGCGCACACCCCACCGCTGTTGTTCCGGCACCTCGTCGAACGCTGGTTCGTCGAGCACGACCCAGGTCCGCATGTCCTGGCGGAACAGCGCCGCCTGGCCGATCCGGCCGGGATAGGTGTCCTCGTTGACGAATCGCTGCCCGTGGCCGTTCACCACGATGCCGCGCGCGGCCAGACCTGGAACGAGCGAGATGCCGACCTGGCCGGTGGACATGTGCCGCACCGCCGCGCCGAGCGCCTGCGCCATCCGGATCCCGCTTCCGTCGTCGGTGCCCGCGCTGACCTTGGTGTGCCCCAGCAGTCGCGGCGCGTGGGCGGCGAGCATGGCGTCGTTGTCGACGAAACCACCGGTGGTCAGCACGACGCCGCGGCGCGCCCGGATGGTCAGCTGCGTGCCGTATCGCCGAGCCACCGCGCCGACGACCGTGCCGTCGGCGGCGACGATCAGGCGAGCCGCCCTGGTGTCGAAAAGCGCTCTCGCCCCGGCGGACCGAGCGGCCCCGGCGAGGCGATCCATGAGCAGCTTGCCGCCGAAGTCGGGGGCGGCGGGGCGATGCCCGCGCGGCGCGGGCGTGGCGAGACCGGAGAACGGCATGCTGTTCTCCCCCAGCCACATCAACCCGTCGTCCGTCGGCGGCACCCAGGCCGGAGCGTCCCACAGCGTGGGTTGGAACGGCACGCCGCGGTCGGACAGCCAGTGGAAGTGCGCGACGCTGTCCTCGCTGTAGCGAGCGATCTTGTCCGGGTCGGCGCCCGGACCCAGCGCGGCGGACAGGAACGCGGCCATCGCCGCGGGGTCGTCGTCGAAGCCGCAGGCCCGCTGGATCGGTGTGCCGCCGCCGAGATAGATCTCGCCACCCGACAGAGCGGACGCGCCGCCCGGGCCGCTCATCCGATCCAGCACGAGCACCCGCGCGCCGGTCACCGCGGCCTCGAAGGCCGCCGCCGCTCCGGCGCATCCGTAACCGACCACCAGCACATCGGTCTCGAGGTCGTAGGCGCCCACTGCGGCGGCCTCCCGAGGCGCGACCGAATCCCGATCACTCATGGAGTCGACCTTCCCGCCCGGCTCCCGAGAAGCCGGCGCCGGTCTTGGTGAGCGACCCGCCGGTCCCGTTCATCGGGACTGCGGTCGGTCGCCGGGTCGCCGCGTGGCGATGGTGTGTGAACGGCGTCACGTCCGCTTGGGCGCCAGCGAGGAGGAAGATTTCATGCGGGTCCTGGTCACCGGGGTTTCCGATCCGACCGGTCGCGCGGTGGCGCGCATGCTGCTGGCCACCGGACACGACGTGGCCGGGTTGGACCGGGCACGGCACCGGTACGTCGACCCCCGGGTCGAGGTGATCACCGGCGACCCGGCGGAGCCCGCGTTGTGCGCACAGGCCGTCGCCGGGTGCGCGGCGGTGGTGTATCTGGGCGGCGCGCTCGCCCCGATCGCGTCGGCGGCCCGAACGGCCGGGGCGCGGATCGTGGTTCCGGTGGTCGCCGGTTCGGATGCCGTCGCCGAGGACGTCGTGCGCTCCAGCGGGGCGGCGGCCTTGATCGTGCGCACCGCGCCGGTCGCGGGCAGGCGCGTCGATGGCGAGAGTTGGCGCGTCCTGCGCCGGCTGCTGGGCTCTCGCCGGGCGGGCGGATTCCAGGTGTTGCACACCGACGACTTCGAACGCTTCCTGGTGCTGGCCGCGGGGTCCGCCCGCACCGGCGCGGTCGAACTCGCCGCGCCCGGCGTGATCTCCGGCGCGGACGCGGACCGCATCCGTGCGGCGGCGGGGACGCGGAAGTGGCGACGGACGTCCGGCACGCCACCGCGAATGGATACCACTGCGACGCAGAGCGAATGGGGGTTCCACTACGGGTGGACCGCGTCCGAGGTCGCGGCGGACATCGTGCGCGGACTGGCCGGTCGCAAGCTGGACGGCGACGGGTTCGTCGCCCGGCCGGGGGCGATCCCGCTGCCCGGCTACGTGATACCCGCCCGCGCGGCGACTTCGGACGGCCACGCCCTGGTGTCGGTCGCACCGGACGGTCTCGAGGGCGAGTTCGACGATCGCGTCGACCCGGCCTACCCGGTGCACACCGCGACCAATACGTCCGAGGCGCTACCCGGACCGCTCACCCCGCTGACCGTGGATCTGCAGGCGGGCGCTATCCGGCTGGCCAATGCCGCGATGGGCCGGATGATCGCGCTGGACGGCATCGCGCTGGAGCACTGGACCAGCCGGGTCACCACGGTGCTCGGGCACCACATCTACATCAACGCCTCCATCGGGGTGCTGGCCGCGGAGAACATGCCCGGCTGGGACGAGCAGAGCATCCGCCGTGACGTCTACGGCAACATCCCGGCCGAGATCTCCCTCACCCCGCACGGCAAGCCGCCGACGCCGACCGGATTCGCCAGCACCCGCGCCACGTGGCGCGCGGCGGGCCGCGTGCTGCGCACCGCGCTGCGCTATCGCGAGACCACCGACGGCATCAACGCCGCCGCCCATCAGGAAGCCCTCGGCGCCGCGGCGATTCGCGAGCTCACCGATGAACAACTGCACGCCCGCGTCCTGCTGTGGCGGGACCGGCTGAACCAGTCCTGGGCGGCGGCGTCCATCGGCGTGATGATGACCGGTGCGGCCACGGCCATCCACTCCCGCGGCAAGGAAGCGGCGACCGTGCCCATCGATCCGGAGCGGTTGGAGTCGGCCAGGACCATGCTCGCGGTGGAACGGCTCGCCGCACTGTGCCGGACCGACCCCGCGTTGCACGACGCGGCGCACGCGGGCGACGTCACCGCCGCGCGGGCGCTCTCCCCCGCCTTCTCCGCCGCCCTGGACGAGGAGCTGCGGCGGATCGGGCATCGCGGACCGGGTGAGTGCGAACTGCTCAATCCGACCTTCGGCGACCGCCCGGAGCTGCTGATGACCGCCGCCGCGCGTGCCGCGCAGATGCCCGCGCCCAAACGGGAACCGGTCGGCCCCGCGCCGAGTCGCACCGCGCGGATGGCGGCGGGGGCGACGATGGCGCGCGAACGCGTCCGCGACGCCGTGGTCCGCTACACCCACTGCCTGCGCCTCGCCGTGCGGGAGCGGGCGGAGCGGCTGATCCGGCAAGGGCTGCTGCAGCAGGCCGATGATGCCTGCTTCCTGACGCTCGACGAAATCCTCTGGGCGCCTGCCGATCTGGCCGAGCGGGTGGCACGACGGCGAGCCGAGCTGACCCGATTGCACGGCGTCCGCATGCCGGATGTGATCGCGGGTGACTGGGAGCCGCTGCCGAACGCGGACGCGTTGCTGCCCGGTGACAGCCTGACCGGCATCGGGGTGTGCCCCGGCGTGGTGGAGGGCACCGTGAAACGCGTGCTGTCGCTGGACGACGACATCGAGCCGGGCGACATCCTGGTGGCTTCGGTCACCGACACCGGGCACACCGCGATGTTCGCCTACGCCGCCGCGGTGGTCACCGACATCGGCGGCTCCGCGTCACACGCCGCCATCGTCGCCAGGGAATTCGGCATTCCCTGCGTCGTGGACACCAAGACCGCCAGCGCCCGGCTGGCCGATGGGCAGCGCGTGCGCGTCGACGGGGCGGCCGGCACGGTCACCCTGCTCGCCGACGTCTGAGTCGTGGCCGGGGTCGAGCACCCCGGCCCACATGCCGGTTCGGCGTCGGCCGGGCCGCGACCCTATGGAAGGAATGAGCCAGTGACGATTTCGCGTGCTGTTCGCGGGGCGGTGACCGGTGTCGCCGCCGCATTGATCGCCGTGTTCCCGTCCACCACCACCGCGGTGGCGAGCCCCGGGCTCGTGCACACCGTGCACGACCGCTCCATGCAGCTGTCGGCGGCGCCGAATGCCAGGGACATCGGCGACTACCCCACCCAGGGCAACGGCAAACTCCGCACCGGCGTCGTGTTCCGCACCGACGCCCTGGACAAGCTCACCGCCGCCGACCAGCAGAAACTGGTGACCTCCGGCATCACCGCGGTGATCGATTTCCGCAGCCCGAACGAGTCAGGGGCCAACCCGGACAAGCTGCCCGCGTCGATTCCCACGCTCGCGCGTCCGGTGTACGACCCGGGCAACGACTTCTACCTGCTGGTGGGCAAGGCGGTGCAGGGCGGTCCGGCCGTGCAGCAGCAGATGTTCGGCGACGGCAAGGCCGCGGGCATCATGCGCGACTACTACCGCTGGATGGTCACCGACGCCGGCGCTCGCGCGCAGTTCGGGACCGCCATCCGGGATGTCGCGAACGCGAACGGGCCGGTGCTGTTCCACTGCACCGCGGGCAAGGACCGCACCGGATGGATGACCGCCGTCCTGATGACGGCGCTCGGCGTCCCGAAGGGTCAGGTGTACAAGGACTATCTGGAATCGAACGACAACCTGGCCGCGAGCAACAAGGCGACGTTGGACGGGTTGGTGGCCAAGGGGCTGGTCACCGATCCCGCGCTGTTCGATCCGATTCTCGGCGTGCGCGCCGACTATCTCGACGCCGCTTTCGACCAGGCCGCCGCGTCCTTCGGATCGTTCGACCGGTTCGTCACCGACGGGCTCGGTGTCGACGGCGCCACGCTGGACGCGCTGAGAACCGAACTGCTGCCGCGGTAGCCGATGACTGCAGCGGGCCGGGTGGAGCATGTTCCACCCGGCCCGCTCGGTCGTTCCGGGACAGGGAAGACGGCGGCGCGGGCTGGTCACGAACTCGTGATCGCTGAGCGGCCCGCCGCTGGCATGCAGGGATGGCTGCTTCCGCTGGAGCGCGCGAGGTCGCGGACCACCACATCACCCGCCTGCTCCAGCCTGGCGCGATGACGGCCGCGCTGAACTGGTACCGCGCTATCGGCGACGACTGGCTGCACGCGCCGCGGGTGAGTGTTCCGACGACCGTGGTGTGGGGCGGCGGGGATATCGCGGTGGCACGGGCGGGCATCGACTTGTGCGGCGAGTTCGTCGACGCCGACTACAGCATGGCAGGAACCCGCCACGCCCGCTCGTTGTCTCGTCGCCGGGCTTTCGAGCCGGAGACGGCGTGGAAGCGACATCAACCCGCTGACTGATGTGGTGTCCGACTTCGGGCACAGCACGTCTACTTCTCAGTGGTGATGTGCCGAGCGCGGCGGGTCGTGACACTGGAAACACGCCGGTCGGGGCATCGCTACGGCGTCAGCGTCGAGTCGAGTGAGGGAGTAGGTCGATGGGACAGCAGCAGTGGCGCGGAACGGTCGTGAAGAAGTCGCGCGGGTTGCTGGACGGAGCGAATCTGTACCGGCGCTTGCACATTCGCTTGCCGGACGGCAGCACGAGAAAGATTCGCGTGGACCGAGCGTTGTGGGAGGCGCTGGAGGTCGGCGACTCGGTGACCAAGCGGGCCGGAGCCGATCCGGTCAAGGACTGACCTGCCGGCGTGGCCCGCCGGTGCACCGGGCAGGAGAGGATGCCACGACCGCGGCGTCCTATCCCGGGGCGATCAGCACCTCACGCAGTCGCGCCAGTTCTGCGGCGGTGAGCCCGCTGCTCAGCAACCATTCGGCTGCGCCGCCGTGGTCAGCGCACAGTTTCGCGAGGAAACGCCCCATCACCTCGGCCTCGACGCCGAGGATGCCGGTACTGACCGGGGGCAGCCCGGTGTAGGACGGGAGCGCGTCGAGCCGGTCGCGGACCCGGTGCATGCGTTCACCGGTCAGGGCGTAGTCGGCCGCGATCGCCTCCGGCGGCACGCCCACCGCGTCCAGCAGCACCGCCGCGAGCACGCCGGTGCGGTCCTTGCCCGCGGCGCAGTGGAACAGCACCGAGTGGCTGTCGGCGTCGATGACCAGGCGTACCGCCGCGACGATGGAGTCAGCGCTGCCTGCCAGCAGTTTCGCGTACAGGTCCACCAGATCCACCCGGCTGGAATCGGGAACCAGATCCCGTGCCGCCAGCGAGGATTGCGGCGATTTCCGCACCGGCAGACAGACCCGCCGCACGTCTGCGGTGGCCAGCAGTCCGTAGCCCTCGCGCTCCACCTCATCGGGCAGCCGCAGATCGATCAGGGTGCGCAGGCCGATCGGCCCGAGCAGTTCGGCCAGGTCGGACTCGGTGAGATTCTGCGGGGTGCTGGAACGGTAGACCACCCCGAAACGGGTGACGCCCCCGCCCCGCACGGGAAGCCCGCCCAGGTCGCGGACATTATCGATCTGGGCGAACTCGACCCAACGTTCCTGTGGCGCGGTGGATTCGCCCGTGATGTCAGTGGGCACGGCCGGCCGCCGCCTCGTCGGCGCGGTTGAGGCCGCACAGTCCGATCAGGTCCTCGTGCAGCTCGAACCACACGGTGTGGTAGCTGTCGAGCACGGGTCGCGCGACCCAGGCGTGATCGCCGGCGGCGATCCGCTCGATCGCCCGCGCGAAGCGGGCGGAGTACCGGGCCAGCCGCGGCGCGACGTCGCCGATTCGCCGCAGCAGCGGTTGCACGGCATGGTGCAGATCGGTCAGCCTGGTCAGCACCGCACCGTCGTACTCGGCGTCGGCGTGGTCGTTGACGGTGGCCGGGTCCTTCATCTGCCATGCGGTGACGATCTCTTTCAAAATCCCGTTGAAATCGCAGAATTCGGCATAGACGGAGGCGATCGCGGCCCGATCGACTGTCCGTCGCTCCAGCGCGAGCAGGCCGTCCAAGTGCTGTCGGCCTTCCGGTGTGAGTCGCACGCCGATCGGTGTCGCGGCGCACCAGCCCCCGGCCACCAGTTCTTCGCATCGAGCGGCGACGGTCTCGGTGGGCGCGCCGACGCCCGCGGCCAGCGCGTCGTGCGCGGCCCTGCCTTTGATTCCGATCAGCCGCAGCAGATCGAGGTCGGGAATCTCCGTTACCGTCGCCGGAGCCGCCGCGTGCGCCTGCGCCGAGGCGTCCGTCGCCCGCGCGTCGAGCCAGGTCGCCAACCCGTCGATGTCGGTGCCCGCCCACCCGGCCAATCGGCCGACGTCGGCGAGGGTGGCGGAGTCCACGGGTTTGCCTTCGACCCGTCCAGGCCAGACCGTGCCCGCGCCGCCGTCCACGGTCACCACCCGACCGGCCAGTGCCGCGACGACACCGGAGCCGCAACCGACCACGCACGGTCTGCCGATCTCGCGACCGACCAGCGCCGCATGCGAAGTGGCTCCGCCCAGTTCGGTGACGATCGCCTTGGCGGCGATCATGCCGTGCAGGTCGTCGGGGCTGGTGGTCGGGCGTACGAGGATCACGTCCTCGCCCGCCTCCGCGCGGCGCTCGGCCTCGTGCGGATCGGTGACGACGACACCCGAGGCCAGGCCGGGACACGCCGCTTCGCCACGAGCAAGCGGTGTCCCGGTGTACTCCCCGGTCGCCGGTCGCAGCACGGTGCGCACCTGGTCGGCGGTGACCCGCTTCAGTGCCTCGTCCGCGCCGATGAGCCCTTCCTCGGCCATCGCCACCGCGGCGCGCACGGCCGCGCGCGCGGAGCGCTTGGCCGGCCGCGACTGCAACAGCCACAGGGCGCCGGATTCGACGGTGAACTCGATGTCCTGGATATCGCGGCCATCGCGTTCCAGCAGGTCGGCCGCCGCGACGAGTTCCGCGTGCACCTGTGGCAGCAGCGTCGCGAGTTCGTCCAGCGGCCGCGGAGTGGTCCGGCCGGACACCACGTCCTCGCCCTGCCCGCCGACCAGCCATTCGCCGAACAGCGCGCGGTCGCCGGTGTTCGGGTTGCGGCTGAACAGCACGCCGGTGCCGGACTTGGCATCGAGATTGCCGAAGACCATGGCTTGGACGGTGACGGCGGTGCCCAGGGTTCCCGCAACGCCGCGATTGCGCCGATACGTCTGCGCCCGAGGCGAATCCCAGGACCGGAACACCGTGCTGATGGCCGCCCGCAACTGCTCCCACGGATCCTCGGGCACCGCACCGTCGGGATCACCCAGCACGGTTTCGCGGTATTGGGCGCGGAACCGCTCCCGGGTGTCGGCCGCGTAGCCCGGATTCCCGGTCTCCACGGCCAGTGCTCGCGCCACCGCCTCGTTCATGCCGAGGTTCAGCACCGTGTCCATCATCCCGGGCATGCTCACCGCGGCGCCCGAGCGGACCGATACCAGCAGCGGACGGGCGCCGGAGCCGAAGACACGTCCGGTGCCGCGCTCGATGGCGGCGATGCCCTCCTGGACGCCGTGCCAGATGTCCTCGCCGATTGCCCCGCGTGCCGAGAAGTCGGCCCAGCCCTCGATGGTGATGACGAACGCGGGCGGCACCGACAGGCCGAGCGCGCGCATGCGGTTGACGCTCCACGCCTTCCCGCCGATGCGTTCCCGGGACAGCGAACAGGCGCCGTCGAGTTCGACGACCGGCCCCGCGCCCGCTGCCTCGTCGTTTCGCTCCACTAGCTCTGCTCCGGCCGTCATGTCACTCCTCAGCACTCACTGACCAATCCGCGCCCCAGCGCGATTCGGAACCTCGTACACCGGCCCGTGCCGGACCGGACGCGAACCGCGGCGCACACACCTGTCGCTCGCTTCGAGCCTGCCGTGCCATCGATCACCTGCCGTACCCGTGGTCCCGCTGAGCAGGACGGTTCCGATGAGCCGCCGGATGCGGCGTGTCGTCCGACTCTGCTGGTCGTCGCCACCGTCGCTCGATCGGCTTGCCACGCCGATCCGGTTCCCGCTCGCGGCGGCGGCGCACGGGCTCCCGCGAACGCGTGATCGGGGAAGAATTCCCGGTCAACGGGATATTCGGCCGCGATCGCACCGCGTGGAACAGTCGATGCGGCACGATCGCGGCATGGATCGACGCGGTGCAGCGACCGGTGAGCTCGCGACGATTCCGGCGGTGCTGGCCGAGCGGGCACGGCGGGACGGCCCGCGCATCGCGGTGGCGTCACCGGAGGGGCAGCTCACCTACACCGAGCTCGCCGCGGAAGCGCGGGGTGTCACACAGGCGGTGATGGCGCGAGCGGTGCGGCCCGGCGAGCGGGTGGCGATCTGGGCGCCCAACACCGCGCGTTGGGTGATCGCCGCGCTCGGCGTGCTCGGTGCGGGCGCGACGCTGGTTCCCCTCAGCACTCGACTGCGCGGTCCCGAGGCGGCGGGCATCCTCGCTCGTAGCCGGTGCCGCGTGCTGCTCACCGTGGGCGACTTCCTCGGCAACGACTACCCGGGAATGCTGCGGGCATCGGGACACGGGCTGCCGGAGTTGCGGACCGTCGTATTGCTCGACGAAGTTCGCGAGGACAGGCCCGAGTATTTCTCGTGGGCTCGCTTTCTCGCCCTCGGCGAGGTGATACCCGCCGCGGAAGCCGACGCGCGGAGCGCGTCCGTGGCCCCGGAGTCGATCTCCGACATCCTGTTCACGTCCGGCACCACGGGCGTACCGAAAGGCGTGCCGACCACCCACAGGCAGACGATCGAGGCTTTCACCCACTGGGCCGATGCGGTCACCCTATCCGGCAACGACAGGTATCTGCTGGTCAACCCGTTCTCCCACGCCTTCGGTTACCGGGCCGGGATCATCGCGAGCCTGCTGCGCGGCGCCACCATGGTGCCGGTGGACCGCTTCGATCCCGAGCGAGTGTTCAGCGTCATCGAGCGCGAGCGGATCACTGTACTGACCGGTCCTCCGACGCTCTTCCACGACCTACTCGCCCACGACCGGCGTGTGCCCCGTGACCTGACCTCGCTACGCCTGGCGGGCACCGGTGGTTCCAGCGTGCCGACCGAGTTGGTGGAGCGAATCCGCCGTGAATTGGGAGCCGAAAAGGTCTTCACCGGATACGGGTTGACCGAATCGACAGGTGTCGCCACGGTCTGCCCACCAGATGCCCCTGCGATCCTGATCGGGGACACCGTTGGAAAGGCATTGCGGGACGTACGGATTCGGATCGTGGACGACACCGGGCAGCCGGTGCCGGTCGGTCGGCCCGGCGAGATAGCGGTGCGCGGCCCGAATGTGATGCACGGTTACCTCGGCGACCCCGCAGCGACAGCGACCGCCATCGATGCGGGCGGCTGGTTGCGCACCGGCGACATCGGCACCCTGGACGCCGATGGCTATCTGCGCATCACCGACCGCCGCACGGACATGTTCGTCGTCGGCGGATTCAACGTCTACCCCGCCGAAATCGAGCGCATCCTTCGTACCCACCCCGACGTAGCGGAGGCCACAGTGGTCGGCGTCCCGGACGCTCGTCTCGGTGAAGTCGGCCACGCCTTCGTCGTCCTCGACGGCATCGCCGAGATCGAACCTGCGGAGATAATCGCCTGGGCGCGACCTCGTCTGGCCGGCTACAAGCTTCCGCGTCGCATCGAGGTCGTAGCGGCACTACCCCGAAATGCCAACGGCAAGGTCTTGAAACGCGCTCTGCGTTCGCGTGAGGCGCAGCCCTGAGCACTTCGAAGATGTATCCCGTTGGGTATGGCTGAGCGGCGGCCTGCAAGACGAATTGCCGCAGGGCGGCAAGTCGTCCGGGGATGGCGGGGACGCCGTTCTCGGCGAACTGCCGGCCGAGGTGTCGGGAGTCGATGCGAAACGATTGTGTGTCCGCAGGTGTCGACGGACAATATCGACATCCACTGATCCAGGCCCCGTCGGCGCGGCGCCTGCTGCTTGGAGGGCAGTCGGAATGTTCGTGGAACCGCTGTCGGGGCATCGCTATTTCCGGACCGCCGACCCCGACGTGGCCCGGGCGGAGATGAGCGGCATTCTGCGTGAGCACCGGCTCGACCCGGGTGCCTCCACCATGGAGGCCAGCTGCAATGTCGTCCGGTACGGCGATGTCGGCCTGGTCTACAAGCATTACGGGGTTCAGGTTCGGATCCGGACCGAACCCATCGAGACCTTCCGCCTGGTTCAAATACCGCTGGCCGGGTGGGCCCGGGTGGTCAACGGGACCGCGGATATCGCTTCCGACCCGGCGGTGGCCTCGGTTCCGGATCCCGACGCGCCCCTGGACATGAATTGGCACGAGAGCAGCAGGCAACTGCTCGTCCGATTCGACCGGGCCGCGTTGGACGACCATTTGCGGCGGATGCTGGGTCGGCCGCCGGATCATCCGCTGCGGATGGCCGTCGCCATGCGATTGCGGTCACCGGCCGCCCGGATCTGGCTCGAATCGCTGCGCATGCTGCAGGCCGACGCCGAAGGCCCCGGCCTGTTCCTGGATCCACGGCTGCGGCCGCAGGTCGAGCAGCTGATGATGTCCCAACTCCTGCTGGCGCAGCCGAACAGTTACTCGGAGTTCCTGCTCGACAGCGCCCCAGGGAACTCGACGCCGCGTCCCATCCGCCTGGCCGAACAACTCATTATCGACCATGCGCACGAAATGCTCACCGTCACCGATATCGCGGAGGCAGTGGGACTTTCGGTGCGTAGCCTGCAGGAGGGCTTCCGGCGCTACCTCGACACCACACCAACGGCACGATTGCGTGAAGCCCGGCTGGTGGGCGTGCACAACGCGCTGGCCGCCGCGGACCCCACCAAGACTACGGTCGCCGCGGTGGCCGCAGATTGGGGATTCTGGCATCTGGGCCGTTTTTCGGCCCTGTACCGGCGGCGATGGGGTGTACCGCCGTCGGTGACGCTGCGCGCCTGACCCGCCGCGCAGCGCCGAACCTACCGCGCGGCCCGGACAGAACTCGCGCGAGATGGATAGTCGCGGGCGGTCCGATCCGCCCATCATGAGTGCGGCGGATTCTCCGCCGCACCGATACCCGATCCCATCGGCTTCGAAGGGTCAATCATGTTCTCGATCAAACTGTTCCGCCGTATCAGTGTTGCGGCGGCGGCCACCCTCGCGGTCGCCGGGTACGGCGCAGCCCTCGCGCCGGCGCCGGCGGCGGCGGCCTACGACTGCCCGGGCGGACTGTTCTGCGGCTACGACCAGCGCGGCGGCACCGGCATGTTCGTGCAGGTCGACAACAACTGTCTGTTGCACGACATCGGCAACGAAGGAATCGGAGATCGTCTGAGTTCGTATTGGAACCGCACGGGAAAGACGGTCGGCGTCTACAACTGGACCGGTCGGGAGTGGCAACTGCTCGTCTCGGTCCCCGACAACAGCAAGGGCAATGTGCCCGCCGACGGTGACAACAAGGCCGACGCCCTGTGGGTCTGCCACTGAGAGTGGCGATTCGCCGTACTCGGTGAACCCTCCCGGCGCGCAGCCAGGAGGGTTCATTTCATCGAAGTTCGCGGACTTCCCGAGTGCGGTAGGACCACCTCGTGGACTGCGTGACCAGCGGAAGGACCCGGACCGTCAGGCGACCTCGTTCTTCATCTGGGCGGTGAGGATCTTCTGGTAACCCGCGCCGAAAAGTCGCGGCAACCAATCGATGACGTGGGCGTCCGTGCCGATCAGGATCTTCGCCTTGTTCTTGCGGATGCCGTTCACGATGACGCGGGCGGCGTGCTCGGGGGTGGTCTTGGCCAGGCGGTCGAAGTTGGCGGCCAGTGCGTCGCGATCGCGGTCGCCGCCCGCCCGTGCCTTCCAGGCGATGTCGGTCTTGATCATGCCCGGGTGCACGCTGCTGACGCCGACCGCGTGTCCGGCGATGGTCATCTCCTGCCGCAGTGCGTCGGTGAAGGCGCGGATGGCGAATTTCGTCGCGCTGTAAGCTCCCTGGCTGGGGCAGGCGGCCAGTCCGAACATGCTCGACACGTTCGCGATGTGGCCGTCACCGGAGGCGATGACGTGGGGCAGGAACGCCTTGGTGCCGTAGGCGACGCCCCAGAAGTTGATGCCTACGATCCATTCGAAGTCCGCCCAGCTGAGTTCCTCCACGTTCGCCGTCAGCGAGACTCCGGCGTTGTTGACCACCAGATTGATCCGGCCGAAGTCCTCGGCCACCTCGTCGGCGTGGCGGTACACCGCCTCCCGGTCGGTCACGTCCAGCTTGTACGCGCGGGCTTGCGCGCCTTCCTTGCCGCACAGCGCCGCGGTCTCCGCGACGTTGTCCACGTTGCGGCCCGACAGCGCCAGCCGGGCGCCGCGGCGGGCGAGTTCGATCGCCACCGCCCGGCCGATGCCCGCGCCCGCGCCGGTGATCACCGCGGTCCTGCCCTCGAAATTCTTCACAGTCGATTTCCTCGTCTCGCTCGGCGGTCGGTCCGCCGGTTGGCCCTGCCGGGTGTCCTCACAGGCACGTGTAGCCGCCGTCGGCGACGAATTCCGAGCCGGTGCTGAAGCTCGATTCGTCGCTGATCAGGAACAGCACCAGGTTCGCCAGTTCCTCCGGACGGCCGGCCCTGCGGATCGGCTGGTTGCCCGACATGCCCTGCGAGCGCGCGGAATCCGCGGTCATCTCGGTGACCACGACACCCGGGTGCACCGAGTTGACGCGGATGTTGTCGGCGGCGAACTCCTGCGCGGCGGTCTTGGTCATGCCGCGCACGGCCCATTTGGACGCGGTGTAGCCGAGGATGCCGGAGAAGGCGATGATGCCGCCGATCGAAGAGATGTTGACGATCGAGCCGCCTCCCGCCCGGCGCATCGAGCCGAGCACCGCCTTCATGCCGAGGAACACCCCGACCTGGTTGACGTCGATCACCTTGCGGAAATCGGCTTCCGACAGTCGTTCGATCGGATCGACGTGCACGATGCCCGCGTTGTTCACCAGGCCCGACACCGGCCCGAAGACCTTCTCGGCGAACGCGACCGCGTCGTTCCACGCCGACGCGTCGGTGACGTCGAGCGGGAGGAAGGTCGCCGCATCGCCCAGCTCAACGGCCAGCGCCACGCCGTCGTCCACCAGGACATCGCTGATCACCACCGTGGCGCCGTCGGCGACCAGCCGCCGCGCGAAGGCCGCGCCCATCCCCCTGGCACCCCCGGTCACGATCACGTTCTTGCCGTCGACGCGTCCCATCAACGCGCTCCTTCCGATGTCTGCGCCCGCTGGGCGGTCGGCTGGTTGTCCGCGAGGTGACCGGCCGCGATGTAGCCGAACACCATGGCGGGACCGATGGTCGCGCCCGCGCCCGCGTAGTCGTTGCCCATCACCGACGCCGAGTTGTTCCCGGCCGCGTAGAGGCCGGGTATCGGCTGGTCGTCGCTGTCGAGGACGCGCGCGTGCTCGTCGGTGACCAGACCGCCCTTGGTGCCCAGATCGCCCGGCACCATCTCGACGGCGTAGAAGGGGCCCTGCTCGAGCGGCGCCAAGCACGGGTTCGGCCGCACGGTCGGGTCGCCGTAGTAGCGGTCGTACGCGGATTCACCGCGGCGGAAGTCTTCGTCGCGACCGGCGCGGGCGAAGCCGTTGAACCTTTCCACCGTCGCGGTGAGCGCCGCGGGCGCCACGCCGATCTTCGCCGCGAGTTCGGCCAAGGTGTCGGCCTGCCGGATGATTCCGGCATCCAGGTACTTCTGCGGAAGCGGACGTTTCGGGAAGTTGCCCAGGAACAGATACCGGTCCCGGAACCGCTGGTCCATGATGAAGTGCGCCGGGATGTGCCCGGCACCGGCCGCTTCCTGCTGGTACATCGTGTGCACCACGTTCACGTACGGGGCCGATTCGTTGACGAACCGCTCGCCCGCGTGGTTCACCATGATGCCGCCTGGCTGGGAGCGCTCGGCCAGGCAGAAGAACGGCGGGCCGTCGGGATTGCGCACGGACGGGCCCCACCAGGCGTCGTCCATCAGATCGACCGCGCCACCGGCCTTCTGGCCCGCGACGATGCCCTCACCGACATTCTCGGTGGCGCCCACCGTCCAGTCCGTGGACTGCGGGCCGCTCATGTACTGACGGCGCATGTCCAGGTTGTGCTCGAAGCCGCCCGCCGCCAGCACCACACCCCGGCGCGCCCTGATCAGCACCGGCGTCCCATCGTGCTCGGCGCGTACGCCGACCACCGCGTTGCCCTCCGTGACAAGTTCGGTCAGCGGCGTGTTCAGCCACACCGGCACCCCGGCGTCGCGCAACGACAGCCACAAGCGAGCCGCGAGTGCCTTGCCGAGGCTCAGCGGCAGCCGTCCCCGCAGCTTGTTCCCCACCGCCTGGATGCCGACCTTGATCGCGGTGCGTTTGCCCGCCCAGGTGCGGGCGATCATGTTCAGATCGTGGAAGTCGCTGACGGTGAAGGCGATGCCCTTGGGTCCCGACATGGTCGGCTGATTGATCTTGTGCAGGTCGCCGCCGAGCAGCCGCCCGTCCAGCGGGGCGGGCTCGATGCTTCGCCCTTGGGCGAGACCGCCGGGGAATTCCGGGTGGTAGTCGGAATAGCCACGGTCGTAGACGAATTCCCAGTATTTGCTGCGCGCGCCGAGATAGCGCATCATCTCCGGCCCGCGCTCCAGGAAGGCCCGCTGCTTGGCCTCCGGCACCCGGTCGCCGACCACCGCCGCGAGATAGGTGCGGGCCAGTTCCGGGCTGTCGGGCACGCCTTCGCGTTGCAGCACCGGGTTGTTGGGGATCCAGATGCCGCCGCCGGAGCGCGCGGTGGAGCCGCCGAACGCGCGGCTCTTCTCGATCAGCGTCACCGACAGGCCACGGTAGGCCGCGGTCAGCGCGGCGGTCATGCCCGCTGCGCCGGAACCGACCACCACCACGTCGAATTCGAATTCCCGAGTCATCGTGTCGCTTCCCGTCAGTAGCCGCAGCCGGTGAGCATGCCGCCGTCGACGACGAATTCGCCTCCGGTGCAGTAACTGGCCGCGTCCGAGGCCAGGAACACCGCCACGTGCGAGACCTCGACCGGCTGCCCCCAGCGCGGGATGGGCAGGCTCGCGAAGAAGCCGTCGCCGTCGGCGCCGGACGCGCCCGACACCGCCGCGGTCATCGGCGTGGCGATGCCGCCGGGGTGCAGCGAGTTGACCCGGATGCCCTGGCGGCCCAATTCGCGGGCGGCCGACTTGGTGATGCCGCGGATCGCGAACTTGCTGGCGCTGTAGGCGGACAGACCGGCCGCGCCGACGAACCCTTCCACCGAGGAGACGTTCACGATCGAGCCGCCTCCGGTCGCGGCGAGCGCCGGTGCGGCGGTCTTGATGCCCAGCCAGGTGCCGGTCACGTTGACCGACATGATCGTGGTGAACTCCGCCGCAGTCATCTCGGCGATCGGGACGAACCGCAGGATGCCCGCGTTGTTCACCAGGGCGTCCAGCCGCCCGAAGTGGGTGACCGCCTCCGACACCGCCGTGGACCACTCGGCTTCGCTGGTCACATCGTGGTGCACGTAGCGCACGGCGTCACCCAGCTCCGCGGCCAGCGCCTTTCCCTCCTGGTCGAGCACGTCGCCGAACACCACCCGCGCGCCTTCGGCCACGAACTGCCGCACGTGCTCGGCGCCCATCCCCCGCGCCCCACCGGTGACCAGCGCCACCTTGCCGTCGAGTTGTCCCACCGATTCCCGTCCTCTCTGACCGTCGCTTCGCACCGACGCTAAGACGCCGATCGGGGCGCGGCACCGGACCGTCCCGGCCACCGGGACTAGCTCCTGACCTGAGAAATTCCACCGGTCATATTTCGATTAGGCATACCGCTTGCGACCGTCTCGCAGCGGGACGAGTCACCCCCACGAAACCGGAAACGCCCGATCGGGCGATCGACAAGGAGACCGGATGAAGTTCTCGATGATCTTCGAGGCCCAGATGGCCGACCCCTCGCGCGAGCACGAGCACCAGGTGCTGCGCGACTGTGTCGAGCAGGCGGTGCTCGCCGATCAGATGGGATTCGACACCGTCTGGGCGGTCGAGCACCACGGCTTGAAGTGGTACGCGCACATGAGCGCCCCCGAGGTCTTCTTGACCTGGGTGGCCGCCAAGACCGAGCGGATCCGGATCGGGCACGGCGTGGTGTGCATGCCGTTCAACTTCAACCATCCCGTGCGGGCGGCCGAACGCGCCGCGATGCTCGACGTGCTGTCCGGCGGCAGGCTCGACCTCGGCGCGGGCCGCGGCGCGACGCCGGTGGAGACCTCCATGTGCGGCGTCGACCCCGAGCGCACCTATCAGGAGGTCGAGGAGTCGCTGCGCATGATCGGCAAGGCGTGGCAGGACCCGGAAGCCGAATTCGAGTACAACGGTGAGCTCTTGCAGGTCTCGCCGCATTCGCTGCTGCCGAGGCCGGAGCAGTTGCCGCACCCGCCGCTGTTCATGGCGTGCACCAAGAAGGACACGCTGAAGATGGCCGCCGACTACGGAATCGGCGCGCTCGTCCTGGGTTTCGCGGGCGTGGAGGAGATCGCGGAACTGCGGCGCACCTATGACGAGGCGATCGCCGCGCGCACCGGTGAGCGTTTCGTCTCCACCGTCGTGAACGATCATTTCGCCGCGCTGTGCCCCACCATCGTCCTCGACGACCGGGAGAAGGCCCAGCAGATCGGAGCCCGCGGACAGCGGTTCTTCGCGCAGTCGATCAAGCACTACTACGGCGCGGGCCCGGCCCCGGACGAGGCCGTGGACCCGAACGCGGACGAAGTCGCGGCGATCAAGCAGGCGGCCGACGACCACGTGGCCTACCTGCACGAGGCCAAGATTCCGGTGAAGACCGGAGCCACCTCGGTCTTCAACGTCGACCACGCCTACGGCGGCCCCGAGGACGCCATCGCCTACGTCGAGCGGCTGCAGGCCGCGGGCGCCGACGAGATCCTCTGCCTCATCCAGATGGGCACCGTGCCGCAAGAGGCTTGCCTGGAGACCATCCGGCATTGGGGCGAAAAGGTCATCCCCCACTTCCGCAACAGCTGACCCCGGCGCGACATCGAGGAGTTCGACATGGTTGACCTGAAGGGAAAGGTCGCCCTGATCACCGGCGCCGCCAGGGGACAGGGCGCCGCCGAGGCGCGGCTGTTCGTGGCACGCGGCGCCCGCGTGGTGATCACCGACGTGCTGGAAGACGAAGGCGCGCGACTGGCCGAATCGCTCGGCGCCGCCGCGCGTTTCGTCCGCCACGACGTCGGCCGCGGTGAGGACTGGGAAGCCGCCGTCGGCACGGCGGTCTCGGCGTTCGGCAAGCTGGACGTCCTGGTGAACAACGCCGCCATCTACACCGCGAAACCGCTGACCGACACCGCGCCGGAGGAATTGGAGCGCATCCTGCGCGTGAATCTGGTCGGTCCGTTCCGCGGCATCCAGGCGGCGATCGGACCGATGACGCAGGCGGGGGGCGGCTCGATCGTCAACATCTCTTCGCAGGCCGGCCTCGAAGGGTTGATGGGACACTCCGCCTACGGTTCCTCGAAGTGGGGGCTGCGCGGGCTGACCAAGACGGCCGCGCTCGAGCTGGGCCCGGCCGGAATCCGGGTCAACTCGGTGCATCCCGGCCCGATCGCGACGCCGATGGTCCCGTACCTGACCACCGGCCCCGGCAGTTTCCCGTCCCTGCCGCTGCAACGCACCGGCGCGCCGGAGGAGGTCGCCGAACTGGTCGCGTTCCTGGCCTCCGACGCCTCGGCCTACATCACCGGCGCCGAGGTGACGATCGACGGCGGCTTGGCGGCGGGCAAGTTCTTGCCGCCGGACCTCGAGCAGTAGCGGAAGGAGCAGGCCGCCATGCCGCTTTCCCCGCAAGCGCGCGTGATCGTCGAGGCCGCGAGCGCCGCGTTCCCGAAACTGGGCACCGAAGTGCTGGACGCCGCCGAAGCACGGCGCCTGCTCGCCGCCCGCCCGGCGCCGGTCGCCGATCGTGCTGTTCTGCCACGGCGGCGGATTCGTCATCTGCGGTCTCGACAGCCATGACCGGTTCTGCCGGGCCATGGCCGCCGGCGCGGAGGCGATCGTGGTGTCGGTGCCTTTCGTCACCGCCGAGTTCGATCCATTGCGCGACGAGGGCGAGGACTACGGGCAGCGGTTGCGGCAAACCGGGGTCGCGACCGACATCCAGCGCTACGACGGCATGTTCCACGGCTTCATGAGCATGGCCGACCATCTGCCCGAGGCGGTCCGGGCCGATGCCGCCGCCTACGCGGCCGTCCGCGCCGCCCATGCCGAACGGCGTCGCTGAGCGAGCCCGCACCACGCACTGTGAGGAACCACTGATGACGATCCAACGGATCGGCCCCGCCTACCCCACCGACGACCTGCCCGCCACCGTGGCGCTGCTGACGGCCGTCCTCGCCGTCGAACCCACCGTCGTCGACGGCGACCGCTGGGCCCAGTTCGACAGCAACGGTGTCCGCGTGATGCTGGCGGGCACCGACCGCGAGGACGACGACCCGTTCCTCGCGATCAAGGTGGACGACCTGGATGCCGCCCTGAACCGGCTGCGCGCCAGGGGTTTCGCAGCAGGGCAGCCGGTCGTCGGCCCGCACGAACGCCGCGCCGTGCTGCGGCCGACGCCCGGCTGCGCCTGGCACATCGCCCTCTACGAACCGACCAGCCCTGGTCCGATTCCGGTAGACCGAGCGGGAGCACCGGAATAGCGCGGAATTACGGCTCGGCGGAGCGAGCTCATTCGGAGTGCATGCCCGCGGCCGGCTCCGACGCGGTCGCATCCTGCGGGTCCGGCAGCACAGAATCGGGGACGACCGCACGGAACGATTCGGACGGCGGTCGCCGCAATGCGCGTTCGAAGGCACGCGCCGAGGCGGGCCACGGGTTGGTGACGCGCCCGCTGTCGTGCTTGTACCAGCAGCCGGGTTTCATGGCGGGCCATACCGTCCCGGCGATCGCTTGGTCGAGCCACTGCTGATGCGCGCGCATCGCCGCTTGCGTGACCTCGATCGCGGCCGCGCCGATCCGCTCGCGCCAGCGCAGGCAACGGATGATGTACTCGATCTGGCGCTCCTTCATCCCCGGGTTGCTGCCCGCCGGGTTGAAACTGTTCGGCCCGGCGATCAAGAAGGCATTCGGAAAACCCGGAACCGCCACCCCCAGTAGGGCGGTCGCGCCGGAGCGCCATTGGTCGTGCAGGAGCACTCCGCCGCGGCCGCGCACAGTGACGGGGACGAGAAACTCCGGGGCGCGGAAACCGGTGGCGTAGACGATCACATCCGCCCGATGGTGCGCGCCGTCGGCGGTGCGCAGTCCGTCGCGGGTGATCCGGGTGATCGGGTCGGTGATCAACTCCACGTTCGCGCGCGTCAAGGCCGAATAGTAGTGACTGTCGAAGATGATGCGCTTGCCGCCGATCGGGTAGTCGGGGGTGAGTTTCGCCCGCAGGCCAGGGTCGGCGACTCGGCTGTGGAGGTACCGCCGGGCAGCCCATTCGGCGGGCCGCGCCGACCAACCCCGGTGCATGATCGGCGCCAAGACGACATCGGCCCCGTAGTACAGCGCCCGGCGGTAGAGACGGTGAGCACCGGGCAGCCGCAGGACCGTTCGAGCGAGCGGCCCGAACCGGGCGGGCGGTTTCGGCAGTACCCAATGCGGCGTGCGCTGGAAGACGCGGACGTGGCGGGCGGTCGCGGCCAGCGTCGGCAGCATCTGCGCCGCGCTCGAACCGGTGCCGATCACGGCCACGTCCATCCCGTGCAGGTTCTGGTGGTGGTCCCATCGCGCGGAATGGAACGACGGACCGGCGAAATCCGTTTGGCCCTCCAGTTCGGGAATGTTCGGGCGGTGCAGCTGACCCACCGCGAAGATCACCACCTCGGCGCGGACGCGACCACCGTCGGACGTGGTCAGTTCCCACTTGTTCTCGGCTTCCAGATAGGTGGCTTCGCCGATGGCGGTACCCAGCCGCAGATGCTGGGTCAGTCCGTGCTCGGCGGCGACCCGGCGCAGGTACGCCAGGATCTCCGTCTGGCGCGGATATCGGATGCGCCTGTTCCGATAGGGCGCGAACGAGAACGAGTACAGGTGGGACGGCACATCACAGGAGCACCCCGGGTAGGTGTTGTCCCGCCAGACCCCGCCGACGTCGCCGCCACGATCGAAGATCACGAAATCGGTGATCCCCGCTCGTCGTAACCCGACTCCCATCCCGATGCCGCCGAAACCAGCGCCGACGACAGCCACCTCGCAGGTGAGCGCGATCGCCACCCCGCCTCCTTATCATCACACAGTCAATGTGCAGCTACCTCCTCTCTTCGTTGGCTGAAGCCTTCTGGATGGAAAGATCGGCGGATGCGTGCGAGTGGAACGGGAACGACCCAGAAGTGCGGGGGCACAGGGGATCAACGGTACGACGCGATCAGCGGGACGATACTCGACGATCCGTTGGCGGCCGATCGGGCACTACGGGGACCACAGCGAGGACCGCTCGCATACCAGTCCACCAGCACACTTTCCGCTATTCGCGGGTGGACGCCACATCGCTTCCGGCCGCATCGCAGGCCACCCCGCCGGCTTCGAGCCGAGAGCAGCGGGAAGCCGCAGGCGCGAGGACGGCCCGATGTGGCGCTGATCAACGGCACATCCGGGATCGCCATGTGGACGACGGCTTCTTCTGATCGAGCTGGAACCTATTGCGGCGCTGTGAAATCAGCGCCGGGGGCAACCCGCTGCCACCGACTCACGTTGCGCTGCGCCGCGACCCTGCCACCACCGGAACCAGGTACGTTCGCGCGAATGCGTCGAGTTGCTCGTCGGTCCGGAGTTCGGCGAGTCCGTGCGGGGCGAGGATCAGCGAGTGCACGATCCGGCACACGATCTCCGCGCGGATGGTCAGATCCGCCGCGGGCGGCAGGATTCCTCGCTCGACGGCGCGCTCCAGCGCGGTGGCGGTGGTGTGGACGGACATCGCGAACGGGCCCGCGCCGTCGACGGTCAGCTTCAGGACCACGCGCGCCGGTTCCAGCGCCAGCATGCGGTCGACGAGCTGATTCGTGCGCCAGCGGGTGATGACGGTGACGAAGATGTCGGCGACGAGATCGCCGACATCTTCGTGGCGCTCGACGATCTCGGTGATCTCGGCGAGCACCGCGGCAACCTCCCGGCTGATCACGGCCTGCACCAAGTCGTCGCGGCCACCGACATGGCGATAGACCGTCACCCGGTCCACGCCGGCCTTCCGGGCCACCTCCTCGATCGTCGTCTTCTTGACGCCGACCTGCTCGAAGAGGACCAGGGCCGCGTCCAAGATCCGGGTGACGAGGGTACCGGCGGCATTCTCGCTGCTCGCAGCGGCCTTCGAGGCGGTGGGCATGAGCCAACGCTAGCAAAATCGACCGCTCCTGCAACATTCGCACCGAGTTGTTGCTGCAACATTGCAATGCGATTTGTTGTTCTGTACGGTCGTGGCATGGCTGAGCAGGCGGGCGCGACGCAGCGCCGATACCACGACGAAGCGCATGCCATCCATGCGCGCGACGTCCACTTCGATTTCGACTCCGTGCCCATGCACTACGTGCCGGGCGAGGCCTTGGCCACCCACATCGTCAATGTGATGCACCTGGTGTTGCCCGAAGGGGAACGAGCCATGGCGCAGGCGCTGGCCGAAGCGCTGCCGTACATCGACGACGAGCGGTTGCGGGAGGAGGTGACGGGGTTCATCGGGCAGGAGACCATGCACGCGAACAGTCATGAAGCCGCGCGCAGGCACCTGCAATCGATCGGGCTGGACGTCGACTCCTACGTCGGCAAAGTCGCCTGGCTGGTCGATCGCATCCTCGGCGACCACGGCTTGACCGGCCGGGCCAAGGAGGAGTGGCTCAAGGAGCGGCTCGGCCTGTTCGCAGGCATGGAGCACTACACAGCGGTGCTGGGGGAATGGCTGCTCAACGCCGACATCCTCGAAGCGAAGGGCATGCACCCGGCGATGCTGGACCTGGTCCGGTGGCACGGCGCCGAAGAGGTGGAGCACCGCAGCGTCGTCTACGACGCCTTCATGCACCTCGACGGCAGCTACGCGCGCAAAGCCCGCACGGCGATCCTCGCCAGCGCGACGTTGCTGCCGCTGTTCATCGTCTCGACCGCCTACCTGTACCGGAAGGACCCGTCGCCGGAGAAGGGCCGGTTCTGGGGACTTCAGTTCTGGAGCGCGACCCGGCGTGGCGTCATTCCGAAATGGACGGTCTTCTTCACGGAGATGCCGCGGTACCTGCGGCCGGGCTTCCATCCGTCCCAGCTCGGGCCGATGGACAAGGCCCTGCGCTATCTCGCGCACTCGCCGGCCGCGCGGGCGGCGCACCGATGAGCGGCTCACCTGCCCTGGCCGCGCGCCCGGCGCCCGCAGGATTGCGCCTGATCGGCGATGTCATGGACGTCTATCGGAAGGTGTTCGTCACCGGACGCACCGCAGGCCTGCTGTCGCGCCCGAACACGGTGCGCCGTACCGGCTTCGACCTGGACACCACGATCACCGGGATCGAACGCGAAGCCGCCGACGTCGTGAGCTTGACGCTGCGCGCGGCCGGGGGCGGCCCGCTGCCCGCGTGGCGGCCGGGCGCGCATGTGGACGTCTTCTTACCCTCGGGCCGCCAGCGTCAGTACTCGTTGTGCGGTGACCCGAGCGACCGGTTCCGGTATCGCATCGCGGTGCGGCTCATTCCCGAAGGGGGCGGCGGATCGCGCGAGATCCATCAATCGCTGCGGGTCGGCGACCGGCTGCGGATTCGCGGGCCGCGCAACGCCTTCACCTTCGTCGACGCGCCGTCGTATCTGTTCCTCGCCGGTGGTATCGGCATCACCCCGATTCTCCCGATGGTCGCGGCCGCCGGCGCGCGTGGCCGCCTGGTGTACGCCGGACGGTCCCGCGAGACCATGCCGTTTCTCACCGAACTGCCGGACGCGGACATCAGGCCCGACGACGAATTCGGCCCGCCGGACGTCGCCGCGCTGCTGGCCCGCGCCCAACCCGGCGCGGCCGTGTACGTGTGCGGGCCGCCGCCGATGCTGGAGGCGGCGCAGCGGTGCCTGTTCGACCTCAACCCGACCGCCTCGCTGCACACCGAACGGTTCTCCGCCCTCCCGGTCGTCGACGGCGCGGAATTCGATCTCACACTGTCCCGCACCGGGACAACGGTCCGGGTCGCGGCCGACGAAACAGCGCTCAGCGCCATTCAGCGCGCCTTGCCGGATACCCCCTACTCCTGCCGCCAGGGATTCTGCGGCACCTGCAAAGTCGCGGTCGTCTCCGGCGCCGTCGATCACCGTGACCGCGCGCTGACCGCGGACGAACGCCAGAACCAGATGCTGGTCTGCGTCTCCCGCGCCGCGGGCGATCACCTCGTGGTCGATCTCTGAATCCGTCACACGAAAGGGACAACGTTGTCTATCCGTCGCCGACCGAGGGAGACGGCCCGATGAGCATCTCCACCGAGAACTCGGCACCGCCCGTCGTGTCGACCTTCGACGTGCACGATCCGGCCACCGGCGAGGTGGTCGGCACCTACCCGGTTTACGACCGCCACGCCGTGGACACCGCCGTCGCCGCCGCCCACGAGGCCGCGATCTGGTGGCGCGATCTGGGCTTCGCCGGACGCGCTCGGCATCTGGACGCCTGGCGCGCCGAGATCGCGCTCGGCCGGGACGAACTGGCCCGGATCATCCACCGGGAGATGGGCAAGCCGTTCTCCGACGCCAAACTCGAGATCGCCATGGCCCTCGAACACTTGCGGTGGGCCGCTCGCAACGCCGAGAAGGTGCTCGGCCGTCGCTCCGTGCCGTCGAGCCTGCTGACGCTCAACCACGCGGCCACGGTCGAATATCTTCCGCTCGGGGTGGTCGGCGTCATCGGACCGTGGAACTACCCGGTGTTCACTCCGCTCGGCTCCATCTCCTTCGCGCTGGCCGCCGGTAACGCGGTGGTGTTCAAACCCAGCGAGTACACCCCCGGCGTCGGACTGTGGCTCGCGGAAGCGTTCGCTCGCACCGCGCCCGCCGAGCCGGTGCTGCAGGTGGTCACCGGCCTCGGCGAGACCGGGAACGCGCTGTGCCGCAGTGGCGTCGGCAAGATCGGGTTCACCGGGTCCACCGCGACCGGAAAGCTCGTGCTGGCCGCGTGCGCGGAGCATCTCACGCCGGTGCTGATGGAGTGCGGCGGCAAGGACGCGCTCATCGTGGACGCCGACGCCGATCTCGACGCCGCCGCCGACGCGGCGGTGTGGGGCGGGTTGTCCAACGCGGGGCAGACCTGTCTGGCCGTGGAACGGGTCTACGTCCACGCCGAGGTCTACGACGAGTTCCTCGCCAAGCTGCTGGCGGCGGCGGGACAGATCGAAGCCGGTCGCGCGGACGCGAAGATCGGCCCGATCACCATGCCGAAGCAAGTGGCGATCATTCGCCGCCACATCGAGGACGCCGTCGCGCGCGGCGCCAGGGCCGTGCTCGGCGGTGCGGACGCGATCGACCGGCAGTTCGTCCAGCCGACCATCCTCGTGGACGTTCCGGAGGACGCCGCCGCGGTGACCGAGGAGACCTTCGGCCCCACGCTGACGGTGACCAAGGTCAGGGACATGGATGAGGCCGTCGAACTGGTCAACCGTTGCGCTTACGGGTTGGGCGGCACCGTGTTCGCCCGCCGCGACGGGCGACGCATCGCCGACCGCATCCGCGCGGGCGGCGTCTCGATCAACGCGTTCGTCGCGCACGCCACCATCCCCGAGCTGCCGCTCGGCGGTGTCGGCGCCTCCGGCTTCGGCCGCGTCCACGGCCCGGACGGGCTCAAAGAATTCACCTATGCCAAAGCCGTTACGCGCCAGCGCTTCCCGTCTCCGCTACCGCTGACCACGTTCCGGCGCGATCACCGCGTGGACACGATCGTCGACCTGCTCATCGGGGTCGTGCACGGAAGGAAACGCCAGTGACATCCGATTCGATCGAGCACACCCCCGTAGCCATCGTCGGCGCCGGGCTGGGCGGCATCGGCCTGGCGATCAAACTGCGCGAGGCGGGCTTCGACGATCTGGTGATCCTCGAACGCGCCGACGACCTCGGCGGCACCTGGCGGGCCAACACCTACCCCGGTTGCGCCTGCGATGTGCCATCGCATCTCTACAGCTACTCCTTCGCGCCCAATCCGGACTGGTCGCGCACCTACGGCAGGCAACCCGAGATCCTCGACTACATCCGCTCGGTGGCCATCGAGCACGATGTCGTCCGGCACATCCGGTTCGGCGCCGAACTGCTCGACGCCCGATGGGACGAGCAGCGTTCGTTGTGGCGGATCGAGACCTCGCGCGGCGCACTCACCGCGGACTTCCTGCTCTCGGCCACGGGCCTGTTCGCCGAGGCGAAATACCCCCAGCTACCCGGCATCGACTCCTTCGCGGGCACGTCGTTCCATTCGCTGCACTGGGACCACGACCACGATCTCACCGGCGAGCGGGTCGCGGTGATCGGCACGGGCGCGTCGGCGGTGCAGTTCGTGCCGGAGATCCAGCCCAAGGTGGACCGGCTGCTGCTGTTCCAGCGCTCGGCGCCGTGGATCGTCCCGCGCATGGATCGCCGCACTCTCGAACTCGAGCGACGGCTGCTGCGCCGTATCCCCCTGGCGCAACGCGCCATCCGCGGCGGTTTCTACGCGGCGATCGAGACCTTCGGGCTCATCTCGCTGGTCGATCAGCGCTTCCGCCACCCGTACGAAGCGCTGGGCCGGCTGCAATTGCTGCGTCAGGTCCGCGACCGCGAACTGCGCAAGAAGCTCACCCCCGATTACGTCATCGGCTGCAAGCGAGCCATCTTCTCCGACACCTACCTGCCCGCGCTCGACCAGCCGAACGTCGACGTGCTCACCCAGCCCATCGCCGAGGTCCGGCCGCATTCGATCGTGCTGCGCGACGGCAGCGAGCACCCGGTGGACACCATCATCTTCGGCACCGGGTTCACCTCGATCCCGACCGCCTACGAGCGCTACGCCGGGCGCGACGGACGCACCCTGGCGCAGCTCTACCGGGAGCGACCGCAGAGCTATCTCGGTGTCGCGGTGGCCGGGTTCCCCAACTTCTTCTGCACGCTCGGTCCCTTCGGCGCCGCCGGTAACCAGTCGGCGATCTACATGATCGAATCCCAGATCGCCTACATCGTCGACGCTCTGCGCAACGCACGCTCCCATGGCATCCGCCGGATCGAGGTGCGACCCGCGGCGCAGGCCGATTTCGTCGCGGAGATGGCTCGCCGGAGTTCCTCGACGGTATGGCTCACCGGCGGATGCCAGAGCTATTACCAGACGCCGGACGGGCTCAACGCCGGTCTCTACCCGAACTGGAGCTTCGAATACCGGCAGCGCACCAGCCGGTTCGACACCGGAGCCTACGAGGTGGCCGGATGATCGGCGATTTGCTCCGCATCGGCCGGGGGCGGCGCCAGTATTCGGTCGCGGGCAAGGTCGTGCTGATCACCGGCGCGGGCCGCGGCATCGGCCGGGAACTGGCGGCCCAGCTGCACCGCAAGCAGGCCTCGATCGTCTTGGTCGATCTCGATCAGGATGCCGCCGACGCGGCGGCCGCGGCGCTGGGCGACCGGACCCTCGCGATCGCCGCCGACGTCGCCGACCGCGCGGCGATGCGGGCGGTCGCCGACCGGGCCGCCGACCATTTCGGCCGCTTGGACGTGGTGGTGGCCAACGCGGGCGTGGTGCCGCGCCCGGCGACGGTGCGCACGCTGGACGGGCGCGACTTCGACCGGGTGATGGACATCAACCTCACCGGTGTGTTCAACACCCTGCGCCCCGCGCTGGATCACGTCGTCGCCGCCGAAGGACATGTCGTCGTGGTGTCGTCGTGCGCGGCGTTCGCGCCCGGCATGGCGGGCGCGCCGTACATGATCAGCAAAGCGGCGGTCGAACAGCTGGGACGGGCGCTGCGCGTGGAACTGGCGCCCTTCGGCGCCTCGGCGGGCATCGCCTATTTCGGCATCGTCGACACCCGCATGACCCACGACACCCTCGACAACGACGAACTCGGCCGTGAGCTGGACGATCTGCTGCCGTGGCCGTTGAACGTGCGCATCTCGGCGGCGGAAGCGGCCGAGACCATCGCCGAGGGGATCGAGCGGCGCGCGGCGCGCACCATCGCACCGGCCGGATGGGAGCCCTACGCGCTGCTGCGCGGGGCGGTCAATGTCGTGCTCGACAGCGCGCTGGCGCGCGACCGCCGCGTGCACGACCTGTTGCGCCGGGTCGAAGCGCGCACGAAGCCGTCGTGACATCCGATCCCGTGTCATCCCGCATGCGTACGCCGGTCACGACGGCTCGCGGTCGCGCCACCGCACTCGGCGCGGTCCGGCGGCGGCATGCGTCCTGCGACCCGAAGGAATTCCTCCCGTGAGCACTCCACGCTTCGACACCCTCCCCGCCGCCTTCCAGCACAACGCGACTGTCGCCCCGGACGCGGTCGCCCTGCGCACCCCCGGTGACGCCGCCACCCTGACCTGGCGCGAGTATGCCAAGCGGGTCCGGCTGATCGCCGCCGGCCTGGCGGGACTGGGCGTGCGGCGTGGCGACACGGTGGCTCTGATGATGTCCAACCGCATCGAGTTCTATCCACTCGAGATCGGGGCCCAGCACCTCGGCGCCACCAGCTTCTCGGTGTACAACACCGCGTCACCGGAGCAGATCGCGTACGTACTGCGCAACGCCGGGGTTCGCGTGCTGATCTGCGAGCCGCGATATGTCGAGCGGGTCCGCGCGAGCGGCGTCGAACTCGACCACATCGTCTGCGTCGACGACGCTCCGGAGGGCACCTTGTCGGTCGCCGACGTGCTCGCCGCGGGCGCGGCGGAGTTCGACTTCGACGCCGCCTGGCGGGCGGTCCGGCCCGACGACGTCGCCACGCTGATCTACACCTCGGGCACCACCGGCGATCCCAAAGGGGTGGAGACGACGCACGCGAACCTCATGTTCGAGTGCTATGCGGTCGAACAGGTGCTGGGCATCCGCTTCGGCGACACCATCACCTCCTACATGCCCACCGCGCACATCGCCGACCGACTGACCGCGCTGTACTTCCAGGAGGTCTTCGGCACGCAGGTGACCTGTGTCGCCGACCCGACCCGGATCGGCTCGGCCTTGGCCGACCTGCACCCCACGATCTGGGGCGCCGTGCCACGGGTGTGGGAGAAACTGAAAGCGGCAATCGAATTCGCGGTCGCCAACGAACCCGACGAGCAGCGCAAGGCAGCTCTGCGGTGGGCGTTGACGGTCGCCGCCCAGCGCAGCGCCCATCAATTGAACGGCGAGCCGGTCCCCGCCTCCGCCGCCGCCGAGTGGGCGCGCGCCGACCAGCTCGTCCTGTCGGGGCTGCGCGCGAAACTCGGTCTGGATCGCGTGCGCTGGGCGATGTCCGGCGCGGCGCCCATCCCGGCCGAAACGCTCGGCTTCTTCGCCGGGCTCGGCATCCCGATCGCCGAGATCTGGGGCATGTCCGAACTCACCTGCATCTGCAGCGTCAGCCACCCGGACGAGGCCAGGCTCGGCACCGTGGGCAAACTGCTGCCCGGCATGGGGGCCAGGATCGCCGACGACGGCGAGCTGCACGTTCGCGGTCCGCTGGTGATGAAAGGCTATCGCGGCGACCGCGGCAAGACCGCCGAGGCCGTCGACCCCGATGGCTGGCTGCGCACCGGAGACGTGATCACCATCGACGACGAGGGGTACCTCAGGGTCGTGGATCGCAAGAAGGAGCTGATCATCAACTCCGCCGGAAAGAACATGTCCCCCACCAACATCGAGAATGCGATCAAGGCGGCGACACCGCTGATCGGAGCCATCGCCGTGATCGGCGACGGCCGCCCTTACAACACCGCGCTGGTCGTCCTCGACGCCGAAACCGCCGGACCGTACGCCGCGCGCCACAACCTGCCGGATTCCTCGGCGGCGGCGTTGTCGGCCGACGCCGGTGTCATCGAGCAGATCGCGGCGGGCATCGCCGCGGGCAACGCGAAATTGTCCCGCGTGGAGCAGGTCAAGCGATTCCGCCTCTTGCCGGCTTTCTGGGAGGCGGGCGGCGACGAAGTCACCCTCACGATGAAACTCAAGCGCCGGGTGATCGCCGAGAAATACGCCGCCGAGATCGCCGGACTCTACGACCCCGCCCCCGGCCCGGATATCCACGAACCCGGCGCACAGGCCGTCACGGTGACCACCACCTGAGCGGACCGGTGGCCGATCAGCGCTCCTTGATCCAGTACATGCCGCGACCGGACTCCGCGGGCGCGCGCTTCTCGCGTGGCTCGATCCGGTCCAGGCGATAGCCGAGCCGCCGGGCCACCGCGGCGCTGCGGACATTCGCCTCGTCACAGTGGATCTCGACCCGATCGACGCCCGGCAGCGCCAAGGCGATACGGGTCAAGATCGCTGCGCTGCGAGTGATCACGCCGCGGCCGGTGTGGGCGGCGTGACACCAGTAGCCGATCTCCACCGCACCCGGACCGAGCCGATCGTGCAGGCCGATGGCGCCGAGCACGCTGCCCGCGGCATCGAAGATGCCGTAGTTGAACGCTCCGGCGGCGCTGGGCCAGCTCTCGTCGGTCTCCCGGCCGAAAGCGCGCTGACTGTCCAGCGTCGCGGGTTCGGGAAGCCAATCCATCCAGGGGTGGATGAGGTCGAACGACGCGTTGATCGCCTCGAGCCGCGGCCGCACATCCTCTTGAAGCCACCGCCGCAACAGCAGCTCGTCCACCTCGATTCGCTGGGGTGGCCCGACGCCCGGCGCGAGTGCGGAGCACGACTGCATGTCCATACCGCTATGGTGGTCGCCCTGCGTCCGGCCGGGCAACGGATATTCCGGCGCCTGTGTTGGTTCACCTCCGCATCGGCGCAGTTCGGCGCTGGTGATCAGGCGCCTCGGAGGCGGACCTCGGCGTCCAGCTCGGCGGCGGCTGCGGCCAGCGCAGCGGCGTCCGGATCGGCTCCGAGCCGGTCGGCGAGGTCGGCTCGGGACAGGATCAGCATCCCCCGCGGCTCGGATCGGGAGCCGGGTTCGACTTTGACGTGCCCCTCTTCCAGCACCAAGCGCGCGTCCGGTTCGTCGGTGGCCAGCAATCGACGCAAGTCGTCTTGCGTCACTCGACCGGAACCCTGCGCGCCGCTCGACGTCGTATCCGCCGCGTGTGCCGCTCCGCTCGTGTTTTCAGCATCCATGCTGACCGATTGCCCTGGCGAACCTACGGGAAACCGGTCGACCAGCACGCTTCCCCATCTCGTGTGCAACTCTCGGGCGGGCCTGAACCGGACGGCCGGTGCCCCGGCGAGCCGGCGTTCAGATGCCCGGGACGCGTTACCCGACTTTCCCGGCTATCCGACACCCGCCCGCCGTAGCGCCCGCTGCGCGGCGTTCGCCCCGCACATACCGTGCGCCCCAGGACCAGGGGGCGTCGCGGCGGAGCAGAGATAGTGGCCCGGTACGCCGACGTCGTAGGGCTGCAGGGTCACGCGGGGGCCGAACAGCAGCTGTGGGATGTCTTTCGCGCCGGTCATGATGTTGCCGCCGACGTAGTTGGGGTTGTATTCGGCGAATTCCGCCGCGCTGCGCACGCTTGTCCCGACTATCCGGTCACGGAATCCCGGAGCGAAGCGTTCGATCTGGGCGGTGATCGCCGCCGTCGCGTCGCCGCGATATCCGTGCGGGACGTGAGCGTATGCCCAGATCGGATGAATGTCGCCGACCGACCGTTGCGGATCGGCGAGATACTGCTGACCGACCAGCACGAAGGGGCGTTCGGGCATACGGCCGCGGTGGATGTCCCGTTCGGTCGCGGCGACCTCGGCGAACGTGCCGCCCAGATGCACCGTCCCCGCCCGGCGGGCCGCCCGCGCCGTCCACGGCACGCCGTCGTGCACGGCGAAGTCGACCTTGTACGCGCCGGGGCCGTAACGGAAACGGTCGTACGCCCTCCTGATTCGCGGAGGCAGGCGCTCACCCACGACTTCCGCGACCGCGGTGGGCGCCAAGTCCCACATCGTCACAGCCGCCGTCGGCAGATCGGACAGCGACCGCACGCGAACACCCGTTTCGATCTTGCCGCCCAGGTCACCGAGGGCCGCCGCCATGGCTTCGGTGATGCGCCGCGATCCACCGGCGGCGACCGCCCAACCGTAGGTGTGGCCGGCGGTGAGGATGCCCAGACCGATACTCGCGCTGAGCGGTCGATGCAGTGGATGAAAGGCATGAGCCGCGACGCCGCCGAAAAGCCCCCTGGCCTGCTCCGTCCGGAACAGTCCTGCCAGCAGAGCGGCCGGGACGAGGGCAGGAACCCCGAAGCGGGCGAGGGAAACCGGATGGCGTGGCACGCGCAGCAGCGGCCGCATGATGTCACCGCTCATCCGCTCGTAACCCGCGGCCGTCCGCTCGAACAGCAGCCGCCACACCCGGCCGTCGCCGCCGAGCCCGGCCGCCGTCTCCGCGACCGAGCGCAGCAGCACGCCCGCCGTGCCGTCGTCGAGCGGATGAGCGCAGTCGACCTCCGGCCATGCCCAGGACAATCCGTAGCGCTCCAGGTCGAGACCGCGCAGGAACGGAGAGCCGACCGCCATCGGGTGGATGGCCGAGCAGTGGTCGTGCAGCAGACCGGGCACGATGGCCTCGCCGCTGCGGGCGCCGCCTCCGATCTCGTCGGCGGCCTCCAGCACGGTGACGTCCAACCCGGCTCGGGCCAGGACGATGGCCGCCGCCAAGCCGTTGGGACCGCCGCCGACCACGACCGCTGTGCTCATATCGCTCTCCGTCCCTGATATCCCTAGCTCAGCCGACCGTCTGCGGCACGAGCACCCGGCTCGATTCGCGCGGCGGCATCGGCACGGTGTAGCCCGCGCGCCGCCAGGTCACCTCGTGCGGAATCGGCCCGTCGGGCAACCACGGCTGCGCCTCGACCGCGTCACGCACCCGCCAGGTGCCGCGCTCGACGACGCCGAGCGCCGCGTCGATGACCTGATACTCCTGGACCCCGCGATGGATCGGCTGCGATTCCACCCACACGACGATCCATTCTCCCGGAGCGAATCCCACGCGGGACTGCACGGCCTCGATCAGATCGAGATTGTGCAGGTGACCATCGCCGAAGTTGAAGCCGATCAGCGAATTGCAGCCGAATTCGCCCTCTCGCACGGTCCAGCGATCGATGTCCGGAATGTGGGTGTAGAGCAGGGAGAACAGGCCGCGCCCTTGGCTGTGCATCGAGCGCCACGCGATCGTCTGCTGCATGGTGATCTCCGCGACCGCGGGCGGATACCCCATGGCCTTCAACTGGTCGATCTGGTTCGTCGTCGGCCGGTGTTCGATGGTGTTGAGCTTCTCCTCCGCACCGGGCGCGAAGGCCCACAGGGCCGAGGCCCAGTTGCCGGCGTACTGGCGCATCGACGGCAGGAACGACACCAGATCCGGGCGCAGGTTTCCGAGGATCGGGAAGAACGCCAGCGCCGCGACAATTGCCACGGCCAGCCACGGTGAGGAGATATCACCCAGGCCATAGCCGCTCCCGTTCGGGAAGCCCAGGAACAGGAACACCGCCAGGTAGGCGAACAGGACGTTCCACTCCAACGGCACCGCCAGCGGGAAGGTCGAGGTGATGAACGCGTGGAAGACCACCATCAGCACCACTCCGGCCAGCGTCAGCCAGTGGTTGGTGGAGAACAACAGCACCAGTGGGGTGATGATCTCGACGGTCGTGCCTCCGACATGGGCCAGGAACGAGGCGACCTTCGACGGCCGGATGTCGCGGGGGAAGTCACGGTAGTGCAGTCGCTTGATCCACTTCGCGGGCACGCCAGGACTGTTGGACATCATCGGCGGAACCACGTTGCTGAAGTGCCGCCCGAACTTCGACACACCAGCTCCGATCCACACCGCGCAGATCAGCAACTTGGCGGCGACGATCATGTCCACGAACGGCAACGTCGCGAAGAACACCAATGCGGGCAGGTACTGCTCGCCGCGCGCGGTCAAGAAGATCGTCTTGTCCCGCAGACCGCACAGCACGTACAGCACGATCGGAGCGACGAGCAGCGCCGGATTCACCAAGCCGGAGGTGTTGTCCGGCAGCGCCGCGCTGAGCGACGCACTGGGCACGCCGGGCAGCGCGATCGCCGCCAGCAACGTTCCCAAGAACGCCAGATACAGCAGCACGTCACCGACCGTGCGGGTGTCGCCGCCGGTGAACGGCACCCGCCGCCACGGCCGCAGGCGAATCGTGCCGGGCCGGGCATAGAACAGGATTCCGCCGGTCATCGGCCGGAACTTGCCCGCGAGCGGCCCCCACGACCCGGCGATGCCGAGCGCCTCGATCAAGACCGTCCACAGCACCAGCTTCTGGTAGACGATCGGCTCGTTCCACCACGCCGCGACATCCCAGAACGGGCCGACGCCGGAACTCCAGGTCGCCACGGCGACGCCGCCCAGCACCGAGACCAGCAGCACCTTGAGCAGATAAATCGTGTGGATCATCCTCGGCGAGCCGAAACCGTATTCGACCCAATGCAGGGCAAGCGTTCTCATCCGCTCCCGCAACGGTTGGTCGAGGAATGTCGTCACATCGACGGGCGGGAAATCCGCTGTTTTGAATCCCATTGTTCGGGACCTTTCTCATCCGATGAATAGAGCATGCGAGGACCCGGCCGAAATCGGTTCGGATCATGGAGTTCCGCTCACCGCCGAGCGGATTTCTGCTATGCCGTGGTGACCGCTTCCGCGACCGACGCGCGGAGCTTGCGTTTGTCGATTTTGCCGACCGGATTGCGCGGCAGCGCTTCGGCGAGTTCGATCGACACCGGAACCTTGGGGCGGGCGAGTGATTTCCGGCAGTGCTCGGCGAGATCCGCCGCGTCGACCCGCGCGCCGGGCATCGTCACCACATGGGCGACCGGGACCTCCCCGAGGACCGGATCGGGAGCGCCCACCACCGCGGCCTCCAAAACGGCAGGGTGGGCGTGCAAGACGTTCTCGATTTCTTTGGGGTAGATGTTCTCGCCCCCTCGGATGATCATGTCCTTGATCCGGTCGACCAGGACCAGATATCCGTCCGCGTCGAAATAGCCGACGTCACCGGTGTGCAACCAGCCGTCGACAACCGTGTTCGCGGTCGCCTCGGGCCGGCCGAGATAGCCGCGCATCACGTTCGCGCCCCGGACGACCACTTCCCCGCTCCTCCCCGCAGGCACGATTCGGCCGTCGGCGTCCATGATCGCGACGGTCTGCCCCGGCAGCGGGAGCCCGACCGTGCCCGGCTTCCGCGGTCCCTCCGGCGGATTCAGCGTCGACGCGCACGTTCCTTCGGACAATCCGTAGCCTTCCACGATCGGAACGCCGAAACGCTTTTCGAACCGCGCGATCAGTTCCGCGGGCATGGGCGCGGCCCCGCAGATCGCGCGGCGTAACGACGAAGTGTCCGGCGTCGATCCGTCCGGCTGCGCGACGAGCATCGCGTAGATCGCGGGGACGCCCGAGAAGTACGTCGGGCGAACACGTTCCACGATGCCGAAGAAGGCCGAGGCGGAGAATCGGCCCGCGATGGTGGCCCGGCCGCCGGCGAGCAGCGGCGACAGGACGCTGACCACGATCCCGTTGACGTGGAACAGGGGCAGGATCAACAGGCTGTGGTCGGTGTCGCGCAATGCCAGTGCCTCGACAAGCATCTCGCACATCGCGGCGATGTTGGCGTGATCGAGCACCACACCCTTCGGCTGCCCGGTGGTGCCGCTGGTGTAGATGATCAGCGCCGCGGCGGCGGAATCCACCGACGCCGGCTCTGGTCCGGCGAGCTCGGGGCCGAGCCCGGCGACCTCGGCCACATCCAGCGTCGCCGCTGTGTGCCCGCCTTCGGTCACGACCACCTTCGCCCGGCAGTCCCCGACCTGATAGCGCACCTCCTCGATGGTCGAATCCGGCTTCACGGGAGTGACCGCGGCGCCGAGCCGCCACGCCGCGAAAAGGACGACGACGAATTCGAGCCGATTCGACAATACGAGGGCGACGACGTCGCCTTCGCGAACGCCATGCGCGGACAGGACGGCGGCGGCCGTTCGTACCCGTTTCGCGAAAGTCTGATTGTCGATGTGCTCGCGGTCGTCCGCGATACAGGGTCCGGACGGATTCCAGGTCGCCCTGACTTCGGGAATTTCTACGATGTGCTGCACTTATATCCTCACCTACTCCGTGGTGACGGGGATTACAGTCCAAGTTAGGTTCGGCGCGGCAACCGGGCTACGGGCCCGCATCCCAGAGTTTTCGCCGGGCTTTGTACCGGCGGCACAAGAGAACGCGGAATGCGCCGGAACCGCCGTACCGATTCCGGTACGGTCCCGGCATGAGCGCCGACGTGGACAGCACCATCCGCGATGTCGCCGGACGCGTCAAAGCCGATCTCGACCGGCTGACCTCCGGCATGACCGCGATGTTCGCCGAGGTGATTCCGGAATTCCGCCACGACGACGAAGTGCGGCGATTGATGATCGCCAGCACCGCGTCCAACCTCACCGCGATCCTGGACATGCTCATGCTGAGCATCTCGCGCGACGACATCACGGTGCCGCCCGCGGCCGCCGAGTACGCTCGCCGGTTCGCCCAGCACGGAATGTCCCTGGAGGCCCTGCTGCGCGCGTACCGCCTCGGCGAGCACATGTTCATGCAGCAGACCATCGCCGTGCTCCGGCAGGCCGGGACACCCGCCGATCTCGCCCTGGCGACCACCAGCAGGGTCGCCGTGCTGGTCAACAGCTACATCGACCAGGTCATCGAAGGCCTCATCGATATCTACGAAAGCGAACGCCGTCGCTGGGACGCGCGTTCGGACACCACGCGAGCGGCGCAGATCCGCGCGGTGCTCGACACCGACGACCTCGACGTGGCCTCGGCGGAGGAGATGCTGTCGGCCTCACTGCGTGGGTGGCATATGGCCGCCGTCGTCTGGGTGCGTGAACCGGGCGCGTCCTCGATCGAACTGCTGCGGGCAGGCACCTCGATGCTCGCCGCCGCGACCGGCAAGCATCCGCTGACGGTGCTGGTCGACGAGCAGAACTGCTGGGCGTGGATATCGTCGGCCGGCGAACCGGCATTGGATGCCGACCGGCTCGAGCGAGATCTGCGCCGCCGCCCCGGAATCAGCGTCGCCGTCGGCGATCCTGGCCCCGGGCTGGCCGGCTTCCGGCAGACCTTCCGCGATGCCCAGCGCGCTCGCAGCCTCGCGCTGCTCGCCGAACCCGCCCGCCCGCTCACCGTGCACGCCCGCGTCGCGCTGGCGAGTTTGCTCGTCGACCATCTGCCCGACACCGAAGCATGGGTGCGTCGGGTGCTCGGCGATCTCATGCGCGAGGACGAGACCACCGCTCGTCTGCGCGAGACGGTGCAGACCTATCTGGAGGCCCGCGGCAGCCTCACCGACGCCGCGGCGCGCATGCACGTCCACAAGAACACCGTGCACTACCGGATCCGCAGGGCGGAAGAGGTGTTGGGCCACCCGTTGACGGTGAACCGGCTGGAGACCGAAGTCGCGCTGATGGTCGCCGAGCAACTCGGTCTCGGCCGCGTGCAGTGACCGGACGGCGCGTCACGACCGCTCGCTGTGCGCCTCACGGCGATTCGTCATGGCGTGTACGGCTTCGCGGCCCGATACTGAGGGCAGGTTGGACCGATTCCGAGGTGGGAGATGAAGGTGATCGGGGTGGGCTCGGACGGGCTTGTCGCGGCCGGTGATACCTGGGGTGTCTCCGGGCCGCAGTTCCTCGCGGTCTATGTACCGGTCGTGCTGGTGGCCGTGATCGCGGGCATCTGGCTGCGCTCACGGGTGACGGGCGCGGATCCGGACATCGACGCGGCCGCCGCGCCGGGCGCGGAGCTGACCTCGCCCGAGCTGGGGATGCTGTACGGCGACCAGAACGCCGTGCTCGCGGCGATGGCGCGGTTGCGCGGCGTCGACGCGATCGACTCGGCCGCCGCGCCGGTTCGCCCCCTCACCGCGCAGGAGCGTGGGGCGCTGGATCCGTTCACCGTGTCGGTGTACGACCGGCTGGCGGCGGGGCAGGGCAAAACCGTCGGCACCATCGTCGGCGGATCGCTCGACACGTTGCGCACCAGAATGGTCGACCTCGGGTACTTCCCGGGGCCCGAGATGCGCCACGGTCTGCGTGACGCGGGCATGCCGCTCCTGGTCACCGGCGCGCTCGGCGTGGTGCGGATCATCGCGGGCGCCTCGCACGGCAACCCGGTCGGTGTGCTGGTGGTGCTGGTGATCGCGCAGGCGTTCGGCTACTGGTTGGTGGTGCGCAAACCCCGGCTCACCGCGCTCGGCGTTCGTGCCCGCGACGCCGTATCCGAGCGCAATCGGCATTTGCGGCCGAGCAATTCGCCTTCCTATGCGACCTACGGCGCCGAGAGCGCGGCGGTCGCGGCAGCCGTTTTCGGTATCGGTGCGCTCGTCGCGCTCGACCCTGGACTGGCCCAGGCGGTCGCGCCGCCGAGTACATCGGGCGGCGGCGACGGGGGCGGCGACAGCGGTGACGGAGGCGGATGCGGCAGCGGGTGCGGCGGGGGCTGCGGCGGTTGCGGTGGCTGAGCGATCCGGCCCGCTGCCGCCGGACGCGCTCGGCATCGGGTGGCGACCCGAGATCTGCGGGGTGATCGCCGCCTTGGACGGACTGGAATTCTGCGAGGTCATCGCCGAATCGCTGATCCGCGATCCGCACCGTGGCGGGCGGGTCGCCGTCCCCGAGGAACTGGCCGCCCTGCGGGCGCGCGGCGTCGCCGTGGTGCCGCACGGCATCTCGCTGTCGCTGGGGGGCGCGGATCCGGTCGAGGGCCGGCGGATCGAGCACTTGGCAGCCTGCGCGGCGGCGGTGGCGGCGCCGCTGGTGAGCGAGCACATCGCTTTCGTGCGCGCGGGCGGTCTGGAGGCGGGCCACCTGCTGCCGGTACCGCGCACCCGGGAAGCGCTCGACGCGCTCACCCGCAATATCGCGCGGACCACGGCGGCGCTCGACGTCCCGCTCGCGGTGGAGAACATCGCCACGCTGTTCGACTGGCCTGAAGACGAATACTCCGAAGCGGAATTCCTGTCCGAACTCGTCGAGCGCACCGGTGTCCGGCTGCTGCTCGATGTCGCCAACGTCTACGCGAACGCCCGCAACCGCGGTCGCGACCCGCTCGCCGAGCTGCTGCGCCTGCCCACCGAACACGTGGCGTACTGCCACGTCGCGGGCGGTCACGAATCCGGCGGTCGTTACCACGACACGCACACCGATCCGGTTCCCGGCGAAGTTCTCGCGCTCGTCGCGGAATTCCGCGCGCATCGTCCGGCGCCGATGATGCTGGAGCGCGACGGCAACTATCCGCCCGCGGCCGAACTGCTCGACGAACTGGACGCCATCGCGGCGGCCGCCGCCCGCCCGCCGATCACCGCGGGCGCCAGGGCGGTGCCGACATGAGCGCTGTGCCAGGGCGGCCTGCCGACGGCGCGACGCTGGCCCAGCGGCAAGCAGCGCTGGTGCGCGCACTGGTCGCGGGAGCCGCCGTACCTCCCGGATTCGATGCCGAGGCCGTCGGCGCGGCGGCCGAGGCCCTGCTGCGCAAGCGGGCCGGCGAGGTGGCACGGCGTTTCCCGCTGCTGGTGCACGCCTGTCACGGTGACTTCACCGCCCGCTTCACGGCGTGGGCCCGGCATCACCCGAAGACCACCACGTCCGCCGACGCCGCCGCCTTCGCGTCCGCCACCGGTATCGAATGGCCGGCCACACCTCGCCGGGCGGGGAGGCGCTGGTTTCCCCGGCATCACGCATCGGGCGGCGCCCCCTGAGTCCGGGCCGGTCCTACGGGTGGCGGGCCTCGACCGGGACCGCGGAGTCGCCGGCGTCGCGACGCTCTTCGAGCCACACACTGACCGCCACCGTCACATACGCAGCGACGGTCGCCATCCCCGGCAGCATCAGCATGAGCATGAGAAACGAAAGCATCGAAGACACAAGCCCTCCCGGACAACACGATGGAAACTGTCGCACCGGTGCGCCCCACTGCGTCACCGTCACGGCCGGGCATACCCACGACCGGAGGTCCAATCTCCACGGGGTCGCCGAGATCCTGTGAGAGATATCACACGGCCGATTTACCACGCGGTCTGCGGTTCGACCGAGATAATCCCCCACCGCACCCGTGGTAGACCGGTCACCATGCGGTTGCTCATCATCTCCGACACGCACGTGCCCAAGCGTGCGCGGGATCTGCCGGAGGCACTGTGGCGCGAGGTCGACACCGCCGACGTGATCGTGCACGCGGGCGACTGGGTCGAGGTCGCCTTGCTGGACCGCCTGCAAGCGCGCAGCGCGCGTCTCATCGGCGTGTTCGGCAACAACGACGGTCCGGAACTGCGAGCGCGACTGCCCGAGGTCGCCCGCGCCGAACTCGACGGCCTCCGGCTGGCGGTGGTACACGAAACCGGACCCGCGAAGGGCCGCGAGGAACGCTGCGCCCGGGATTTCCCGGACACCGATGTCCTGATTTTCGGCCACAGCCACATTCCGTGGGACAGCGTCGCGGACAGCGGCTTGCGCCTGCTCAATCCCGGCTCGCCGACCGACCGCCGCAGGCAACCGGAGCACACCTATCTCACCGCGCGAATACAGGCCGGGCAGCTGAGCCAGGTCGTACTGCACACCGTTCCGAAACACTGATCTTTCGGTGCACGCGCGCCTTCAGCGTTCGCTCGCGGTGAGCCTCAGTCGCTCCGGTCGCCCACCAGCGCCAGGTGCCGGTCGCCGATGGGGGAATCGGTGATCGCGGTGGAGATCTTCGGCAGGGCGTAGGGGTGGTTGCGGCCCAGCCAGGCGAGCATTTCCTCGCGAACCGCGCACCGCAGGTTCCACGCGTCGTCGGCGTCGGCCGCCGACATCGTCGCGCGCACCACGATATTCGTCGGCGTGCTGTCGGTGACCTGCAGGCCCCAGGCGCGACCGTCCCAATCCGAGCGGGTGCGCAGATATTCCTCCAGGTGCTCACGCAGCAGCGGCACCGGCGTGCTGTGGTCCAGGTACAGGAAGACCGTCCCGGTGATCTGCGAACCGCCGCGCGACCAGTTCTCGTACGGCTTGTTGTTGAAGTAGGAGACCGGCATGGTCAGCCGTCGGTCGTCCCAGATCCGCACGGTGAGGAAGGCGAGAGTGATCTCCTCCACGATGCCCCACTCCCCCTCGACCACGACGGTGTCGCCGATCTTCACCGAGTCACCGAACGCGATCTGCAATCCGGCGATCAGGTTGCTCAGTGTCGACTGCGCGGCGACACCGGCGATGATGCCGATCACCCCCGCCGAGGCCAGCAGCGAGGTGCCCAGGGTCCGCAGACTCGGCACCAGCAGCAGGATCACGACGGCGGCGGTGGTCACCACCAGGACCGAGGTGACGATCCGGCGCACCAAGCCGAGCTGGGTGCGCAATTGCCGCACCCGCGTGACGTCCTGGGTGCGCCGCGCATACGAGCGCAGCGTGTTCTCCGCGACCGCGTCGGCGGCGCGGATGACACACCATGCCGCGGCCATGATCGCCGCGGTCGCCAGACCGGTCCGGATCATCGCGTCCTGACGCAGGTCGAGGTGCGCCAACGGGTAGGTGGCGTGCAACGCCAACGCGCCGAGCAACACCTGCACGGGCATTTGCACCCGCCGCAGCAAGGTGGGGAGCTGGTTGCCTGGACGTCTGCGGGCGGTGTAGCGCAGTAAGCGATCGATCAGCAGACCGGCCGTCACGGTGATGGCCACCGTGCCGAGAAGCACGATGAGCGGCCGTAGTATTTCCTCCAACGGGTCGAACTCCTTCTCCTCGTCCACCCACCGTGCCGCGAGACAACGGTTCTCGCCGCGCCTGCGACGCAGCGCCACGAATCCGGAGCATTCGACGCTGCCCGGGTCCCAGGCAGGTGAGTGCAATGCTTCACTCCCGCTCCGCCGAGCGGGCCTGCACACGGGCGAGTGCTGGTCTTACAGCAGCGCCAAGGCGATACTCAGCACTGCCAACACCAAAACCCATGCCGCGATGGTCCATTCGACAGGAAGTTCCGTGCCTGGACGGCCGCCGCGGCGGGCGGCGCGATACTGCGAGCGCGAGGCCGAAACGGACATACATCCTCCTTCGGTCGGTTGCGTCATCGAGGCGCATACCCGCTTTCACCGCCGATCGTCGCCACGCCGGTTGTGGCGAATCCCACCACGCACGGCAGAGCCCTTGTCCGTCACGGATTCTCGGCCGATCACGCGGTACCGGCCGTCAGCCGGAATGGCTGCGGTAATGCAGGTCGTCCAGCGAAAGCGGCGGAACGTAGCGCGTCACCAGCGTGCGGTCCCACCACGCCCGGGTGTGTGCCAATTCGCGGGGTGTGGTGAAGCGGTACAGATACAGTTGGGCTCGGACGTAGCGCGGTGCGGCGTCCGGGAACGGATTGTGCCGCAGCAGTCGTAACGTGGCCGCGTCGTTTTCCAGCAGTCGCGCCAAGAAGGGGCCCAGCCACGACTGCGCGTACCGCGGTGAGGCGGCGGCGAACCACATGAGCCAGTCCAGACGCAGGTGGTACGGGGCCCACTGGCGCGGGAGCCGGCGCGGATCACCGGGTTTGCCCTTGAATTCGTATTCCCGCCACCGCGTCCGCTCGGTGACGGCAGGCTCGTCGGTGCCTTCGACGACCACTTCGTAGCGGGTGCGTCCGATGCTGCCGAACGCTCCGTAGGTGTTGACCAAGTGATAGGGGTCGAACGACCGGTTCATGGCCTGGTGACTGGAGATCAGGTTGCGGGCGGGCCGGTAACTCAGGAAGACCACCACCGCGGTGAACGCGATGACCAGGCCCGTGAACCACGGCGGCGGTCCCGGCAGCGGCGGCGGTGCGGGCACCGGCAGCACCGCGGCGGCCGCCGGCCCGCTGACGGCGCCGCACGCGAGGACGATCGTCAGCCAGTTCAGCCAGGCGAAGTTGCCCGACAGCACCAGCCACAGCTGGGTGATCACGATGACGGCCGCGGCCGCGCTCGCCACCGGCTGCGGCGCGAACAGCCCGAAGGGCACGACCAGCTGGGCGACATGGTTGCCCAGCACCTCGACCCGGTGCAGCGGCTTGGGCAGATGGTGGAACAACCAGCTCAGCGGCCCCGGCATCGGCTGCGTCTCGTGGTGGTAGTACAGGCAGGTCAGATCGCGCCAGCACCGATCACCGCGTAATTTGATCAATCCGGCGCCGAACTCCACCCGGAACAGCAACCAGCGAGCCAGCCACAGCACCAGCACCGGGGGCGCGGTGCGGTCGTTGCCGAGGAAGATCACCAGGAACCCGCATTCCAGCAGCAGCGATTCCCAGCCGAACGCGTACCAGTCCTGTCCCACGTTGACGATCGACAGGTAGAGCACCCACAACAGCGTCCACATCAGCATCGCCGCCCACAGGGGCACCAGATCGGCGGCACCGGCCACCATGGCCGCGGCCAGCGCCGCGCCGAACCAGGACACCACGGCGAAGAACCGGTCGGAATAGTGGAGATGGAAGATGCTGGGCGTATGCCGGAAGGACCGCCGGGCCAGCCATCGCGGTACCGGCAGCATGCCGTGCTCCCCGATCAGCGCCCGGAATTGCCGGGCGGCGACCACGAAGCCGATCAGGTAGACGGCTGCGACACCGCGGGTCAGCAGCTGCCTGCTCAACCAATATTCGGATGCGGTGAACCAGTCCATGCCCGCAACTCCTCCGACCGCGGACCTTCGCCCCCACCGCATACCCCGCCCGGCGGCAGGGAAACCCGCGCTACATCGGGTACAGGCTGTGCTTGCGCGGGTTGGGTTCGGCAGCCGCCTCCTTGTCGCGCAGCAGCCGCAGCGCGTGCCGTATCTCCAGCCGGGTCCGGGAGGGTTCGATGACCGCGTCGATGTATCCGCGTTCGGCCGCGATCCACGGCGTGGCCACGGTGGTGTTGTACTGGTCGATCATGAATTCCCGCACGGCCGCGCGCTGCTCCTCCGGCACCTGCTCCAGCTGCCGCCTGCCCGCGATGCCGGACGCACCGGCGGGTTCCTCAGCGATCGCGAGGGTCTCCCGCAACTGATCCAACTTCTCGCGCGTGCCGGCCATCCGCAAACTGCCTCTCGACCTGACTGGCTCCTGCGCAGACGATAGGGGGCTCGACGGGCAGCGCCGTGTTCCCTAGGCGATTACTGGGTAGCTCACAACGTGCGGGCAGTTGCGTTGGCACCGCGCCCTATGGCTCGGTCCGGCACGAGACTTCCGGTGTGGCCTGGCAGGATTCGGTGCATGAGCTTCACCGGGGACGATGTCCGCACCTTCGCGCTGTCGCTACCGCAGACGTCCGAACAATTCGCCTGGGGGATGCCGACCTTCCGGGTCGCGGGCAAACTGTTCCTCACCCTTCCGGAAGCCGAGACCTCTATGGCGGTCCGCTGTCCCATCCACGACCGCGACGAACTCGTCGTCGCCGAACCGGACAAGTTCTGGATCGCCGCGCACGAAGCAGGCAATGCCTGGGTCCGCGCACGGCTGACCGCCCTCGACGACCGGGAGGAACTCGAAGCCATCGTGCGCGACTCGTGGCGGCAGGCCGCACCGCGGCAGCTCCTCGACAACGCCGAGTGACCGCTCGGCGCCCCGGCGTCAGCGGGCGCGGCGGCGGCGTGGCCGTGGCGCGAGTTTCAGCCCGAAGAGCAGATCGGTGTTGCGGACCGGCGTCGGTTGTTCGGACTTCCTGAGCAGTCCGGCTTCGCGGATCCAGCTGTGGTGCCAGTGGTACAGATCCGGCAGGGTCACCTCGCACGCCGCGGCGAGCCTGCGGAGGCGGAAACCCGCTCCGCCGATGGCGCCGGCGAACAGCTTGGTGTTGGGTGTGGGGCGCGATTCCTGGTGCTCGCGGGCTTCGTAGAGCAGAGTTCGCGCCGACGGGGGTATCACCCACACATACAGGTCGGGAGCGTGGGTGTATCCGATGGGGCCGTTGAAGATCAACGCGTCGATGGTGAGCGCGACACACGGGATCGCGTTGAGCTCCATCGCGGTGGCGCCGGTGAACAGTGCGGTGACGATCGCCGCCGCGTCCACCGGATCGGACGTCCTGGCCCTGACCCGGGCGACGAGGTCGTCGTCGACGGGGACCGTGGTCAGTCCGGGACCGACCGAGTAGGCCAGGTCGGGCGGCAGATCCAAGCGCAGACCGTGCAGCAGGAAGGCGGCTTGGGCACCACGCAGGCGCGTGATGGTATGCCCACGGCTCGGGCTGTCGGCGACGAGGCTGCCGAGGAACCGGTACAGGCTCAGGATGTCGTTCCACTCGTCGACCAAACCGGCGCCCTGCTGGAAACGGTCCGGGACGCTGAGGCGCGGTTGCAGCACCGAGAGCATGTATTCGGCCAAGCCCGCCCCGCGTGGCCCCAGCCAGCTGCCGACACCGTTCTGATTCAAGTCGTGCCTGCACGGTCGTCCGGTGTGCTCGGCCAGCCACCGGCAGGCGGTGTGGATGCCGTCGGTGTAGACGGCGTCGATGCGCGCGAACTCCTCCGGCGGCAGGCTGCGGTAGGCATCGGCCCGGAAGGTGGTGACGTCCCCGTCGGAGATCTGCGGCAGCAGCCCGCCTCCGGCCGCTTCGGGGAGTGTGATGATGCGCGACGGCCGGTGATTGGTTTGCCCGTATCCCACGTGCCTCGTCGGTGGCTCGGGACCATCGATGCGGGTGGTCGGCGGGTCGGGGACGGCTATGCGTGTGGTCGGCGGCTCGGGAGCCCCGACACGTGTGGTCGGCGCGTCGGAGATCTCCACGCGCGTGGTCGGCGGGTCGGGCACATCGACGGCTGCGGTCGGCTGATCGGGAACGTCCACGCTCGTGGGCGGCTGATCGGGAACGCCGATGCGTCGGGTGGGCGCGGACGCACTCCGGCGGTCCCGCAACCACTGCCACAGGTCCTCTTCCGGCACGCCCAGCCGCTGCGAACTCGATCGCACCTGCTCGGCGGAAAGTTCGTCGTGTTCGTCGAGCTGGGCCAATCTCTCCAGCTCGGACGGACGCAGCGTGGGCACGCTTGCGTCGACCACAGCCACAACCTCCCGGATTACCGAACCCGTGACGCGTCACCGCGGGTTCGAGACGTCTGTTGCAGAGCATTCGATCACGTACCCGCCGGTAAGGCTGGGAATTCACCCGAGTTTCGGATGTTGTCTACGTCACCGACAACTGCATACTCTATCGAAATCGCCTTCTGCCGAATGCGTTTTGCCTAGTCATGATGTCTGCCGGCAGCCGCGACGGAAACAAGTGAGCGATACCGACATCCGAAAAATCTACGGCGCGTTGTCTACTGCGCTGGACACTCACCCCGACCCCCGCGATGGACAGCTGCGCCCTGCGCCGCATCGGCAGCGACGGCCCGCCACAGCAGGGCGAACGTACCGCCGGCAACGATCCGGCCGCAGGCCACCGGCACCGAAGAGGCGAACAAATCGGACAAACGTGATCGACGCCGGCGAGTGGTGCGCTGTGTGCGCCAGTTCTCCGACGGAGAACGCAAATGCGCCGAGCGATGATGAGTAAGCCGATTGATTGCCGGAATCCGGCCCTGACGCCCGCCGTGACCGGATCGAAAGCGAATTCTCAGCGTTCACACAACCGTCTCTCGCCAAGCCCAAATAGTGCTGCGGTGTCATTGAAGGGTGCTGGTCGGCAGCACTCCCCAGCCCAGCCCCGAGGAGACCAGTTCGTGTTTACCGGTACCACCGCGAGCATGCCGCGGATCCAGACATCGTGGCTGGGCGGGGCGACGGGCGCTTCGGCCAGCCGGCGCGCGTCCCGGTCGATCAACGCCGACGCGGTCGCGATCGATACCGACGCCACGACCGGAGCGACGGCGTACGTCGTCGCAGACGGGGTCGGAGATCATCTGCTGGGTGCCCGCGCGGCACGAACGGTCGCCGCCACCGCGGCACGCGTCGCCGCACGCGATGGGGCACGCGCGGGCATACTCGCGGCCCAGGAGGAATTGCTGCGCGAAGTCCCGGAACCCTCGGCCGACAGCGTGCTCGTGGTCGCGGTGCTTCCGGCCGCCGGTCGACCAGACGGCCCTTGCGAGGTGGCGTGGGTCGGCGACTGTCGCGCGTATCGCTGGAACGGGCGGGTGCTGCACCAGATCACCACCGACCACACCGTCGCGGAGTTGTACCGCACCCGCGGGCTCGTTCCCACCCCGCGAATGAGCCATCTGGTCACCACCTCGGCGCGCACCGTGCGGCCGGACGCGATCGGGTACGCCGCCACCGGGTCCAGCACCGGCAGGCTGCTGCTGAGCACCGACGGTGTACACAAGCCACTCGGCATCGCCGCGGTCAAAGCCATCCTCGCCGACGGCGACGCGGCTCCCACGATCGCGAGCACCTTGGTGGACGCCGCCCTCCTGGCCGGTGGAAAAGACAACGCCACCGCGCTGGTCGTGGACTTGCCCTCCCGGCCCGGCCACGACTGAGGCGTACCTCCGCCTTCGCTGCGGCCATGCGCGGGCTGACGACGGACCAAGGTCCGACCGCGCTGATCCAGGCGTACCTCCGCCTTCGCTACGGCCATGCGCGGGCTGACGACGGACCAAGGTCCGACTGCGCTGATCCAGGCGTACCTCCGCCTTCGCTGCGGCCATGCGCGGGCTGACGACGGACAAAGGTCCGACTGCGCTTATCCAGGCGTACCTCCGGCCAGCGGGCGATCGGCGAAGGAGGTCCGGCGCGCCCATCGGGCCGGTGCGTCCGCCGAGTCGGGGCGATCACGGGACCGACCGCGACGCGTTCGGAAACAAATGCAGAAATGCTATGAATCGGCGACGCCGGGGCGCAGGATGTGCGCTGTGGAGTTGACAGCCGTGCGCATCGACAAACCGGACGATCTCAACGTCATCATCGGGCAGTCCCACTTCATCAAGACCGTGGAAGACCTGCACGAGGCGCTGGTCGGGGTCGGCCCCCACCTGCGCTTCGGGCTCGCGTTCTGCGAGGCCTCCGGACCGCGCCTGGTCCGCCATTCCGGCAACGACGACGCGCTCACCGAACTCGCCACCAAGAACGCGGTGGCCATCGGCGCCGGACATTGTTTCGTCGTCTTCCTTCGCGAAGGCTACCCCGTCAATGTGCTCAACGCCGTGCGGCAGGTCCCGGAAGTCTGCGGAATCTACTGCGCCACAGCCAATCCCGTGGAAGTACTGATCGCGGAAACGGAACTCGGCAGAGGAATCATCGGGGTGGTCGACGGTGCGGCGCCACTCGGCGTGGAGGATGCCGACGACCAGGCGGCCCGTAGGCAATTGCTCCGTCAGATCGGCTACAAACTGTAGGACCGTCCATACGGCGGTCACCTCGGCCGACGCACCGGCTGGGCCCGGAATGCCGCACAGCGATCCGGGCCCGTGCCGGGGACGTCTCAGCCGAGTTCCGCCAGTTGCGCGACGGCGGGCGCCATGCCATCTATCCATGCCGCCGGTGCGCCGGTAGTCGGCGTGACGATGGCGGCCTCGATGCCGAGCGCGGCGTAGTCGGCCATCTGGCGGACGAATTCGTCGCGGTTCTCCGGGCTCGGCCGCGGATTGTTGGCGAGGATCGTCTTGCGGATCTCGCCATAGTCGCGGCCGATGTCGTCGCAATGCCGACGCAGCACGTCGAGTTTGTGCGCGACGTCCGCCGGCGAGGAGCCGAACAGGTTGCAGGCGTCGCCGTATTGCGCGACCAACCGCAACGTCTTGCGTTCTCCCCCACCGCCGATGAGTACCTTCGGCCGGTTGATGGGCTGCGGCGAGCACAGCGTCTCGGCCAGCTGGTAGTACTTCCCGTCGAACGGCCCGTTGTCTTGCGGGTCCCACATCTGGCGGCAGATGCGCAGCGTCTCCTCCAGCCGTTCGAACCGTTCGGCGGTCGGCGGATACGGCACGCCGAGCCCGCGGTGTTCACGCTCGAACCACGCGGCGCCGATCCCGAGGACCGCCCGGCCGCCCGAGAGGACGTCGAGGGTGGTGACGATCTTGGCCAGCAGGCCGGGGTGCCGGTAGGTCACGCCGGTGACGAGCAACCCGAGATCGATGCGCGACGTGTGCGCGGCCAGATAGCCGAGGGTGGTGTACCCCTCGAGCATGTTCGCCTCCGCGGGCAACCCGGTCGGCTCGATCTGGAAGTAATGGTCCATGAACGACAGCCAGGTCGCGCCGGACTCCTCGGCGGCGGCGCCGACCCGCGCCAGCTCACCGGCGATGGCGGTGGTGCCACCGTCGATGTCGAAGATGGGAATGTGAAAACCGAGCTCCATCAAGCGGTTCCTTCTGCTGGACAACCCTGTATGACCGCACACTAAGTGCTGGAGTGCGCTCCAGGTCAAGTAGCCGATCGAACGCCCGTCAGCTCGTGCGCGCGAAATCGCCCGGCTTCCAGGTGCGGTCGAACGCCGCTTCCCCTGGTCCGTAGATGCGCAGATAGGCGAACCATCCGCGGCCGGGGACGGTTTGCAGCCAGCGGTGCTCGGCGCCGCCGGGAGGGGTGGGTCCGAAGTGCAGGCGCACGGGGCCATCGCATGGGATGTCGCGCAGCTCGAACAGCGACCGGAGGGCGGCCTTGCCTTGGTCGGCGCGGATCTGCGAGCGGGTCTCGGCGTCGTAGACCGTGACGGACCAGAACATCCCGGCCGGCACCGGTTGCGGTATGTCGAGGGCGTAAGTGGCGCCACCGTCCAGATAGTCGCCCCTCCCGTCCCGCAGGCCGAGCCAATACAGCGATCCGCCGCCGACCTGCCGCCGGAACATGCCCGGCGCGGCGGTGATCGCTTGGGCGAACCACCTTTCGCGCGCTTCGAGGTCGAGACCGGAGGCGGTGCGGAAGTCGCCGTCGCCATCGACCGACCCCACCCATTCCCACCGGCGGTCCGGCCAGGCCATACGGTCCGGGCGCGCGCCGCCGAACGCCGAGACGAGCATCTGGTCGCGCCCGGCGCGCGCCGCGGCCGTCAACAGCGCCGCGGACCTGCGCCCGAGCGTGAACCGGGCGCCCCGCTCGAGGCCGATGGCGCCGAGCAGCCCGTACATCGACAAGAACTCCGGCAGCACCGGTTCCGACTCGAGCACCCCGTGCAGCACCCGCCAATACGAGAGGTCGTCTTCCCAGCGCAAACAGGTGCAGTCCAGGTCGAACTCGGTGATGTCGACGACGTGGAGCACCGCGCCCGCCTCCCCCACCGGATGCACCCGGACCGCTCGCAACGCATCCATCGCCCCGGCCAGATCACCGCCGATCGGAAGCGCGCGCACCGCGAGCAGCACTTTGAAGGTGGCGGATCGCCCGACGTGACACCCGGCCGGCAGCGCGCCCCGGTAACCGGGAGGAACGATGACGTAGCTGCCGCCGCGCCCTCGGTCGGGACCGGGGATGCCGAGGTCGGTGATCCACCGTTGATGACGGTCGTCGACCAGCCCGATGTACGGTCCCGGCGGGAGCTCGACCACCATCGGCCCTGCCGACAGATCCAGCACCGCAGCACCATATGGGGTGTCGGAGTTGAGGGTGAATCCGAGATGCCGCGGACGGGCCGAGAGGATTCCGATCGCGCGGTTGTCCTTCAGTCCGATCTCCCGGTTGCCGGTACGGATACCCTCCATCGACACGGTCGGATACCAGAACCGGTACGCGACCACGGCGCGCTGGAACAGGCTGTCGTCCCAGGCCCGGGTCACGGATGTATCGACCGGGTACCCTTTCGCGAACTCGTATCGGCTGTCAACCATCGCCGCGGCCGTCATTTCCTGGACGGTGCCACCGCCGTACCGGGCAGACATCACCCGAATCGGATGAAAGGCGCTATCGCCGCCGCCGAACGGCCGGTCAGCCCGCGGTTTCGGGACGGTCGGACAATCCCAGGCGCAGATGTTCGCTGTGATAGATCGCCTCGTCCAGTAATTGGGCGACGTGGTTGTCGTAGAGGCTGTAGACGATGCTGCGCCCGGTCCGAGTGCCGGTGACCAGGCCGAGATGGCGCAGCAGCCGCAGCTGGTGGGACACCGCGGACTGTTCCATGCCGATGGCGTCGGCCAGCGCGCTCACCGGCAGCGGCCCCTGCCGCAGTTCGGTGAGGATCATCAATCGGCTCGGGGTGGCCAGCGCCTGCAACGTGGTCGCCACATGGGTGGCCGATTCGGGATCGAGACGCACGGCGGGACGGTCCCTGCCTTCGACGCCGTGTCCCATGACTGAACAGCATACTCCAAGAACAAATGAAGACGTGTTCATGTGTTCTGCTATGGTCGGTCCTGTCCGTTCGCTGCCGTTCTGGAGGTGACCCATGGCCGCGCCGACGCTCGCGCCGACTCGTACCACTCCGCCAACCGGTCGGGTACGCCCGCGCCGGACGCCGTTGCTGGCGCTACCCGAAATGCGTTGGGCCACAATCGCTGTGACGTTCTTCTGTGCCGGGCTCGCGGTGCAGCTGACCGATGGCCCCCGCTGGCTGTTCTGGGGCTTGTACCTGGTCTGCTACGCCGCGGGCGGCTGGGAACCCGGGTGGGCCGGCTTGCGGGCGTTACGCGACAAGACGCTCGATGTCGACCTGCTCATGGTCGCCGCGGCGCTCGGAGCGGCGGCCATCGGCCAGATCACCGACGGCGCGCTGCTGATCGTCATCTTCGCGACCTCCGGCGCCCTGGAAGCGCTGGCCACCGCCCGGACCGAGGACTCGGTGCGCGGACTGCTCGATCTCGCGCCGGACACCGCGACCCGGGTCACGCGCACCGGCGAGGAAGAGACGGTGCACGCCACCGCACTCTCCGTTGGCGATGTCCTGGTCGTGCGGCCCGGCGAGCGGATCGCGGCGGACGCGACGGTCGTCTCGGGCGGCAGCGAGGTCGATCAGGCCACCATCACCGGAGAACCGTTGCCGGTGAACAAGACCGAGGGCGACGAAGTGTTCGCGGGCACCCTCAACGGCACGGGCGCCCTGCGAGTCCGCGTCGAGCGCCGTGCGCAGGACTCCGTGGTCGCGCGAATCGCCGCCCTGGTCGAGGAGGCATCCCGAACCAAGGCGCGCACCCAGCTCTTCCTCGAGAAGGTCGAACAGCGCTACTCCGTCGGCATGGTCGCGGCCACGCTGGCCGTGTTCGCCGTCCCCCTGCTGCTCGGCGACACCGTGCGGCGAGCACTGTTGCGCGCGATGACGTTCATGATCGTCGCCTCCCCCTGCGCGGTGGTGCTGGCCACCATGCCGCCCCTGCTGGCGGCCATCGCCAACGCGGGCAGGCACGGTGTGCTGGTCAAATCCGCGGTGGTCATGGAAAAGCTCGGCGCAACGACGCAGGTCGCCTTCGACAAGACCGGCACCCTGACCCGCGGCATCCCCGAACTCGCCGAGATCCGCTGCCTGAACCCGCGATTCACCGACACCGAGGTGCTCCGGCTCGCCGCGGCGGCCGAGCACCCGAGCGAGCACCCGCTGGCGGCGGCGATCGTGCGCGCGGCCCGCGCCCGGGAGTTGCGCCTTCCCGAGGTCACCGACTTCACCGCTCACCCCGGCCGCGGCGTGACCGCCCGCGTCGGTGACCATCTCGTCGGCGTCGGCTCCCCCACCGCGTCGGGACCCGAGCGCGAAAGCCAGGAGGCCGTCGACGCCCTGCACGCGAGCGGCTACACCGTCGTGGTCGTGACCTGCGACCGCAGGCCGATCGGCGTGCTCGCGCTGACCGACCAGGACCGGCCGGAAGCGGTGGCGGCCGTGCGCGCGACCACCGAGGTGACCGGCAGCGCGCCGGTACTGCTGACCGGCGACAACAGCGCCACCGCCGAGCGGCTCGCCGCGCGGGTCGGGATCACCGACGTCAGGGCCGCTCTGCTGCCCGACGACAAGGTGACCGCGGTGCGCGAACTGCAGGCCGACGGACGGAAGGTCACCGTGGTCGGTGACGGCATCAACGACGCCCCCGCGCTCGCCGCGGCCGAGGTCGGCATCGCCATGGGCGGCGCCGGATCCGACCTGACCTTGCAGACCGCGGACGCCGTCGTGGTGCGCGACGACCTCACCGCGATCCCGGCGGTGATCGCGTTGTCCCGGCAGGCCCGACGGGTAGTGATCGCCAACCTGTCCATCGCCGCCACGTTCATCGGCGTGCTGGTCGTCTGGGACCTCGCCGCAACCCTGCCGCTGCCGCTCGGCGTCGCCGGGCACGAAGGATCCACCGTCCTGGTCGGGCTCAACGGGCTGCGGCTGCTGCGCACGAAAGCGTGGGAGCGAGCCGCGCGAGCACGGGACTGACTACGACCGCTGTGGCGGTGCGGAACGAACTCCGCACCGCCACAGCGCGTCCCGGCTAGTCGGCGCGAACTTCGCTGCGGTCACCGCTCCACAGCGTGTGGAACTTGCCTTCGGCGTCCACCCGCTCGTAGGTGTGCGCGCCGAAGAAGTCGCGCTGCCCCTGGGTGAGCGCGGCCGGGAGACGCTCGGCGCGCAGGGCGTCGTAGTAGGACAGCGACGACGCGAACGCGGGCACCGGAATGCCGAGCAGGGTCGCGGTGGACACCACGCGGCGCCAGCTGTCGATCGCCGTCTCGATCGCCTCCCGGAAGTACGGCGCGAGGATCAGGCTCGGCAGCGCCGGGTTCTCGTCGTATGCTTCCTTGATCCGGTTGAGGAAGCGGGCGCGGATGATGCAGCCGCCGCGCCAGATCGTCGCGAGGTCGCCCGGACGCAGGTTCCAGTCGTATTCGGCGCTGCCCGCCGCGATCTGATCGAAGCCCTGCGCGTAGGCGACCACCTTCGAGGCGTAGAGCGCCTGCCGGATGTCCTCGGTGAACTGCTCCACATCGGTGGGCTTGTCGGCCAGCCGGCCGGAGGCCAGGCCCCGCGCCGCCTTGCGCTGTGCGCGGGAACCCGACAGCGCCCGCGCGAACACCGCTTCGGCGATGCCGGTCACCGGCACGCCGAGATCGAGCGCGGACTTCACCGTCCAGCGCCCGGTGCCCTTCTGCTCCGCCGCGTCGACGATCACGTCCACCAGCGGCTTGCCCGTCTTCGCGTCGACCTGATTCAGCACCTCGGCGGTGATCTCGACCAGGTAGCTTTCCAGGTCGCCGGAGTTCCACTGGGTGAACACGTCGGCGATCTGCTTGGCGTCGAAGCCGAGCGCCTCGCGGAACAGGTGGTAGGCCTCACCGATCAGCTGCATGTCGGCGTACTCGATGCCGTTGTGCACCATCTTCACGAAATGCCCTGAGCCGTCCGGGCCGATGTGGGTGCAGCACGGCGTTCCGTCGACCTTCGCCGCGATGGATTCCAGCAGCGGCCCGAGCGAGTCGTAGGACTCCTTGGGGCCGCCCGGCATGATCGCGGGGCCGTTGAGAGCGCCCTCCTCGCCACCGGAGATGCCCGCTCCGACGAAGTTCAGCCCGCGCTCGCGCATCGCGGCTTCGCGGCGAATGGTGTCGGTGTACAGGGCGTTGCCGCCATCGATGATGATGTCGCCCGGCTCCATGGCGTCGGCGAGTTCCTCGATGACCGCGTCGGTCGCCGCGCCCGCCTTCACCATGATGAGCACCCGGCGCGGCTTCTCCAGCGCGGCGACGAACTCCTCGATCGTCTCGGTCCGCACGAAGTCGCCGTCGTCGCCGTGGGCCTCGAGCAGTGCGTCGGTCTTGGCGATGCTGCGGTTGTGCAGCGCGACGGTATAGCCGTTCCTGGCGAAGTTCCGTGCGATGTTGCTACCCATGACCGCCAGACCGGTGACCCCGATCTGTGCGCGCGCTGTAGAGGTCGGCATCAATCAGCTCTCTTCGTTCGACAGGGCGGCGCGTCCGCGCGAAGCTGTTCGGCGGCGGCATCGTGGAGTCCGTTCCACGACGCTTCAGAACCTTACCCACCCCGCCGACGCGGGCACGGAGCGCATCGCGCGCCGCCGGACGAGATCGCGGGGGCCCGGCGCGGCCCGACTTCACATCTCGGCCGAGACAGGACCGGAGGCCAATTGGTCGTGCATCTCGGCGAACGCGTTCGCCAATTGGTGGATGCCTGGCGTCTCCACGGGAAAGTGCCCAGCCTCGTCCAGGACGACCAGGCGCTTGGGGGCGGCGATCCGATCGAAGAACGCCCGGCTCAGCGACAGCGGCGTCCACCGATCGGCGCCGGGGTGCACCAGCCACACGCCGGCGTCTCCATCGGCACGCTCTATCACTACGTCCCGAACAAGGACGCACTGCTCTACGCGCTCGCCGAACGCCACCTGCGGCAGGCCGCCGTGACGCTGCTGGAAACGGCCGCGCGCCTGCGCGCCGAGCAACCGCCCCTCGTGGAAACCATCCGGCAGCTGGTCGCCGCCGTGACGCGGTTGCACACGGCGCAACCGGACCTGCATCGGCTGCTGTTCGATCGAGCCCCGCGCACCGCCGAGGGTGTCGAACGACTCCGGGAACTCGAACGGGTCCTGGCCGGCGAGGTGGAGTTCCAGCTACGCCGCCTCGAGGTCGGCGGCGGCGACCCGGCGTTGACGGCGTTGCTGCTCGTGCAGGCGGTGCAAGCGCAGATCCATGGCACGGTCCTCGATCCCCCGGACGGGCGCACCGCCGACGAGTGCGGCCGGGCGATCATCGATCTGTGGACCAGGGCGCTCACGCCGCCCGCCACCCCTTGCCGACCGGCGGCCGAGTCGGCGGGAGAAGGCCACCGGTGATCCGGCACGCCGGTGCGCTCCCGGTCACCCGTAGGCGATGCGTTCCAGCAGTTCCAGCGCCTCGCCGACCTTGTGCAATTCGCCCGTCCGCAAACTCTCCGACAACGCTTGCGCCAATGCGTCGTTCGCGGACGCCTGGTGCCCGCACACCCACGCCCGGCCTTCGTCGGTGAGGGTCAGGTTCACCCGGCGTCCGTCGTTGGGGTCGCGCACACCGACGATCAGGCCCTGATCGCGCAGGCCGTCGACCACGTTGCGCATCGTCTGCGGGCGCAACATCTCCAGCCGCGCCAGGTCGACGGCGGCCATGGGACCGTATCGATGCAGTCGTCCCAGCACCGCCCACTGCGTCGCGGACAACCGCCGCTCGTCGGGGTTCCTCCGGGCGCGCCGCAGGATCACGGTGGACGCGATGCGCAGGCGGGCCGCCATGGTGGACAGTGCTGTGGCGTGCGCGATGTCGGCGCTCACGGGCGGACTCCCTCTGCGTACCTGATCGACGAACGATCCCCGGGCTGGTGATGGCTGCGGGAAGCCTACTCGACAGTAGGACTTCGGCGCGGGCTGTGACGGAATCGTCATCCGGACGGCCGCTCGCGACGGATTCGCCCTGTCGGCGGGTCGTCCGGTGGCGCGGCCCGATACCGCCGCGGACCGTTCGATGCGCGACACTGACCGCGATGGGCACACAGGCGAACAGCGGACAGCCACGGCGCAGACCGCCGCATCGGCGCGAGATGATCCTGAACGCCGCGGTCGACGCCTTCACGCACGGAGGCTATTACGGCACCACGATGGCCGACATCGCGGCGGCGGTGGGCATCTCGGCCACGGCGTTGTACCGGCACTTCCGCAACAAGCAGCAACTTCTGGGCCAATGCCTGCTGGTAGGGCTCGACGGCACGCTGGACCGGCTCGACGCCGCGCATCGCGCCGACGCTTCCGGCGGCGCGGTGCTCGCGGAGTTGGTCCGGGTCGCGCTGGAGTTGCGCGGCTTGCCGCGGCTGTGGCAACTGGAGTTCCGCAACCTGACCGCGGCGGACAAGACCGCGGTGCTCGTCCGCGCCACGCGCATCACCCGCTATCTGCGGCACACGATTCGCCTGCGCAGGCCGGAACTGAGCGCGGCCGATGTCGAACTGCTGAGCTGGTGCGTGCTGTCGATCGCGGTGAGCCCGTCCTATCACCGCGCCGAGTTGCCCGCGCAGGCGGCCGCGCAGGTGCTCGAGGCCGCGGTCGCCGCGGTCATCACCACCCGGATGCCCGAGCACCCGGACGGACACGCACCGCATCGGCCACCGCGCCTGGAAACCGGCAACACCGCGCTGGACCGGGCGCTGCGGTCGGAGCGAATGCTCGCCGAGGCGGCGCGGTTGTTCAGCACCCGCGGCTATGCCGCGGTGGGCATCGAGGACATCGGCGCGGCCGTCGGCGTCAGCGGACCGGCCCTGTATCACCATTTCGCGAGCAAGGCGGAGTTGCTTGATCAGATCGTCCGGCGCCAGGACGAATGGCTTCGGCTGCTGCTGGCCAGGGCGATCGCCGAGGGCCGCAGCGCCGAGGAATCCTTGCGCTCGCTCATGCGCAGCTTCGCGCAGTTCGGCGTCGACGAACCCGACCTTCTGGCGATCACGGTCAGCGAGACCCGTCACCTCCCCGGGGACGGGGTACGGCGCTACCGGCGGGTTCGCCTCGACGGCATCGCGCAATGGGCCCGCCTGCTGCAGGCCGTGCGGCCGGACGTGTCCGCTCCCGTCGCGCGGGTGCTCAGCCGCGCCGTCAGCACCGTCGTCATCGATGCCGTGCGCAATCCCCGCTTCCGGCGGCGCGCCGATCTCGTGGACGTTCTCGTGGCCATCGGCGAGCGGATCGAGACGGCCGGGATGCCCAGCCGCGTTTCGCCATAGTGATTTACAGCACTTAGTCGCTATTAACTTAGTTCGGCCAATCGCGCACTAGCAGCGCATTGATCGCAATCAGACAATCGACCATTTACTTATCGGTCATTAACAAGAGATTGCCTTCGGGGTCGGCGGTGCCGCACAGTGTGCCGTGGGTGAGCACCGATCCGTGCGCCCGCCGAATCCCTCGCCGGTACACCGGCCGTTTCTCGAAAGGCCCTGGCTCGTGAGCCATTACAAGAGCAACGCGCGTGATCTCGAGTTCAATTTGTTCGAGGTGTACGGACTCGACGACATCCTCCGGACCGGAGCGTTCGGGGACCTGGACGGCGACACCGTGCGATCCATGCTGGCGGAGGCCGCGCGCCTGGCCGAAGGGCCGGTCGCCGAGCCGTATGCCGAAACCGACCGCAACCCACCGGTCTTCGATCCGGCCACCCACTCGGTCAGCTTGTCCGAGTCGTTCAAGAAGGCGGTGCGCGCCTGGCACGACGCGGAATGGTGGCGCGTCGGCAAGTCCGAGGCGGTCGGCGGGGTGCCCGCCCCCTCGATGGTCAGCTGGGCCATCAGCGAATTCGTGCTCGGGGCGCAACCAGCGGCCTACATGTACCTGACCGGCCCGATGATGGCCCACATCATCGATGGCATCGGCACCGAGCAGCAGCGGCGCTGGGCTCGATTCATCACCGAACACAACTGGGGCGCCACCATGGTGCTGACCGAGCCCGACGCCGGCTCCGACGTCGGCGCGGGCCGCACCAAGGCGATCCGCCAAGAGGACGGCTCCTGGCACATCGAGGGCGTCAAGCGGTTCATCACCTCGGCCGATTCCGACGATCTGTTCAGCAATATCGCGCACATGGTGCTGGCCCGCCCCGAGGGCGCCGGGCCTGGCACCAAGGGCCTGTCGCTGTTCTTCGTGCCGAAGTTCCACTTCGACCACGAGACCGGTGAGCTGGGCGAGCGCAACGGCGTCTTCGTCACCAACGTCGAGCACAAGATGGGCCTGAAAGCTTCCGCGACCTGTGAGCTCACCTTCGGCGGCCACGGCATCCCGGCCAAGGGCTGGCTGGTCGGCGAGGTGCACAACGGCATCGCGCAGATGTTCCACGTCATCGAGGAAGCCAGGATGATGGTCGGCACCAAGGCCATCGCCACCTTGTCGACCGGCTACCTCAACGCCCTCGACTACGCGAAGAACCGTGTGCAGGGCAGCGATCTGACGCAGATCGCGGACAAGTCCGCGCCGAAGGTGGCCATCACCCGGCATCCCGACGTGCGCCGGTCGCTGATGATGCAGAAGGCGTACGCCGAGGGCTTGCGGGCGGTCTACCTCTACACCGCGGGCCACCAGAACGCCGTGGTGGCGCAGCACATCTCCGGGGCGGACGCCGAACTGGCCGCGCGGGTCAACGACCTGCTGCTGCCGATCGTCAAGGGCGTCGGCTCCGAGCGGGCCTACCAGTACCTGACCGAGTCGCTGCAGACCCTCGGCGGTTCCGGCTTCCTGCAGGACTACCCGATCGAGCAGTACATCCGCGACGCGAAGATCGACTCGCTGTACGAGGGCACCACCGCCATCCAGGCGCAGGACTTCTTCTTCCGCAAGATCGCCCGCGACCGCGGCGTCGCGCTGGCCCACCTCGCGGGCAAGATCCGGGACACCGCGCAATCCAGCGTGGGCAACGGCAGGCTCAAGACCGAGAAAGTGCTGCTGGCCACCGCGCTGGAGGACGTCCAGGACATGGCGGGCCGGTTCACCCAGCACCTGCTCGCCGCCCAGCAGCAACCCACCGAGTTGTACAAGATCGGATTGAATTCCGTCCGGTTCCTGCTCGCCGTGGGCGACCTGCTCGTCGCCTGGCGACTGATCGTCGCCGCCGAGATCGCCTCGGCCGCATTGGATGCCGAGCCCGACCACCAGGACCGCGCGTTCTATCAGGGCAAGATCGCCGTCGCGTCGTTCTTCGCCAAGACGGTGCTGCCGCATCTCAGCGCGGAATGGTCGGTCATCTCCGATGTCGACATCAGCGTCATGGATCTCGACGAAGCCGCGTTCTGACCCGGCGGGCCAGCAGGATCAGGCGAGCCGCCGCATCCGGACGATGCGGCGGCGGCCGGGTTCCTCCACTGACAGTCGCGCCCGCGTCGTCGGCCCGGCCCGTCCTTCGCCGAAGCGGACCGGCCGTTCGGCACGCCGATCACGGCCGACGACCTCGGCCGGCTCGACGCCGGCGCCTGGGAGCTCTACCACGTCGCCGAGGACTTCGCCGAGACCCGCGACCTCGCCGCCGAACACCGCGACAAGCTCATCGAGATGATCGCCCGCTGGTATGTGGAAGCGGGCCGTGCCCGTGTACGGCGACCGTCAGACGGTCTCCGGCCGGACGGCGTAGATTTCGTGCAGTTCGGTTCCGGCCAGGCTCGGGTCCTGGCGCGTTCGCGCATACAGACCGTGCCTGCCCAGCAACGCGCAGCATTGGGCCAAGCGATCGTCGCGATCGTGCACCTCGGCGACGACGGCGCGGATGCGCGGCCAGTCCGCGGCGGCGATGCCGCGCAGCACATCCAGCTCAGCGCGCTCCACGTCGATCTTGAGCAGGCCGACCTCGGCATTGCCGCCGTGCTCGTCGAGGATTCGCGAGACGGTGGTGACCTCGACGTCCATCCGCTCCCCCTCGTGCAGCCCGGCGGTGATGAGCGCGATCGCCTCGTCGTTCAGGCCGCTGTTGCGCAGATAGATCTCGGTGGCCCGGTCGTCGGCTTCGCGGTCGGCGTAGAGACCTGAATTCGCCGACGCCCGTGGGTACCAGGTGAACGACGCGTTGCCGGGCGCCGCGCCGACCGCGACCGGCAACGGCACGCCGCCGGGCACGTGCGCGGCGATATTGCGCTGCAGACAGTCGAAGGTCGCCGGGGCGGGCTCGGCGGCGATCACCCGGACGCCGGGGCAGGTGTCGGCGAACATCATCGCGCTCAGCCCGATGTTCGCGCCGATGTCCAGTGCGATGTCCCCTGGCCGCAATAGCGCGGCCGCCAGCCGATAGAAACCCTCGGTCGACATCTCGCCCCACAACATCCGCGCCTCGGCCGGACTGGTGCAGGCGACCGTCCTGCCGTCTTCGAGCCGGAGTTGCTGGAGTTGTTCGAGAGTCCTCAGCATGCGTTCAAGAACCTTTCGAGGATCGGGCCGATGACGGCCAGAGCGTGCGGGTGGGTCAACTCGAGATGTCGTGCGTCGATGACCGTGTTGTGCAGGTCGCCGGTGACGAACGGCCGCCACGTCCGCGCGGCGGCGTCGTGGTCGGCGCGATCCTTGCCCGCGGTGAAGAAGACCAGATCGCCGTCGAAGACCTCCGGCCGGTATTCCTGGGCGATGTCGCTCGCGGTCCGGAAGCTCTCCATCACCCGGCCGACCTGGTCGGCGGTGAACATCCCGGTGGCGGTGACCTGGTCACGGATCACCGCCCAGGCCTGCTCGTGGGTCCGCGCGCTCACCTCGGCGCCGAGATCGAACAGCTCACGCCAGCCACCGAGCAGATCGGCCATCAGTTCGCCGGGCGCGGGCTCGTCCGCGGCGCCGCTCATCGATGCGGCCAGCGACTCGGCGTCGCCGACGGCGCTGTCCATCATGGCCAGCATGCCGACCTGCTGTCCCTCCCGCTGGAGCCGGACCGCGACGGCATGCGCGATCGCACCGCCCAGCGACCACCCCAGCAGGTGATACGGGCCGCTCGGCTGCACCCGGCGGATCTCGGCGACATAGCGTTCGGCGAGTTCGTCGACCGAATGCGCACCGGGTTCGCCCGCCACGACATGGGGATCCTGCAAGCCGTAGACCGGTCGGTCCTTGTGCAGGTGCTCGACCACGCCGCCGTAGAACCACGCCAGCCCGCCCGCGGGGTGCACCGCGAACACCGCAGGCTTCGGGCCGTGGGCGCGCAGTGGCAGCAGCACCTGCAGCCCCGAGCCGCCCGCCGTGCCGTCGGCCCTGGCCGCCAGGGCTCGCGGCGTCGCGTCGTCGAACATCCACGGCAACTGGATGGTCACGCCGCGCCCGCGCAACTCGGTCACCACCATGGTGGCCAGCAGCGAGTTGCCGCCCAGATCGAAGAACCCGTCGGTCGCCCCGACCCGCTGGACGCCGAGGACCTGCGCGTAGACCTCGCCGATCACCTTCTCCGTGTGGGTCCGCGGCGCAACGAACGCGGTCGTCGGCTCCTGGAACTCGGGGTCGGGCAGTGCTTTGCGGTCGAGCTTGCCGTTGACCGTCAGCGGCAGCGCGGGCAGCACCATGATCGTCGCGGGCACCATGTAGCCGGTCAGCACCTGGGCGGCGGTCTCGCGGACCTCGGCCGGGTCGATCCGCTCGCCGTCGACGCCGACGACGTAGCCGATCAACTGATCCACACCCCGCTCGTGCCGGTGCACCGTGACCGCGGCCCGGGTGACGAGCGGGTGCCGCAGCAGCGCCGACTCCACCTCGCCGAGTTCGATGCGGAAGCCGCGCAGCTGCACCTGGGCGTCGGCCCGTCCCGCGTACGCCAACTCCAGTCCGCTCCCGGACTTCCGCCACCGGCCGACGTCCCCGGAGCGGTAGAGCCGGGCGCCGCCGGGCTCGAAGGGATTCGCGACGAATCGGCTCGCGGTCAGCGCCGATGCGCCCAGATACCCGCGCGAGAGCTGGCCACCGGCCACGTAGATCTCTCCGGCGACGCCGATCGGCGCCGGCCGCAGCCGGTCGTCGAGGACGTACACCCGCAACCCGGGCAGCGGCACACCGATCCCCGCCGAGCCCGGCCGGGTCACCTCGGAGAACGTGACGTGCACGGTCGTCTCGGTGATGCCGTACATGTTGATCAGCCGTGGCGTACCCGGCGCGTGCGCGGCGAACCAGTCGTCCAATCGCGACGCGTCCAGCGCTTCACCGCCGAAGACGACATAGCGCAACGCGAGATCGCCTGCGGGGCAGCCGGACTCGCGATAGCGGCGCTCCGCGTCCATGAATCCGTAGAATGCCGACGGCGTCTGGCTCAACACCGTCACTCCCTCGCGCGCCACGACGTCGACGAACGCCTCCGGCGACCGGGAGGTGTCGTAGTCGACCACGACGACCTTGCCGCCGGACAGCAGCGCGCCCCAGATCTCCCACACCGCGAAATCGAAGGCGTAGGAATGGAACATCGTCCACACGTCGTCGGGTCCGAGGTCGAATCGCTCGGCCGCGTTGGTGAACAGGGTGACAGCTTCCCGGTGGCCGACCGTCACACCCTTCGGGCGGCCCGTCGATCCCGACGTGTAGATCACGTAGGCGACATTGCCCGGCCGCGCGCCCGATACCACCGCGTCGGAAGCGTCCGCATCGTCGCTCGCGCAGTCCTCGACGAACAGCACCGGCGCGGCGCACTCCGGCACCCCCGCGGACAGTACCGCCGAGGTCAGCACCGCAGCCGGACGAGCGTCGTCGAGCATGAATCGCAATCGCTCCGGCGGATACGCCACATCCAGCGGCAGATATCCCGCACCCGCGCGTACGACGCCGAGCAGGCCAACGATCAGATCCGCCGAGCGCGGCAACGCGACGGCCACAAGGGTTTCCGGACCCACGCCCAGCTTCGCCAGCCGAGCCGCCACCGCGGCGGAGCGCCGATCCAGCTCCGCGTAGGTCAGCCGCGACGCGCCGTCGGTCACCGCGACCGCGTCCTGGCGCGCGGCGGCCTGGGCGGCGAACAGTTCCGCGAGGGTCGTCTCCGGCACCGCGACTCCGGCGCCACCGGCCGCGCCGAGCAGCTCGCGACGCTGCGCCGGACCCACGAGGTCGATGTCGCCGACCGCGACGTCCGGGTTCGCGGTGACCTGCTCCAGGATCCGCACGAAGGCCGCCGCGAACCGGATCATCGTCTCCTCGACGAACAGATCGGTGGCGTAGGTCAGGCGTCCCCGGATACCGTCCGCCTCACCCTCGGCGCCGGACCGTTCGACCAGATTGAGGTTCAGGTCGGCCTGCGCCGGTTCGAAGCCGTTCTCGACCGGCTCGACGGTCAGCCCCGGCAGCCGCAGCGCGGCCTTGCCGGGATTCTGCACATCGAGCGTCACCTGGTACAGCGGCAGGTGGGCCGTTGACCGCGGCGGATTGATCGCCTCCACCACCTGTTCGAACGGCACATCGGCATGCGCGAACGCGGCCAGATCCGTTTCCCGCGTCGCGGCGAGCAGTTCGGTGAACGACCGGCGCGACGACACCCGTGACCGCAGCACCAAGGTGTTGACGAACATGCCGATCAGATCATCGAGTTCGCGCTCCCCTCGGCCTGCCACCGGGGTGCCCACCGCGACATCGCCGACACCGGCCGAGCGCGACAGCAGGACGCTCAGCGCGGCGTGCACGACCATGAACACCGTCGCGTTGGCCGCGCGCGCGACCGCGCCGATGCGCTCCTGCAACGCCGCGGGGATCTCGAAATCCACGGTCCGGCCGCGCATGGACGCCACCGGGGGACGCGGCAGGTCGGTGGGCAGTTCGAGCAGTTCCGGCAGCCCGCTCAGGGTGTCGGTCCAGAAGCGCAGCTGCCGGGACATGACCGAACCTGGGTCGTGCTCGTCACCGAGCACCTCGCGCTGCCACAGCGCGTAGTCCGCGTACTGCACCGCGAGAGCGGGCCAGAACGGTTGCGTGCCTTGCCTGCTCGCCTGGTAGGCCATCGCCACATCCCGCGCCAGCGGCAGCATGGACTGTCCGTCGGCGCAGATGTGGTGCACGGCGATGACCAGAACGTGCTCGTCGTCGCCGAGCCGGAACAGCGCCGTGCGCAGCGGCGGCGCCTGCGTCACGTCGAAGCTCGCCGAGACGGTGGCGAGCACGCGCTCCATCAACCGCTCCGGCTCGACCGGCACGGCGGTCAGACCGGTCGCGACCTCTTCGACGGGGACCACGACCTGATGCGGCGTCCCGTCGGTCATCGGGAACTTGGTCCGCAGCGACTCGTGCCGGTCGATGACCAGCTCGCACGCGCGCCGCAGCGCGTCGATGTCGAGTTCGCCTTTCAGGCGGATCACCAGCGGGATGTTGTACGCGCCCACGGAGGTGTCGAGCTGGTTGAGGAACCACATCCGCTGTTGCGCCAGCGACAGCGGCACCAGCGCCGGACGGCTGCGCGGGACCAGCGGAACCCGGACCGTCCGCTCGGAAGCGTCGAGGCGGGCGGCGAGTTCCGCGACCGCCGGGGCTTCGAACAGGTCGCGAACGCCGACGGCGACGCCGAGCGCGGTGCCCAGCTGGGCGGTCACCCGCGTGGCCGACAACGAGTTGCCGCCGAGGTCGAAGAAGCTGTCGCCCGCCCCGACCCGGTCGAGGCCGAGCACGCTGCCGAAGACTTCCGCGACTTGCCGTTCGGTCTCGGTACGCGGAGCGGTCCAGGCCCGCGCCGCAGCGAACCGCGGTGCGGGAAGCGCCAAGCGGTCGAGCTTCCCGGTTCGGGTGAGCGGGAATTCGGCGAGCACCATGCACACGTCGGGCACCATGTGCGCGGGCAGCCGCAGCCGGACGGCTGCCCTGACCTCCTCCGGATCCACATGGTCGGCGCCGACCAGATAGCCGACGAGCCTGCCGACGCCGCGTTCGTCCTCGCGCAGCACGACGACCGCGTGTTCCACATCGGGGTGCGCGGCGAGCGCGGCCTCGATCTCACCGAGTTCGATCCGCTGCCCGCGGATCTTGACCTGGAAGTCGCTGCGACCGAGGTATTCCACGGTGTGCTCCGGCGTCCAGCGGGCCAGGTCGCCGGTGCGGTACATGCGCGACCCCGGCGCGCCGAACGGATCGGCGACGAACGAGCCCGACGTCGCCGCGGGCCGGTTCACGTATCCGCGGGCCAATTGCACACCCGCCAGGTACAACTCACCGACCACGCCCACCGGCACCGGACGCAGCCTGGCATCCAATACGACGGCCTCGACGCCGCTGATCGGACCACCGATCGTGACGGTCTCACCGGGATGCAGCGGGCCGCTGATTCCGGCCAGAATGGTCGTCTCGGTCGGACCGTATCCGTTCAGCAGTCGCCGTCCCGGCGACCACTGCGTGACGATCTCCGGCGTCACGGCCTCGCCACCGGCCATCAGCACCCGCAGGGACTCCAGCCCCTCCGGCGACATCGTCGACAGCACGCTCGGTGTCATGAACGAATGCGACACCCGCTGTTCGCGAATGAATTCCGCCAGTTCGGGGCCGCCGAACACCTCCGGCGGCGGTACCACGAGCACCGCGCCGTTGGCGTGGGCCAGCAGCAACTCGAGGACCACGACGTCGAAACCGGGAGCGGAGGCGTTCAGTACCCGCGAGCGGCTGTCCACGCCGAAACGGTCGCGTTCCACGGCCGCGAAATTGGCCAGCCCCTCATGGGTGACCGCCACGCCCTTCGGCGTCCCGGTCGAGCCCGAGGTGTACAGCACGTACGCGGTGTCGCGGATGTGTGGCGTCCGCGTCCGGTCCGTGTCGGTCACCGCGGCCGGCGACCGCGCCTCGATCGTCTTCCTGGTTTCCGGATCGTCGAGCACCAGTCGCCGGACCGGGCCGGACACCAGTTCTCGCGACGCCAGCACCGTGACCGCCACCCGCACCTGGGAATCGGCGACCATGTGCCCCACGCGTTCGGCGGGGTTGCGCGGGTCGACGGGCAGGAAGGCCGCGCCGGTCTTGGTGACCGCCCACATGCCGACCACCAATTCGACCGATCGGGCCATCGCCAGCGCCACCTGGTCGCCGGGACCGACGCCCCAGTCGATCAACTCGCGCGCGACCCGGTTCGACCAGGCGTCCAACTCGGCGTACGACATCGTCCGTCCGATCGAAACCACCGCTGCCGCCTCCGGATCCACCGCGGCGCCGGCGGACAACAGGTCCGCCAGCAGGCGGGGCGGCGCGGCGGGTCCGCCCGTCGCGGGTACGAGGGCACGGCGTTCGGCCGCGCTCAGCAGGTCGACCGCGTCCAGCCGCGCCTGCGGATCGCGCGTGACGGCGCGCAGCACGGTCGCCATGCGGGCGGCCAGACCGGCGGCCGTCCGGTCGTCGACGCGGGACTGCTGATAGCGGATCCTGACGTGCAGCTCATCGGTCTGGTGAGCCTGCACGGTGATCGGGTAGTGCGCGGCGTCGCTTCCGTCCGCCGCGACCACCCGCATGCCGTCGATGTCCGCGTCGCCGAGGCCGCTGCTGTCGACCGGGTAGGACTCGAAGACGACCAGCGTGTCGAACAGCTGGGCAGCGCAGGCGGCCGAGAGGATCCGGGACAGCTCGACGTCGTGATGATCGAGCACGCGGGTGTTGTCATCCTGCAACCGGCGCAGCGCGTCCTCGATGGTGCACGTCGGCGGGACGTGCACCGCGACCGGGATGGTGTTGATGAACAACCCGATCATCGACTCCACGCCCGGCAGGTCGGCGGGACGTCCCGACACCGTGCTGCCGAACACCACGCGCTCGGCGCCGAGCAGATTCCCCAGGACCACGGCCCAGGCGAACTGGACGATCGTCGCCATGGTCAGCGCCCGCGCCCGGGCGAAGTCCACCAGTTCCGCGGTGACGGCACGATCCAGCACCACCGCCAGGTCGACCGGGATGCCGACCGTCGTGTGCGTCCGCGCGTCGGCGACCACGGTGGGTTCGGTGAAATCGCGCAGGACCTCGCGCCACACCTCGAGCCCGGCCGTCGGCTCGCGCCGATCCAGCCATTCCAGGTAGCCGCGATACGACGCCGCGGCGGGCAACAGGTTCGTCCGCGCGCCGACGGCGTACAGGCCGATCAACTCCCGCCACAGCAATGGCAACGACCAGCCGTCCAGCAGCAGGTGGTGCGCCGTCAGCACCAGCCGGAAGTCCTGCGGCCCGACCGCGATGAGCAGGAATCGCAGCAACGGAGGATCGGCGGGATCGAACGGGACCGCTCGCTCCGCCGCGATCAGCTCCTCCGGTGTCGTCGCGTCGCGCAACTCGACGCGCCGCCAGCGCACGGCCGTGGACGCCGGAATCACCTGCGCCGGAACACCGTCGGCCGTGCGGACGAAGGCAGCTCGCAGGTTGGGATGGCGCTCGAGCAAGGCCGCGGCGGAGCGCTCGAGCCGATCCTCGTCGATCACACCGGCGAGGGTGAGCGTCGATTGCGCCGTGTAGACGTCCAGGTCACCCGCGGCGAGCTCGGCGTGGAACAGCAGGCCCGCCTGCAGCGGCGCCAGCGACCAGACCTCGCCGAGGGTTCCGTAGCGGCCGGCGAAGGTGTCCAGATCGGATTGGGCGACCGTGACGAGCGGAACGTCGGCGGGTGAGAGTCCCCAGTCCTCGTCGGCGCGGGCCGCCGTGGCGATGGCGGTCACCGCACCGGCCCATTCGGCGGCGAGTTCGGCGACGTCGTCGTGCTCGAGCAGCCGGGACGCGTAGCCGATGTGCGCCGACAGGCGCGGTCCCGCCGCGGTGTCCTCGATGTGCACGTCGATCGTGACGGCCGCTGCCGCGGGCATGTCCGGATCGAAGGCTCCGCGCCGGTCGAACGACTCGTCGGTCGGAATCCACGCCAGCTCCGACAGGGCCGTGAGATCGACGCCGACCCGGCCGAGATTGTTGAAGCTGATCTGCGGCTCCGGCAAGGCCGCGAGCCGGTCGCGGGTGTCCGCGTGGAGGTAGCGCAGCAGGCCGTAGCCGATCCCCTTGTCGGGGATCGCGCGCAGCTGGTCTTTCACGGATTTCACCGCGGCGCGCGGATCGTCCGCGTCGACACCGCTCAGATCCAGCGCCACCGGGTAGGTGTCGGTGAACCAGCCCACCGTGCGGGAGACGTCGGCTCCCTCGGCGATCTGTTCGGCGCGGCCGTGACCCTCCAACAGGACTTTCACACCCGCGTGCGCGACACCGCGCCGGTGACGCCAGCGCGTCGCCGCCACGGCCAGGCCGGCCAGCAACGCGTCGTCGACGGTGCCGTGCGCCGCCTCAGGCACCGCGTCGAGCAATGCCGAAGTGACCTCCACCGGAAGCGACAGCGTCAGATGCCGCACGGTCGAGTGCGTGTCGATGGCGGGATCCAGCGCCGCGCCGCCGAGCAGCGGGTCGGGGGCAGCGCCCATCCGCCGCCACAGTTCGAGCTCCCCGACGCGGGCCGCGGCGGCGTCGGCCAGCGCGTGCGCCCACCGCCGCATGGACGTGCCCTGCGCGGGCAATTCCACCGCGCGTGCCTGTGTGACCTGCTGCCATGCGGTCGCGAAGTCGGGAATCAGGATGCGCCAGGACACGCCGTCGACCGCCAGGTGATGGATCACGATGAGCGCCCGCGCCTCCGCGTCGAGGCCCGGTTCGGGCAGCAGGCACACGACCTGCACCATCCGGCCCTCGGCCGGGTCGAGCCGGTCCGACGCCTCGGCCAGCGCCGCTTCCACCACCGCGGTGAAACCTTCGCTGCCCGGTGCATTGTGCGCGCCGAAGGTGCGGGTCAGCACCGCGCCCGCGGCATCAGCTGCGGTCGGGGGCGGTACCTGCATGCACTGTTCGCGCAGCCGCGCGCGCAGCATGTCGTGCTGTCGCAGCACGGCCAGCACGGTCGCGGTCACGTCGTCGACTCGCGCGTCGCTCGGCAAGCGCACCAGCATCGACTGCGCGAACCTGGGTGCGGCGCCGAGGCGTTCGGTGAACCAGCGGACGACCGGCGTGAACGGGATCTCGCCCACGCCGCCGCCCGGCAACTCGGCCAGGCCGATCCGTCCGGCGGCCGCGGCGACCCGCGCCAGACCGCGGACGGTCTTCTGCTCGAAGATGTCGCGTGCCGTCACGACGACGCCCGCGGACTTCAACCGGGACGCCAGCTGGATCGACAGGATGGAATCGCCGCCGAGGGAGAAGAACGAGGTGGAGACACCCACCGACGCGACGCCGAGCACATCGGCGAACGCCGCCGCGATCGTGCGTTCCAGATCGGTCGACGCCGCCTCGGCGTCGACCGCGGCGGCGCGGAAGTCGGGCTCCGGCAACGCCTTCCGATCGACCTTGCCGGTCGAGGTGATCGGCATGCGGTCGAGCACGGTGAGCACCGACGGCACCATGTGCGCGGGCAGCACCGAGGCGACGTGTTCGAGCACGGCGTCCGGGTCGGCGGCCGTCGCGGCCTCGGTGACGATGTAGGCGGCCAGCACCGGCTGTCCGCCCGGTCCGGTGCGGCTGACGGTCACCGCGGCGGCCACCGCCGGATGGGTGAGCAACGCGGCGTCGATCTCGCCGAGTTCGATGCGCTGGCCACGGATCTTGATCTGGAAATCGCTGCGGCCGACGTATTCCAGCGTGCGCCGCGCCGTCCAGCGCACGATGTCACCGGTGCGGTACATCCGCGCGCCCGGCCCGCCGTAGGGATTCGCGACGAACGCGCCTGCCGTGACCGCGCGCCGGTTGAGGTATCCGCGCGCCAACTGCGCACCCGCAAGGTACAGCTCCCCGGCGACTCCGACCGGCACCGGACGCAAGCGCGCGTCCAGCACCAAGGCCTCGGCGCCGCGGATCGGGCCGCCGATCGCGATCGGATCACCCGGCCGCACCGGATCGCTCATCGTGATCACGATGGTCGTCTCGGTCGGGCCGTAGATGTTGTGCAGCCGCCGTCCGGGCGACCACGTGGCGATCAGCTCCGCAGGCACCATCTCGCCGCCGACCGCGAGCATCCGCACCGACTCGAGACCGGCGGGCGCCATGGTCGCCAGCACACTCGGCGTCAGGAACGCGTGCGTCACCTCGTGTGTCCGGATCAGTTCGGCCAGCTCCTGGCCGCCGAACACCTCCGGAGGCGAGATGACCAAGGCCGCGTGGGCGGCATGGGCCATCAGCGCTTCCAGCAGCACCGCGTCGAACGCGGGCGCCGCCACCTGCAGTACCCGCGACGTGCCGTCGACCTGATAGCGATCGGTTTGCTCGGCCGCGAAGTTCGCCAATCCGGCATGCGTGACCACGACGCCCTTGGGCGTTCCGGTCGAACCGGAGGTGTAGATAAGGTATGCCGCGTCCTCGATCCGCAGCGCACGTCCGCGCTCCGCGTCCGTCACCGCGTCACCGGAACTCGCCGCGATCCGCTCCGCCGTGCGCGGATCGTCGAGCACCAGCCAGCGTACGGCGTCGGGCAGCTCCGCGCCGGCGGTCGCGACCGTGATCCCGATGTCCACACCGGAATCAGCGATCATGTGCGCGATCCGCTCGGCGGGGTAGCGCAGATCGATCGGGACGAACGTGGCGCCGGTCTTCGCGATCGCCCACATGGCGACGTGATAGCCGACCGACCGGGGCACGGCCAGCGCGACGAACGCCCCGGGCCGGGCACCCTGGGCGAGCAGATGACGAGCGAGCCGGTTGGCCCTGGCATCCAGCTGTGCGTAGGTGAGGGTTTCGGTGTCCCCGATCAGGGCGACCGCGTCCGGAGCGGCGGCCACGGCCGTGGCCAGCAGATTGGGAAGCAGGCACGGCCGCGTACCCTCGCTGCCTCGTGCGGGCACCAGACGTTCGGTATCGGCGGCGCTCAGCAGACCGATGCCCGCGATGGCTCGCGCCGGATCGGCGGTCACCGCTTCGAGGACGCGAACGAACCTCTCCGCCAGCGCATGCGCGGTCGACTCGACGAAAAGATCGGTGGCGTAGATGATCTCGCCGTCGATTCCGGCGGGCCGGTCACCTTCGCGGCGCTCGGTCACCAGCACGGTGAGGTCGGCCTTGGCCTGCGCGATGCCGGGGTCCATGACCTCGACGCCGATCCCGGGCAGCTCGAACCGGGCCGCCGCGGTGTTCTGCAATCCGAACATCACCTGGAACAGCGGCGAATACGCCGTGGAACGCGGACGCCCGATGACGTCGACGAGCCGTTCGTAGGGCAGGTCGGCGTTGGCGAGCGCTTCCAGGTCGACATCCCGCACCGCGGCGAGAAGTTCCCGGAACGAGCGGTTCTCGTCGACGCGGGTACGCAACACCACGGTGTTGACGAACATGCCGACCAGATCGTCGAGTTCGGGCCTGCCGCGTCCGGCCACCGGAGTGCCGACGGAGATGTCGTCGCTGTGCGCGGTGCGCGCCAGCAGGAACGCCAGCGCCGCGTGCAGCACGACGAACACGGTGACGCCCTCACGGTGGGCCAGCCGCACGATCTCGTCGTGCAGTCGCGCCGGCAGCTCGAAGCGGACGTTGCCGCCGTCGGTGGAGAGGGTGGCAGGCCGCGGCCGGTCCGTCGGCAGGGCGAGCAACTCGGGGGAACCGTCGAGAGCGTCGGTCCAGTAATCGATCTGCCGCGCGATGGGCGAGGCCGGATCGTCCTCGGAGCCGAGCAGTTCCTGCTGCCACAGGGCGTAGTCGGCGTACTGCACCGCAAGCGGTTCCCAGCGCGGCGCGTGGCCGCTCACCCGCGCCCGGTACGCGGCGAACACGTCGCGGGCCAGCGGAGCCATCGACGCGCCGTCGGCCGCGATGTGATGCACCACCACCACCAGCACATGCTCCCGCGGCGCGGTGCGATACAACCGCGCCCGCACGGGCACGGCTTGCGCGATGTCGAATCCCGCCTCGACCGCGGCCCGGATGCGATCGGCCAGCTCCGTTTCACCGGCGACCGGCTCGGCGTCGAACGCCAGGTCCGCGGCGACGCTCGCGACGTCTCGCACGAGCTGGCAGGGTTCGCCGTCGACGAGCGGATACACCGTCCGCAGGGGTTCGTGCCTGGTCACCACGTCGAGGAACGCGGCGCGCAGCGCATCGGCGTCCAGCGGGCCGGTCAGGCGGGCCGCGAAGCAGATGTTGTAGGCCGCCGACTCGGTGTCGAACTGGTTGAGCAACCAGATCCTTCGCTGTGCCGCCGCCAGCGGGACCGCGGCGGGGCGCTGCCGCGCGGTCAGCGCGACCACGGTCGACCGGCTCCGCGCCGCGATCCGCTCGGCCAATGCGGCGATGGTCGGCGCGTCGAAGACGTCCTTGATGCCGACATCGACACCGATACCCGCCTGCGCCCGCGCCGCGAGCTGCGCGGCCGACAGCGAGTTGACGCCGATCTCGAAGAGGTTCGCGGTCACGCTCACCCGCCGCGCGCCGGTGAGCTCGGCGACCAGGCGCGCCAGCACCGCCTCGGCGTCGGTGCGCGGCGAGACGAACTCGCCCTCGTCGAACACCGGCCGCGGCAGCGCCGACCGGTCGAGCTTGCCGTTGGCGGTGAGCGGCATCGCGTCGAGCACCTGCACGACGTCGGGCACCAGATAGGACGGCAGGGTGCGCGTCAGCTGCTCGCGGACCGTGCGCCCGTCGGTCACCGCGCCCGGCGCCAGCGTCACGTAACCGACGATGCGATCGGTCGTCACGATGGCCACCGCACGCGCCACCTGCTCGACCGCGCGCAACGCGGCTTCGATGTCGCCGGGCTCCACCCGCTGACCGCGCACCTTCACCTGGAAGTCACTGCGCCCCAGGTACTCCAGCTCGCCCGTCTTGCGCCACCGCACCAGGTCACCGGTCCGGTAGAGCCGCTCCCCCGCCGCGCCGAACGGGTTCGCGACGAAGGCGCCGCAAGTGAGGCCGGCGCGCGCGTGGTATCCGCGCGCCAATTGCACACCCGCGACGTACAGCTCACCGACGACACCGACCGGCACCGGCCGCAGCCGCGAATCGAGCACGTACACCTTCATCCCGGCGGCGGGCGCTCCGATCGGCACCGCCGCCACGGCCGCCGCGCCCGGCGCGCACCGCTGCGCGGTGACCACCTCCGCCTCCGCGGGGCCGTACCAGTTCACCAGCTCCGCGTGCGGGAAGACGGGCGCGGCGGCGTCGACCGTGCGCTGCGCCAGCGCCTCACCCGCGACGAACACCCGCCGGATCGACGGCAGTTCCGCGACGCCTGCCGATTCCAGCAGGACGTCGAGCATCGAGGGGACGAAGTGCACGGTGGTGATCTCGTGCCGTGCGATGACCTCGGCCAGGTATGCCGGGTCGCGATGTCCGCCCGGTTCGGCGACGACGATGTGCGCGCCGGTCTGCAACGGCCAGAACAATTCCCACACGGCGATGTCGAAGGTGATCGGCGTCTTGTGCAGCACCGCGTCGGACGTTCCGTGCGGCCACTGCCGCTGCGCCCACGCCAGCTGGCTCACGGTGGCGGCATGGGTCAGCGCCACGCCTTTGGGGACGCCGGTGGACCCGGAGGTGAACAGCACGTAGGCCAGATGGTTCGGCCGCAGCGGTGTGCGCCGCTCGGTATCCGTGATCCGGGCGCCGGACAGGCCGCTCACGTCCATCCGGTCGATCCGCTCGTATGCGAATCCGTCTGGCAGGCCGCGCCCGTCGTTCTCGGTCGTGAGCACGAGCAGCGGATCGGCCGCGCCGAGCACGTGCGCGATCCGCGCGCTCGGGTGATCCGGGTCGATGGGCAGGAACGCGGCGCCCGCCTTGACCACCGCGTACAGAGCCGTGACCAGCTCGGCCGACCGGCGGACGGCCACCGCCACGACCGTCTCCGGCCCGGCGCCGCGACCGATCAGCCAGCGGGCCAGCCGGTTGACGCGTGCGTCGAAGTCCCGGTAGGTCGCCGTGCTTCCGTCCGGAAGCCGCAGCGCCGTCGCGTCCGGGGTGCGCGCGACCTGTTCGTCGAAGACGTCGACGAGTGTGCGGCCGGGTGCGGCGGAGCCACCGGTGTCGTTCCACCGCTCCAGCACTCGGGACCGCTCCGCCTCGTCGAGCAACGCGATCTCGCCGACCGTGGCCGCGGCATCGCAGGCCGCGGCATCGAGGATCCGGACGAGCCGGTCGGCGAAGTGGCGCACCGTGTCCTCGTCGAAAAGGTCCGTGGCGTAGGTCAGGCGCAGCGTCATTCCGGTCGGCTCGTTGTGCGTGCCGTGCCCTTCGCTGATCATCAGCAGCAGGTCGTAGATCGCCGCGCTGTCGCCGGGGTCCACGTTCTCCACGGTGAGCCCCGGCAGCTCGACACGAGCACGCGCCATGTTCTGGTAGGCGAGCAGCACCTGGAACAACGGTGTGTGCGCGGTCGATCGCACCGGGTTCAGCGCGTCCACCAATTGCTCGAACGGCACGGTGGCGTGGTCGAACGCCTCGATGTCGGTGCGTCGCACCTCATCCAGCAGGTCGGCGAAGGTCTGGTCGAGCGTGACCCGCGACCGCAGCACCAAGGTGTTGACGAACATCCCGACCAGGTGGTCCAGCGACCGGTCGCCCCGGCCCGCGTGCGGCACGCCGATGGTGACGTCGGCGCTGCCGGACAGCCTCGACAGCAGCACCGCCAATGCCGCGTGCACCACCATGAACGTGGTGACGCCGGACCGCCGTGCCAGCGATTCCACCCGGCCCTGCAGTTCACCGGGTATGGCGAGGTGCAGTACCGCGCCGCGCTGCGACTGCTCGACCGGCCGCGGCCGGTCGGTCGGCAACTCCAGCAGCTCGGGTGCGCCCGCGAGGCGGGTTCGCCAGTAGGCGATGTCGCGGGCCACCACCGAGTCCGGGTCGTCCGCGGAACCGAGGACCGCGCGCTGCCACAAGGCGTAATCGGCGAACTGCACCGGCAGCGGCGCCCAGTCCGGCGCGACGCCGCCGGAGCGGGCGCGATACGCCGTCACCAGGTCGGCGGCCAGCGGCGCCACCGAGAAGCCGTCGCAACCGATGTGGTGCGCGGCCAGCGCCAGCGTCCACGCCTCGTCCGACAACTGGTACAGCGCCACGCGCAGCGGCACACCCTTGGCCACGTCGAATCCGGTTCCGCAGAATTCGGCCAGCCGGTGCGGCAGTTCCCGCTCGCCGACCGCCTGCGGGGTGAGATCGACCGTCGCCAGCACGTCCTCGGCGTTCAGCACGACCTGCGTAGGCGTGCCGTCGACCGCCGGATACATGGTGCGCAGGCTCTCGTGCCGCTCGACGACATCGCCGACGGCAGCGGTCAGAGCGGCCGGTTCGAGCGCGCCTTCCAGCCGGATCGCCAGCGGCACGACGTATCCGGGCGCCGCGGGGTCGAACTGGTTGAGCAACCACATCCGGGTCTGCGCGTGCGACAGCGGGATGCGGTCCGGCCGCGTCATCCGCGTCGGCGCGGGCAGACTCGGCACCGCGCGCAACCGCGCGATGCGCTCGGCCAGAGCGGACACGGTCGGGGCCTCGAAGATGGCGCGCACCGGAATGGTCACGCCGAGGACGTCCCCGATCCGGCTCAGCGCGCGCGTCGCGACCAGCGAGTTGCCGCCCAACTCGAAGAAGTCGTCGTCCGCGCCGATCTCGGGCCGGTCGAACAGTTCCGCGAAAACCGCGGCGACGGTCTGTTCGACCAGGCCGCGCGGCGCACGGAACTCGGCATCCTGGATGCTCGCGTCCGGCTCGGGCAATGCCCGGTAGTCCACTTTGCCGTTGGCGTTGAGCGGAATCGAGTCGATCCGGGTCACCGACGACGGCACCATGTAAGCGGGCAGCCGGTCCAGCAGCGCACCGCGGACCTGCCGGACGTCCAGCGCGGCGTCCGCTACGACGTAGGCCACCAGACGCTGCTCGCCGCCGTCGGCGCGGACCTGCGCGACGGCCGCGCGCACGTGCTCGTGCGCGATCAGCGCGGCTTCGATGTCGCCGAGTTCGATCCGCAGGCCGCGCACCTTCACCTGCGTGTCGGCTCGGCCGACATAGCGCAGGTTCCCGTCCTCGCCCCAGCGCACGAGGTCACCGGTGCGGTAGAGGCGCGCGCCGTGCGTACTGCCGAACGGATCGGCCACGAACGTCGCCGCCGTCAGATCCCGCCGTTCGTGGTATCCGCGAGCCAACTGCGCCCCGCCCAGGTAGAGCTCGCCGGTGACGCCGACCGGCACGGGATGCAATCGGGAATCCAGCACGTGTACGGTCACATTCGCCTCGGGAACGCCGATCGGCACGGCCGCGCCTTCGACCGCGTCGATCCGGTGCGCGGTGACACTGACCGCCGCCTCCGTCGGGCCGTACAGGTTGTCGATCCTGGCCTCGCTGAAACCCTGGAAGCGCCGGGCGATCTCGGCGGACAACGCCTCACCGATGCACAGGACGCGCCGCAGAGCCGGGAATTGGTCCGGAGTGGCCACATCGAGGAACGCCGCGAGCAGCGACGGCACGAAATCGACTGTGGTCACGCGGTACTCGGCCATCAGCCGGGCGATCTCGCGCGGATCGCCGTGCGCGTCGGGACCCGCGACGACCAAGGCGGCGCCACAGGTGAGAGCGGAGAACAGCTCCCAGACCGAGAGGTCGAAGGTCACCGGGGTGCGCAGCAGCATGACGTCGCCGCCGCCGAGCCGGTAGTGCTCGCGCATCCAGCGCAACTGGTTGACCACCGCGGCGTGCGGAACGGCGACGCCCTTGGGTACACCCGTCGAGCCGGAGGTGTAGATGACGTAGGCCAGATCCTCCGGCCGCAGCGGCCGGGTCCGGTCGGCATCGGTCAGCGGCGAGGCGTCCAAGCGCTCGTCCTCCAGATCGCCGAGCGTCCAGACCGGCACGTCGCCGGGCAGGTTCGCCTCGTCGTCCGAACGGGTGAGGATCGCGCGGGGACGCGCGGCGGAGAGCACGGAGCGCACCCGGTCGGCCGGATGGTCCGGATCCAGCGGCAAGTAGGCCGCGCCGGCGGCGTGGACGGCGTACAGCGTGACCAGCAGATCCACCGAGCGGCGCATCGCCACCGCCACGATGGCGTCCGGCCCGACGCCGCGCCCGATCAGCGCGCGGGCCAGCGAATTCACCCGCGCGCCGAATTCCAGGTAGTCCAGCCGGGCGCCGTCGGCGGCGTCGAGCACCGCAGGGTGTTCCGGCGTCGCCGCCACCTGCGCGGCGAACAGGTCCGCGATCGTCGCCGCTGGAGCCTGTGTCCGCACGCCGCTGGAGCGGGCCGCGATCCGCCGCGCCTCCCGCGCGGTCAGCAGATCGACGTCGCCGATGGCGCGGGTGGGGTCACCGACGACGGCGCGCAGCAACAGCAGGTAGCGATCGAACATGGACCGGATCGTCGCCTCGTCGAAAAGATCCGTGGCGTAACCGAATTCGACGGCCATGTCACCCGGCTCGCCATCCGCGGCCAAGGCGTCGACCAGATTCAGGTGCAGGTCGTATTTCGCCACGCTCGGGTCGGCCATCCGCGCCGACACGGTCAGTCCCTCGAACCGCACCGTCGGGATCTCGATGTTCTGGAACGAGAAGCCCACCTGCGTCAGCGGCGCGTGCGCGGTCGAGCGCGGCGGGTTCAGCACCTCCACCAGACGCTCGAACGGGATGTCGGCGTTCTCGAACGCGGCCAGGTCGGTGGCCCGCACCTGATCCAGGATCCGGACGAAGGACGCGCCTGGCTCGATGTGCGTCCGCAGCACCAGCGTGTTGACGAACATGCCGACCAAGCCGTCCAGCCCGGGCTCGCCGCGGCCGGCGATCGGTGTGCCGACCGCGATGTCCCCGGTGCCGGACAGCCGCGCCAGCAGTGCCGCGTAGGCCGCGTGCATCACCATGAACACCGTCGCGTCGTGGCGGCGGGCCAGCGCGACCACCGCGCGGTGCAGCTCCGCGGGGACGATGGCCGAGACGGTCGCGCCGCGGAAGGACTGCCGCGCAGGCCGCGGACGGTCGGTGGGCAGATCCAACACCTCGGGCAGGCCGGCGAGGGCCGCCAGCCAGTACCGGGTCTGGGCGACGGCCGGGCTGTGCGGATCGTCCTCGCTGCCGAGCGACTTCCGTTGCCACAGCGCGTAATCGGCGTACTGCACCGGCAACGGCGCCCACTGCGGCGCCTCGCCCCCGACCCTGGCGCGGTAGGCGGTCATCAGGTCCGCGGCCAGCGGCGCCAGCGAGGACCCGTCGAAGCTGATGTGATGGACGACGAGCACCAGGGCATGGTCGTCGGGCGCGCTGCGCAACAAGGCGACCCGGAACGGCACCTCGCTGGTGACGTCGAAGCCCACGGCGACCTCGGCGGCGACGCGAGCCTCGACCTCGTCGGCCGCGACCGGCACCGGCGTCAGCGCGGGCAGCGCCGTCGGCACCGAGACGATCACCTGATGCGGCCCGCTGTCGCTGTCCGGGTAGACCGTCCGCAGCGCCTCGTGCCGTTCCAGCACATCCGCGATCGCCGCGTGCATGGCGGCCACGTCGAGGTCGCCCGACATCCGCACGACCAGCGGGATGTTGTACACCGCCGAGCCGGTGTCGAATTGATTGAGAAACCACATCCGGGCCTGGGCGGGCGAGAGCGGGATCCGGGCCGGGCGCTCCTGCGGCGCCAGCGGCGTCCTGGTCGCCGCGTCGGCGCTGCGCAGCCGCTCCGCCAGCGCCCCGATGGTCGGCGCCTCGAAGATCGCGCGCAACGGCACCTCCACGCCGAACGCGCCGCTGAGCTGCGCGGCCGCGCGGGTGGCCGACAGCGAGTTGCCGCCGAGATCGAAGAAGCTGTCCAGCACGCCGACGCGTTCGATCCCGAGCACGCCCGCGCAGATGTCGGCCACGATCTGCTCGGTGGCGTTGCGCGGTGCGACGAACTCCACGGCGGGAGCGAATTCCGGTTCCGGCAGGGCGGCGCGGTCGACCTTGCCCACCGACGACAGCGGCAGCCGGTCGAGCACCACGACCGTGTCCGGCACCATGTGCGACGGCAGGCGCTGTGCCGCGTACCTGGTCAGTTCCGCGGTGTCGACGGCCCCGTCGGCAGGCACCACGTAGGCCGCCAACCGCGAGCCGGTCTCGGCCTGCACGCCCACCACGACCGCCGCCGCGACGGTGGGATGCCCGGCGAGCACGGCTTCGATCTCGCCCAGTTCGATGCGCTGGCCGCGAATCTTGACCTGGAAGTCGGTGCGCCCCAGGTACTCCAAGGTGTGATCGGCCGTCCAGCGCGCCAGGTCGCCGGTGCCGTACATGCGGGTGCCCGCCGGGCCGTACGGATTGGCGACGAACGTCGCGGCGGTAGAGGCGGGACGGTTGAGGTACCCGCGCGACAGCTGCACGCCCGAGACGTACAACTGTCCGGTCACCCCGACCGGGACGGGCCGCAACCGGTCGTCGAGTACCACCGCGTCGACGCCGCGGATCGGGCCGCCGATGGTCACCGGTTCGCCGACGCACAGCGGGTCGCTGATCGCCACCATGATCGTGGTCTCGGTGGGGCCGTAGCCGTTGTGCAGCCGTCGCCCCGGCGCCCAGACGGCGACCGTCTCGGCCGACACCGCTTCCCCGCCCGCCACCAGCACCCGCAGCGAATCGAGTCCGGCGGGCGACATCGTCGCCAGCACGCTGGGGGTCACGAACGCGTGCGACACCTCGTGCGCGCGAATCAATTGCGCCAGCTGCGTTCCCGCGAACACTTCCGGCGGCGACACGACCAGCACCGCGCCGTTCGCGTGCGCCATCAGCAGCTCGAGCATCACCGCGTCGAAGCCGGGCGCGGCCACCTGCAGCACGCGTGACCTGCGGTCCACCCGATAGCGCTCGCGCTGCTCGATCGCGAAGTTCGCCAAGCCCTCGTGGGTGACCGCAACGCCCTTCGGCTTGCCGGTCGAGCCCGAGGTGTACACCACGTAGGCCGCGTCGGCCACGCGGCAGGGGCGCACGCGATCCGCGTCGGTCACCGCGGCCGCAGACTGCGTGGCGAGGAACGCCTCGGTGCCCGGGTGGTCGAGGACCAATTGCCGCACATGGCCGGGAAGCAGGGCGCACGACGCCTCGACGGTGAGCGCGATCTCGATGTTCGAGTCCGCGACCATGTGCGCGACCCGCTCCCCGGGATGACGCGGGTCGATCGGCACGAACGCCGCGCCCGCCCGCGCCACCGCCCAGACGCCGACCACGAACTCCACCGACCGCCCCATGGCCAGCGCGACCTGATCACCCGGTCCGACACCCCAGTCGATCAGCACCCGCGCGAGACGATTCGACCAGTCGTCGAGCTCGCCGTAGGTCAGCACCCGGTCCCCCGCCACCACGGCGGGCGCGGTGCGCTCGCCGACCAGCAGCACGTCGGCCAGCACCCGGGGCGGCTCGGCGCGGCCGCCGGAGGCCGGGACCAGTCCCAGACGCTCGACCCCCGACAACAGGTCGACGTCGCCGACCCGCGCGCGTGGGTTCGTGACGAACGCCTCGAGCACCCGATTCAGCCGTTCGGCCAGCTCTTCGACGGTTTCCCGATCGAACAGGTCGGTCGCGTAGTTGACGCGCAGCGGGACATCGCCGCCCGCGGCGGTGTTCTCGGCCACGGTGACGATGAGGTCCACCTTCGCCGGTTCGGCGCCTGGATCGAGCAGCTCGACGGTCAGCTCGGACAGCTCCAAGCTCGCCCGGTCCATGTTCTCGAACGCCAGATACACCTGGCACAGCGGCGCGTACGCCAGCGACCGCTTCGGATGCAGTTCGTCCACGAGCCGCTCGTAGGGCAGGTCGCTGTTGGCGAAGGCGTCCACGTCGATGCCCTTGACGCGGGTCAGGAACTCGGTGAACGACTCATCGGCGGACACCTCGGTGCGCAGCGGCACGGTGTTGACGAACATGCCGATGAGCGGCTCGAGGGCGCGTTCACCGCGACCGGCGACCGGTGTGCCGACGGTGACGTCCGCCGAGCCCGACATCCGCGCCAGCAGCACGGCCAGGGCGGCGTGGACGACCATGAACGTCGTGACGTTGGCCGTGCGCGCCAGCCGCTCGACCCCGGCGAAGGTCTCCGCGGGGATCACGGTGTTCGCGACGTCGCCGCGCATGGAACGGCGGGCCGGACGCGGCCGGTCGGCGGGCAGCTCGAGCACCGGCGGCATTCCCGCCAAACGCTGTGCCCAGTACCGCAATTGGCGGGCAGCGCGGGAATCCGGATCGTCCGGGTCGCCGAGCAGGCTGCGATGCCAGACGCTGTAGTCGGCGTACTGGACGCTCAGCGGCTCCCAGTCCGGGATCTTCTTCTGCGCCCGAGCCTCGTAGGCGATCGCGACATCGGCCGCGAGGGGCCGCAGCGACGAGCCGTCGCAGCAGATGTGGTGCAGCACCACGGCCAGGACATGCCGCGTGCGGTCGGCGGTCGCCAGCAGCGCCACCCGGATCGGGGCGCGTTCGCGCAGATCGGTCCCCACCGACGCCAGGTCGCGAATCCGGTCCTCGATGTCGTCCTGGTCGGTCGGCCGCGGCGTCAGGTCTAGCCCGGCGACGACCTCGTCGGCCGGCAGGATCACCTGTGCCGGTTCGCCGTTCACGGCGGGGTAGACGGTGCGCAACGACTCGTGCCGATCGATCACGTCGGTCAGCGCCGCACGCAGCGCCGCCACGTCGAGACGTCCGGTGAGCTGCACGATCAGCGGGATGTTGTAGGCGGCCGAGGCCGGGTCGGTCTGGTTGACCAGCCACATCCGGTTCTGCGCCGGGGCGAGCGGAATGGGATCGGGCCGGGCCGCCGCCCGCAGCACCGGCCTGCCGGAGCGGTGTCCGTCCTCGATGTGTGCGGCCAGTTCCGCGACGGTCTGCTTGACGAACAGGTCGCGCACGGACACGTCGCACCGGGTCGCCTCCGCGATGCGCACCGCCGCGCTGGTCGCGGTGATCGAGTTGCCGCCGAGTTCGAAGAAGCTGTCGAACACGCCCACCCGGTCGGTGCCGAGCACCTCGGCGAACACGTCCGCGATCGACTCCTCGACGATCGTCCGTGGCGCGACGTACGCCGCGGCCGAATCGAACACCGGCTCGGGCAGCGCCCGGTAGTCCACTTTGCCGTTGACGGTCAGCGGCACCGCGTCGATCACGACGACGCTCGACGGCACCATGTATTCCGGCAGCATCTCGCCGACGTGGGCACGCAGGGCATCCGGCTCGCAAGTGGCGCCGACGGCGGGCACGACGTATCCCACCAGCCGGGCGGCCTCCGTGCCGGGCAGATGCACGACGACGACGGCCGCGGCGACGCTGCCGTGGGCCAGCAGCGCGTTGCGGATCTCGTCGAGCTCGATGCGGAACCCGCGCAACTGCACCTGCTGGTCGGCGCGGCCGCGATACTCCAGCTCGCCCTGATGGTTCCAGCGCGCCACGTCACCGCTGCGGTAGAGGCGCTGCCCCGGAGCGCCGAAGGGATCGGCGACGAAACGCGCCGCGCTCAGCGCGGGCCGGTTGAGGTAGCCGCGCGCCAGCTGCGTTCCCGCGACGTAGATCTCGCCCCACGCTCCGAGCGGGCACGGACGCAGCCGCTCGTCCAGGACATAGGTGCGCAAGCCCGGCAGCGCCGGACCGACCGTGCTCGGCGCGCCCGGAACGGCGATGTCCGGCGTGAGGGCGGTGTAGGTGACGAAGACGGTGGTCTCGGTGATCCCGTAGCTGTTGGCCAGCACCGGCAGGCCGGGGTTGTGCTCGTACCAGTCGGCCAGCCCGGCGGGATCGAGGGCTTCGCCCGAGAGGACGACCAGCCGCAGCGACAACTCACCCTCCGGTTCACCGGCGTGCGCGTACCGCTGCCGTGCCGCGGCGAATTGGTAGAAAGCCGAGGGCGTCTGGCTGAAGACGGTGACCTTCTCCCGCGCCGCGAGGCGCACCACGTCATCCGGAGAACGGGCCGTGAGGCCGTCCACGACGACGATCCGGCCGCCGGTGACCAGCGGGCCGAAGATCTCCCAGACCGAGTAGTCGAAGGCGAAGGAGTGGAACAGCGTCCAGACGTCGCCGAACCGGATCCCGATCTCCGCGCACGAGTTCACCAGGTAGGTGGACACGGCGCGGTGGGTGATCGAGACGCCTTTCGGGCGGCCGGTCGAGCCGGAGGTGTAGATGACATAGGCGAGGTGGTCGGGGCGCAGCAAGCCGGTCCGCTCGGCCTCGGTGATCGGATCGGCGGATTCCCGCGCGGCGAGAACGTCGTCGAACAGCACCACGCGGCCGGGATCGCCAGGCACGTGCTCGCGCATCTCCCGCGTGGTCACCACCGCGATGGGGTTCGCGTCGCTCAGTACGTATTCCAGCCGCTCGGCCGGATGGGCGATGTCCAGCGGAAGGTACCCGGCGCCGGATTTCAGCACGCCGAGCGCGGCGACGATCAGGTCGGCGTCGCGGGGCATCGCGATGGCCACCAGCGCTTCCGGCCCGGCGCCGAGCGCGATGAGCCTGCGGGCGAACCGGTTGGACCGTTCGTCGAGTTCGCGGTAGGTCAGGGTGGTGGACTCCGCGGTCACGGCCACCGCGGACGGCGTCGCCGCCGCTTGCCGGGTCAGCAGATCCACCAGTGTGGCCGAGGGGGATTCGCCGTCGCGGCCCGCGAGTTCGGTCACGATGCGCTGTTGTTCGGCGGGGCCGAGGAGCTGGATGTCACCGATGCGGGTGTCGAGGGGGACGTCCATCATCCGCTGCAGGAAATCGAGGAATCGGTCGGCGTGCGACTCGAGTTCGTCCTGCCCGTAGAGATTCGGATTGCCGTGCAGCTCGATCAGCAGCGGCGCGTCCGCACCGGAGCGATACAAATTCAGCTGCAGATCCTCGAGCGCGCCCGAGGTCAGCGCGCGGTAGCGCCCGACGGCCGAGCCGAGGCGGATCTCCGAGTCGAAGAACAGGATGTTCACGATCGGGCCGAACGAGTTCGCCGCCGAGTCGATCGCGGCGGAGTCGCGGCGCAGATCCTCGAACCGGTACAGCTGGTGGCGCATGGCCGAGACGATCTCGGACACCGAGGCCCGCACCAGCTCTCCGACGGTGGTCGAGTGGTGCACGGCGAAGCGGATCGGCACCATGTTCGCCAGCATCGCGGCGGCGTTGCGCAGGCGCTTGGTCACCCGCGCGGTCACCGGAAGCGACAGCGCGACGTCTTCCGTGCCGGTCATCCGGGCGAGGAACGCGGCGAACGCCGCGATCACCACCTGCGCGGCAGAGGCGTTCACTTCGTCGGCGAAGCGGTCGAGCCGGTCGGTGAGATGAGCGGGCAGCTGCAAACCGGCGACGCGATCGATCTTGCTGGAGCGGGCCGTGCGGCCGGACAGGCTGACCGGCTTCGGCAGATCGGAAACCTTGTCCAGCCAATACGCTCTGTCCGCCTCGTATCGCGAGCTGGCGCGATAGGCGTGCTCCGCGGCGACGATGTCGTGCAGGCTCGCCGCGTCCAGTCGCGTCGGCGGCCTGCCCTCCAGCAGGGCGTTGTAGTGCTCGGCCATCCGGGTCAAGCTGTTGAAGGCGCCGTACCCGTCGATCACCAGATGATGCGCGCGGCCGTACCAGAAGTAGTGGTCCTCGCCGACCCGGATGAGCCTGGTCTCGGTGAGCCGGTCGCGGCTGAGATCGACCGCCTTGGTGTTGTAGTCGCGGCGCATCCACTCCATCGCCGCCGCGACCGGATCCTCCGCGTCGCTGAAATCCAGCACCGGCTCGTCGTAGATGATGGTCCGGTCGACGAATTGGTAGGGCCTGCCGTCGGATTCGATCACGCGCACCACGAGCGACTCGGTTTCGTGACCGCCGTCGTTCACCGCCCGGGTGAACGCGTCGTAATCCACCGGCCCCTCGATCTCGACGCAGTGTGCGATGTTGACAGCCGGCGCACCGGGCATGTGGTCCGCGAGCCACATGCCGTATTGCGCACTCGAGAGCGGAATCAGACCCGGCTCGCCGTCGGCGCTTCCGTCTGACTTCAGATGCATCGCATGAACCCCTTATTCCTACCCGGACGCGCGAAGGTATGGCGGAAGCCCGCCGGGCTCTCCGCGTCCGAAATCCGGCTTTCTCTGCACTTCGTCTACTCAGAAGCGGCGCTACCCCTGCCGTACGCCGCGCCGTTCAGGTTTCGCGTGTAGCACGATCGGCCGGTTCCCGTATCCGAATCGGACACCCCGACCTCTGCGGCGGCTCCCACACCTCCCGTTTGTCGGCATTTCCAGTCGTCTCAAAATCTGAAAACAGAACTTTTGAATCTGCGGTGGAGCATCGACACTCTGGTGGGACAAGCTATCTGACAGCAGCCTGGCTCAGTCTAGTCGTATCAAACCTGTGGACCCCGCACGGAAGCCGGGTGTTTCGAATCCCGATTCGAGCAATGCAGACCCATGACACACCTCGCACGGCACCACGGACCTTACGCCCCATCCTCCGAGAAGAGCCTGGTTCCGAGGGACGAAGCCAACGAAGGACACCTGCGATCGGGCATCGTACATGCCGGGTCAGGGCGGCAAACAAGCCGGGACGGCCAAGACCGCCGAGGTGGCCGAGAGTGGACCGCAAATCCTCACCGCCCACACCTCCACTCGGTTGCCCAATTACCGATCCGTACATCAGCAATAAACCGGCAATCTGCCATTTATGCCAAACTATGCCACTATTACCAATCATCACCGAGCGCCGCCACTTTTATCCGATCCCGGATTCCATCACGCCGGAAATCAGTCACACCGGATTACTCTCCTGCAATACATATTTCCGTTCGGCAGTGTACTCATATCGGCCCCGCCGATCGCCTTTCGCGGTATCGCCCGCCTCGAAGAGGGCTTCCGGAGCAGGACGGGTCGCAGCGGCAGTTCCGCGTCCGCGACGATTTCCACGCGTTTGCGAGCGGCCGCCGATCAGCGCCCGCGAGCAGATCTCGCCCCGGTCAGGCCGTGGATGCGACGCGGCGGGCGGTTGATCGAGCATTGCTCCGGCGACCATGCCGGAGCAATGCAGGACTTTCGCGCCGGGCTCGCACCGGCACGGCGTCCAAGGCATTTCGACCGCAACCGAACCGGTCGGCGGCGAAGCCGCGTACCGGTCCGCCGGATACGTCTTCGCAAAGAATTCTCGGTAGGAGAGTGCGGCAAATTGGCGCGCGGTCTCCCACCGCAGGCGGGGCACGACGCCGACGGACAAATCACCGGCACCACGCGATCTCTTGAAACGCAGCTGTCACCCGCCCGGAGCGACCGAGCCCATCACGTGGATCTGTGACCGCCGCCCACCACCAGGCGTCTCGGCGGTCATGACGATCTTCCTCCGGCGAGGGCTACCCTTCCTCGCCGAGCAGCCGGACTCCCGTCACGATCGTGGGTTCGATCGCGACGACGGTGTCCATGACCCCGTCGGCCCACGGGCGAAGCAGGCGCGTATAGCGGGCGATTCGTTCCGGATCGGTGACCGTGCGGGCGAGACCGGTCACGACGACCGACCAGCCCGCATGGGTCACCGCGTCGATGTCGTCGGCCTCGTAGGCCACGACGACCGAGGGATCGGCACGGACGGTGTCGGTGAGCCGCGAGGTGACCCGGGTTCGCACGATGACCACACCGCCGTCGACGAAATGGTTGACCGGGCGGATCGCGGGCAGCGCGTCGCGGGTGTACACCACGCGGCCGTAGGCGACGCCCGCCAGCAACCGCAACGCCTCCTCACGGTCGATCTCGACCACCGTACGGGCCTGCGCGCCGTTGTCGGCGAGGCCGTTGGAGGCGATCATGAACTCGCCCCGGGGCGCGTCGCGTGTGCGATTCCGGTCTTCACTCGCCACCACGGCCTCCCGTACCATCACCGAGTCCCCCTGCCGGACAGGGCAGAAAGTCCCCGATCCGTCCTCTTCGCACGGCCGATCCCGGAGGCAGGCAGACCACGCCGGAAAGGCGCGTCACGGCAAGGTCACCTCCGGCCTGGACGGTCGCCGGATCCCGGCACGCTCCCGCAGCCGCCGGATCTCTCGCTCGATGCCTTCGGCGAGCACGGCGACGTCGGGCGCGGTGTCGTAATCCCCGGTGATGCCGAAGGTCAGGTGGCCCGCATAGCTGAGGACCGCGATCGCGGTGCGCAACCGCATCGCGATCGGCATGGCGGGCAGCAGCTGCGAGACCACCTGCCCGCGCACGGTCAGTTCTTCCCGCGGACCGGGCACATTCGTCACCAACGCGCCGACGGTTCGTTGCGGAAACCGCGCCAGCAGACGGAAAGTCCACGCCAGGGGCGCGAACGGCAGCAGGCCCGCCAACGCGAGCACCGAGTCCTCCGCTTGCGCTTGGCCGCCCGACTTGTGCCGGTTCATCCGCTCCCGGATCGTCTTCAGCCGCTCCACCGGGTCGGCGATTTCGATCGGCAGGAACGGCAGTACCGCCGAAACCCGGTTGTCCAGGGTGTATTTCGCCTGTTCGGACCGCATCGAGACCGGGACGAGGATACGCAGTTTGTCCGGCGACAGCCGTTCGCCGCGGCCGACCAGCAGTTCACGATAAGCGGCGGCGACCGCCGCCAGGACGACATCGTTGACCGTGACATCGAACGCCGCACCGATCTCATGGACATCCGCCAAGGCGGCGCGGGCCACGACATACCGGCGCTGCCGTCCGATGGGGCCGTTGAGCGAGGACTCCACGGCAGGCGACACGAGGGCGGACAGCAGCGGAGCCAGGCCCCGCGTCATGGCTGCCACCGACCGCGGCAACACGACGGGCAGCCGCGACACCTCACGAACCAGATCCGGCCAGCGCACCTCGGTACGCCCCTGCGGCTCGGCGGTGTCCCGCGGCTCCCCGGTCACGGCATCGCAGAAACTCTGGAACACCGAGATCCCGGAAACGCCGTCCACCAGGCTGTGATGCGCTTTGACCAGCAGTGCCCAGCGGTCTCCCGCGAGGTGTTCGACGACGACGCACTGCCACAGCGGATGATCGCGATCGAGTCGCTCCTCCAGCTCCGTGGCCACCAGTTCGCACAACGCGGTCTCGTCACCCGGCGTGGGCAGCGCGGTCCACCGGATGTGGTGCGCCAGATCGAAATCCGGGTCGTCCTCCCACACCGGCACGGTCAGGTCGAGCGGCGCGCGGCGCACCTTCTGGCGCAGGCGCGCGTTCCGCTCCACCCCCCTCGCGACAACGCCGCTCAGCTCGGAGCGGCTCGGCGGGGCTCCGGCGACGATCGCCACCGCGCCGATGCCGAGACTGATGTGCCGGTCGGCGTCCTCTAGTTCCATGAAGCCCGAATCGAGGGGGCGTAATTCTGTCATGCGGATGCTCGTTCAAGTCGCTTGGTCCTTCCAGCATCGCGCGGGGCGCGGGCGCAGATGATGGCCGAAGGTCACCGAATGCAGAGCACTCCGGCCACGGCGCGGGCCGCCGCGGGGACCTCGGTCGCCGGGGGGGACCGCAAGCGCTCGACTCGGCGGCGCAGGCAGGAGAAGAATCGGCGTATGCGAACCGTACTCATTCTCGGTGCGGGGTTCGGAGGGCTGGAGCTGGCCACCCGTCTGTCGGATTCGCCGGCCGACGAGTTCCGTGTCGTCGTCATCGACCGGAGCGACTCGTTCACCTTCGGCTTCGCAAAACTGGACATCCTGTTCCGTGACCTGTCGCCGGAGACCGCGCGGGTGCCGTACTCCCGCTTCACCCATCCGCGCGTGGAATTCCGGCAGGAGGAGGTCACCGCGATCGACCCGGTGGCCCGCCGGGTACGCACCGATCAGGCGGTCTACGACCCCGACATCCTCGTCGTCGCGCTGGGCGCCGACTACGACCCCGGGGCGACCCCCGGCTTCGCCGAAGACGGCTACGAGTACTACTCGATCGAGGGCGCCCGCCGGTTGCGCGAACGCATCGCGCGCTTCGACGGCGGGGCCGTGGTCCTGGCGGTGCTCGGTGTTCCGTTCAAGTGCCCGCCCGCGCCGTACGAAGGCGCGATGCTCCTGCACGAGACGCTCGCCCGGCGCGGGGTCAGGAGCCGCACCGACATGCGATTCCTCACCCCGATGGACGCACCGATCCCGGTGTCGGCCGACACGTCCGCCGCGATCGTCGAAGCGCTGGCCGGGCGTGGCATCGCCTACGCGCCGGGGCGCGCGGTGCACGCGCTCGATCCGGCCCGGCGCATGGCGCTCACCGAGACCGGCGATGTGCCCTACGACCTGTTCATCGGAATCCCCAAGCACCGGGTGCCCGCGGTCGTCGCGGCGTCGGGGCTCACCGAGGGCGGGACGGACGGCTGGATCGCCGTCGACCCGCACACCCTCGAGACGCCGTATCCGGGCGTCTACGCGCTCGGTGACTGCGCCGACGCACCGGTCCCCCGGGCGGGTGTGTTCGCCGAGGACGCCGCGGGCACGCTCGCCGCGGCCATCGGGGCGCGGTTGCACGGCCTCGCTCCGCCGGAACGCTACCGTGGGCGTGGCACCTGCCACATCGAGTTCGGCGGCGGGCTGGTCGGCAAAGTGGAGGCCGATTTCCTCTCCGGCCCCGCGCCGGTCGCGCCGTTCACCGCGCCGTCGGCGGAACTCGCGCGGGAGAAGGCCGCCGCGGCCGAGGCCAGGCTGCGCCGCTGGTTCACCGGCTGACCGGCTCGTCCCCGTCCGGTTCTGCCGCCCGCCAGGCGCGGGTCAGCACCCTGGCGATCTCGGCCAGACCGGATGCCACGGTCATCCGCCAATGCGTCGTCGGCACCAGGTGGTTGTGCACGCGTCCGTCGACCACCTCGCTCCAGATCGACGCACCGAGACAGCCGGTCGGATCGTCGAGCGCGGCGGTGAAATAGATGACGTCGCCCCGGTAGACCGGCGGGTCGTAGGCGCCGCGCAGCGCGACCGAGTGCACGGCCGCGTCGAGGATCCGGGTGACGCGGTCGGAGCCGAACGACGCGAAGGGTTCCGGAAGTCCGGCCATTCTCTCCGGCAGCGCGGCCCAGTCCACATCCGCGACGCTGCCGAGATCGCCGGCCTGCTCGCCCAGCAGACCGCCGATCAATTCGGCCACCGGGACCTGGCCCGCGTCACCCGGCGGCGTGCCGGGCGGATCCGCCATGTAGCTGTCCATCACCGCGAGCAGCGCGACTCGCTCGCCTTCGCGTTGCAGCTGGACCGCCATCTCGTGCGCGATGACGCCGCCGAAGGACCAACCGAGCAGATGGTAAGGACCGGTCGGCTGTTTCGCGCGGATCAGCTCGACGTAGCGGCGGGCCCATTCCTCGATCGAACCCGGCATGACCGCGTCGCTCGCCAGCACGGGAGTCTGCAGACCATAGAGCGGTCGTTGCGGGTCGAGGTAGGCGGCGAGCCCGGCATACGACCAGGAGATTCCCGACACCGGATGCACGCAGAACAGCGGCGCGGCCGAACCGCCCGGCCGCAGCGGCAGCAGCAGGTCGAAGGCCGCCTCGGTCTGGACTTCGCCGCTCGCCCGGCGAGCCAGGTCGGCGACCAGTTCCGCGGGGGTGGGCGCGGTGAACACCCGCATCACCGGAATCCGCGTGCCGAGCGCGGAGGACAGCCGAAGGGTCAGCTTCGCGGCGAGCAGGGAGTTGCCGCCCTGTTCGAAGAAGTTGTCGTCCATGCCGAAGCGCTCGGCGCCGAGCACCGCGGCGAAGGCGGCGGCGACGGTCGCTTCCACGGGAGTGACGGCCGCGCGGAACTCGCGGGCGCGGAAGACCGGCGCGGGCAGCGCTCGCTTGTCGAGCTTGCCGTTGGGGGTCAACAGGAGAGCATCGATCACGACGATCGCGGCGGGCACCATGTAGCCGGTCAGATACGCGGCCACCTGGTCGCGTACCTCGGCCGGATCCGGCCGCGCACCCGGCTCGGGCAGGACGTAGCCCACGAGCTGATCGCCGAGCGTGGGATCGGTCCGGACCAGCGCGACGGCCTGACGCACACCGGAGCACCGCACCAGCGCCGCTTCGATTTCCCCCAGTTCGATCCGGAATCCCCGCAACTGCACCTGCTGGTCGCCGCGGCCGGCGTAGGCCAGCCCGGCCTCGCCGCCGAAGCGGCCCCAGCGCGCGAGGTCACCCGAGCGGTACATCCGTGAGCCGGGCGGTCCGAACGGATTCGCGACGAAGCGCGTCGCGGTGAGTCCTGGCCGTCCCGCGTAGCCGCGGGCGAGCTGATCACCGGCGACATAGATCTCGCCGGGAGTGCCGGTCGGGGCCGGTCGCAAGCGGATGTCCAGCACATGGGTGTCCAGCCCTGGCAACGCGCGGCCGATCAGGCTGGCCGGGCTGTCCGTCAGTTCCGCGCCGACGTCGAGGAACGAGACGTGCACGGTGGTCTCCGTGATGCCGTACATGTTGACCAGTCGCGGCGAGTCCCCCGGATGGCCCTCGCGCCAGCGTCGCAGCTGCCGCAGATCCAGCGCCTCACCGCCGAAGATCACATACCGCAGCGCGAATTCACCGGATCCGGCCGGGGCGTCGCGGTCGGCGTCGATCAGTTGGCAGAACGCCGACGGCGTCTGGTTCAGCACCGTCACCCGCTCGCGAATCAGCAACTCGCGCAACAGTTCCGGTGAGCGCGATGTCGCGTAGTCGACCACGACGACGGTGCCGCCGGTCACCAGCGCGCCCCACAGTTCCCACACCGAGAAGTCGAACGCGAAGGAATGGAACAACGTCCAGACGTCGCGCTCGCCGAATTCGAACAGCGGTTGCGCCTCGGCGAACAACCGCACCGCATTGCGATGCGTCACGCCCACGCCCTTCGGCACGCCCGTCGACCCCGAGGTGTAGATGACGTAGGCGAGGTTGTCCGGCAGCAACGGCGCAACCCGGTCGGCGTCGGTGATCGGATCGTCGGAGAACTCCGCCGCCTCCTCCAGCAGAACGGTGGGCAGTGCGGTGTCCGGAAGGGCCGACCGCTCGGCGGCGGTGGTCAGCACGCACACCGGCGCCGCGTCGGCGAGCACGAAGGCCTGCCGCTGCGCCGGATAGCTGAGGTCGACGGGCAGGTACGCGGCACCGGCGGCCAGCACACCGAGCAACGCGACCGGGAGCTGTTCGGTGCGCCCGACAGCCACGGCGACAACGGTTTCCGGCCCGGCTCCGGCCGCGATCAGCGCGCGGGCGACGCGATTCGCCTGCCGGTGCAACGCGCCGAAGCTCAGCGTGGCGGCGCCGCACCGCACGGCCTGCGCCTCCGGTGCGCGCCGAGCCCGCTCGGCGATCAGCTCGGGCAGGGTCGGCGCGGGGGCGATCCCGGCCGGCGGCTCGTGCGACCGCGAGACCGCCGGGCGGCGTTCGCTCTCGTCCAGGATGTCGATGTCCCACACCCGCACCGAGGGATCTTCGGCGACCGCGGACACGATGCGCTCGAACCGGCGAGCGAAGGCGCGCACGGTCGCTTCGTCGAACAGGTCGGTGGCGTAGGTGAAGGTCACCGCCGATTCCGTCCGGCCGTCGCCGCGCACGCGTGGCTCGACGACCACGTGCAGGTCGAATTTGGCCGTGATCGCGCCGTTGTCCACGGCGGTGACCGTCAGCTCCGGCAACTCCAGGTCGGGCTGCTCGATGTTCTGGAACGACAGCATCACCGGGAACAGCGACGCGCGCGCGCCCGTTCGCGCGGGGTCGGCCTCCTCGACCACGCGCTCGAAGGGCACATCCGCGTTGGCGAAGGCCGACAGAGCCGCCGCACGGGACCGTTCGACGAGATCGTGGAACGTCAGGGCGGGCTCGACGTCGACGCGCAGCGCCAACGTGTTGACGAACATCCCGACCAGCTCGTCGAGCGCACGTTCACCGCGCCCCGCCACCGGGGTGCCGATGACGACGTCCGTGCCCCCACACAGACGCCCGATCAGCGTGGCGAGCGCCGCGTGCAACACCATGAACGGCGTCGCGTTGTGCTCACGCGCGATCTCGGCCAGCCGCTCGTCGACCCGCGCCGGGATCGTGCAGCCGGTCGACGCGCCGCGGGCCGAGACCGTCGACGGCCGCGGGCGGTCGGTGGGCAGTTCCAGCGGTCCGGCGAGCCCGGCCAGTTGCCCACGCCAATACGACAATTGGTGCGCCGCGACGGAATTCTCGTCGTCATCGGATCCGATCGCGGCATGCTGCCAGATCGCGTAATCGGCGTACTGCACCGGCAGCGGCGACCAGCCGGGCGTGCCGCCGCCGCGCCGGGCCGCGTAGGCGGTCACCAGGTCGCGGGCCAGCGGCGCGAGCGACGACCCGTCCGCGGCGATGTGGTGGGTCACGATGACGAGCAGGTGATCTTCGCCCGAGGTGAACAGCCGCAGCCGGACGGGCGCGGCCGCGGTCACGTCGAAGCCCGCGGACATCAGCGCCGCCACCACGGTCGCGACGTCGGTGATTCCGTGTTCGATCGCGATGCCGTCGGGAAGGGCCGCGCCGGTCGGCAGGACCTCTTGATACGGCTGCCCGTCGGCGTCGACCGGGTAGCGGGTGCGCAGCACCTCGTGCCGTTCGATCACGTCGGCGATCGCGTGGCGCAGCGCGGGCAGGTCGAGGGCGCCGGTCAGCCGGACGGCGAAGGGCATGTTGTAGGCGGGCGAGTCCGGCTCGAGCCGGTTGAGCAACCACATCCGCTGCTGCGCGAGCGACAGCGGTATCCGATCCGGCCGTGGCGAGCGCGTCAAAGGCGCGCGAGCGTTTCCTGCCCCACCGGCGGCCACCTTCGCGGCGAGTGCGCTCACCACGGGCGCCTCGAACAGTTCCCGCACGGTGACCCGCGATCCGAGCACCTCGTTCACCCGCGCGACGGCCCTGGTCGCGATCAACGAATTGCCGCCCAGCGCGAAGAAGTCGTCGTCGATGCCCACGCGTTCGACACCGAGCAGCTCGGCGAACACCTGCGCGACGGCTTGTTCGACGGGCGTGCGCGCCGCCAGGAACGCCTTGGTCTCGACCGCGGGCTCGGGCAGCGCCGAGCGATCGAGTTTCCCGCTCGCGTTCAGCGGCAGCGCGGTCAGCTCCACCAGTGCGGACGGGATCATGTAGGCGGGCAGGACCGCCGACATCCCGGCCACGAGTTCGCCGCGATCGACGACCTGCCCCGGTCGCGCGACCACATAGGCCGCCAGCCGCTCGCCCGACGGCGAGGGCACCACCGCCGCGACCGCTTGACTCACCGACGGCTGCGCGAGCAACGCGGTCTCGATCTCACCGAGTTCGATGCGCTGGCCGCGGAATTTGACCTGGAAGTCGGTGCGCCCGAGGTATTCCAGGCGCTGGGGCTCGTCGGCGCGCGGCGCGCGCCAGAGCGCCAGATCGCCGGTGCGGTACATCCGCCTCCCGCGCTCGAACGGGTTGGCGACGAAACGGCCGGCGGTCAGCGCCGCCTGCCGCACGTAACCGCGGGCGAGCTGATCCCCGGCCAGGTACAGCTCGCCCGGTACCCCGGCCGGAACCGGCCGCAGGCGCGAATCCAGCACGTATACCTGCGTGTTCCACTGCGGCCGGCCGATCGGCAGCGTCGCGCCGTCGCCTGTTCCGGCGGGCCAGTACGTCACCGAGACCGCCGCCTCCGTGGGGCCGTACAGGTTGTGCACCCGCGCGCCGGTGACCGCGCGGACCGCCCGGACGGTCTCCGGCGCGAGCGCTTCCCCGATGACGAACAGATCTCGCAGTGTCGCAAGGCGTTCCGGCGTCGCGTGCGCGGCGAACTCGGTGAGCATCGAGGGCACGAAATCGGTGACCGTGACGCCGTGCGCGGCGACGGTGGCGGCGAGGTAGTCCGCGTCACGGTGCCCGTCGTGGTCGGCGAGCACGAGTTTCGCGCCCGCGCGCAGCGGCATCAGGTAGCCCCACAAGGCGACGTCGAAGGTGGCCGCGGTCTTCTGCAGGTACACCTCGCGCGGACCCAGGGGGTACCGGTGGAGCATCCACTCGATCTGGTTGTCGATCGCGGCGTGCGAGACCACCACGCCTTTCGGACGTCCGGTCGAACCGGATGTGAAGATCACATAGGCGGGGTGCTGCGGCCGCACCGCCCCCGAAAGTTCGCCAGGATCAAGGGCGGCGCCCGAGCGCTGATCCGCGCCGAGGTCGTCCAGAAGCAGGACGGCGACATGATCGGGCAGCGGAATCGCGTCGGCGGACCTGGTGAGCACGCAGACCGGTCGGGCGAGGTCGAGCACGTGCGCGATCCGCTCGGCGGGGTGATCCGGGTCGAGCGGCAGGTACGCGCCGCCTGCGGTGAGAATCGCGTACATGCCGGTCACGAGGTCCAGCGATCGCCGGACCGACAGCGCAACAACGGTTTCGGGGCCGACGCCGTGGTCGACGAGCACCCGGGCGAGCCGGTTGACCCGCTGGTCGAACTCGCGGTAGGTCAGCCGCGTGTCCGCGTGGACGACCGCGATCTCGTCCGGATACCGGGCCACCGCACGCCGGTACCCGTCGAGCACCAGGCCCGCGGCGACCGGGTGCCCGGTGTCGTTCCACCCAGTCAGGATCGTGGTGCGCTCCACGGGGTCGAGCAGTTCGATCTCCCCGATCGCCCGATCCGCCGAATCCGCGACGGCCGCGAGGATCGCGCACAGCCGCCGGGCGAATGCCGCCACCGTGGCCTCGTCGAACAGGTCGGCGGAATAGGTGAACGCCGCCGAGATGCCCAGCGGCGTCCGCTCGTCCTCGTGCGGAACCATGGTCAACTCGAGGTCGAATTTCGCCAGCGGCAGCGCGAAATCCACCGGGGATACTCGCAGGCCGGGCAGTTCCAGCGCCGTCGGGGTGAAGTTCTGGAAGGTCAGCATGGTCTGGAACAGCGGGTGGTGCGCGCTCGACCGCACCGGGTCCAGCACCTCCACCAGGCGTTCGAACGGCACGTCGGCATGGCCGAACGCCTCGATGTCGCGGCCGCGTACCTGCTCGAGCAACTCGGCGAAGGTGTGGCCGGGGTCGATTTCGGTGCGCAGCGCGAGCGTGTTGACGAACATGCCGATCAGGCCGTCCACCGCGGTCTCGCCGCGACCGGCCACCGGCGCGCCGACGGTGATGTCACGGGTGTTCGACAGCCGGGCCAGCAGCACCGCGTAGGCGGCGTGCGCGACCATGAACAGTGTCGCGTCGTGGCGGTGCGCCAGCCGCTGCAGCGCGGCGTGCACCGTCGCGTCGATCTTGAATTCGTGAGTGGCGCCGCGTCCGGAGAACACCGAGGGGCGCGGCCGGTCGGCGGGTAGGTCCAGTCGTTCCGGCAGGTCGGCCAGCCGCTCTCGCCAGAAGCCGATCTGACGGGCCAGTGTCGAGTCCGGATCGCTTTCCGCACCGAGCGTTTCGCGCTGCCACAGCGCGTAGTCCGCGTACTGCACGGGCAGCGGCTGCCAATCCGGAGCGCGGCCCGCGATCCGGGCCGAGTAGGCGCTCATCAGGTCGGCGGTCAACGGGCCCATCGAGGAACCGTCGGCGGCGATGTGATGGACCACGCCGACCAGCACGTGCTCGGTCTCGCTCGAGCGCAGCAGACGCAGCCGGATCGGCGGCGCGGCCGTGACGTCGAAGCCGTCGACCACCGCGGCCACCGTGCGTTCGAGGATCTCGGCCTCGCCGACGTCGAGCACCCTCAGCTCGGGCACCGCGCCCGGCTCCGAGATGGCGTGCACGCGCTGGGTGCCCGCCCCGTCGTACTCCGGATAGCTGGTGCGCAGCACCTCGTGCCGCTCGACCAGATCCCGGATCGCCGCCCGCAGCGCGTCCACGTCCAGCTGTCCGCTCAACCGCACCGCCAAGGGGATGTTGTTGCTCGCTCCGGCCGGGTCGAAGCGATTCAGGAACCACATCCGTCGCTGGGCATACGACAGCGGCACCCGCTCCGGTCGCGTCATCGGTCGCGGCGCCGGATGAGCGACTCGGCCCAGTTCGTTCAGTCGTTCGGCCAGTCTCGCCACCACCGAGGCCTCGAACAGCAGCGTGACCGGGACACGAACGCCGAGCGCGGCGCCGAGCCGCGCCGCCGCCCGCGTCGCGATCAGCGAATTGCCACCCAGTTCGAAGAAGTCGTCGTTCGCGCCGACCCGGGCGGGGCCGCACTCGCCCGGCGGGAGGAGCAGCGCGGCGAAGACGTCGGCGACCATCCGCTCGGTCGGCGTGGCGGGCGCACGGAACTGCCGGGTGGCGAGCACCGGCTCCGGCAGCGCGGCGCGATCCAGTTTGCCGACCGGCGTGAGCGGCAGTTCGTCGAGCACTGTGATCGCGGCCGGAATCATGTATGCCGGAAGGGTTTTCGCCAGGAGATCGGCCAGTTCGGCGGTGTCGAGCCGCACCCGCTCGCCGCCGTCGGGAGCCCCTTTCGCTCGCGGTAATACGTAGGAGACCAGCGCGGTGGCGCCGGACGGGAGTGTGGTGCCGATGGTCGCGGCATAGTCGATGTCGGGGTGGGCGGTCAGCGCGTTGTCGATCTCGCCGAGCTCGATCCTCAGTCCGCGGATCTTGACCTGGAAGTCCACCCGTCCGTGGTGTTCGAGGAGTCCCGCCGAATTCCGCCGCACCAGATCGCCGGTGCGATACATGCGGGAGCCGGGCGTCGCGGCGAACGGATTTGCGACGAACCTGTCGGCGGTCGTTCCGGGGCGTCCGAGGTAGCCCTGCGCCAGCGCCGGTCCGGACAGATACAGCTCCCCGATCACGCCGGTGGGCACCATTCGTAGCCGCCCGTCCAGCACATGCACACCCAGGCCCGGTACCGGAGTGCCGATATGGGTCGCGTCGCCCGGACCGAGCGCTTCGGTGCCGGTGGCGAAGATGGTGGTCTCGGTCGGGCCGTAGACGATGTAGAAGGACCGGCCGCCGGTCGCCCACCGGGCGGCCAGCTCGGGGCCGACGCGCTCGCCGCCGCACAGGATAGCCCTGAGGTCGTCCAACCCCGCCGGATCGATCGATTCCAGTGCCGCGGGGGTGATGCACAGATGCGTGACCCGCTCGCGCCGCAGCAGATCCGCCAGTTCGACACCGCCGAACACCGTGGGTGGCGCCACGACCAGCGTCGCGCCCGCCGAGAAGGCCAGCAACATCTCGATCACCGAGAAGTCGAAGCTCGGGCTGCACAGATGCGAGACTCGCGATGCCCGGGTCACCGCACGGACGGCGAGCTCGTGTTCGACCAGCCCGGCCAGCCCGGCGTGGGTCACCGCCACGCCTTTCGGCTTGCCCGTCGAGCCGGAGGTGTAGATCAGATAGGCGAGGTGCTGCTCGGTGAGGGGACGAATCCGATCCAGGTAGCAGATCGAGTGGCCGGGTTCGGCGGCGACTTCTGCCAGGTGGGTTTCGGAATCGAGTTCGATCCACGTCATGCCGGGCGCGGTGAGCGCCGCGCGATGCGCCGAGGTGGTGAGGCCGACGCCTGCGCCGCAGTCGGCGATCATGTGCCCGACCCGGTCCGCCGGATAGGAGGGATCGACGGGCACGTAGGCGGCGCCGGTCTTGGCGACCGCCCACACCGCGAGCACCGACTCGATCGAGCGGGTGACGGCCACCGCGACGAAGTCACCCGGTCCCACCCCGAGCCCGATCAGGTAGCGGGCCCATCGCGAGGACATCTCGTCCAGTTCCCGGTAGCTGAGCTCACGCTGATCGGCAGGATCGCCCGTCGGATTGTACCGGACAGCCGCCGCGTCGAAGGCCGTGTCGACTGCCGCGGTGAGCAATTGCGGGAAAAGGAGATTGCGTGCTCGGGAGTGCTGAGCGCGACGTGCGGAACGGCGTGTCGGGGTCATGCGGCGGCGAGTTCACTCTCTGGTCGATCATCATCCGCTCTGGCTATGGAGCCAGAAGCGGCGCTTCAAATGCGTGAACCATGACCCGAGCGTGCAGAACGGACCTTAGCGAAGACCGATCGGATCGGCGCGCCCAGGTTGTGAAAGGTCTCAGGGTTACCCCGCGCGAGATTGGGCTATGACATGGTGTGATGTGAAAAACACTTGTTTGGGCAGCGCGAACAGGCAGTGTCTTTTGTGGCGAAGATAACTTTCCATCGTCATCTGCTATGACTCGGTCGGCTCGATACTCCAGGGCTGCCGCACGCCCAGAACGGCGCGATCGCGCGAAACCGATCCTTCGACCGCGAGCGAGGAGCAACCGTGCAGACACCATCCGTCCATGTCGCCTCCCTACGGAAGGGCGAGCAGATCCACCGCAGCGAACTCGGCTCGCTCACCCGGCTCACCGCCGACAACTTCCCGATCCTCAGCGGGCTGTCGATCAAACGCCTCACGCTCGCGCCGGGCGCGATCCGCGAACCGCACTGGCACGCCAACGCCACCGAACTGACCTATTGCACCGCGGGGCGGGCACTGGTCTCGGTGCTGGACGACGCGAGCAGATTCTCGTCGTTCCTGGTGAGTGCGGGCGAGATGTTCCACATCGACTCCGGCGCGCTGCATCACGTGGAGAACGTCGGCGAGACCGAGGCCGAGTTCATCCTCGCCTTCCGGCACGAACGACCGGAGGACTTCGGATTCAGCGCGAGCCTCGGCGCCATGACCGATTCGGTGCTCGGCAACACCTACGACCTGCCCGCCGCGGACTTCGCCAGGATCCGGCGCGACACCACCGCCAAGCTCGTCGTGCGACGCGAGGGCGAGCCCGACATCCCGCACGCCGCCCACTACGGCGACCCGCACCACTTCGCGATCGAGGCGATGCCCGCGCCGGTGGACTCGCCGGTCGGGTCGGCTCGCACCGCCCGCGCCCAGTTCTGGCCCGCACTGCACGACATCTCGATGTACTCGCTGCGGGTGCGCGAAGACGGCATGCGCGAACCGCATTGGCACCCCGTGACCGCCGAAATGGGTTACGTCCATCGCGGCTCGGCGCGAATGACGATCATGGACCCGGACGGCGCCTTGGACACCTACACCGTGCGCGAGGGCGAGGTGTACTTCGTCCCGCGCGCCTACCCGCACCACATCGAAGTCGTCGACTCCCCCGAGATCCACTTGCTGATCTTCTTCGACCAGCCCACGCCCGCCGACATCGGATACCGCGCCTCGATGAGCGCGTACTCCCGGAAAGTACTCGCGGCGACATTCGGCGTCGCCCTCGACGAACTTCCCGACCTGCCCTTCACACCGACCGATCCGTTGATCGTCACGCGCAACAACGCACTCGCCCCGTAATCACGCCTGAGCACCCGCCGCCCACAACCTTGCGCTCGACCATTCCCCGTCGATTGATCGTCAGGTAATTTACCATCCAGTCAATTCAGCGAGGAGCGATGCGGTGGCGACGAGATCGTGGTGGGGATGGGGCAACCGGGAAGACGCGGTGACCGGCGCCGAGCGGGAAACCCTCACCCGGCGCGTGGCGGCGCTGCTGCCGGAGGCCGAGTTGACGGTGCACGAGGCGCCGGATCTGATGTCGTTGCGCGTCCCCGCACCTCGCGTCCGGGTCCCGGACGCGCTTGCTCCCTTGGCTTCCGACGAGCTCGGCGATCGGGTCGCGCACGGCCACGGGCAGGCATTCCGCGATGTGGTGCGCAATCTGCTCGGCCGTCTCGCCCACGTGCCCGACCAGGTGTTGCGGCCACGAACCGAGCAAGACGTGCTCGACATCCTGGACTGGTGCGCGAGCGCCGACGTCGCCGTGGTGCCGTTCGGCGGCGGGACATCGGTGGTGGGTGGTGTCGAATTCCGCGAGGCCGACGCCTACGCCGGATCGGTGTCGCTGGACACCGGCCGACTGAATCGAATCGTGGAACTCGACCGCACCAGCCGGGCGGCGCGGATCCAAGCGGGCATCCTCGGCCCGGCGCTGGAGGCGGCATTGCGACCGGACGGGTTGACGCTGCGGCACTTCCCGCAGTCGTTCGAGTTCTCCACGCTCGGCGGCTGGCTGGCCACCAGGGCGGGCGGCCACTACGCCACCGTCTACACCCACATCGACGACATGGTCGAGTCGATGCGGGTGGTCACGCCCGCGGGGATCAGCGAATCCCGCAGACTGCCCGCGTCGGGGGCCGGTCCCTCACCCGATCGGTTGTTCCTCGGCTCGGAGGGCGCGCTCGGCGTCATCACCGAGGCGTGGATGCGTGTGCAGGACCGTCCGCGCTGGCGATCCGGAGCCTCGGTGGTGTTCGGCGACTTCGCAGCGGCCGTGGCCGCGACGCGCGCCATCGCCCAGTCCGCGTTGTATCCGGCGAACTGCCGATTGCTGGATCCGGTGGAGGCGTTCCTCAACGCGGGCGCCGGCGCGGCGGGCGGTGTGCTCGTCCTCGGCTTCGAGTCCGCCGACCATCCCGTCGACGAGCCGATGCGCCGTGCGGTGCAGATCTGCCGCGAGCACGGCGGCGAGATTCCGGACGGCGTCCGCACCACCGATTCGGCGGAGGACTCGGTTCGCACGGGCGCGGCCGACACCTGGCGCTCGGCGTTCCTGCGCATGCCCTACCAGCGCGACGCGCTCGCCGCGCAATCCATGATCGTGGAGACCTTCGAAACAGCGTGCACCTGGGACCGTTTCGACGCCCTGCGGGCGGCCGTGCAGGAAGCGACCACGTCCGCGTTCCGATCCGCCGGTGTGACGGGGGTGTCCACCTGCCGGTTCACCCATGTCTACCCGGACGGGCCCGCGCCGTACTTCGGCATCTACGCCGCGGGCCGATGGGGGCGGACCGTCGAACAATGGGACGAGATCAAGGCCGCCGTATCGGAGGCGCTGCACCGCAACGGCGCGACCATCACCCACCATCACGCCGTCGGCCGCGACCACCGCCCCTGGTACGACCGCCAGCGCCCCGACCCGTTCGCCGCGGCGCTGCGGGCGGCCAAATCGGCGCTCGACCCCGCGGGCATCCTCAATCCCGGCGTGCTGATCGACCCCATCGCGCACCGGCCCGTCGGGGAGGACCGGTGAGCAGGCCGGGCACCAAGGGCGTACCGCGCGAGCGGCGCGAGGAGCAGATTCTCGACATCGCCACCACCGAGTTCGGTGAACGCGGCTACGCCAAGGCTTCGGTCGCCGAAATCGCCTCGGCGGCGGGCGTTTCCAAGCCGCTCGTATACGCGTACTTCGGCTCCCGCGACGGACTGCACGCGGCTTGCGTACACCGCGCCGGGCAGGGACTGGTGGACGCGGTCGCGGCTGCGCAGTCCGCGCGCGGTGCGCACGACCGGGCGCTGGCGACCCTGACCGGGATCTTCCGCGCGCTCGATGGTCGAACGCAGAACTGGAAGATCGTCTACGACCCCACACTGCCGCGTGCGAGTGCGGCCCACACGGTGGCCCGGCACTATCAGGACGCCTTGAACGGCATGGGATCGGCCGGGGTTTCGGAAGTTCTGGCCGACGCCGGCATCACCGACCCCGACGATCACTCCCTGCTGCTGGCGCTCTGGTTCAGCGTCGTGTCCACCACCATCTCCTGGTGGAGCGACCACCCCGGCCACACACCGGAGGACATGACCCGGCGCTGCCTGCGCCTGTTCACCACGATCCGCGCGACGGCCGCCCCGCGGACCTGATCGTGCTCACCATTGGTTCCAGTGCAGGACCTCTTCGCGGGCAACACGTTTCGCGGGACGGAAATCGGTGCCGACGGTGAAGGCGAGTGGGAGGAACGCCGCCAGCATGATCTTCTCGTAGGGCACGCCGAGCGCGTCGGCGAGTTCTCGCTCCAGCGGCGCGTGCGCGGTGGTCCACACCGTGCCGAGCCCGCGGGCACGGGCGGCGAGCATGAAACTCCAGACCGCGGGGAGGATGGAGCCCCAGGTCATGGACTGTTCCAGCACTCCGGCGCGGTCGGTGCGGCCTTCCACGGCCGGAATCACGAAGGCCGGCACCCGATGGATGTTGTCGTACAGGTGCTGGAAGCCTTCACCGATGCGTCGCATCGACGCGGGATGAGCGGACATGCGCCGCACATCGGCGGGAGTGAGCGGCTGTCCCTCCGCGACATGCACGGCGCGGCGGAAGATGTCGGCGACCACCGCGCGCCGCGCGTCGTCGGTGACGACGAGGAAGTGCCATCGCTGACGGTTGCGTCCGGTCGGCGCCTGGGTCGCCAGGTCGACGCATTCCTCGATCAACCCGCGCGGCACCGGCCGGGTGAAGTCGAGACGTTTGCGCACAGCGCGCGTGGTGGACAGTACTTCGTCCGCGGAAAGGTGCAACGACATGACGCCAATCCATCTTCTCGAAAATAGTCTGCTGACAGATGATCTGTGACAGTACGGTTCATTCGATCTGGCGTCAAACGATCTGCCGACAGACGATTTGCTAAGCTGCGTCCATGCCGAGCAGGACCGATCACGCACAGGGCGAGTACCTGCGCAGGCTCGCTACGGAGCGCCCGGACATCGCCCTGTGCCGCGTGTCCACCGCTGTCGCCCGCGCGGCCGAGACGCACGCGCAGCAGCAGGGTCTCGGCGTCGGCCAGCATCTGGTGCTGAAGATGCTGGCCGATGTCGGCCCGCGATCGCAGCGCGTGCTCAGCGAGACACTGCGCATCGACCGCAGCGTGATGGTCGGCATCGCCGACGACCTCGAGGCAGCAGGCTACGTTCGGCGGGAAAGAGATCCCGCCGACCGGCGGGCCTACGCGGTGACGATCACCGAGGCCGGACAGCAGGCGCTGGCGAGAGCCGAAAAGGCGGTTCCCGACTACCTGAGCCGAACCTTCGCGGTCCTCGAGCCGGAGGAGCGCCAACAGCTGGTCCGGCTGCTCGACAAGCTCCTGTCGGGCGCGAGCTGAAGGTCCATGGCGGCGCGGAGTTCAGGCGCTCGGCGTCAGGGCGCGCAGCGGCTTGTCGAGTTCCCGGCGATAGAAGTCGAGGAAGCCGTCGGGGTCGGGGCCCGCGTTCTGCATCACGAGATGGTCGAAGCCTGCATCGGTGTACTGCTTGGCGGCGTCGAGGTAGCGGGCGGGGTCCGGGCCACAGGCGAAGTTGTCGAGGATGTCATCGAGCCGGACGGTGGTGGTCGCCGCGGCGAAATTGACCGGATTCGGCAACTCGCTCATCACCTTCCATCCGGTCACCGCCCAGCGGCTGGTATCGAGCGCGGCCTTCGCGGCCGTCTCCTCGTCGGGCGCCCAAGCCATGCCGACTTCCGCGTACCGGGGGCCCGCGCCGCCCGCCGCGCGGTAGCACTCGACGATTTCCGACTTCGGCTCGGTGGCGAACAGGCCGTCGCCGAGTTCGGCGGCGACGCGGGCGGCATCCGGCCCGCCGCCGGCGACGGCGATCGGCGGAAGTGTCTCGGGCAGATCGAAGACGCGGGCCTCGGAGAGGGAAAGGAACTCCCCGTCATAGGACTGATAGCCGCCGCTCCACAGCAAGCGGATGATCTCGATGGCCTCGCGCAGCATGCGATGCCGGATGCGCACGGAGGGGAATTCCCGGCCGACGACATGCTCGTTGAGACGTTCACCCGAGCCGACGCCGAGGGTGAACCGGTTGTCCGACAGGATCGCCAGGGTGGCCGCCGCCTGCGCGATGATCGCGGGGTGGTATCGCAGAATGGGGCAGGTCACGCCGGTCGCGAGGCCGATCCGTTCGGTCTTCGCCGCGATGGTTCCGAGCACGGTCCAGGCGAACGGCGAATGCCCCTGATTGTCCAGCCAGGGATGGAAGTGATCGCTGATCTCGACGAAATCGAAGCCAGCCTCTTCCGCTCGAATCGCTTGCCGGACGAGCTCGTTCGGACCGAATGCCTCGGCCGCCAGTTTGTACCCGATGCGCATCGCCACCTCCTGGTTTCGACTGGGAGCGGCCGGTCACCGCACGAACCGGCTCTCGGCGCGCGTACCCGGCACGCGGCGGCGAAAACTTCCCCGCGCCCGGCTCCGGTCCGCCCCCGATCGGCGACACGGCGTCGCGCCGTCGGCTCAGTCCCGGGTCGGCCAGTAACTTGCCGCGTGCCTGCCCTGCGGCACATAGGTGTTCTCGTCGTCGACTTCCGTGACACCCAGATGCAGCAGTAGCAGCACCGTCACCAGGCTGATGCTCACGATCAGCGGGGTGAGCAACTGCGTCGCGCCCGCCCCCGAAGGTGCGTGCATGTGCTCGGCCTCGTGCACATGCATCGCGAACATGCCCGTGTAGTGCATGCCGGACACCGCGACACCCATGACCAGGGCCGCGCCGACGGTGACGAGCGTGCTGCGGGTGTGCAGCGTGAACCACAACGCGGCGGTGGCAGCGACTACGGCGATCACCATGGACAACGCGACGATCCGTCCGTCGTAGCCGATCGTCGCGTCGGATTTCATGGCGTACATGCCCGCGTAGTGCATCGCCCCGACGCCGAGACCGGTAATGCCGCCGCCGGCCAGCAGTCCCACCGCTCCCAGCGCTCGCTGGTGGGCGATGCGCAGTCCGATCCAGACGACCGTGATGGCGATCAGCGCGCTGATCAGGGTGAGCGGAACGTCGTACCGGATCGTCGCCCCCTCGATGGCGAAGCCGAGCATGGCGATGAAGTGCATCACCCAGATGCCGGTGCCGCCGATCGCGACCGCCGCGGCGATCAGCCAGCCGTCGCGCGCGGAGCCAGTGCGCGATCTGGCCACGCAGCGGAGTCCTAGCAATGATCCGGTGAACGACATGACATAGGCGATGATGGGCGTTAGCCATCCCTGGCTGAAGTGATCGATTTCCAGCACGCGACACTCCCTCGCTGGATAGATTCGGACATCACGGACACGAGGCCCGAATCCCACATAGTGGAACTGCAGGTAGATAGTTTAGAGTACTACTATCCTCTTTAAAAACATAGGACGAGTTTCGGATAGCGGGAAGTGCGCTGGTGGCTGACGAAGCGGCAGCCCTTCGATCCGCCATCCTTCTCTCCGAGTGCCTGCGCGACCGCCAGCTAGCCGCTGGCTTCCACAGGGCGACAGCGTGCGGTCCACACCTCTCGCGCGCGACCCGCGGAAGAGCTCCGCGACGCGGTCGAGCGCCGGATGCACGTGCGGATGCGATGGCCCGCACGGCAGCAGCGCCGTTTCGGCGAACAGCTTCCGGCACAATCGCAGTTAACGCCGGCGAAGGGACAACCGCGCCGAGCGGACCTTCTGCGGCACAGCCCCGCCGGGCCTCCGATTCACCAGTGATCACCCTTTCACGGGTGGCACGAACGGGATGATCGAGGCACCGGTCCCGGCCCTCCTACCGCAGCGCGACAAGGGAATCCCGGTAGCGGCCGACGTCGATCCCCACCGAAATCGCGACATCTGGCGAACTTTCAGCGTTTCTTGATATGTCTCACCCGGGTAACGGCGTATGGTCGCGCTATGCCGACAGTGACGTCGATCGATACCGGAGCCGAACACCTCGCCTGCTGGGTCACCGTCGTCGGGCAACGCCTCAACGGGTTGCCGACAGCAAACCCGCGTGTCCAGCTCGCCCACGCCATGAGCGGCTTCCTCGCGATCGGGCGGGCGAGCATGGCCCTGCTGACCACGTCCGCCAATCCCACCGATATCCGAGACCACGATCTCGTCTTCGAGATCACGGCCGACGCGGAACGCTGGCTCACCGACGCGGCGACCGAATCGGTCGTCAACCGGATCACCGACCGGGGTGAGCACATTCAGCGCTATCTCAGCCCGGCCGCACTCGACACCGTCGCGAAAGCTCGGCTGCGCCGCTGCGCGCAGGCAACGGCGATCCATACCCGCGATCTGCTGACCGGGATCGACGCCGATCCGGACGCGTCGGAGGAGATCCGTGATCTGGCCCGTGATCTCGCCGCCCGCGCGAACGTCATCGCCACGGTCTACGCCGACGACCCGCAACAGCTGCTCTCGATGTCCAGCAGGTGACTCTGGCCACCGCGCGGCATCCGCTCGCGCTCGGCGAGCCGGCCGTGCCGTTCCAGGACGTCGGCGAGTATCACCGGCGCCCACGGGACCCACGCACCGCGTTCCCATCGAGACCACGATGATCGACAATGGGATCATGACGACGGTGCTGCTCGGCGGCGACGTCATGCTGGGGCGGGGTGTGGACCAGATCTTGCCGCATCCCGGTGACCCGAGGCTGCGCGAACGGTACGTCGACGACGCGCGAACCTACGTCGAACTGGCCGAGCGCGCGCACGGCGCGTTCCCGCACCCGGTCGGATACCGGCAATTGTGGGGCGATGTACTGCCGCTGCTCGCCCGGCTCGACCCCGAGGTGCGGTTGCTCAACCTGGAGACGTCGATCACCGCCGACGGCGCGTTCGCCCCCGCGAAGGGCATTCATTACCGGATGCACCCGGACAACGTGCCCGCGTTGACCGCCATCGCCCCGGTGGTCTGCGCGCTGGCCAACAATCATGTGCTCGATTTCGGGATTCCCGGGTTGGCCGACACCCTCGAAGCGCTCGACGCCGCCCATATCGGCCGCGCCGGCGCGGGGGCCGACCTGGCGGGCGCGCGTGCCCCCGCCACGGTGGAACTCGCCGACGGCCGCCGCGTGGTGATCGTCTCGGTCGCCGCCGGATCCAGTGGTGTCCCGGAATCCTGGTCGGCTCGACGCGACCGGCCGGGAGTGTGGCGAGTGGGCTACTCCCCCGGCGCCGCGGCAGCCGACGACGTCGCCGCCGAGGTGGCGGCGCACAAGCGCGGCGACGACATCGGCATCGTTTCGGTGCATTGGGGCCCGAACTGGGGCTACGAGGTCACGGGAACCGAAAGACAGTTCGCACACCGGTTGATCGACGCCGGAGTCGACTTGGTGCACGGGCACTCCGCGCATCATGCGCGTCCGGTCGAGATCTACCGCGGCAAACCGGTCCTCTACGGGTGCGGCGACGTCATCGACGACTACGAAGGCATTCGCGGCCACGAGCGGTACCACACCGATCTGCATCCGCTGTATCTCGTATCGGTCGATCGTTGTCCGGCGGAGATCCGGCTGATTCCACTGCAGGTGCGGCACATGCGCCTGGAATGGGCCCCGCGCGCCGAATCCCGCTGGCTGTGCGCGAAACTCGAGGACATCAGCCGCGGTTTCGGCACTCGTGTAATGCCCGGAACCGACGATATGCCACGGATATTCAGTGCCGCACGACAGTGAGGTGGCGCTGGAACCACTGCACCGCCGAGTCGGCGACTTGCTCGAGCGCACCGGGTTCCTCGAACAGGTGTGTCGCGCCGGGAACGATGTCCAGTTCGCTCGGGCACGGCATCCGTAGCTGGGCCTCCCGATTCATCTCCAGCACCCGTCTGTCGTTGCCACCCACGATGAGCAGGGTAGGCGCGCGTACCGCGCCCAACCTCGCACCGGCCAGGTCCGGACGACCGCCGCGGGATACGACCGCCGCGATCTCGGCGCCGGGTTCGGTCGCCGCCCACAGCGCCGCGCCCGCGCCGGTGCTCGCACCGAAATATCCGGTCGGCAGGCCACCGAGTTCCAGGCGCGTCCGCAGCCAGCGGGTCACCTCGACCAGCCGATGAGCGAGCAACGGGATGTCGAACACGCGGGCGCGGTCGCCTTCCTCCTCGGCGGTCAGCAGGTCCACCAGCATCGTCGCGAATCCGGCGCGATTGAGGGCCTCGGCGACGAACCGGTTTCGCGGACTGCGCCTGCCGCTGCCGCTGCCATGCGCGAAGGCGATCAGCGCGGTGCGCTCCGGCGGGACAGCCAGGATCCCGGCCAGCCGGGTGTACTCCGACGGCACGATGACCTCTTCTGTCCGCGTCGAGGACCGGTGTGCGAACGGCATCGAACACCTCCTGCACTCCGGCGTACCCGATCGGGCCGGTCGTGCGCAAGAGGGGAAGGGCCTTCGTCCGCGCATGGGCGCGGTGGCGGCAGAGCGGTTCGGGCGAAGCTAATCGGGCCCGCCGGGCGACGCCGGCGGCCGCTCCGTGTCCGCGGCTTCGGCCGGCCGCTCCGACCTCACGACCTGGACCCGCAACGGAAGCCGGAACAGGTTGCCCGATCGGTTGCGGACCCACTGGGTGACGGCCGCGACCGCGGAGCCGAGCGATGTCGCGCCCGCGAGCAGCGCCCACGGCGTGAGCGTCGCCGAGGTGTAGGCGACCTGCCCGATTCCTGGCACGACGAGCCTGCCGTTGCCGAACGCCCAGTTCATCAACGATCCGATCTGTCCACCGAGATCGTTCCTGCGTCCGACCATCGCCTTCAGCTCGGCGCCCTTGCTGTTGATGTAGAGCACGGTGCACACCACGAACAGCGCGGCGACCACCGTGGCCAGCGTCGCCAGCCGATTGAGCGCCTCCAGCCGGAGGCGCAGATTCACCACCACCGCGAAGATCGCGATGATGATCGCCGCACAGGCCAGCAGTGCCCAGAAACCGGTGATCTTGGCGCCGGGCGGCGCCGAGCGCGACCAGACGTTGAGGAACCGCGTGGTGATCTCCATCCGGCCGAACGCGTTGGTACTGACCTTGCCATCGGCGCCCGCGGCGGTGAGCCACGGCTGGAACAGCAGCACGAGCGTCACCAGGCCGCCGACCGCGGCCCACACATAGCCCCAGTATCCGCGCAATGCGGCCAGAATCGCCTTCGCCGGCACCACGGCGCCACGGGCCGCCCGGTTCTGCTGGGCGGAGCGGTCGTCTCGCGTTTCGTCCGACTGCCAGGGCGTTGGCTGCACCATTGCCTCAGTTTAGGGTCGCGTCACTGTCCGAATTCGGCGCCGACTCACCGCCGGTGGGAAGGCTCCGAATACAGATCCGGCGCGGGCGCCACCAGAACAGACGACCTCCGGTAACGATCGCGTTACCGAGTGACGCCACGCCGCACCGAACCAATCGCACAGCGCCGCCGGGGCAACAGTATCGGAGGCTAGTAGATCGCCGCACGACAAGATCGACGACCGGCAGGTCTCCGATAGGCAAAGGTGACCGGGCCACATATCGAAGCACGCAATACGGGCAGTTATAGGGCAGAAAGAAATCTGCCGGTACGTTATCCGGCCGAATCGGCTGCCGCTGCCCCGAAAACAACACCACCGGTGATGTTCCTGTTACGTAAGGCGGGGGAACTTGACGTTTCCTTGCCTGGTGCTCACCGGACTATGGGTGAAGCATGAAATCCGTGAGTCAGAGTTAGGTTTCATTCGAGTCGAAGGATGCGCAATGTCCACCAGAATCAAGAAATTCGTCGCCGCGACCTCGATGGCCGCCTCCTTGGGCGTCCTCGCGGCACCCGCGGCAACCGCCGAAACGACGCCGACGAACACCGCGACACCGGTGTGGGGCTCGGTAGTGTTCTGCATTCCGCTCTTCAGCGCCGTCTGGTGCATCTGAGAACACCTGGTGTGCGGCCGAGCCGCGTTCCGGCGGGTCGCATTCCGGTGGGAAGTCTTTTCCAATTCCGCCGACCGGCGGCGGGCGAAGCATTCCGCCGGGTCTCGCGCAAACCGACGTAAGGGAGGCAGAGCACCGTAGTTGCCGCCGCACGTGGATCGACCGTTGCGGCGGCACTGTGCGATCCTCGCCGGGCCGGTGTCGGGAGTGCGTGTAGCAGCTCTTGACTTCAGGTCGACCTCAACTCGCAAGCTGAGCGCATCACGAGGAGAGGTGACCATGACAACGTTCGGAGCAAAGCAGAGCCGAGGCTACGATCAGCGGGCTTCCCGGCTGCTCAAAGGCCTGTACCGCCGGATCGCCGCGGACATCGACGCGGACGCGCCAACGGGGGCGTGGGTGCTCGATGTCGGCACCGGGCCAGGAGAATTGCTGGCGCGGTTGGTTTCTCGGCGACCGGATCTGCACCTGCACGGCATCGACCTCTCACCACACATGATCGACCTCGCCGAGGCGAAGCTGTCCGGTGGCACGGTCGAACTCTCGGTCGGGGACGTCGCCGCGCTCCCTTACCCCGACGACAGCTTCGACTTGGTCGTCTCCAGCCTGAGCATGCACGAATGGCCGGATGTCGGCCGCGCGACAGCCGAACTGGCACGAGTATTGCGCCCGGGCGGCGCCGTGGCGATCTACGACTTCCGGTTCCTTCGGTCGGCGGCCGCGCTCAGCGCGTTGCGCCGTTCGTTCGATGCGGCGACCGTACGTCGCGAACCGGTGCGTCCGCCGCGTCATCCGGTCGGGCTGTACACACGCCTCACCGCCCGTACCGCCTAGAGTGCGGAGCATGGCTGGCGACGACATGCCGATCGGCGAGTTCGCAGCGCGGTTCGGTCTGGCCACCCATGTGCTGCGGCACTGGGAGGACGCCGGATTGCTCGCGCCGCGGCGGGACGGGGCAGGCCGTCGCCGCTATGGGGACGACGATGCGGAAACCGTGGCGATGATTCTGATCGGCAAGCAGGTGGGTTTGTCACTGGAGGAACTCGCCGCGCTCTTCGCCGAGGCGTCCGACCGCTCCGCTCGCCGCGATCTGCTGCGCGCACACCGCGACCAGCTCGTCCGCCGGATCGCCCAGGCCACCGCGGCGCTGGAGACCATCTCCCACGCGCTCGACTGCGCCGCCGCGGACTTCAGGCAGTGCCCGCATTTCCAGGCCAAGGTCGCCGACGCGCTGACACTGGTCACGAACCGGTCAAGCCGACGAGGGTAAATCGTTATGGCGCATCGAATTCCGCCCTGACGGCGCAATTCGCCGCCACACGGTGGCCGCGCGGTGCATCGGCGGCGACAGGGGGTGCTGCACCGCTTTTCCGGCATTAGGATCGAGTCCTGCGAACTCGGACACAGCAGCCATTGACACTTCGACTCGATAGAGGTGCCCCGTGAGCAGGACGATTCGGATACCCGCGGTGGAACTCGCCGATCATGTCGGCGAATCCGTCGTCGGGTACGGCACTCTCACCCAAGCAGGAGTGGTCCAGCCGGGCGGCGACCTCGTGGTCGCGGTCTTCGGTGTGGAAACCAACCGGCGCGAAAAATCCTTCACGCCGGGTCAATTGGTCGAATTGGAGGTCACCGACTGACCACGGCGGCCGGCTTCGGGCGCACCGGCGGGTGGGGTGCCGTTCCGCACTCCGCCGCGCCGTCCGCCCGATTCAGCCGATCAATGCGTTCATGATCGTCCCGGCGCTGGTGGCGATGACGCCGCCGAGCATGCCGCCCGCGACCATCTTCGCCGACGCCAGTGGACCGCCGTTCCATTTCTCCCAGGCGAATTTCCCACCGGCGTAGGCGATTCCGGTGACGCCGGAGAGAATTACGAACCACGTGAAATACCGGAACAGCTGGAGGATTTTTTCCGAGTTCGGGGGGGCCTCGGGGACCGGGTCGTCCACCTGAGCCAGGAGAAATGCTTCGACTGCCGTATGGATCGTCATTGATCTGTCTCCGTCGCGTATCCGCAGGACAAGTTATACGCAATCGCTATGACGTTCGAAGTATCGCGATCCCGATCGCTCGCGTCAACCCCTAGCCTGGGCGAAATCGCCGCGACGCCATCGTTCGTGTGCGCAACCGTGTCAGATGTCCACGGACGGGTAGTGCGTGCATGTGAGCTGCAACGGTGACTGGACGGCGGGCGGTGACCTCGACCCGGTGGCCGCGCGGGCGGTGATCGAACAAGCCAAAGGCGCGGTCATGCTGGTCTACGGTCTCGACGCCGACGAAGCGTTCGCCATTCTGCGCGTGCGATCTCAGGAGACCAACACCAAACTGCGTGTTCTGGCCGCCAACGTCGCCGCCGAGCTACCGTCGGTCGGCGTGCCCGCGGTGACCAGCGAACTGCGCAGCCGAGTCGACCGGCTGCTGTCGACGGCGCACGAACAAGACCGATGAGCGCTGCGGCTACCGCTTGCGGGCGACGGCGAAGACGCGCCGGAAGGGCAGCCAGGTGGTTCCGTCGGCGCGCCGCGGGTAGGCGCCGCGCAACAGGGGGGCGAGTTGTGCCGTGAATTCCCGCCACTGTGCGTCGTCGAGGGCACCGCGCACCGGCCGCAATGCCGTGCCGGTGACCCATTCGAGCACCGGATCGTCACCCGTCAAACGGTGCAGGTACGTCGTCTCCCATGCGTCGACCGCCCCGCCCGCCGCGGCGAGCAGATCGGCGTATCCGGCGGGATCGAGTACGGCCCTCGGCTCGAGGATGCCCGCTCGGGCGAGGCTGTCGCGCCACTCGTCGCGGGCGGCCACCTGACGGATCGCCCGGTGTGATGCCGCGTCGAAATTCCCGGGCACCTGAAGGGCCAGGAACGCTCCCGCCCGCAGCTGCCGCATCCACCGCGACAGCAGATCCGCATGCTCGGGCACCCAGTGGAGGACGGCATTGCAGATCACGACATCGGTCTGCGCGCTCGGCCGCCAGTCCTGCACCGACCCGAGCGTCGCATCGAGGCCGCGATCTCGCGCGGCCGCGACCATCTCCGGCGACGAGTCCAGCGCTTGCACGCGCGCGCCCGGCCAGCGCCGCGCCAGAACCTCGGTGAGATGCCCTGGACCGCAGCCCAGGTCCACCACCACCCCGGGTTCGGCCGCGGTGACCCGGCTCAGCAGGTCGAAGAACGGGCGCGACCGGTGATCGTCGAAGGCGAGGTACTGCTGGGGATCCCACATAGGCCACTCCGAGACTCGCTACCCAAACCGTACGCACGTACTGTACGCCTGGCGTCCGCTCAGAAGAAGGTGCCCGAGAACGGCAACGACTCGGTGGCGAACAGCGCGTCCGCGTCCGCGACCGCCCCGGGGCGATGCTCGTCGACACGGCCGGCGAAAGCCAGCTCGCGCCACGTGGTTGCGCCCAGATAGACCGCCGCGAGATCCGCGATCCCCGCGGTGAGGTCCGCGCTTTCCCGGACTCGTCGCACGCCCTCGCCCGCGATGCGATATCGGCCCGAGTTCGACGGCAGAATCGGGTCCACGACCTCCACCACCACCGCGGCGGCGTCGCGAAACGTGCGGCCCGCCAGCGCTTGCCCGACATCCACCAGGCGCAACCAGGTCTCGTCCCTGGTCGAAACCACGCGCAGCGCGCGTTCGTCGGTGAGCAGATGCCGCAGCGGGCTGTCCAGGGCGACGAACGGGAACACGAAGGTATCGACCAGGTCGATCGACAACAGCCTGCGGATCAGGCCGCGATACGCCGTGGGCGTCGTCGCGACGAAATCGTTGACCACCACTTGTCTTTCCGGCCGGGACAGCCAGCTCTTCGGATCGACCGGCTGGTAACGGACGAACCCGTCTTCAGCGCCCGCTGGGCCGTGGACCAGGCAGTAGCTCGGTTCCGTGCTCAGCAATTCCTGCAATCGCCACCAGTATTCGGGGCGTTCGACCGCGCCGGTCCATGCGACGTCGGCCGTCGCGTAGATCTGTGGGAGCAGTTTCCACGCGGCGGCGCCGTCGACGAAACGCACCGGACCGCAGGGCGGCACCGTGTCACGCAGCCGGGCCCGGTGGCGCTGCAACTCCACCCGCGCGAACGAACTGGCGATGCCATAGCCGAACCGCTCGTAGATCCCGCCCTCCGAGGCACGCAACGTGGCGACCGCTTCGCCCCGCTCCGCGATGTCGGCGAGTTGACGGTGCAGCAACGCGGTGAGCGCTCCGCGGCGGGTGTGCGTCGGCAGGACTCCGACGTGGGTGACCGCAGCGTGCGGCAGGCGCGCGCCGCCGGGAACGACCAGCCAGCTGGTATACGACTCCGCGGTGCCGATCAGTTCGCCATCGATGAAAGCGCCCAGCGTGCGGCCGGGCTCCGACAGCTCCGCAGTGGGGGTCATCGGCGGCAAGCCGACCATGGCCGTGCGGAAAAGGGCATTGGCGGAACGGATATCGTCCTCGGTCCGGAGGGTGTGCACTGCGACGGTCACGACTCGATCTTGCCCGAGCCGTTGAAGGGCGCTGACCTGCGCGCACGCCTTGGGCGGAGATTCGATCCGTCAATCACGGTTTCGTAACGGAGCGCCGTGGGTATCTCATAGCTATGACGGATTACCGACCAACCCGCATCGCCGGTGTGGATCCGGGAACCGGCGCGCTCGCTTTGACCACGTGCCTGGCCTTTTCGATCGGCATCGCCACGCTCACCCAATCGGCGCTCGCCACCCTCCTGGCCTGCCTGAGCATCGTGGCGGGACTCACACTCGTGCTGAACATCCTGCCGCGCAAGGCCTGACGACACCGACCTTGCCTCGCACGCCGAATCCTGGTGGCATCTACCCGGGACATCGACGTCAAATCGGAGGCAGGCATGCTGTCGTTGCAGGAGATTTCGGATCGACTCGAGATCGAAGACCTGATGGTGCGATATTCGCACGCGGTCGACACTCGGCAGTGGGACCTGCTGGACGAGGTCTTCACCCCCGATGCGCACATCGACTACTCGGCCATGGGCGGCTCGGTGGGCGATCTGGCGGCGACGAAGCGATTCCTGGCCTCCGTCCTGCCGAACTTCCCGGCCTTCCAACATCTGATCAGCAACTCGTCCATCCGAGTCGACGGCGACACCGCGACCGGGCGGACGATGTGCCACAACCCGATGCTCGTTTCCGGCGGCGACGGACCACCGACGATGATGCTGTGCGGCCTCTGGTACCTGGACACATTCGTCCGCGTGGACGGTCGGTGGCGGATCAAGGAGCGCGTCGAGGAGAAGAGCTTCCTCTTCGTCGCGCCGTCCGCGCCCGGCATGGGCTGACGCGACCGGAGCCGCTCGATGCGCCCGCGCCTCAGCGCGCCGACAGGGCCGAGGACGCCGCCTCGGATGCGCGGGCCTGATCGCCGGGCGAGAGGTCGTCGTCGCCCGCGACGTTGCGCCTGCTGGTGACCAGGAACAGCACGACAAGCACCACGCTGAACCAGACATAGGTGTTGCCGATGAAATGCTGCCACGGCGTCCACGCGGTCTCCCGGTGCTCGCCGTCGGGCAGCCAATTGTGCGGGCCGATGACGAACACCGCCGCGGTCACCACGAAGGTCACCCACCACCCGATCGCCCGCCTGACGGTCAGGCGGGAGGCGTAACCGGCCACGGCGAACAACGCGGGCGCGATCCACACCCAGTGGTGCGACCAGGAGATCGGCGAGACCAGCAAGGTGAAGACGGCGTTGATGGCCAGCGCGAGCGCGGGCAGGTCGGCGGCGCGGCGCATGGCGGTGACGACCAGCGCGAGCAGCAACGCGCCGAGGACCAGCCAGATGATGGTGAACGCGGGCTCTGGCACTTGGAAGCGAGCGAACACCGCTTGAATCGACTGATTGGTATGGAATGCCGAACCGCTCAGACCGGACACATTGCCCAGCCCCCCGAACCAGTACTTGACCGATTCCTTCGGCAGGATCGCGAAGCCCAGCGCCGTCGCGGCCGCACCGGTGATCGCGGCGGTCGCGGCCGCGCGGTAGTCGCGCCGGACCAGGAAGTAGAGCACGAACGCCGCGGGCGTCAGCTTGATCGCGGCGGCGACGCCGATCAGCATGCCCCGGGGCCAGCGCGGCTTGTGGGTGAGGCAATCGGCGGCGACCAGGGCCATCAGCAGCAGGTTGACCTGTCCGAAGTCCAGGGTGGAGTGGATCGGCTCCAACAGCAGCCCCAGCGGAGTCGCGCACGCGGTGGCCCAGACCGCCAGCCCCCGCTGCGACTCCTGCGGCCACACCCGCCGCGCCACCAGATACAGCGTCAGGGCCAGCGCGGCCACCGACGAGACGAAGAAGCTGAACGCGGCCACGTCCCACGGCAGCATCGCGAACGGACCGAGCGCGAGCGCGGCGAAGGGCGGGTAGATGAACGGCAGGCCCGCCCCGATGGTGGTCTGCGGCAATTGCCCGTACATGTCGGCGCCGTGCCGCATGGCATCCACGCCGAGGCGATACACCTGCAGGTCGATGAACCCGCCGGTGATCTTGTGGAACGGCCAGACCGGTGTCAGCAGACAGAACGCGGAGAACGCGAGCGCCAGGACCGGCGCCGGGCGCAGTACGCGCGCGAGTCGACGGTTCTGGGACATCGGCGTTCCGGCGGTGGCGGTGACACTACTCATCCGCGGCGACTATACCGACCCCGGTCCGGTCGTTCACCACATGGGAGGCAGATTCGCGGCTGTCGCGTGAGGGTCGCGGAAACGGGTAAGCCGCCACCAGCACACGGCGGCAGAGGAGGTCGGTCATGGCGACGAAGGCGCCCGGCGCCGCGATGTACGTCCCCGAGGACGCGGACCTGACGCGGCTGCGGCAGGCGGCCTGCGGCTGCCGCGGGTGCGATCTCTACCGGCACGCCACCCAGACGGTGTTCGGCGCGGGACCGCGGGACGCGGAGGTGGTGCTGATCGGCGAGCAGCCCGGCGATCAGGAGGACGTGGCAGGCCTGCCGTTCGTCGGTCCGGCGGGCCGGCTGCTCGATCGGGCGCTGGCGCAGGTCGGCATCGACCGCGACGCGGTCTACCTCACCAACGCGGTGAAACACTTCAAGTTCGTGGAGCGCGGCAAGCGGCGCATCCACAAGCAACCCGGCCGCACCGAAGTGGTCGCCTGCTCGGCGTGGCTCGACGCCGAACTCGCCCTGCTGCGTCCGCGGTTGGTGGTGTGTCTCGGCGCGATCGCCGCGCAGGCGGTGCTCGGCCCCACGTTCAAGGTCAGCACGCGTCGCGGCGAAGTGGTCGAGACGGCGGATTTCCGTGCGATCGCCACTGTGCACCCGTCCTCGGTGCTGCGCGCGCCCGACCGCACCGCCGCCTACGACGCGTTCGCCGCCGATCTGCGCATCGTGCGCGAACAACTGGGAAAGCCCGCGGCGGCGCGCTGACCGCGCGGCCGGGGAAGGAGTGAGCGGATGAGCACCGACGAGATCGACCCCGAACTGCTCGAACTGGCCGCCAAGGTGTTCGATTTCGCCCGGCGCGGCGACACCGCGCGGTTGGCCGCGTACGTGGACGCGGGCGTGCCGGTCGACCTCACCAACGACGCGGGCGACACCCTGCTCATGCTCGCCGCCTACCACGGACACGCCGATGCCGTGGCGGCGCTGCTGCAACGGTCGGCCGATCCGGACCGCCCCAACGACAAAGGCCAGACCCCGCTGGCCGGAGCGGTGTTCAAGGGCGAGACCGAGATCGTCCGGCAACTCGCCGCCGCGGGTGCCGACCCCGACGCGGGCACCCCGAGCGCCCGCGACGCCGCGGTCATGTTCGGCCGGACCGAGTTGCTGGAACTCTTCGGCTGAGCGGGCTACCCGCGCTCGCGCACCGCGGTGACGGCCTTGCGCGCCGCCACCAGAACCGGGTCCCACACCGGGGAGAACGGCGGCGCGTATCCGAGGTCGAGCATCGTCATCTGCTCGACGGTCATCCGGGCGGTCAGCGCGACCGCGGCGATGTCGACGCGCTTGCCCGCGCCTTCGCGTCCCACGATCTGGGTGCCGAGCAAGCGTCCGGTGAACCGCTCGGCGAGCATCTTCACGGTCATCGGCGCCGCGTCCGGGTAGTAGCCGGCGCGGCTGGTGGATTCGACCGTGACGGTCACGTATTGCAGGCCCGCCGCGTGCGCGTCCTTCTCGCGCAGGCCGGTGCGGGCGACCTCGAGCGCGCAGACCTTGCTGACCGCGGTGCCGACGACGCCGGGAAACAGCGCGTATCCCCCGCCGATGTTCGCGCCGATGATCTGACCGTGCTTGTTGGCATGGGTGCCGAGCGGGATATGACGTTCCCGGCCGGACACCAGGTCCAGCACCTCGACGCAATCTCCGCCCGCCCAGATGTTCTCGTGCCCGCGCACCCGCATGGCGGGATCGGTCCGCAGCCCGCCGTACTCCCCCAGCGGCAGACCGGCGGCGCGGGCCAGTCCGGTCTCCGGGCGCACGCCGATGCCGAGCACCACCACATCCGCCGGGTATTCGGCGGTGTCGGTGACGACCGCGGCCACCCGGCCGTCGTCGGTCCGGAACTGCGACACCTCCGCACCGCCGACCACTTTGATGCCCATTCCGCACATCGCGTCGCGCACCAGGGCTCCCATGTCGGTATCGAGCGTCGACATGGGTTCGGTGCCGCGGTTGACCATCGTGACGTCGTAGCCGCGCCGGATGAGGGCCTCTGCCATCTCCACCCCGATGTAGCCGGCCCCGACCACGACAGCCCGCTTGCCGCGGGTCCGCTCCAACGTGTCCAGCAGCGCCTGCCCGTCGTCGAGGGTCTGCACGCCGTGCACACCGTTCGCGTCGATGCCGGGCAGCGCGGGCCGGATCGGGCGGGCTCCGGTGGCGATGACGAGCTGGTCGTAGGACATCCATGCCGAATCGCCGGTGTCGCGGTCGCGGTAGCGCACGCGCGCCTGTTCGACATCTATCTCGGTCACTTCGGTGTGCAGCCGCAGGTCGATCTCTCGGGACCGATGTTCTTCCGGTGTGCGGGCGATCAGTGCGTCCCGGTCGGCGACATGGCCGCCGACCCAGTACGGAATGCCGCAGGCCGAGTAGGAGGTGAACCCGCCGCGCTCGAAGACCACGATTTCCAGCGCGCTCGCGTCCTTCATCCGGCGCGCCTGCGAGGCCGCCGACATTCCGGTCGCGTCACCGCCGATGACCACCAGTCGCTCGCTCATGGCTAAACGCTACGTTCGGCAGGCCCGGGGCGGGCACGTGGGCCGGGCACCCGCGCGAATTTGCTGGTTGGGCTGCGGGTGACCGATCGGTACTTCACACTGATCTTCTGGCAAACGTGGTTATGAGGGCCGCGTTTTCACCCGGGAGCGCGACATGACCGAGACCCGACCCCCTTCCGACGACGAACGCCGGCTCGCCGAACTGGGCTACAAACAAGAACTGGCCAGGTCCTGGTCGGGTTTCTCGAATTTCGCCATCAGCTTCACGATCGTGTCCATCCTGACCGGCGGATTGGCCAGTTACGGCATCGGTCTGGCCAACGGCGGCCCGATCACCATGGCCTGGGGCTGGCCGCTGGTCTCGGTCATGGTGCTGTTCGTCGGGCTGGCCATGGCGGAACTGGCCTCCGCCTATCCCACCTCGGGCGGGCTGTACTGGTGGGCCGCCGAACTGGGCGGGCCGGTATGGGGCTGGTTCACCGGATGGTTCAACCTGATCGGGCAGATCGCCGTCACCGCGGCGATCGATTACGGCGCAGCCATCTTCACCACCGTGGTGCTGAACGTCGTCGGAATCGACATCGGCACCGACCGCACCGCGATCTTCCTGGTGTTCGCCGCCATCCTCGTCTTGCACGCCGTTTTGAACGTCATCGGCCCGCACCTGTCGGCGGTGATCAACAACGTGTCCGCGTGGTGGCACGTGGGCGGCGTGGCGATCTTCGTGGTCGTCCTCGGTTTCGGAGCGCAGCACCATCAAAGCGCCCGATTCGTCTTCACCGAGACGGTCGACAACAGCGCCATCGGATTCGGCGGGGTGGCGTTCAGCTTCCTGCTCGGCCTGCTGCACGCGCAGTACACGTTCACCGGCTACGACGCCTCCGCGCACATGTCGGAGGAAACGCACGACGCGTCGCGGATGGCGGCCAAAGGCATCATCACCACGATCGTCGTGTCGGCGATCGCCGGATATCTGCTCATCATGGCGGTGACCTTCGCCATCCCGGATCTGGACGCCGCGCTGGATCCCGCGCAGAACAGCGGCTATCCCGTCATCTACATCCTGGAGAACTCGCTGAGCGGCTTCTGGTCGGGTCTGCTGCTGATCATCGCGGCGGTGGCGCAATTGTTCTGCGGATACGCCTCGGTCACCTCGGCGTCGCGGATGCTGTTCGCGTTCGCGCGTGACGGCGCGGTGCCGGGTTCCAGGTTCTTGGCGCGGCTTTCCACGCGCAAGGTCCCGGTGCACGCGGTGCTGTTCATCTCGTTCTTCGCGTTCCTGCTGCTGATTCCGTCGATGCTGGTGCCCGCGGCGAACGCGCCGACCGCCTACGCCGCGGCGACCTCGATCGCCACCATCGGGCTCTACATCGCCTACGGCATTCCGATCCTGCTGCGGCAGCGGCACGGGAGCCGATTCCGCACCGGCCCATGGCGATTGGGCGCGTGGTATCGCCCGGTGGGTGTGGTCGCCTTGGGCTGGATCGCGCTGATCAGCTTTCTGTTCATCCTGCCCACCGATGCCCGCGGCTATCCGTGGCACAGCGAGTTCACTTGGAACACCGTGAATTACGCACCGATCGCACTGGTCGGCGTAGTGGGCGCGATCGGCATCTGGTGGCTGGCGTCGGCCCGGACCTGGTTCACCGGGCCGAAACGGACGGTGGACGAGCCGCCCGCAGACCGGCCGGAGGAACAGGCGCAGGCCAACGCCTGAGGCGCGATCCCGGCCGGTCGCGGCCTCCCTGTTCTGGCGTGTCGAGATTGTCGGTCGCGGTCGCTAGGGTGTGTCGGCATGGAAAGGACCGACCTGGTGCGTTTTTCGCCCGCCGGGAGAATTGTGTTCCCGGGAAATCCGTGGCCGGAAGGGCACGCGATCGAGGAGTTCGCGTGGACCGGCCGCATGGACCAGGCCGGCAGCCTGTGGTTCGATCTGCACCTGCGCTCCGCCGCGTACAACGCCGAACGCGACCCCGACCACGGCGAGGAGGACGGCGAGGACTGGTTGTCGCCGATCGTCTGGCAGAACTATCACAGCTGCACGCTTTCGTCCACGTACTGGGGCGAGGACGACGCCACCGGGTTGCGCGCCGCGGCGCCCGGCCGGCCCTTTCTCCTGAAATCCGCACAGCCGCAGTGCCTCACGGTCGACCCGCTCCCCCTCGCGCGCGCCGACGACATCGAAGGCCTGGCGTTCAACATCTATCTGCTCGGGCACGACTCGGTCGCCGACCAGGAAGTGTCGTTCACCCGGCGCCCCGACGGCAGGCACGACATCGACTGGCGGGGTCGCATCGCGCTGACCTATGCGGGGCAGGTGGAATTCCGGTACGGATTCCGCGCCCGGATCTCCGGAGCCACCCTGGAGTACATCCGTTTTCCCGCGGAGATCTCCGCCGATCGAGCGCTTCGCCAGCTCGGCGCGGTGCTCGACGCTCCGGAGGAGTTCGAACTCGGCCTGGTCGACGGGCAGCCGGCGTGGGTGTCGAGGGATCCGGCTTAGCGCCTTCGGCGTCGGCTCACCGGTCGCCGGAATGACCCGGCAGCACGCAGACCGCGTCCAGGCCGAGCACATGGTTGAGCCGGCCGAACGCCAGCCACGATCCGATGCTCATGCTCAGTTCGACCACTTCGGCCTGGCTGTAGCGGGCCAGCATCCGGCCCCAGAACTCTTCGTCGAGGTGGTGGTGATCGGTGGCGTATCGCTCGGCGTATTCGGCGGCGAGCCTGGTGCGTTCGTCGAAGGCGTCGGTGGTGCGCCAGTTCGCGACGGCGTCGGCGAATTCGGGCTCGACCTTGCTCCCGTCGCGTTCGGTGCGCCAGTCCATGCAGAACAGGCAACCGTTGATCTGCGCGATCCGCAGCCGGGCCGCCTCGAACTCGCGCAGGCCCAGCGTGCTGTGCGAGTACACCGCCAGTGAGAAATTCGAGGCGGCGACGCCGATGCCGGGCACCATCTCGCCCCAGACGTAGCCGATCGGATCCTTGCCCTCGGGGACGTCGATGATCATGGATGTTTCCTTCCGAGTTTGCCGACCGCGGGACGCAGTGGGACATCCAGTGCGTCGTAGAGTCCCGGTTCCGCCGCCACCAGCCAGTCGATGGCGCCGACCAGGCGGCCGACGGCCGTGGCGTTTCCGCCCGCGGAGCGATTGCCGTCGTCGTCGGTCGCCTCGACGGTGACTTCGATGCGCGGGTGGCCCTCGATGATCACCCGGTGTGCCCCCGCGCCGCCGTCGGCGGGTGCGGGCCAGTCCGGCGCGCAGGACGGATGGATGCGGGTGACGTGCTCGACGATCAGCCTCGGCTGCCCCGCGACGATGCCCTGCACCTCGAACCGCACGGCGCCCTGGGTGCCGGCAGCGAACTGCCCCATGGAGGTCGTGGTCACGGTGGTGTCCAGGGCGCGCCGGTCCAGCGTCTCGCGGATCTCGTCGAGTTCGACGCCGAGCGCCCGTGCCATCAGCCGAATCTGCCCGCCCCACACCATGGTCGGCACCGACGGCGCGAGCATCGGCGGCTGGTAGTCCATCGGCTGGCCCATGCCGACCAGGTAGCGCACCGAATCGGGCTGGTCGTAGGTGGAGTAGTCGAAGATCTCCTGGCAGCGGATCGCCTCTACCGTGCTGCCGAGCCCGCTGATCAGCAGTGGCAGCACGTCGTTGCCCCAACCGGGATCGATGCCGGAGACGAACAGCGATCCGCCGCCCTCGGCGATCGCTGCCAGCACCGGGTCGCGCACCTGCGGCGGTGCGTTGCGCGGATCGTAGAGGGCGTAGAGAGCGGGCGTGACGACCACCGCGCCCGCGCGCAGCGCGCGCACGATATCGGCGAGCGCCTCGTCGGGCCGGATGTCGCCGGACGCCGCGTAGACCACCGCGCCGGGGCGCGCGCCGAGAACGCCGTCGATGTCGCTGTCGGCGGCGACGCCGAGTTCCCGCCCGAGTCCGGCGAGTTCGCCCGCGTCGCGCCCGATCTTCGCGGGATCGCGCACCAGCACCCCGGTCAATCGCAGCGCGGGGTGAGCGTCGACGGCCCGGATGGCCGCCCGGCCGACGTTGCCGGTTCCCCAGACCACCGTGGAGATCATCGATCGAGCGTAGCAAGCGCTTGGTCGGCTGATCGGCGTTCCGGAAAAGCGGTCCCGTGCCCCGCCGGCACGCGCCGCTCGATTCCGTGCGGACGGTCCACGCCCCACTGCGCACCATTGGGAAATAGCGCGAACTCCCCGGTAGCGTTGGGGCTCGGGGCATTACCTACCGCCTCGGGATTGCGGCGCGGTTCCGGTTGGCGGCGAGTACGGTATACCCCGCCGCCCGGCGCGGGGGCGGCGGTCGGGATCGGGTGGAAAGGCAGGCGCGCGACAGTGAACGAGCGGTATTCGTCGTGGGCTGCCCGGAATACGCCCGAAGAGCTGCCGCTGGCCGCGCGTTATCAGAGCGCGGATCCGATCCGCTGGCACGGCAGCATGGTCTACCCGATGTACACCGAGCAGGTCGGCCCCGCGCCCACCACCGTCACCTTGACGATGATCTCCGCCGCACCGCCCGCCGGACTGCGCGGGCTCGGCATGGGACTCTCGGTCGTCGACGGCTATCTGGACCTGCACGGACGCTCGCTCGCCGGAGTCGACGCGTGGAGCGACGCGCTCGCCGCGGGCGTCAGCTTCGACGTCACGCCCACCGCGCCGGTGACCCTGGTGACCCTGACACCGGTCTGGGTGGACGAATTCGGCACGCAGAAGTCGTGGGCAGGCAACTACGGGATCGTCGTCGAACACCGGCCCAACGGTCACGTCGTGTTGTGGTGCAGCATCGGCGAGGGGCCGCCCAACTTCGCAAACCTGGTCGTGGAATTGTCCACCGCTCCCACGCCCGTCGCACCGCAGCCGCCCGCGACCGCCGCGCCGATCGGCACGAACCCGCCCACTGCGCATCCGGTCTCGTCGGCGGGCCCGCCCACCCTGCCGACCATGCCGGTTCCGCGTATCGACGCCGCTCGCCTACCCAGGGCTCGTGCCGAACGGCCCGCCGCGGATCCGTCCGCGGCCGTCGGTGGCGGTCAGGGCAAAACGACGCAGCACGCCCCGCCGCGCCGCGCCGGTAGTCTCTTCGTGAATTTGCAGTCGTCCCGCGCCGCACGCTCCACTCCGGAAACTCCGCATCCTGCTCCCGGCACCCGAACCCGGGACGGCGCGCACCCGGCGCCGAGTTCGCCCGCCGAGGAATTCGTGGCCAGCGCCGCGCACAGCGGGCACGATTCCCGCGCCGGTGACATCGCACCCGAAGCGAATGGCGGTTTCCCGTCGCCCGGATCGCAGCCGCGGGCCGAGATCTCCGCCCAGCATCTCGATCCGCGCCCCAGGACGGCGCCCGAACGGCCCGCGGCGGACTCGTACGGAACCTTCGGACCGCCGGTCGCGCACACGTATCCACCCGAGGACCCGGCACGCTCCAGTACCGGCCGGCTGCTCGGCACTACGCACCCCGCATCGAGTGCTCCCCTCCCGGTGAACGGCCCGGGCACCGCATCCAGCCCGATCGTCGCGAACCCCTTGACCGCGGACCCGTACCGCGCGCTCGATGCCATCGGCACGCACACCCGGCCTCAGGCGGAACCTCCGCTTCCTCGATCCGGGTCCGTGCCGGTAGGTCCGCAAGCTACTCGAACTGTTCCGGGCCCCGCCGCGATTCCCCCGGCGGCGGACGGTCCGCGCTCCGCGTCGGGCGCGCAGGTCGCGAATTCGCGCGCCGCGGCGGAGCCGTATCGCGCCTTCGACCTCGCGGGCACGCACACCCCGCCCCCGGCGCAGACTTCGCCGTCGGATTCGGAGCCGAATCACACGGCGAGTGCATCGAACCTATCCGCCGGTGCACAAGTATCGCCGGCGCCACCCGCGGCTCGAGAACCCGTCCCTGAGGTGGACACGGCGGTCACCACCGGCAGCCCCGCGGCGAGTGCGCCGAGTACCGGAGCCCTCGATACCGCGTCGGCGCCGGAAGGAATTGCGCAATCCGCCGAACGCCCCGCCGCCCCGGCCGACGCGCCCACGCCTACCGGTGAGTCCGGGCAATCGGGCGACCCGGGCTATCGCGGGGCGCTCTACGACCTCGGTGTCGCGATGTACCGCCGCGGCGAGGAAGACCAGGCGTGCGGGCTGTGGACGCAGGCCTCCGATGCCGGGCACGCCGGCGCCGCGTACGAACTCGGCATGGTACGGCTACGGCGCGGCGATCCCGTCGGGGCCGAATCCTGGTGGCGCACCGCCGCCGACCGCCGGGAGCCGCGCGCCATCGCCGAACTCGCCGATCTGCTCGACCAACTCGGCAAGCACGCGGAGGCCAAGTCGTGGCGGGTCTACGCCGCCGAGCAGCGAGACCAGGACGTGGTGGGTCAGTCGGCGGCGCGCTGACCCCGATCCGAAAACAAGTGGCGGGCAACCGCGCGGACGTCATACGGTGCCGGACATGTGCGGTAGTCCCGGGATGAGCGGAGCGTACGCGGTCGGCGCGTATTACATCCGGCTGCGTACGGGGGCTCGGGCTCTGCCGGCGCACCGTAGCGCTCCGATCATCTCCTGATCCCTTCGAGCGCGATGCATGCCTGCGACCGATAGCGGTCGCGGGATTCCTCGTGCCCTGGCATGGGTCCGGGCGAATCGACCTTTCCGATTCGACCACTACTCCGTTCGGAGGACACCCATGTCCCGCCATCGCTCCCTTTCGCGCGCCCACGGCGGCGAGAGCCACCCGGCGACCACGCGAAAGCGGCTGTCGCAGAACTTCCTCACCGACGCGCGCGCCGCCCGGCTGATCGTGCGCGCCTCCGGCGTCGCCGCCGGTGACCTCGTCCTCGAAGCCGGACCCGGTGACGGCATGCTGACCAGGCAATTACTGGGCGCGGGCAGCCGGGTCCGCGCCTACGAGAAGGATCGCCGCTACGTGGCGCTACTGCGCCGCCGATACGCGGACGAGCCGCGAATCCGGTTGTACCACCGCGATTTCCGCACTGTGCGCCCGCCGCGGGAGCCGTTCGCGGTCGTGGCCAACGTGCCGTTCGCCGTCACGACCGACATCGTGCGCTGGTGCCTGGCCGCCGACGGGCTCACCTCCGCGACTCTGCTCACCCAGCTCGAATTCGCCCGCAAGCACTCCGGCCACTACGGCCGGTGGACCAAGCTCACCGTGACCTATTGGCCCACGACCGCGATCGAACTCGGGGCGCGCGTCGGCAGGTGCAGCTTCCACCCGGTTCCCGGCGTCGATGCCGCCATCCTGCGATTGCGCACCCGGCCTTCGCCGCTGCTGCCACGCGAGCAGCTCGGCGCTTACCGCAGGCTGGTCGAGCTGGGATTCTCGGGGGTCGGAGGCAGCGTGGCCGCGTCGTTGCGGCGGGAGTTTTCCGCGCGTGCGGTGCGCAGCGCCTGCGGGGCGGCCGGGATATCGCTCGACCAGCCGGTCGGGCTGGTCGCCCCGGATCGCTGGGTCGCCCTGTTCCGCGCGCTGCCCGCCTGAGGAGAACCAACCCGCTACACGAACGTATCGGATACATTCATGCATCGAGACGAGGACAGGAGCAGCGTGACCAACTTCGGCGACTACCAGAACGAGATCTACTTCCAAGGGCTCGGGGGCGTGCTGCCCGATTTCCCCATGACGTACGCCGACCTGGAAGCCAAGGCACAGGCGGCGCTGCCACCGGGCATCTGGTCGTATGTCGCGGGCGGAGCGGGCGACGAACTCACCCAGCGTGCCAATGTGACGGCCTTCGAGAAACTGGGCCTGATCCCCCGCATGCTGCGCGCGAGCAAGACACGCGACCTTTCGATCGAGTTGTTCGGCATGACGCTGCCGACGCCGATCTTCCTGGCTCCGGTCGGTGTGATCGGACTGTGCGCCCAGGACGGGCACGGCGACATCGCCACCGCCAAGGCCGCGGCGCGCACGGGCGTGCCGATGATCGCCTCCACCCTCACCGTCGACCCGCTGGAGCAGGTGGCGGCGGAGTTCGGCGACACCCCCGGGATGTTCCAGCTCTACACCCCCACCGATCGGGATCTCGCGCAGAGCTTGGTGCAGCGGGCGGAGGCGGCGGGATTCAAGGCCATCGTGGTCACCTTGGACACCTGGGTGCCGGGCTGGCGTCCGCGTGATCTGTCCGTGTCCAACTTCCCCCAGCTGCGCGGCCACTGCCTGGCCAACTATTTCAGCGATCCGGTCTTCCGAGCCCTGCTGCCGAGCCCGCCCGAACAGGATCCCAAAACCGCCATCCTGACCTGGATCTCGCTCTTCGGCAATCCGTTGACCTGGGACGACCTGGCGTGGCTCCGGTCGCTGACCGATCTGCCGCTGGTCCTCAAGGGCATCTGCCATCCCGACGACGCGCGGCGCGCCAAGGACGCGGGCGTCGACGGCATCTACTGCTCCAATCACGGCGGCAGACAGGCCAACGGCGGCATCCCGGCGATCGAGCATCTGCCGGAGGTGGCGGCGGCCGCCGACGGCCTGCCGGTGCTGTTCGACTCCGGCGTCCGCACCGGCGCCGACATCGTCAAAGCGCTTGCGCTCGGCGCCACGGCCGTCGGCATCGGCCGCCCCTACCCCTACGGCCTGACCCTCGGCGGTGTCGACGGCCTCGTGCACGTGGTGCGTTCGCTGCTCGCCGAAGCCGATCTGCTGATGGCGGTGGACGGCTACCCGACGATCGCCGACCTCGGCCCGGAAGCGATCCGGCGGCTGGACTGAGCAACGGAGAACCCGCGAAAACGCCTCGTGCGACCCGCCCCACGGAAGGGAGCGGGCCGCACGAGCGAGGCGGTCGGCGGATCAGGCCGACAGCGGCGTGAAGTCGCGGCTGCCGATGTACTCCGGTCGCGGCGCGGGCGCGGCGAACGGCTCGACCAGCGTGTTGTGCACGCTGTTGAACACTACGAAGATGTTCGAGCGCGGGAACGGCGTGATGTTGTTCGACGATCCGTGCATCAGGTTGGAGTCGAACAGCAGCGCCGAGCCGGCCCGGCCGGTGAACTGACTGATCCCGTACCGGTTCGCGAGGGCGGTGATGTCATCGGTCGTCGGTACGCCGATCTCCTGTTCCTGCAACGACTCCCGGTAGTGCTCGGCCGGAGTGCTGCCCAGGCACGGCACGAAGGTGTGGTGCGAGCCCGGCATCACCATGAGACTGCCGTTGATCGGATAGTTGTCGGTCAGCGCGATCGACAGGCTCACCGCGCGCGGCGCCGGCATGCCGTCCTCGGCATGCCAGGTCTCGAAATCGGAGTGCCAGTAGAAACCGGCGCCGCGGAAGCCGGGCATGTAGTTCACCCGGCTCTGGTGCACGTACACCGGCGACCCCAGCACCTGCTCGGCCAGCCCGAGCACCCGCGGCTGACGCACCAGTTCGGCGACCGCCTCGCTCAGCTTGTGCACCTCGAAGACCGAACGCACCCGGTTCGACGACTTCTCCACGATGACACGGTCGTCGTCGCGCAGTGCCGGATCGTTCGCAAGCCTGCCGATCTCCTCGCTGTACTCGGCCACTTCCGCGGGAGTGAGCAGCTGATCCAGGATGGCGAACCCGTCGGCGTCGAACGACGCCAACTCGGGGCTCTCGATCTCCCCCCACACCGCGGGGTCGGCCCGTTCCAAGTGCGGAGCGGGCGCGCCGAGACGGGTCGGGTAGCGATCGTAGCGAGCCGTCTCGGGCGGTGTTTCGATGTGCTGCAGAACCATAGGTGTGCTCAACCTCCGATCGTCGCGGTGACCAGCGGGTAGACGCCGTTGCTGTCGTGAACCTCCTGCCCGGTGACCGGCGGGTTGAACACGCACATCATCCGCATCCTGGTGCGCGCCTCCAAGCGGTGCCGCTCGTGTCCGTCGAGCAGGTACATCGAGCCGGGCCCGAGTTCGTAGGTGACGTCGTTGTCCAGATCGGTGAGCGTGCCCTCGCCCTCGATGAGCCACACGGCCTCCACATGGTGCACGTAATGGAACACGTGCACCGTCCCGGCGTCGATGGTCGTCTCGTGGAAGGAGAAGCCGACGCCGTCGCCCCCGAGGACGATGCGCTTGCTGCGCCAGCCTTCGCCCGCCACGTCGCGCTCGGTATCGGTGATCTCCGCGGTGGTGCGCACGATCATGCCAGCGCCCCCATCCCGCCGCACACCGACTCGACCGCGCCGGTGAGGATCTGCAGGCCCTGGTCGAGTTCGTCGTCGGTGACCGTCAACGGCGGCAGCAGCTTCACCACCTCGTCGGTCGAGCCGGAGGTCTCCACCAGCAGCCCGCGCTCGAAGGCGATCTGGCAGACCTTGCCCGCCTGCGAGGGATCGTCGAACACCACGCCCTGCACCAAGCCGCGGCCACGGGTCGAGACGCCCGGGAAGTACTCGGCCAGTTCGCCCAGAGCGCGTGCGACCTTCTCACCCTTGGCCCGCGTCGCCGTCTGCAACGTGTCGTCGGACCAGTAGTGGCGCAGCGCGGTCGTCGCGGTGACGAACGCGGGGTTGTTGCCGCGGAAGGTTCCGTTGTGCTCGCCCGGCGACCATTCGTCCAGTTCCGGCTTGAACAGCACCAGCGCCATGGGCAGCCCGTAACCGCCGATCGACTTCGACAGCGTCACGATGTCGGGCGTGATGCCCGCGATCTCGAAGGAGAAGAACGGTCCGGTGCGGCCGCAGCCCATCTGCACGTCGTCGACGATCAGCAGGATCTCCCGCTCCGCGCACAGGCCGGCGAGGTGGCGCAGCCACTCGGCGCGGGCGACGTTGACGCCGCCTTCGCCCTGCACCGTCTCCACGATCACCGCGGCGGGACGGTCGAAGCCGGAGGAGGTGTCGTCGAGCACCTTCTCCATCCACTGGAAGTCGGCGGTGGTGCCGTCGAAGTAGCCGTCGTAGGGCATGTGCGCGGCGTGCACCAACGGCACACCGGCCCCCGCGCGCTTGGCGGCGTTGCCGGTGACCGACAGCGCGCCGAGGGTCATGCCGTGGAAAGCGTTGGTGAAGCTGACGATGGTCTCGCGACCGGTGACCTTACGGGCCAGCTTGAGCGCGGCCTCCACCGCGTTCGCACCGGTCGGTCCGGGGAATTGGACCTTGTAGTCCAGGCCGCGCGGGGTGAAGAGCCTGTCGCGCAGCGTCTCCAGCAGTTCCCGCTTGGCTCCGGTCGACATGTCCAGGCCGTGGGTGATGCCGTCGCTGGCGATGTACTCCAGCAGCGCGCTCTTGAGCACGTCGTTGTTGTGGCCGTAGTTCAGCGCGCCCGCGCCCGCGAAGAAGTCGAGGTAGTCCTTGCCTTCCTCGTCGCGCAGCCAGCTGCCCTTCGCGGTGGTGAACACGGTGGGCCAGGCGCGGCAGTAACCGCGCACGTTCGACTCCAGACTCTCGAAAACGGTGGTGTCCGCGTTGATCATCGGTGATCCTCCTCGGTGGTGCGGGCGGTCGGGGCGATGCGATACAGGTCTTCGGGTGCGTGGCTGTCGGGGAAGACGCCCGCGTCGAACAACGGGCGCTTGTGCACTTCGGCGCCGCGCGTCGCGGCCACCGACGTGAACAGCGCGACGGAACCGGCGTTGTCCGGCGAGATGGTCGTTTCGAGTACCGAAACCCCCTGAGCGGCAACACTGTTGAGCAACGTATTGAGCAGCTGGGCACCGATGCCGCGGCCGCGCAGCGCGCGGTCCACCGCGATCTGCCAGACGAAGACGGTGTCGGGCGCCTGCGGACGGACGAATCCGATCACGTATCCCACGACGCGCCCGTCCGACTCGGCGACCACCGAGGTGCCGGCGAAATCTCGGCACCACAGCAGGTACGCGTAGCTCGAATTGACGTCGAGCACCGCGGAATCCTTGGCGATCCGCCACATCTGAGCGCCGTCGGCCAAGCGAGGCGTGCGCAGGACCACGGCCGGTCCGGCCCCTTTCCGAGCCGGGGCGGCCCGGAGAGCGGCCGCGGCGTTGCCGACGCGCGATCGCTCGATCTCCGCTGGGGACAGGGTTGGCGATGACATACAACTCCCTCGTCTGATCAGCACTACTTATCCAGGCTCGCCAAGCCACTTTGAGGTGAACCTGTCGAGTTCTTTACGGTCGTATTACGGATGGATGTCGCCGAGCCGGGGCAGGCGCACGACGAATCGCGCGCCGCCGCCGGGACGGTCGGTGCAGCGCACCCGGCCACCGTGCGTGGCGACCGTCTCGGCGACCAGCGCCAAGCCGATCCCCGTCCCGTCCGGTGAACGGCGCCCGCTGCGGGCGGTGGCGAATCGTTCGAAGATGCGCTCGCGGTCCGCGGCGGGCACACCGGGGCCCGCGTCGTCGACGGTGAGCACCGCGTCGGTGCCGTCGCGATCGACGGTGACCGCGACCACGCCGCCGCCGTGCCGGTCGGCGTTGTGCAGCAGGTTGGCCACCGCGCGCTCCAACTCCACCTTGCGGCCGCGCACGGTGACGTCCTGACGCACCGTGAGCAGTTCGGCCGGATAGCGGCGGTCGGCGAGGGTGTGGACCAGCAGGTCGCGCACCGACAGCGGCTCGGCGTCACCGTGGTGCATGCCCGCTTCCACCCGCGCCAGGGCGAGCAGATCGTCCAGCAGCTTGCGCAGGTGCTCGACCTCGGCGGTGACCAGTCCCAGCGCCCGCTGCGAGCGTTCCGGCAGATCGCCCCGGTGCCGGTTGAGCACGCCGACGCCGGCCATCAGGGTGGTCAGCGGCGTGCGCAGCTCGTGGCTGACGTCGCCGAAGAGCCGGTGTTCGCGCTCGATGCGTCGTTGCAGCGAGTCGACCATGGTGTTGAACGACTCGACGGTGATCGCCAGATCCTGGTCCCCGGTCGCGGGCAGCCGCTGGTCGAGGTCGCCGGAGGCGATTCGCGCCGCGGTGCCCGCGAGCTGGTGCAGCGGCGTCAGCACCCGCCTGCTCGCCCACCAGCCGACCGCGGCGCCGATCGAGGTGACCACGACGGCGCAGCAGATGAGCACGTTGCGCAGCAGATCCAGATCGGCGTTGAGATCTCCCGGCGACTCGCTACCCGCGTGCGTTCGCTGCCCTTCCAGGTAGCCGCGGCTGATCACGAAGACCGAAACGACCAGGACCAGCGACATCAGCGCGGCGATGGTCGCGAAGGCGGCGGTCACCCTGGCGCGGAGGCTCCAGGCGTTCGGATTCCAGCGTTCGGCGTCCGGACAGCGCTCAGCGGCGCACATCGAGGCGATAGCCGAGCCCACGCACCGTCACCACGACGCGCGGATCGGACGGATCCCGCTCGATCTTCGTGCGCAAGCGGCGCATGTGCACGTCCACTATGCGCTCGTCGCCGAAAAAGCCACGGTCCCATACCCGTTCGAGCAACACCGTCCGGCTGAGCACACGGCCTGGCGTCTCGGCCAGCTCACACAGCAGCCGGAACTCGGTGAGCGTGAGCCGGATCTCCTCGTCGCCGCGGCGCACCACCCCGCTGTCGCGGGCCAGGATCAGCGGCGCCGTGTCGTCGGCCTCGAGCACCATCTCTTGTGGCGTCTCCCGCTCGGCGGTCAGCCGGGCGCGGCGGCGCACGGCGCGCATGCGCGCGGTGATCTCCTTGATCTCGAACGGCTTGGTCACGAAATCGTCGGCGCCCGCTTCCAGCGCGGCCACCACGTCGTGGGTGTCGTCGCGAGCGCTGACCACGATGATCGGGACGTCATGGTCGCGGCGGATCTCCCGGATACATTCGAATCCGTCCATGCCGCCGAGCATCAGATCGACGATCATCACATCGGGAACACCATTGCTGCGCAGATGAGTGAGCGCGTCCTCGGCTTCCTCCGCCTCGTCGACGTCGTATCCCTCGTCTTCCATAGCGAGCCGTAACGCACCACGGACCCGGTCGTCGTCTTCCACGATCATCAGGTTTGCGCTCAAGACCTTATCCCTTGCAGACATGCGCAAGCGCGTCACGATGCGGACAACCGCACCCCCATACCGACGCGACTTTCCGCTTTTCGAGCAACCTTTGCTCGGCTACGAGTACCCCTGAGCCCGGCCGGTAAACATCCGGCAGACCGAGACGGGGCCTCGTGGTCGTTCCATCGACGCTATACGGCCGCCCGATTCCGGCAGCATCGGGGCGGCAGCGCAGTTCGTCTTCCGCGCGCCATCGCATTACACGGAGAACGATTTCGATCGTGAAAGTCGCACGCCAACAGCCTATTTCGAAGGCCCGATCCTGACGGTCCGCACCGGAGCTAACCGCAGGCGCGGCAACGGGACTCGCAAGGCAATCATGTCGTGCGTCACATCGCTTCCGCTGCGCCGTTCACGAACGCGCGGCCGTGACCGGTCTCACGGCCGCGCCAGCGCCCGACCGGCTATCGCGGCGGCTCCAAACGGTTGAAGTTGCTCGGCGGATCGTCGGCATCGCGCTCCACATACCAGAAGCGCAGTTTCCTGGCATCGAACGTGGCGAACCACTCGTCCCACCCCACCCGGCGCAGCACGGCGCCCCCGTAGCCGGGAAAGTCGAATCGCAACACCCCCAGCCGCCCGTCCTGCTCGCTGCCCGGCACCGTCGCGGGCCGCGCTCCGCGCTGGGCGGCCCAGCGGCGGATGACGTCGTGGTTCCTGGTGACGGAGATCCCTCGGGACTGCGTCGACGCCCCCGGCCCACCCGGTCCGAACCGCGGATTCCGGGTGCCTGGGCGGCGCTGGTCGGTCATGACGAGCTCCTCGAGCCATCGGCATCTGTTGTCCGGCTCCTGTCTGACTACCCGTTGGCCAGGATCGGCAAACTGGTCGGCCGCACCGGCGCCGGGCGCGGACCGGTTGGCCCCGTGATCGGTGGGTAACCGGCCGATGATCGGCTGGTCGAGCGCGGTCGCCGACTTCGCGCGAGCCGGTCACCCGAACGAGGAGGAGTTCGCATGTCCACCGACAGCGCGGCACAACCGGTCCCGCCCACGCCCGAGCCGGATCCCGTTCCGCCGATCCCGGAACCCGATCCCGTGCCGCCGATTCCCGATCCCGACCCCATTCCGGAGCCGAGTCCCGTTCCGCCGGAACCCGATCCGTCTCCGCTGCCGCCGGTGCCCGGTCCCGCGCCGCGTCCGCCGGGCCCCGGCCCCACGCCGACCCCGCCGGTGCCGGATCCCGGCCGTCCCTCGCCGGACCCCGGTCTCCCGGGACCGTCACCGGACCCGGCTCCGCCGAATCCGGTGTAGCGGGTCTGCGCTCAGTCGCGCAGCGCCTGCTCGCGCAGCGAAGTCAGGGTCCGGGAAAGAATGCGCGAGACGTGCATCTGCGAGACCCCGAGCCGCTCGGCGATCTGGTTCTGGGTCAGCGACTCGAAGAATCGCATCGTCAGCACCTGACGCTCGCGTTCGGGAAGCTCGCCGAGCAGCGGCCCGACCGCCATCACGTCCTCGACCAGGTGATAGGAGGGCTCCTCGGCGCCGAGGCTGTCCAGGAGCGGCTGCGCGGCGCTCTCGGCGTCCTCGCCGGTGGCCGCGTCGATGGACGAGGACTGGTAGGCGTTGCCCGCGATCAGCGCTTGGGTCACCTCCACCAGGTCGACGTCCAGCTCCGCCGCGATCTCCCTGGCGCGCGGCATCCGGCCCAGTCGCTGCGACAGCGCCTCGACGGTCGGACCGATGCTCAGCTGGATCTCCTTGGTGCGGCGCGGCACCCGCACGGCCCAGGTGTTGTCCCGGAAGTGCCGCCGGACCTCGCCCATGATCGTCGGCACGGCGAAGGACAGGAACGACGACCCGCGCGTGACGTCGAAACGGTCGGCTGCCTGCACCAGCCCGAGGCGGGCGACCTGCAGCAGGTCGTCGAAGTTCTCGCCGCGGCCGGCGAACTTGCGCGCGATGTGCTCGGCCAGCGGCAGGCATCGTTCGATCAGTTCCCGACGCAACGGCTCGCGGCGCGCATCGCCGGGGTCCAGCGCGGCGATCTTCTCGAACAGCGGCTCGATGTTGTCGTAGGTGTCCCCGCGCGACCTCGGTTCACCCGCCATTCGGGGCACCTCGCACCCAGCTGAAGTCGATCACCGTCGGATACCCGCCGAGCACGCTGTCGTAGGAGCCCTGCGCGGCCGCGATCGAGTCGGTCAGCGTGCGCACGATGTGCCAGCCGAGCCCGGCGTGCCCGAGCACCGACTCGGTGACCGCCACCGACGAGACGTGCACGAACATCTTGCCGTCGTCGTAGCTGAACTCGCAGTCGATCGTCGAGCCGGGGGCGGCGTCGATGATGAGCGAGGTCGCCACCTCGTCCAGCGCGAGCCGGATGTCGGTCACCTCGTCCAAGGCGAAGTCCGCGATGAGGGCGACCGTCTCGGCGAGCGCGCGCAGCATGGTCAGCTGTTCCAGCCGGGCGGGCACCCGCACACCGACTGTCGTCGTGTCCGTCGAGGATCGGGAAGTCGACTCCCCCATTGGCCCATCACCACCTTGTCCTCACAGCCACTCCACTGTGGCCTGCGTACCGCACACCCTGGCGCCACGGACTGTGGAGCGGAAATATCGCCACGTTCCTCGTTCGGGGACGTACCCGCCGCGCTGGGATCGAAACGCCGGTCAGGCGTCGTCGATGCGCTCGTGAGCGGTGAGCAGCAGATGATCGAATTCGGTTCGCAGCCCTGCCGTCACGCCGGCCAGACCGGGGAGATCGGCGACCAGCCGCGCGGCCAATTCACGCAGTTTGACATTGGTTTCCTGCGATCGCCAGCTCAGTACCCGGAACGCCTGTTCGGGGCCGACGCCATAGATCAGCATGAGCGCGCCCTTCGCCTGCTCGATCACCGCGCGGGCCGCGTACAGCTCGGGCAGGGCGTCGTCCAGCGTTTCCTGCCGGTGCTCTGCGAGGGTGTCGGTGACGTCGATGTAGTAGCCGGAGGTGCCAACCACCAGCCCGGTGTCATCGATCATCCGGTCGGCGACCAGGATCACGTGGTGCACGGCGCCTGCGGTGTCGATGATGCGGTGGCGACTGGAGAACGGTTCCGCGTCGGCGATCGACCGCGCCAAGGCGCTGGCCACCGCTTCGCGATCGTCGGGGTGTTTGTGCTCGAGCAACAACTCCGTCGTCGGGGTGACCGCCCCGGGCGCGTAACCGTGCATCGATGCGACTTCGTCCGACCATTCCCACCGCTGGCCGGCGAACCAGAAACGAAAAATGCCGACACTCTGCGGCGTCCCGGTACCGATCACCCGGTCCAGCGCGAAGGCGTTCTCGGGCTGGACCGACCTGCTCTCACTCACTGCTGAAGTATCCGATGCCGGTGCGCCCGGTGTGACCGGATCGGCACGGGTCAGTCACACCGGCGAGCACGGCTTCGTGTGGGCGGCCTTCGGCTCAGGCGTCCAACGCTGTGCGCATGGACGGGTAGCGGGGGAACTGCGACCGTACGCCGGTCACTTCCAGTGCCCGCTCCACTCCCGGCCCGCCCGCGACGATCCGCAGATCCGGACGACCCAACCCCTCGCCGCGCAGCGCGCCGAGGCGCACGGCCGCGCGCAGACTCAGGAATCTCGCCCCGCGCAGATCGATCACGACCGCATCGCACGGTGACTGCAACGCACGCTCGACCGTCTCGAAGAATTCGGCCGACACGGCGGCGTCCAACTCGCCTTCGACCCGGACCACCACACATTCGCGACGGCGGTCCACCCGCTGTGCCCACAACCGGTTGTCCCGACGACGTCCCGGTCCCGAACCATTGAGATGCACGCCGTCGGCGTGGTCCCGTAGCAGAGAAATGGCAGACAAGTCGAACCTCCCGTGTAGGGGGTATCCAGTCCTCCGCGACGGCCGGGGAAGGGCGGCGCGAGCGCGAACCGGTTGCCGTGCCGTCCCATCGACCGGCTGCGCCGAATGCGTCGAACCGGGGTCGGCTGTGATCTCAACCTCCCTACAGTGTGGCACGACCGACCCGTTCCCGACAGCGTTCGGTAGGAGAACGTGACCCGCCGCCGAAGGGCCCGCGACCGGGACGAACCGACCGTTCGGCCCGATATCTGACCGCTGACGTGGGGTTTCATCGGGCGGCCTGCGGGCATATCCCGAACATATTCCCGAACGTCACGCGATGCCGGTCGTAGGGCAACCGCGCGTACTCGCGCGTCCGGATGCTGCCCGCGACGAGAGAACGGAGCACCCGGTGAAGATTGCCATGGTTTCCGAAGACGCCAGCCCGCTCGCCGAGGGCAGCCCCGCGGACGGGGGCGGCCGCGGCGCCTATGTAGCGGAATTGTCGGCGGCGTACGTCCGCCGCGGCCACGACGTGACGGTCTACACCCGGCGCATCAGTCCGCGCGCCCCCGCCGAGCTGCTGGCCGACGGCGGCTATCGCGTCGTCCACGTCCCGGCCGGACCGCCGACTCCCCTGCCGAGCGACCGCACGCTGCCCTACCTCGGCGACTTCGGCACGGTGCTGCGGCGGCACTGGAGCACCGAACGTCCGGACATCGCGCACGCGCACTACTGGAAGTCCGGGCTCGCCGCCGAGCTCGCCTCCCGCGCGCACGGCATCCCGGTGGTGCTGACCTTCCACGGGCTCGGCACCGTGCAGCGGCGTTGCGAGGGTCTCGCCGACCCGAGTCCGCGCTCGCGGATCAGGTTCGAGCGGCTCATCGCGACGCGGGCGGCGCACGTGGTGGCGACCTGCTCCGACGAGGTCGCGGAGCTGGCCAGGATGGGCGTGCCGCGTTTCCGGACCTCGATCGTGCCGCACGGGGTCGATCTCACGACGTTCACCCCGGAGGGCGCCGCCGCCGATCGGCACGCCACGCACCGGTTGCTGGCGGCCGGAGAGCTGGTGCGCCGCAGCGGATTCGACCCCGTGATCCGGGCGCTGCCGCAGCTGCCGGACACCGAGCTGGTTATCGTCGGCGGTCCGGCCGCCGACGACGAGGACGACGCCGAAGGCCGCAGGCTGCGCCGGATCGCGTCGGAACACGGTGTGCGGGAACGGCTCCGGTTGGCCGGCCCGGTGTCGCGGCCGATGCTGCCCCGGCTGTACCGCTCCGCCGACGTCGTGGTCTGCACGCCCTGGTACGAGCCGTTCGGCCGGGTGGCGCTGGAGGCGATGGCCTGCGGGAAGCCGGTGGTCGCCACGGCCGTCGGCGGTCTGCTGGACACCGTGGTCGACGGCGTCACGGGACGATTCGTCGCTCCGCCCGAACCCGATGCCATCGTGCGGGCGGTGCGCCCGCTGCTGGCGGACTCGACGTTGCGCGAAACCTGGGGCGCCGCAGGTTATCAGCGCGCCGCCAGCCGCAGTTCCTGGGATCGGGTCGCGGTCGAGACGCTCAGCGCCTATCACCGCGGCGCTCCCGCGCACGCGGGCGAGGTCGTCTCGTGGGCCCGGTGACCCGGTAGCGCCGGCTCAGTAGTGCTCGGCGCGGACGTCCTCGGACGCGCTGCGCCAGCGCCACGGCGCGATCAGCCAGGTGGACACGAACAGCGCGACGGCGGCGACACCGGTCACGATCGCCGCGGCCACGCCGGTCACGTAGTCGACCACGAGGATCACCGCGCCGATCAGCGCGAGACCGAGCAGGGCGACGCCCGCCATCGCGCAGCGGTGGGCCGCCGCGACGACATTGCCGAGCCGGTGCCTGCGGAACAGGATCCGGTGCCAGGACACCGGTGCGATCAGGAACACGGTGGCGCCGAGCACAGCGGCCAACGTCGCCAGATACAGCGCTCGCATGCCCGGTGTCAGCGTGCCGAACGACGCCTGAAACGGCAGGACCAGCAGCGCGCCGAACAGGAATTGCACGCCCGTCTGCACCACGCGCAACTCCTGGACCAGGCTCCCCCAGTTCCGGTCCAGTCGTTCCAGCTCGGTCTCACCGCGCGCACGGCGGGCCCAGCCGTCGTCCTCACTTCCGGGCACGCGCGGCCTCCTGGCGATTGCGCTTCTTGATCGCCTCGACGAGTTCGCCCTTGGTCATCCGCGAGCGCCCGGTGACCTCCAATCGCCGGGCGATGTCCAGCAGGTGCTCCTTCGACGCGTTGGCGTCGACGCCTTCGGCGGTCTCGCCCCGCGCGCCCGGCCCGTGCTGGCTTGCGCGTTCATCCGACGGACCGCGGCGCGCTTTGGGCTCCCAGTGGTCGCCGACCTTCTCGTAGCTGTGTTTCAGCGCGGCGTAGGCGACACGGTGGGCGCGCTGTTCGTTGCCGTCGTATTGCTCCAGCGCCGCGTCGTGCGCCTCGGCGAAGGTGCGCTGCGCCTTCTCCTCCGACCGTTCCAGCGTGCTCGGCAACTCGGACTTCTTCACCTCGCCGCGCGCTGTCGTCTTGGGCATGTGTCGCTCCCTTCCCTGCTCGCGAGATCGGTCCGAAGTGGTCCGGAAACCCGGGGCGGGGCCACACCGGGCCCTCCGGATATCCGGACGCATACCCGGTGAAACGTCGATTAACCCGGTGTCCGCCGGGTACCACCGCTGCATGGCCGTTACCACCGATCAGCTGCTGCATGCGCTCACCCGCACGGTGAACGCGCTGGCGGCGACAGATATCCGATTCGCGGTGGCGGGCGGCTGCGCGGTCTACGCCCGTGGCGGCCCGGCCTCCCAGCACGACGTCGACATCTTCGTCAAACCCGCCGACAGCGCCCGCGCGATCAACGCGCTGGCTCGTGCGGGCCTGCGGGTGTGCGACCCGCCGGAGAACTGGTTGCGCAAGGTCTACGCCGACGACGTGCTGGTCGATGTCATCCACCGCCCGAACGATCGCGAGGTGACCGACGAACTGCTGGAGCGGGCCACCGAGATGCGGATCGGACCGGCGAAGGCCCCGGTGATCAGCGGCACCGACCTGATGATCGACAAGATGCTCGTCTTCGACGCGCACCGCCTGGATCTCAGCCCGATCCTGCACATCGCGCGCGACCTGCGCGAACAGATCGACTGGGAGGTGGTGCGCGAACAGACCAAGGCCTCGCCCTACGCGCGGGCGTTCATGGGCCTGCTCGACGATCTCGGCATCACCCGCACCGGAAAGGTGGAGTAGATGGAGCAGCCGCAATACCTGGTCGCACGCTTGCGCCGGGCGCTGGCCGAGGATCCCCGCACTGCCGAACTCGGTGTGCAGGTGACCATTCGCGGCGACGTCGTGGTGCTGTGCGGCGAGGTGAGCAGCGAGAACTGCAAGCAGCAGATGGAAACCGTCGTCCGCGAGCAGCTTCCGCACGCGCGCGTCCACAACGACGTCCATGTCACCCGACCCACGGCACCCGTCGAGACCGAGACGCTGGAGCCCGACGTATCCGAAAGGAGTTGAGCCGCATGCGGATAGCCGCCGTCGGTGACGTACATCTCGGCGCGGACTCGCGCGGCCAGTGGCGGCCCGCGCTGGAGGGACTGTCCGAGCGGGCGGATGTGCTGCTGCTGGCGGGCGACCTGACCCGCCACGGCGCCGTCGAGGAGGGCCGGGTCGTCGCGGAGGAGTTCGCCGAGCTGGGGGTGCCGGTCGTCGCCGTTCTCGGTAACCACGACTATCACGGCGACGCCGACCAGGAGATCAGCGCCGTGCTGGCCGACCACGGCATCACGGTGCTGGAGGGCACCTCCGTGACGCTGAACGTCGACGGGAGCACGCTCGGGGTGGCGGGCGCGAAAGGGTTCGGCGGCGGCTTCGCGGGCAAATGCGCGAGCGTCTTCGGTGAACCCCTGATGCGCGAATTCGCCGGACACACCGTGGACGTGGCCGCCGCGCTCGGCGACGCGCTGGCCGATCTGAAGACCGATGTCACCGTCGCGCTCACGCACTACTCCCCGATCAGCGACACCCTGCACGGCGAGCCGAGGGAGATCTATCCCTTCCTCGGCTCCTACCTGCTCGGCGAGGCGATCGATGCGCACGGCGCCGACCTGGCGTTGCACGGTCACGCGCACGCGGGCACCGAGCGCGGCACCACCCCGGGCGGCATCCGGGTGCGCAATGTCGCCCAGCCGGTGATCCGAGCGGCCTACGCGGTCTACGACATGCACCCGGCCGCGGTGTGAGTGCCGCCGGACTCAGAAGTCGGTCGAGATCGCTTCCACCGTGCTGCCCGACTGGGCGTTCTCGACGGTGGTGGCGACGTCGGCCTGCGCGATGATGCCGACCAGCCTGCCGTTCTCCAGCACCGGCACCCGGCGCACCTGATGCTGCGACATCACCGACATCACCTTGCGTACGTCGTCATCGGCTTCGACGGTGACCAATTCGCCCCCGAGTTCGCCCGCGTCGACGCCGAGCGGGTCCTTACGCTGGGCGATCACTTTCACGACGATGTCGCGATCGGTGAGCATTCCTTTCAGCTTGTCGTCCTCACCGCAGATGGGCAGAGCGCCGACGTTCAACTCCGCCATGCGCTGCGCGGCCGCGACCACCGTGTCGCTGGAGCGAACGCACTCCACGTTCGGGGTCATGATCTCCCGTGCTGTTGTCATCGGGATCCTCCTGGAACTTCTCGCGGGTACGAGCGGCCGGGAACGGGGCCGCTCGCTGAGGTGCTACCCCCGTTTCGGACGCCATAACGCGGGCATTCGACCGGTACGGCCGCCCAGGACGGCCCGCGTCGAACACCGCGGGCCACGGGCTGCCCGCGCACCGAAATCGTTGCCGCTCAGCAGAAAGGACATCCGATGCTGCCAGCACCGAACGAGCCGACCGCGGGATCCGGCCCCGGAGAGCAGCACACGCCCCGGACCCACGGGTTCCCGGACGACACCCGCACCATTCGGACACATGCCGGAGAATCCATCGAGGACGCCCGCAACTGGCCGGGCATCATCCTGGTCGCCGTCGGGCTCGTGGCCATGGCGCTGACGCTCACCGCAGCCGGGTACGGGTTCGAGGGGTGGGCGGTGGTGGCGGGGATCGTCTGCGGCGTCTGCATCATCGCGGGCGTCTCGGTGATCGTCGCCGAGCACCGCCGGGTCAAGGCACGGGAAGGCAAGCGGCTGCGAGACGCCGCCGGTCACTGATCGAGCGCTCACATCCGCCCGCCGGGAACGCGCCTTCGCACTCCAGGAGAAAGAAAAGATGAGAAACCAGCCCAACCGGCCCTTGGGTCACTTCACCCTGCTCGCCTGCGCCTTGGCCGCGGGCGCGGCGCTCACCGCCTGTTCGGTCGACGACGGCGATTCGGCGGCGGACACGCCCGCACCCGCGACCGTTTCGATCACCATGCCCGCGCCGAGTAGCCGCCAGGTGCCGAACACCGACCAGATCACCGCGGAAGCGGCGAAGCAACTGTGCGACATGATGGGTGCCGACATCGACACCTGGCGCGGCCAAGGCGCCACGGTGGCCAAAGTGACGTTCAACGGCACGGTGCACAACTGGGCGGCCCGTAACGGCGGGCTCAACGACGTGGTCGTCACCGATCGAGGCACGATCGACACCATCACCACCCAGACCTGCCCCGAGGTGCGCGAACAGGCGCTGCAGGCGCTCGGCGTGCCGGACCTGTCGTCGGCACTGGCGGGGTTCGGCCGATGAGCGCCGCGCGCCGGGTGGGCGTCGCCGTGCTGGCCGCGCTGGCGGTGTGCGCGGCAGGCTGCGGCGACGAGCCGGAGAAGATCGTGAACAAGGGCGGCGACACGCCGTGCAACGAATACGTCGCCCAGGACTCCGACAAACAGCGCATCACCACCGAGAAGTTCCTGGAAGAGGAGCGCGAGGGCAACGAGACGCCCGACGCCAGGACCGTCGACGCCGCGATCGCGGCGATCAAGCTGATGTGCGCGGCGCAGGCCAACCCGGACACCCCGATCCGCAAGGCCGACCTCACCGGCATCTTCGTGCCGAAATGACGGTCTTGCTCGCGCTGCGGGCGCACGGGTTGCGGGAACTGCTGACCGCGGTCCCCGCACTGCGTGCGCTGCGCGACGCGCGTCCGCGGCACCGGCTGGTCCTGGCCGCGCCGGGATGGCTGCGCCCGGTCGTGGAACTGGCCGCGTGCGCCGACGAGTTGCACGCGACGCCGATGGCGGGCGGGTTGCGCTGGAACGCCCCCGCGCCTGCCTTCGCCGTCAATCTGCACGACGCCGGAGCCGAGAGCATACGCGCGCTGCTCGCGACCGACCCGGAAAGCATCATCACGCACCGCCACAAGGACTTTCCCCGTGTACCCGGCCCGCTGTTGGAGCCCGGCCTGCCCGACACGGTGCGGTGGTGCAGGCTGCTGGAATGGGCGGGCATCCCGGCCGACCCGGCTCGACTGGACATCACACCGCCGCCGGAGTGCACCGGCGAGCGCCGCTCCATCGTCGTCTACCCGGGCGGGGCGCCGGCTCGGCGCTGGCCGGCCGACCGCTTCGCGGCGGTGGCCGCGGGCTTGCGCGAGTGGGGAGCGCCGGTGCGGATCGTGGGCAGCGCCGCGGACCGTCCGCTCGCGCGCAGCGTCGCCGAACAGGCCGGTCTCTCCGAGAACGATGTGCTGGCAGGCGAACTCACGCTGCGCCAACTCGCCGTGACGGTGGCCGACGCGTCCTTGGTGCTCAGCGGCGACACCGGCGTCGGGCATCTGGCCACGGCGTTCGGCACGCCGTCGGTGCTGATCTTCGGCCCCGATTCCCCCGCGGTCTGGGGACCGCCCGCGGAACGGGCGGCCCATGTCGCCCTGTGGGCCGGACACCCCGGCGACCCGCGGTCGGACACGCCCGCGCCCGGGCTGGCGATGATCAGCGCCGCCGAAGTGCTCGCCGCCGCCGATCGGCAACTCAGCAACCACGTGCGAGTGTGAGAAGGACGCCGCACGGGCGTTTCACCCCGTCGAGACCGGCTATCTCGGGCATATGACGTCCCTATGGTTGCACGGCGCGCAAGTTCCGGCGCGGTTGCGGTTGACGCCGGGATCGCGCTTCGACACGGTGGTGATCGGCGGCGGGCTCACCGGACTGGTGACCGCACTGCTGCTGGCCGAGAACGGCGTCGAGGTGGCCGTGGTCGAAGGAAGGCGCGTCGGTGCGGGCACCACCGGCGCGACCACCGGCAAAGTCAGCCTGCTGCAGGGGACGCGCGCTCAGCAGATCGCCCGGCACCACTCCGACGACGTCCTGCGCGACTACGTGGCGGCCAATCGCGAAGGGCAGGAATGGCTTCTGCGGTTCTGCGCGGCGCACGGCGTCACCGTCGAGCGGGCCGCGGCGTTGACCTACGCACAGGACGACGACGAATTGTCGGCCGTACGAGCCGAATACGCCGCGACACAGAAGGCGGGCCTGCCCACCGAACTGCTCCGCGAGGTGGACGCCCCTTTCCCGGTGCGCGGCGCGGTGCGCCTGGCCGATCAGGCCCAGCTCGATCCGATGGCGCTGCTGGCCGCGCTCGCGGCCGACGTGGAGTCGCACGGCGCTCCGATCTACGAATCCACCCTCGTGCGCGGCGTACATCACGGCGGCGGCGGTGAACTCGTCGTCGCGACCGAGCACGGCGATCTCGGTGCGCGCCGGGTGGTGTTGGCCACCGGGACACCGATCCTCGATCGCGGCGGATTCTTCGCCCGCCTCACGCCGCAACGCTCCTACCTGACGGCCTTCCGCTTGGACCGCCCGGCTCCGCGCGATATGTACATCAGCGCGGGCAGCCCGACTCGTTCCCTGCGTCGCGCCCAGGGACCGGACGGCGAGTTGCTGCTGGTGGGCGGCAACGGTCACGTCGTCGGCCGCGGCGGTTCGACCCGGGAGAAGGTGGAGGATCTGGTGAACTGGGCTCACACCTGGTTCCCCGGCGCCGAGCTGACGCACCGCTGGTCGGCTCAGGACTACTCCCCCGTCGGGGAGCTTCCCTATGTCGGTCCGCTGCTGCCGGGGCAGAACGACATCCAGCTGGCCACCGGCTACGCCAAGTGGGGCTTGACCAACGGGGTCGCCGCGGCGATCGCGCTGGTCGGACGCCTCACCGGAGCGACACCCCGATGGGCGGGCGCGCTGGCGAGCTGGCGTCCGGACGAGTTCAAGGCGCTGCCCGCGGCGACGAAGATCAACGGCGCCGTGGCGCAGAAACTCTCCGCGGGCTGGCTGCGGGTCGCGACCCGCCACGACGGCGCCGCTCCGGCCGAAGGCTGCGGCACCGTACTGCGCGAGGGCTTGCACCCGACGGCGGTGTGCACGGTCGACGGCGTCACCAACCGGGTCTCGGCGGTGTGCCCGCACCTGTACGGCATCCTCGATTGGAACGACGCCGAGCGCACCTGGGACTGCCCACTGCACGGCTCACGCTTCGCCGCCGACGGCACCCTGCTCGAGGGCCCGGCCACCAGCTCGCTGACTCCCCTGCACGTGCCGCGCGACAGCAGGTGAGGGGCGGACGGGCTGCTCAGTCCGCCAGCGGCGTGGCATCGGCGAGGATGCGATCGACCGTCTGCTCGACCGTCAGATCCGACGTGTCCAGCCAGAGCCCGATCCGGGGGGTGTCCTCGCGCAGCACTCGGTCCAATCCCGCGACGGTGAATGCGTCGTAGGCGTCTTTCGCGCGTCCGGCCTCTCGCGCAACGACCACGTCGGGGCGCGGCGCCAGCACTACGACGTACAGCGGTCGCGTGACGATCAGCTCCGCGGTCCAGGGCAGGAATTCGCCCAAGACGACATCTTGCAGCACCGCTGTGAACCCGGCATCGGCGTAGGCGTCGGCCGTCGCGGCGGCCAGGGTGTGCCGTAGCCGCAGCTGGGCCAGCGCCTCCGGCGAGGGGTCCGCGCTCATCTCCGCGCGCCCGTTCACGACGAACCGCCGGAAGACGTCCCCGCGCACGTGCGCCGAGCGCGGCAGCCGTTCGGCCAGCGCTTGCGCGACGGTGGATTTGCCCGCGGCCTGGATGCCGGTGATCAGATAGACAGCCGATGCCATGACAACGATCATCGCGGCCCGCCGCACGGCCGATTGCCGCGGCCCCGCCGCGCTCAGTTCGCGGGAGCGCCGGCCCGCTGCGCGACGTAGCGGTTCATCGCCCAGTTCAGTCCGCGCATCGCGACGTTGTACGCGGGCGGGAAATACCGCTGCGCCCAGAAACCCACCCGGATGTCCGGCGAGGTGAACACGAGATAGCGGTTGCGCTGGACACCGCGCACGATGGACCGCGCCGCCGCCTCGGGAGTGACCGCGTGCCGCATGAACAGCGCCATGCCCCGCTGCACCGCCTCGGCCGTCCGATCGACCCCCGCGATGTCGACGCTGTCGACCATGGGGGTGGCCATGGCGCCGGGACACACCAGGCTCACACCGATGCGGTGGCGCGCCAGATCGAAACGCAGCACCTCCGACACCCCGCGCAGGCCGAACTTGCCCGCGCTGTACGGCGCATGCCACGGCAGGCCGAACAGCCCGGCCGCCGAGGACACGTTGACCACGTGACCGCCGCGTCCGGCCGCGATCATCGCGGGAACGAACGCTTCGATCACGTGGATCGGGCCCATGAGGTCGATGTCGATGGTGCGCCGCCACTGCTCGTGGGTCAGCCGGTCGACGGTCCCCCAGGTCGCGATTCCGGCCACGTTCATGACGATGTCGACGCTGCCGACCACCTCGTGCACCTTCGCCGCCAGCGCGACGACCTCCTCGTAGTCGCTGACATCGGCCGCCTCGGCGAGGTGGACGGTCGCGCCTGCGGCGCGTGCGTCGGCCGCGGTCCGCGCCAGGCCGTCGGCGGCGATGTCGGTCAGCACGAGCGAAGCGCCTTCGGCCGCCGCCGCGAGCGCCGTGCTGCGGCCGAGACCGCTGGCCGCGCCGGTGATCAGACAGGTTTTGCCGGCGAACTTCGTCATAGTCGACGACCATACGCAACCATGAACACCGCTGTCTATGGAACCGAAGGGCTCTCCCCGGGAACGGGCGCGAGCGCGACCGTGATGTTGTCGCCGCCGCCGCACCGCAGCGCGAACTCCGCGAGCGCGCGGGCCGCCTCCGCGGGCGGCTTCCCCGCCACCTGCCCGGCCAGCGCGGACGGCGATGGCGAGTAGTTCCACAGTCCGTCGGAGCACAGCAGCAGCACGCCGGGGCCCGAGACGCGCACCGTCCGTACGCAGTTGTCCGCCCACGGCTTCGGCGGGCTGTCGGCCCCGAGCCAGCGGATCAGCGTATGCGCCCGCGGATCGGCCATCGCGGCGCGCTCGTCCATCGCGCCCGCCTCGACCAGCGCCTGCGCCCACGAGTCGTCGACGGTCAAGCGCTCGGCTCGCTCGTCCCCCTGGGTCGATGGCAGCCAGTAGGCACGGCTGTCGCCGACATTGGCCACGGTGATCTCGGTTTCCGCGCCGCGGTGGGCGAGGACGGCGGAGACGTAGGTGCACGAGGGCGCCGGGCCGTCGGGCACGTCCACGTCGCGCACCGCCTGCGCCGCCGCCGCCAGCCCGGCCATGATCGCCTCGGCCGCAGGCTGTCCGGTGGCGAGCGCGGCGGCGGTGGCGCCGACACCGGCCCGCACCGCCGCCCCGGAAGCCACCTGCGGCCGCGACGAGGTCGACACGCCGTCGCTCACCGCGATCACGACGGCCGTATCAACCTCCGCCATCACGTTCGGGAGCACCCCGGCCGCGACGGCGTCCTCGTTGCGCGCGTGGACGATGCCACGATCGGTGAGCACAGCGACCGCGCCGAGATCGGTGTCGAAGCGATCCCGCACCGGCCCGGACCGGCCACACCGCGCGCAGCGTCCGTCGGCGTAGAAGTGGTCACCCCCGCAATCGGCGCACGAGGTCGCCTCGGGACCGGGCAGCGCTACGTATCGATAGCCGAGTTCCGAACCGCAGGACGCGCACCGCTCGCTGTCGAGTCCGACAGCCGAGCATCCGGCGCAGCGTAGGTCGGCGCCTTCGTCGTTCATCGGACGGCTCCCCCGGCCGACGCCGCGGCGGCATGCTCCGGAAGTCGTTGGCCCAACCGTAACCACAGTGGCTCGTTGCTGGTGCGAACTTCCACACCCTCCTCCTTCATCTCCCCGGCAGGCCGACTCCGCTCGCGATAGTACGGGAGCGTTCGGGCCCGGGATTCCCGCGCCGGATCGACCTGCCCGCTGCCCGGCAGCACGATAGCCCACGGTCTGCCCGCGTCCACCGGGCACGGCACGCGGCGCCGGGCGGTCGGCACGACAGCAGCGTGCGTCGCTCAGACCGGCTCGGGTGCCCGATACGAGCGCCGCCCCTGCGAGCGGAACGTCTGCGGCGGACAGCCCTGCCAGCGACGAAAGGCCCGGATGAAGGAGGCGGCCTCCGCGTACCCCAGCCGCGCGGCGACCTGTTCTGTGGTCATATCGGTATGCGCGAGCAGCAGCTCCGACATGGTCTGGCGCACCTCGTCCAGCAGCGCCCGGAACGAGGTGCCCTCCTCGTGCAACCGCCGCGACAGCGTGCGCGAACTCATGAACAGCCCGAGGGCGACCGTCGCCTGATCGGGGATCTCCCCCGGAGTGCGGACCAGCCGGTCGCGCACCGACGCCGCGACGCCGGTGCGCGAGCGGCGCCGGTCCAGCACGTCGCGGCACAGTTGCCCGCAGTTGTCCCGCGCGGCGGCGCTCGCCGGTGGCAGCGGCCGGTCCAGTAACCCGCGGTCGAAGACCACCGCGCTGGTCGGCGCGCCGAAAACCGGCACGACGCCGAAGACCTCGCGGTATCGCTTCATGTCGTGCGGGCACGCGTGCCGGAAACTGACGCGCCGCACCGGGACGCCGACGGCGAACAATTCGCGATCGAAGGCGGGCAGCCCGGCCAGGGCCGCCTCGGCGAAGAACGCCTTCATACCGGGCGGGATGCCGGTGTCCTCGAACACCAGCCGCGCTTCGCCGTCGGCTTCCTCGACGGCCAGTCGCCCGCACGGCACCGTGCGACCGACGTAGCGCGACCCCACCTCGATCAGCTCGCGCAGTGTCCGGCTGCCCAGCAGGGCGAGGCGCCACGGCCCGCGCGACCGCGGATCGTGGCGAACCGCCGCGAGACCGAGCCCCGGCTCGTCGCCGAACCGGCCGAGCACCGTGTGCGTGACCCGCAGTTCGTCCTGCACGGTGACCGTGGCGGACGGGTCGCCCAGCTCGGCGGGCGCCAGGGCCGTGCCTGCCAGGCACTCGGCGGCCGTCATGCCCCGCTCCGCGGCGATGCGGACGAGAGCGCGCACGCCGGCGGTACTGCGGAGGAGATCCGGATCGACCATGGCTCGTATCCTCGATGAAGCGGTACTGCGCGGTGTCGGCGCAATGTATCAATCGGGTGTCGCGCGTATCGGCGGTTCGCGCAAATGCCGTCACGACAACCCCTGGCAATCGGCTGTTTTCGCTCGCCGCACCGGTCGCGGTGTCCGGTATCGTGCGAGATCCGCGCACTCAATCCCGCACGGCGATACCGATGGAACGCGCGAAGGCGGGCGCGAGATCCATCAGCTGCGGAATGCTGATCGTGGCGCCGCGCAGACTGTCGAGCCCGTCGGTGATGTCGAGCGCCGTCGCGCCGCGCAGGTCCACCTTCGTCAGGCGGGCATTGCGCAACGAGAGCCGCGCCAGTGCCGAGCCGGGCATCGTGATCTCGGTCAGCGCCGCGTCGGCGAAGTCGCAATCGCGCAGCACGCAGTCGACGAAAGACACCTCGCGCAAGCGGGCGCGGCGGAAGTTGACCGCGTCGAACTTGCAGCCTTCGAACCGGACCCGCCGCAGGTTCGCCCCCGCGAAGTCGACGCCGGACAGCGCGCCGGCGACCATCTCCCCGTCGAGCCATGTCGTGTCGGCCAATTCGGTGCCGACCCAGCGGACGTGGCGCAGCCACACATCGGTGAACCGGCTGTAGCGCAGGGTTCCCCGGGTGAAGGTGTTCGAGACGAACGCCGACTCGTTGAAGCGCGCGTGCGGCACGTCGAGGTCCTCCAGTGCACCGCCGTCCAGCCGGACGCAGTCGTAGTCGCCCTCCGCCTCCAGGTCGCCGTCCAAGGCGGTGAGGTACCGCGCGTAGGGCAGGTCGTCGAGTTCGCGCGCCATGCACTCCTCCAGTTCGGCTCGAGGATCGGTCGGCCCCGAGTATTCCGGTGCGCTGTGACAAGTTCGGGCGCGCAGTGAGGATCACTCGGCGTCGGGCTCGAGCCGGGCGGCGCGGGACAGCAGGTAGCGCTGCTGCGGGATGCTCGTCGTCCGCCGCGCGGCGGTCAGATACGCCTCGCGGGCACGGGCGATGTCGCCGAGCAGCTCCAGCAGGTGCCCGCGCACGGCGTGCAGCCGGTGGTCGTCGGCGAGACGGTCGCCGAGGTCCTCCGCCAGCTTCAGCCCCGCCGCGGGTCCAACGGCCATCGCCACCGCGACCGCGTGGTTCAGCGCGATCATCGGATTGTCGGCCGCCGCCAGCAGGCGTTCGTAGAGCAGTGCGATCTGCGGCCAGTCCGTGGCGGCGTAGCTGGGCGCCTCGTCGTGCAGTGCCGCGATCGCGGCCTGCAACTGGTACGGCCCCGGAATCCCCCGTGGCAGTGCGGCGGTGATCAGCGCGATGCCCTCCGCGATCGCATCGGCGTCCCACAGGCCGCGGTCCTGATCCTGCATCGGGATCAACTCGCCGCCGGGGCCCGTGCGCGCGGCGCGGCGGGCGTCGGTGAGCAGCATCAGCGCCAGCAGCCCCGCCACTTCGTTGTGCTCGGGCAGCAGGCGATGCACCAGGCGGGTGAGCCGGATCGCCTCGGCCGACAACTCGACTCGATGCAGACGGGGGCCGGAGGTGGCGGCGTAGCCCTCGGTGAAGATCAGATACAGCACATGCAGCACGGCGGCCAGCCGGTCGGCGCGGTCGGCCGCGGACGGAGGGGCGAACGGCACGCCGCTGGCGGAGATGGCGCGCTTGGCCCGGCCGATGCGTTTGGCCATGGTCGCCTCCGGGACCAGGAAGCACCGGGCGATCTCCGCGGTGGTGAGGCCGCCGACCGCGCGCAGTGTGAGCGCGACCTGCGAAGTGGGAGACAGCGCGGGGTGGCAGCACAGGAACAGCAGGATCAGCGTGTCGTCGGCGTCGCTGGGCTGCCGGTCGGCGGGCGGCGTCAGCCAGTCCTGCGGCAGCATCCACCGGGCCACGGTCTCTTCGCGTCGCCTGCGGGCCTGCTCGGCGCGCAACAGATCGGTGAGCCTGCGCGACGCGACGGTGATCAGCCAGGCCAGCGGCTTGGCCGGGACACCGTCGGCCGGCCACTGCGTCGCCGCGGCGAGCAGCGCCTCCTGCACCGCGTCCTCCGCGGTGTCGAAATGACCGTACCTGCGCACGAGCGCGGCGAGGACCTGCGGCGCCAGCGCGCGCAGCAGGTCCGTCGCCGCGGAATCGGGCACGCGTCGCTCAGCCGAGTTCGGGGGCGGCCTCGGCGATCGGGCGCACATCGGCGTAGACCGATTGGAGCACGTGCGCGGGCGCCGGGCACTTGTTCAGCTCGGAGGCGATTTCGGTGGCGCGGTCGAAGCTCTCGCATTCGACGATCCAGAATCCCGCGAGCACTTCCTGGGTCTCGGCGTAGGGGCCGTCGGTGACGAACGGTTTTCCGTCCTTGACGCCCAGCCTCCTGGTATGCACCGGCTCCACCAGGCCGCGGGTCTCCACGAGTTCGCCCGATTCCTCGAGCCTCTTGTTGAATTCGGTCATGAACTGGGCCATTGCCGCGAATTCTTCGGCGGTCCACGCGGGCTTGCCGGTGTCCTTGCCCACCATGCCGTCGTAGTCCCGCTGAGAGGCGTAGCTCAGGATCATGTATTTCATGGCGGTTCCTCTGCGTCGTCGGCGCCCTGGTGGCGCCGCTCGTCTGGAACGTCGGAGCCGCCGACCATTCTCGGACATCGCGGTGGACGCGCAGACCATTTCCGGGACGTGAGCTCGAGAAGACCATGCGGACGAGCCGGGGCACCGCGACCCGGAGGGTTTGGAACCCGGTCGGATAGGTACTATTGTTCTCATACCTTCGGCAGTCGCTCGCGTGCCGATGCGGTGGAGAGGAGTGGGTCGTGGCCGATGCGGATGGGCATCCCGATATCGAGGAGTTCGACCTCTCCACGGTGCTGGCCGCGCTCGCCGACGACAATCGGCGCAGTGTGATCGCGCAACTCTATGCGGAGCCGGAGGGCACCGAGCAGTTCTGCAGCGTGTTCGGGATGCCATGGGCGCCGTCGACGCGCACGCATCATTTCCGGGTGCTGCGCAAGGCGGGGCTGATATGGCAGCGTGATGTCGGCAACGGCCGGATGACGAGGCTGCGACGCGAGGACATGGAAAAGGTGTTTCCCGGCCTGCTGGCGGCGATTCTCGCCGCCGACAGGGGTCGCCATCCGGCCGCGCCCGCTACCAGGTGACCGGCAGCGATGTCGGTCGGTGCACGAGAATGCCGGTCTCCCAGGGAATCCGGTCCTCGGGAACGGCCAGCCGCAGGGTCAGCAGCTCGGTGACGAGCCTGCGCAGCACCTCGGTGATCTCCATGCGCGCCATGGCCGCACCCATGCAGTGGTGCATGCCGTAACCGAATTGCAGGTGCCGCTTGCCGTTACGGGCCGGGTCGATCACCGCCGGGTCCGGGTACACCTCGGGATCACGGTTGGCCGAATGCGCGTCGGCGTAGACGATGTCGCCGGGATACAGCGTCCCCTGCGACAGCGCGAGTTCACGTGTGCTGACGCGCGGGAAGGTCGAGATCCGTCCCAGCGGAAGCAACCGCAGGAACTCCTCCACCGCGGTGGGAATGGCGTCCGGAGCGTCCACCAGGTACTGCCACAGCTCCGGCCTGGCGAGGGCCACGTAGGCGATCTTGGTGATCACCGACAGGATGTTCTGATCGCCGCCGACCAGCGAGCCGAGCAGGATCGCCGCGTACTCCCCGTCGGTGACCGGCGGCGACACGGAATCGCGTGCCGCGAGCAGGTCGAGGATCAGGCCGGGCCGCAGCTCACGCCGCCCGGCGACGAGATCCTCGATGTAGTGGTACAAGGTCCAGAAATCGGCCAGCAGTTTGTCCACATCGCTGTCGTCGCCGAGTTGCATCTCCCGCGACAGATGCCGGAAATAGGCGAGGTCGGCGGTCGGGATGCCGAGGTAGTCGATGTTGACGCCGATGGTGACCGGATCCAGCAGCGCGCGAACGAGATCGGCCGATCCGCGCTCGTGCTGTGCGCGCAGGTCGGCGAGCGCGTCGTCGAGCACCCGGTGCACCGCGGGCACCCGCCGGGCCATGGTGGCGGCACTGTAGGCGGAAGCCACGAAACCCTTGAGCCGCCCGTGATCGGGGTGGTCGAGGTTGAGCAGCATTTCCGTCGGCATGATGGTCGGCAGGAAGCTCGGGCCGTCCTCGACGTTGGTTTCGGCGCGCGCGAAGCTGAGGTCGGTCAGGACCGCGTGCACGTCGCGGTAGGCGGTGACGTGCACGGCGGTGTGACCGCTGGGGAGTTTCACCTGCGGAAATCCGCCGGCGGAACGCTGCGGTAGCGGTTCGATCATCAGGGGCGGCGCGATATTGGCGATGCCGTCGAGATCGACGCGGACCGCGTCGAGTGCGTGGGTCATGAGGTGACTCCTTCCGGGCTGGAACCGATGTCACGGTTCTCGGTGGCTCGTGTGGTGCCGCGCACCGCGACGATGAGGATGGTGAGCACCACGAGCAGGGCGATGAGGACGCCGACGGTGACGGTGAAGGCGCAGCGGTAGACGTCGGGGTGGCCGAACTGGCCCGCGGCGGTGTCGTCGGCGGCCTTCCCGCTGAGCCGGGTGCCGACGACCGTGGACAGCACGACGGCGTATCCGGCGACGAACAGCGCTTCGCTGCCGATGCGGAAGAAGTTCAGCAGACCCGCGGCGGTGCCGCCCCGTTCGGCGGGCACCACGGACAGCGCGTGGCCGTCGACGAGACCGATGGGCAGGCCGAAACCGAGGCCGAGCAACACCATCGGCACGATGATCCAGGCCACCGAACGGTCTTCGGAGAGCGCGAGCACACCGGCGTTGCCGAGGATCGCGGCGCCCAGCGCGAGGTAGACCACCCGGCCGACGGTCAGTGCGGGGAAGCGGGTGACGAGCTGTCCGACGGCCACCGGCGCGACGAAGACCGGAATGGTCATCGCGAGCATGAGCAGTCCGGAGGCGCCCGCCGAGAGGTCGGTGATGCCGCTCAGCGCCGAGGGCAGGTAGGTCAGCAGGGTGACGAAGCCGATCGATCCGGCGACCGGGACCAGGCACATGGCCAGGAATTCCCGGTTGCGCAGCAGGCCGAGATCGAGGATCGGACCATGTTCGGCCACAGCGGGTTTCACGGCGGGCAGCACCCGTGTGCCGACGCCTGCGGCCGCGAGGATCACCGCGTGCACCAGGAAGACGCCCCGCCAGTCCAGCAGTGCGATGAGGATGCCGGAGATGGTGGGACCGAGCGCGAGACCGAGGCCGTTCACGGTGCCGAAGACGGCGAACGCCTTGGTCCTGCGTGGTCCCTCGTAAGCCGCCGACAGCAGCGCGGTGGCGCCGGTCAGGATGGCCGCGGCGCCGATGCCCGCGACCACGCGCGCCAGGTCGAGGACGAACAGGTTCGGTGCGGCGACGCTGCCGACACTGCCCGCGACCACGAGCGCGGTGCCGATCCCGAAGGTGCGCCGATGTCCGATGCGGTCGCTGACCGCACCCCACAGCAGCGTGGTGAGGGCGAAGGCGACATTGAATCCGTTGACGACCCATTGCAGCGCGGCGGGATTCGATCCGAGGTCGCGCGAGATGAGCGGAAGCGCGATGGCGGTGCCCGCGATGGCCATCGGCGTGACGAACTGGGCGGCGAGCACCACGGGCAGTGTCGCACCGCTGGGCGGCGCGCCGCGGGTTTCGGTTTCGGTGGTGACGGTCGACATGGATACCCCCTGGGGCGGTGGTCGGGTGGACTCAGCACGGCGGGAGGACTTCGGAACGCGCGTGAGGTACCACCGGGCTGATAGGTACTATGATGTTAGTAGCTACGATTAACTTCGTACAACTGTGTTGCCCCGGACCAGATCCCGACCTCGCCCCAGGAGCATGTGATGAGCACGGCGCACCGGCCCGGACCGGATTTTCTCGACACCGATGTGCTGGTGGTCGGCGGTGGCCCGGTCGGCATGCTGGTCGCCGCCGAACTGGCGCTGCAGCGCGTCCGGGTCGTCGTGGCCGAGACCCGCACCGAACCGGACCCGCGCCCGCGGGCGGGCACGGTGCACGCCCGGTCGCTGTCGCTGCTGGCACGCCGCGGATACCTCCCATCCCTGGATCCCGAAGCGATACAGCGTGATCCGCACGGTGTGCGCCGGACCCCTTTCCAGTTCGCGGCGCAACCGGTGCTGACGATCAGCGCGCCCAGCGTCGAGCCCGGTCCGATCGCAGGCATCCCCCAGGCACGGCTGGAGGCGGCCTTCGAGGAGCGCGCGGGTGATCTCGGCGCACGAATCCTGCGCGGCCATACCGTCACCGGCCTCGAGGTCCGCGACGACGCGGTGGAGGCCCAGGTGGCCGTCGAGGACGAACATCGCTCGCTGCGCGTCCGCGCCCGCTACGCCGTCGGCGCCGACGGCGCCCGCAGCCTCGTCGCCCGAACCGGCGATTTCCCGGCGCAGGTGTACCCGGCGACCATGAACGCCATTGCCGGGCTGGCGATCACGGCCACCGACGGCGGGATTCCACCGGGCTGGCATTCGACGCCCACCGGATGGACCCTGCACAATCCGAATCCACACGGTCCCGCGCGGATCATCGCCATGGATTTCAGCGGCGCCATCGACCACCGACCCGAGCCCGGCGCGCGGGAGTACCGGCAACGGCTGGAATACGTGCTCGGCGCACCGCCCGCGCTGAGCGGGATCAGCCATCTCACCCGGTTCAGCGACCACGGCCGCTACCGCACCCGCCTGCGGGACGGGCGGCTGCTGCTGGCAGGCGATGCCGCGCACAGCCACTACCCCCTCGGCGGGCAGGGCCTCAACACCGGCATGCAGGACGCCTTCGCGCTGGGCTGGCGACTGGCTCGCGTCGTCGCCGGACACGACCGGCCCGCCGTCCTCGACGAGTACTCGCGCGAACGGGTCACCGTCGCGGCGGCGGTGGTCGCCAACACCGTGCTGCAATCGCGGATGATGAACCCCCGCGAGCCCGAGCTGCGCGCGGCGATGCTGGCCGTACTCGCGGTCCCGGCGGTCCACGACGCCGTCGCGCAGCTCATCAGCGGCCAGTTCCAGTCCGGATTCCAGCACGATCTGGTGGTCACCGAGGCAGGCGGCGGCGTGCGGACCCTCACCGAACTGCTGCGGGCGGGCCGGTTCGTGGCGATCCGGCCCGACGAGCACGTCCCGGTACCGCACGCCCCCGCCGACGCGATCACGGTGACCGGCAAGGTGTCTCCGGATCAGACGTGGACCTGCGCGCTGGTCCGTCCGGACGGCTACCTTGCCCGCGCCTGGTGAGCCGGCGCTCAGCCCGGCCATCGCTCCAGCACCTCGCGCACCTCGGCGATCGCCTGGCCGGCGGCACGGAACCGCACCGCCTGCCAGCCGGCTTCCCGTGCCGCGGCGCAGTTCTCCGCGAGGTCGTCGATGAGCAGGCACCGGCCTGCGTCGACGCCCGCCTGCTCGGCGGCGATGGCGAAGATCTCCGGATCGGGCTTGCGGAACCCGACCTTGCACGAATCGACCAGGGCGCTCAAAACCCCGTCCAGATCGATCATCTCGTGCCAGTAGGGCTCCCATTCGACGACATTGTTGCTGAGCACCCCGACCGGAATTCCGCTGTCGGCCAGCTCGATCGCGAAGTCGCGGACCACGCTGTTGGCTCGGTGGCCGGCGAACCACTGCCTGCCGAAATCGGGTTCGCTGCGGGAGAGGTCGAGCTCGGGTTGCTTGGCCCTGAGCACGGCGTGCAGCTTGCCGACCCACTCGCGTTCGTCTAGCAGCGCCAGTTCGATCGGGGCCAGCGGCGCGAGCCCGTATTCGGCGCCCACCTCGGCGATGGCGAATTTCAGCAGGTCGGGCGGAATGCCCGCGACCTCCTCGTAGCGCAGGAACAGGTCATCGAGCGGCGGGGAGAGCACCCCGCCGAAATCGAACCAGACGAACGGCCCCGCCGTCTTCGCGGCGGTCACTGGACCATCGTCCCGACGTCGGCCGGACGGAAGCGCAGCTCCACCTCACCGGCGGCGATCACGTCCGCGCCCTGGGTCAGGGCCACCTGCGCACGTACGCCGCCGCCGGCACCGGGAAGCGGGGCGACGGTGGCCCGTGCGATGGTCTCGCGCTCGAATTCACCGAACTTGGTGAACTCGATCCCGAGCCGCTGCATCACCATGCGGCTGGTGTCCAGGCCGAGGACGGCGTTCGCCGCGGCCATCGCGACCTGCCGGGCCGCTTCGAACTGCAACATGCCCGGGACGTGGTCGAGGGCGTGATCGAACAGGGAGGGATGGTTGGTGTCGATGATGGTCGACGCCGTCAGCTCGTGCTCGGCCGACAGCACCGGATTGGCCAGGATCGCGTTGCGCGGGTTGTGCCTGCCGACCGAACCAGGCCGCATCCGCGCGACCGGCACCTGCTGCGGGATCGCGTGCTGGGCGGGCAGGCCGAGCGCTTCGCGCCCGCGCACCCTGATCCGGTTCCACACCGCGGCGGGCATCCACTGGTAGACCATCACCTCCCGTGCGGCTTCCCTGCCCTCGATCTCGGCGACCATCTCGAGCGACAGGCCGATGACCTGATCGTCACGACGCTTCTCGCCGATCACCCGCGCCTCGATGACGCAGTGCCCAGGGCAGTTGCCGATCCGCAGGGTGTCGGGGTCGGCGATGGTGAAATCCGCCGATCCGAAGATGAACTTCTCCTCGCGGGCCACTCCGAGGAAGGTGTGCGCGTAGTAGATCGCGACCTGCCGGAACACCTCGATGAGCAGGAGGGGATCGTAGGTGGTCGATGTGCCACGGTGGTCGCTGAAATACGAGTGGTTGCGGGGCAATTGGGCGGCGAACACCGCGCCGTCGAGAATCGGTTGCGCGTCGGTGAGGAACACCTCGGCGATCGATTCCCGGTGCACGATGCCGCGCGGGATATTGCGATCGAAGGTCAGGGTTTGCGTTGCGGCGGTCATGATCGAGCCTTCCTGGAACTATGGGTTGGCGGCAGACTGGTCAGCGGACGGCGATGTCGTATGCCCAGGCGTTGACGGTGTTGCGGGGCGGGTCGAACAGCGAGGTCACGTTGTGGATCGCGGAACTCGCCGCGACACTGTTGCGGTCGGTGTAGAGCGGGATCGCGACGGCGTTGTCGAGCAGGTGCGCGGTGATGGTGTCGAACAGCCGCTTGCGCTGTTGCGGGTCGGTCGCCTTGGTCGCTTCGATGAGCCACCGGTCCACCTGGGGGTCGGCGAGTTTGGCGCCCGCGACGATGGAACCGAGGGTGATGCCGTCGATCTGGCCGTATTTCAGATCGGGGGTGGTGGAGCCGTAGGCGCGGTTGAACTGCAGCGACAGGTCCAGGCCGCCGACTTGGCGCGGGAACGCCTCGTACCGGTTGCGTGCCAACAGGTCGTAGACCTGGGCGTTCTCGACGAACTGCAACTCGACCCGGATACCGAGGTTCTGGCGCAGCTCGGCCTGCCATGCCTTCAGGAAATCGTCCTCCGGGTAGGTCGGCGTCGTGGCGAGCAGGCGGACGGTCAGGCGCTGTCCCGCCGTGTCGGTGCGGTAGCCGTCGGCGTCCTTGCCGGTCCAGCCCGCCTGATCGAGCAACGCGCGGGCGGCGGCGATATCGGGCTTGTTCGCGGTCTCGTACTTGGCGTCGTAGTAGGCACTGTCCGGAGAGATGAGGCTCCAGGCGCGCTTCTGGGAACCCTTGGTCAGACTGTCCACCACCGCGGCGATGTCGACGCCCCTGGCGATGGCGCGCCGCACCCGCACGTCCGTGGTCGGGCCGTTGGTGAGGTTGAGCATGATCACCGTGGGCGCGGCCGACGAGCCGATCTGTTCGTACTGGAATCGGTCGATTCCGTCGAACAGGGCGATGTCGGTGGCCTTCACCGTGCCGATCGCGTCGACCTCGCCGCTGCGCAGCAGGCCCGCGCGGGTGGAGGCCTCGGGGATGTACTTGACGACGAGATCGTCCACGTACGCGGCGCCCCGATGCGCGGCGGTGGCCGGACCCCACCGGTAGCCGGGATTGCGGTGGAACCTCAGTTCCTGCCCCTGCACCGCCTTGTCCAGGATGAACGGACCCGAGCCGACCAGCCCGGCCCCGCTGGTGAGGGCCTCCTTGTCGACGTTCAGCGTGCTGGGAGCCACGATGGCGCCGCTGAGTCCGGCGAGGGTGGACAGGAAGTCCGCGCGGGGTGTGCTCAGCGTGATCCGCACCTTGTAGGGGTCGACCACGTCCACCGCGCTGACGCTCGAGTACTGCAGCAGGCCGAGCACCGTCCAGGAGGGGGTGTCCGGATTCCTCAGCACATCGATGTTCGCCTTGACCGCGGCGGCGTCGAACTTCTCCCCGTTGTGGAACGTCACGTCCCGGCGCAGCGTGAATTCGTACACCGTGCCGTCGGGGGAAACGGTCCACTCGGAGGCGAGCCACGGGTGGAACTGTTCGTCGCGGTCCTCGGCGATGAGGCTGTCGTAGCTGTTGCGCAGCACCTGGGAGGCGTCGAAGGCCGCGCCGACGTGGGGATTGAGGCCGCGGGTCGGATAGGACGGCAAGGCGATGGTGAAGGTGCCGCCCGGCTGTGCGGGCGAGGTCGGCCCGCCCTTGCCGCTCCCGGGTTCCGGGTCCGAAGCGCAGGCGCCGGCGGCGAGGACGACGCCGACGGCCAGCGCGGTGAACAGTCGAGTGAGGCGATTACGCACGCGAGGGGCTTTCTGTGGTGTCCGGTACCGCCAGGCGCGGCACGGAATCGAGCAGGGAACGGGTGTACGGGGAAGTCGGCGTCGTGAAAACGTCGTCGGACGAACCGGATTCGACGATCACGCCGCCGTGCAGGACGAGCAGGCGGTGACAGATCTGCCGCACCACGGCGAGATCGTGGGAGATGAACAGGATGCCGACCCCGCGCTCGCGCGCGAGTTCGGCGATCAGATCGAGGATCTGGGCCTGCACGGAGATGTCGAGCGCCGACACCGGCTCGTCGCAGACCACCAGTTCCGGCCTGTTGCCCAGCGCCCTGGCGATATTGACGCGCTGACGCTGTCCGCCCGACAGTTCGCGGGGGTGGCGATCGACGCAGGCCGCGGGCAGGTGCACCGCGTCGAGCAGATCCAGCACCTCGGCGCGCCGCTCGCGACGGCCGACCCGAAGGGCGACGCTCTCGCCGATGATCTCGCCCACCCGGTAGCGGGGGTCGAAGGACCCGGTCGAATCCTGCGCGACCAGGCCGATCCGGCCGGGACGGCGGGTGCGCGGCGTCAACGGCGCTCCGGCGAAACACATGTCGCCGCTGTCCGGCTCGATCAGCCCGGTGACCATCTTCGCCACCGTCGACTTGCCCGAACCGGATTCACCGACCACACCGAGCACCTCACCGGCCCTGATCTCGAAGCCGACGCCTGCGACCGCGGGTACCGAACGGCCACGCACCCGATACGACTTGCTCAGCGCGCTCGCGGTGAAGATCGGTGCGTCCGGACGGGACGGCGGTGCGCCCGCCCGGCCCCGCGGCACCGCGGCGATCAGCGCCCTGGTGTACTCGTGCCGCGGGGCGCCGATGACCTGTGCCGCAGGCCCCTGCTCCACGACGCGCCCCGCTTTCATCACCAGGATGCGATCGGCCACCGAGGCCACTACCGCCAGGTCGTGGCTCACCAGGATCATCGACCGCCCGTCGGCGACCTGCCGGACCAACAGGTCGAGCACCTGCGCCTGGACCGTCACATCCAGCGCCGTGGTCGGTTCGTCGGCGATGAGGATGTCCGGGTCGCCCGCGAGGGCGGAGGCGATCAGCGCGCGCTGGCGCTGGCCACCGGACAGCTGGAACGGACGCTGTCGCTTGCGCGCCTCTGGATCGGCGATCCCCACCGAGAGCAGCAGCTCGTCGGTGCGGGCGGCGCGCAGGGAGCGTGGTGTCGCGCGCAACGCTTCGGCCATCTCGTCGGCGATGGTGCGCAGCGGATCGAGCGCGACGAGCGCGTCCTGGAACACCAATCCGATTCGGGCGCCACGGATCCGGCGCCACTGCCGTTCGCTCAGTCCGAGTGCCGGGGCGCCGAACAGGTCGAAACGGTCGGCTCGCACCCGGGCGCCCGCCCCCGCGAGACCGACGAGGCTGCGTGTGGTCACCGATTTGCCCGATCCCGATTCGCCGACGATGGCGAGGATCTCGCCGCGCCGCAGGTCGAAGCCGACGCCCTCGACGACATCGCCCTCGGCCCCTGGGAAACCGACGCGCAGGTTCCGCACGCTCAGCACGGTCTCGGTCACGATGTCCGCGCTCGGCACGGCGGCGGCGGTTAGCGTCATGGCTGTGCCCTTCGTTCGAAACGGTGTCCCACGTGGCGGCCGAGCACCGTGGTGGCCAGGACCACGACCGTGACGGCGGCGCCGGGGAAGGCGACCGACCACCACGCGATACGCAGATCGCCGTGCGCCTCGGCGAGCATGGAACCCCACTCCGGGTCGGGGGGGTTGCGGGCCGAAGCCGAGGAAGCTGAGGGCGGCGGCGCCGAGAATGCTGGTCCCGAGGCCGAGGGTGACCACGACCGGCAGCGATCGCAACGCGCTCGGCAGGATGTGGCGAACGACGATCCGCGCGCGTGACCGAGTCAGCAGCCGCGCCTGCGCGACATGGTCGGCGGCGCGCACCGCTCGGGTTTCCGCCCGCATCACCCTGGCGAATCTCGGCGCCGCGGCGATGCCGAGGGCGAAGACGAGATTGCCGGTCCCGGTGCCCGTGAAGGTGATGAGCACCAGCGCGAGCAGCACCTCGGGGAACGCGCCGAGCAGATCGAAGGCGCGCGAGGCGACGGCGTCCACGATCCGGCCACCGACTCCGGCCACCAGTCCGGCGCTCACGCCGAGCAGCACCGCGAGTGCCGTCGCCGACACCCCGATGAACAGCGACAACCGGGTGCCGTGCACGACACGGGTGAACACGTCACGGCCGAGTTGATCGGTGCCGAACGGATGCGACAGCGACGGCGCGTGATGCGCGGCCACCAGATCGGTCTGTAGCGGATCGCCGGAGGCCAGCAGGGTGGGCACGAGGGCGGCGGCCACCGCGAGAACGAGCACAGCGCCCGCGATCAGGACGGCGACGGGACGGTGCGGCACCGGGAAGGTGAAGCGTTGCCGCAGTATGGCTGTCGTCATGCGGAGGCCTCCTGCAGGCGCGGATCGATCCAGAGATAGGCGATGTCGACGACGACCGTGACGATGAGATAGACCGCGGCCGACAACAGCGCGACACCGAGCACCACCGGAACGTCGGAATAGCCGACGGCCTCGACCGTCGCCCGTCCGACACCGGACCGGCCGAAGACCTCCTCGATGACGACGGTCCCGGTGAGCAATCCGCTCACGGCCCATCCGGCCAGGGTCGCGGCCGGGATCAGGGAGTGCCGCAGGCCGTGCCGCAGGCGCAGGCGGATAGCGCCGATGCCGCGCGATCGGGCCGTCAGCGCGAACGGCTGCTCGAGCGCGCGCTCGATCCCCTCCCGCATGACCTGGGCCAGCACCGCCGCGATGGGCAGGGCCAGGGTGACGGCCGGCAGGATCAGGCGCTGGAACTCGTTGCCCGCGGTCACCGGCAGCACCTTCAGCGTGAAGGCGAAGATCCAGATCAACAGCAGCCCGGTCCAGAAGGGCGGCGCGGAGGCGACCACGATCTCGGCCGTGGTGATCGACCGGCTCAGCACATCGCGCCTGCCCGCGGTGAGCACGGCCAGCAGTGGCGCGAGGACGAGCGCGAGGAGCAAGGCGAATCCGGCGAGCTCGGCGCTGCTGCCCATTTGTTCGCCGAACACGATGTCGGTCACGGGTTCGCCACGCACGTACGAGTAGCCGAGGTCGCCGTGCAGCAGCCGTCCGAGATGTCGCCCGTACTGCACGAGCAGCGGGCGATCCAGACCCCAGTCCTGTTCGATCCGCGCGCGCAGGGCCGGATCGCTGGACTCCTCCATGATCGCGGTGACCGGATCGCCGGGGGCGATGTGCACGGCCAGGAACGCCAGGGTGACCGCGGCCCACATCATCGCCACCGCGGACAGGACCACGCCCGCGATGCGGCCGAACACTGCGCGCCGGTGTGGATTCATCGCGGCTCAGTCCTCGATGGGCGCGCCGACCAGGCTGCCCCATTCGGTCCAGGATCCGTCGTAGACGCGGACCCGGTGATCGTCGAGCAGGTCGGTGAACACCAGCCAGCCCAGCGCGGCGCGATGGGAGAGCCTGCAGTAGGCGATGATCTGATCGGCATCATCGATGCCGAGCGCCGCCACCCGCTCCCGGAGTTCGGACACCGGCCGTAGCAGTCCTTGCTCGTCGAGCAGATCCTGCGCGGGCAAGCTCAGCGCGCCCGGAATCCGGCCCGCGCGTTCGGCACCGTGATCGATCGGCTCGGTGAGCGGGGACACCCGCTGTCCCGAATACTCCTGTGGCGAGCGCAGATCCAGGATCACGACGGGCGATCCGATGGCCGCGCGTACCTCGTCGCGGCCGACGACGATGTCCTCGTGGCACGGCGCGATCCGAGGCAGCGGTTCCGGCGTCTCGGCGGCCCGCGCAGCGGCAGTCTCCCCGGCCGCATCGGCGGCGCGCTCGATCGGTCCGGCAGAGGCGCTCGCGGCGGCTTCGGCCGCGCGCCACGCGGGCAAGCCGCCGTCCAGATAGCGCAGGTCACCACCGACCCCGACGGCCGCGGCCACCCAGATGGCGTACGCGGCGAACTGCGTCGGCTCGCCCGCGAAGACCACCGTCGACTCGGCGCCCGCGCCCAGTGCGCGCAGACGATCGATCAGGACCTGCGCCGAGGGGAATTCCCGGCGCGAATGGTGCCAGAGCAGATCCTTCCAGTACACGGTGCGCGCACCGGCGATGGCGTTGCGGTCCGGCTCGGCGCCCGGCGTGTTGGTCACCTCGATGACGACGACGCCGGGGTCCGAGAGACGGGTCCGCAACCATTCCGCGTCGACGACTCGGCTCGTCAGGACGTCTCCCACAGCAGCCCCTCCCGCTGATCTGTGCCGGGTCGGTCGACCTCGGCGCTGAAAACATATGAGCAGCACCGCGATACTGTGAACACAAAAAGTCACGAAGACCCGAATTATGTTTTCACCGCGTGGGGATACATATCCTCGGCACCGCCCGTCGTCCGCGCGTCGAAAGGATCGCGATGTCCGGTGCCCGTGCCGCCCACCTCATCTCGGCGAGCGAGTTGCGTGACGACCCACCGGAACGACTGGTGCTGCTCGACGTCCGCGTCGGCGCGACCGGGCCCGACCCGGGCGCATTCCGGCGCGGGCACCTGCCCGGAGCGCGGTTCGTCGACGTCGACGCCGACCTGGCGGGCACCGCCACCGCGGGCTCCGGCGCCCGCCCGCTTCCGGAAGCCGCGGCGCTCACCACCGCGCTCCGGCGCTGGGGCATCCGCGCCGACAGCGCCGTGGTGGTCTACGACGACTCCCGCTCGGTGCCCGCCGCCCGTGCCTGGTGGGTCCTGCGCTGGGCGGGACTGACCGACGTCCGGCTCCTCGACGGCGGGCTGCTGGCCTGGCGCGCGGCAGGCGGCCCCGTCGTCTCCGGCGCCGAAACCGTCGCGGCGGGAACCGCATCCGCGCGTCCGGGCGGACTTCCCGTGATCGGCACCGCCGCCGTGGCGACCCTGCCCGCACGCGGCATACTCCTGGATGCCCGCCCGCACAGCCACTATCGCGGCGAGGGCCCATTCGCCGGCCACATCCCCGATGCCGTGAGCGCGCCGGTCTTCGACGACTTCGACGAACACGGACTGCTGCGCGACGAACGCACCCTGCGTGCGCGCTATCACGGCCTCGGCCTCGGCCCCGCGACGCCCGCGGCCACCCACTGCGGCAGCGCGATGGCCGCGGCCCTGCAGGTCTTCGTCCTCGCCACGCTCGGCATCGAGATCGCCCTGTATCCCGGCTCGCTCTCGCAGTGGACCGCCGACCCGGCACGCCCCCTCGTCCGCGGCGACGCCCCCGTCCCGTCACTCTGACCCCGGAGACCCCCATGGCCGACCAACCCCGACATGTCATCCTCAACGCCAACCTGATACCCGGCGGCACCCTCGGCAGCCCGTGGCGGCGCGCCGAACAACCCGCGGCGCATTTCGTCGGGATCGAGCACTACCTCGACGTGGCACGCATCGCCGAACGCGGACGGCTCGATGCGGTTTTCCTGGCCGACTCACCGGACCTCCAGGCCAAGGACTGGAATGCGCCGAGCCGGCTGCTCGATCCGTTCATCGCCCAGTCCGTGCTGGCCGCGCACACCAGCCACATCGGACTGATCATCACCGCCACGACGTCCTACAACGACCCCTACAATCTGGCGCGCTCGTTCGCCGCGCTGTCGGCGGTGTCCGGTGGCCGGGTGGGCTGGAACTACGTCGTCACCGGCGGCGACGCCGCGGCCCGCAACTACTCCCTCGGCCGGGCCCTGCCGAAGTCCGAACGGTACGCCCGCGCCGCCGAGTTCCTCGACGTGGTGACCGCGCTGTGGGATTCGGTGCCCGCGGGCGCGCTCGTCGGCGACAAGGCCACCGGCCGCTATCTGGACCCGGCGGCGGTGCGGCCGATCGACCACGACGGCAAGTTCTTCCAGGTGGCCGGGCCGTTGAAGGCGCCGCCGCTGACCCACGGCAGGCCGGTGCTGATCCAGGCGGGCGCCTCCACCCACGGCGTGGAACTGGGTGCAAGGACAGCCGACGCCGTCTACTCCGCGCACGTCGATCCCGGGTCGGCGGCACAGCGTCGCAGCGAACTACGGCGCAGGGCCGTCGACGCCGGGCGCGCCCCCGACAGTGTGAAGCTGTTGCCGGGGTTGATCGTCGTGCTCGCCGATTCCGAATCCGCGGCCCGGCGACGTGAGCGCGAGCTCATCGACCTCATTCCCGACGAGGTCCAACTGGTCAATCTCGCCGATCGGCTCGGCGTCGAACCCGCCGATCTCGACCTGGACGCACCGTTGCCATGGGAGCGGATCCCCGACGAGAACACCGACGCGGGGTCGCGCGGACAGCGTGCGGTGCTGCTCGAGTACGTGCGCTCCAGTGGCGCGGACACGCGCGGCGCGGCGCGACTGCTGGCCTCGGGCAGTGTGCACGCCAAGGTGGTCGGCGGCCCGGAACAGGTGGCCGGATTCATCGCCGACTGGTTCGAGGCGGGCGCCGTCGACGGATTCAATGTGATGATCGACGAATTGCCCGGGGGCCTGGCCGATTTCGTCGACCATGTCGTGCCGCTGCTGCGCGGGCGCGGCCTCTTCCGCACCGAATACGACACCACCACCCTGAGAGGGCACTACCGGCTGTGATCACTTCGTCGTCACCAGCGGTGCTCACGGCACCGTCGCTGTTCGTGCAGTTGCGCAGCGGCCCGCCCGTCGCCGAGGTCTACCGGCACACCATCGACATCGGTGTGCGCGCCGAACGGCTCGGTTTCGGCGCCGTCTGGTTCGCGACCCGGCATTTCGAGGCCCATCACGCCGCGCTGCCCTCCGTGTTCCCGTTCGTCGCCGCGGTCGCCCAGCACACCAGCACGATCCGGCTCGGCACCGGCGTGGTCGCACTGCCGTTCGAACATCCGGTGCGGCTGGCCGAGGACGCGGTCGTCACCGACGCGCTCAGCGGCGGCCGGCTCGAGCTCGGTGTCGGCAAGGGCCTCGGATTCGGCCACTCCGCCACCAGTTACAGCGGATTCGGTGTCCCCGACACCGACCGGGAGGCGCTGTACGCCGAGCGGCTGGCCGCGCTACAGCGTCTCCTGGCCGCCGGGCGCGTCACCGACGACATCGCCCTGTATCCGCCACCGGACACCTTGCGTTCCCGGATCTGGCAGTCCACCGGCAACAGCGACACCGCTCGGCGAGCGGGCGCGGCCGGCGACGGGCTGCTTCCGCACGGCAATTCGCAGGCGCGCGCGGGCGGCGACGTCGCCGAACTCGTCGACGCCTACCTGTCTTCCTGCCGCGGCACACCGCGCATCGGGTCGAGCGTCACCGTGCTGCCCGGTGACAGCGAACGCGATGCGCTCGACCTGCTCGACACCGACATCCGGCTGAGTCCGGCCTACTACCCGCAGCTGCGGGGCACCGCCGACCGGCGACGGTTCCTGGCGGACAACCGCATCCGGGCCGGAAGCGCCGAGCAGATCGTCGAACAGCTGCGCGAGGACCAGGGCCTGGCCGCCGCCACCGAGGTGCTGTTCCAGATCCCACTCGCGGTCGGTCATCCCCGATACGCGGAATGCCTGCACCGGGTAGGCGCCGAGATAGCACCGCGGCTGCATCCGCGGCCCGTCCGCTAGTCGAGGAATTCCCGATGCGTGGCACCGGCGGCCTCGGCGAGCAGGCGCGCGAGTTCGGCCAGCCCGGCCTCCGCATCGGGTAGTTGCGGCACCGCGACGCGCACCACGCCCGGACGCTGCGGCGTCACATACGATTTCGCACCCGAGCCGACGACGATCCCGTGCCGGGCCAGCCCGAGCAGCGCCGCCTGTTCGTCGGCGACCTCCACCCACACGACCAGGCTGTTCACCCCGGAACAGGCGGTCACGCCGCGCTGGCGCAATGCCGCGAGCAGCCCGTCCCTGCGGGCGGTGTAGCGAGCGCGGGCGGTGTCGATCAGCGCGGCGGTCGCGGGGTCGAGGATGAGGTGCGCCAGTGCGTTCTGCAGGATCCGGCTGTTGGCGGCGATACCGTGGACCCGTGCCCGGATGGCCCGGTCGACCAATTCGGCGCTGCCGCCGATGACGCAGGTCCGGATGTCCATGCCGTAGGCCTTGCAATAGCTGCGCACCCGCACGCTGTGGCGCGGGAACCAGCGGCCGAGCGAGGGCGCCTGGGCCACGGCCAGCGGCCCCACCGCATCGTCCTCGACGATCCACGGCACCCGCTCCGCCGCGGCGAGCACCGCGGCCAGTTCGGTGGCCCGGTCCTCCGACAGCGCGCCACCCGTGGCGTACCCGCCCTCCGGCTGGAGCACCACCACCGACGGCTGCCGTCGCAGCACCGCCGCCAGCGCCCCGGGCAGCGCGCCCTGTTCGTCGGATTCGATACCGAGCACCTCGTACCCGACCTCCGCCAGAGTGTCGAGGAAGCCCGGCATCACCGGCTCCTCCACGGCGACAAGAGAACCCGCGGGCGCGGCGGCGTCCACCGCGAGGAACAACCCCTCCGAACCGCCGCCCGCCGCGGCGAAGGCCTCGGCCGCGAACGGCCAGCTGTCGAGGACGGCGGCGCGGAGCCGATCGGTGATGTAGTCACGACCGGGCCGGTTGAGCTGATCGGTGTGCAACCCGGCCAGCATGGCGGGCGCCAGATCGGGTTGCAGCGCGTAGTCCGGACTTCCGGTGAGCAGGTCGCGGGCCGCGAGCGCACGGCCCACCGGGACCTCCGCGAGCGCGGCCACCACCGTGCCACCGCGTCGATTGGTCGCGATCAGGCCTTCCTCGCGCAGCGCGCTCCACGCGGCGACGACCGTGCGCGTACTCAGCCCGCAGCGCCGGGCGACCTCGCGAATGGTCGGCAAGCGCGCGCCCGCGGTGAGCGCGCCGTCCCGGATCAACCGGGCCGTCACCGCGCGGACCGACTCGGGGGTGTGCGAATCATCGGCCTGCAACGCCCGCACCAGCAGTGCAGAATCCAGCTCCGTCACTGACACTCCACTCGTCGTCGGCCATCCGTACGGAGGATATATGTATCCGGAGAACCAGTTTGTTCCCGGTTTCCGGATATATGTTTCCAGCCCGCCAGCGACCTCGGAGCGACCACCGGATCAGCCGACGGCGGGCCGCCGTGATCGGGGCATCGCTGTCGACCAGGACTACCAGGCGCTCAGCGGTTCCGTGATCGGGAATCCACGGTCGCCAGCGCATCTGTTCCGACCCGTCCGGCCGCACCGAATGCCCAACCGCGGAATGCGCGATCTCGCGGCGGAAGACTTCTCGATGGTGGTCACCGGACCGGATGCCCGCCCGGACGCGGCGTGACAAGCTGGCCGGCATGATCATCGAGGGAACGGCCGACGCGGGCTACCAGGCCGTGCGCGAGGCGTTCGCGGCGAATTTCACCGAGCACGGTGACATCGGCGCCGCGGTCTGCGTGTACCGGGACGGCCGGCCGGTGGTCGATCTGTGGGGCGGGACGGCCGATCCCGGCACCGGGCGAGGGTGGCAGCGCGACACGCTGCAGCTGGTCTACTCGGCGACGAAAGGCGTCGTCGCCACCATCGCGCACCTGCTGGCGCAACGGGGAGAACTCGACCTCGACGCTCCGGTGGCGCAGTACTGGCCGGAGTTCGCGGCGGCGGGCAAGGCCGACATCCCGGTGCGCTGGCTGCTGACCCACCGGGCGGGCGTGGCGGCGCTGGACGAACCGGTCGCGCTGAGCGAGGCATTGGCTTGGCAGCCGATGGTCGACGCGTTGGCCGCGCAGGCGCCGAATTGGCGCCCGGGCACCGCGTTCGGGTATCACGGCCGGACCTACGGCTGGCTGGTCGGCGAAGTGATCCGGCGTGTCTCCGGTCGCACGCCCGGCCGGTTTCTCGCCGAGGAGATCGCGGGTCCGCTCGGCATCGATTTCTTCATCGGCCTGCCTGCCTCCGAGCGGGCAAGAGTCAGCCGCTTGGTGTTCGCGCCCGCACCCGACTTGACCGCGGTGCCCGAGGAAGCCGTTCCCGAGCCGCTGCGTCCACTGCTCACGGCGATGCGTGATCCCTCGGCGCTGGTCAATCGGGCCTTCCAGATCACCGACCCGGCGGACATCGACTTCGATTCGCCTGCCGTCCAAGCCGCGGAGCTGCCCGCGAGCAACGGCATCGGCACCGCCCGCGGCCTGGCCCGGCTGTACGCGGCGCTCGTCGGTGAGGTCGACGGCACGCGCCTGCTCACCGCCGACACCCTCGCCGCGGCCACCCGGGAGCAGGTCGCGGGCACCGACCACGTGCTGATGCTGCCCGGCCGGTATGCCTCGGGGTACATGCTGCCCACCGCGCAAATGCCGCTCGGCGGGCGTTCCTCGTTCGGCCATCCCGGCCGCGGCGGCAGTCTGGCGTTCGCCGATCCCGAACGCCGTCTCGCCTTCGCCTACGTCACCAACCACATCGTCGAAGGCGCGCTCGACCTGCGCGCCCGAAGCCTGGTCGACGCGCTCGACGACGCGCGCTGACAGATCAGGGCGGCAGGCGCGTTCGCGCAGGGGCGAGCGCTCAACGCTCGATCACCCGCACGCCGACGAATCCGGCGACGCGGTCGGCGATCCGCGTGGTCGTCGCGTCGTCGCCGCCGAGCACCACGCGCATCCGCGCCGTGCCGGTCGCCGGGTCCGCGGTCACGGTCAATTCGCGTACGGCGCCGCCGAATCGGCGCGCCACCAGGGCCAGTCGAACCAAGGCGCCGGAGGCATCGTCGACGAGCAGGTCGAGCGTCCTCATCGGCCGTCCTGCGCAAGGCTGCCCGAGGCGGGCGGCTCGTCCGCGTCGTCGAACAACGGCCGCAGGTCCCTGGCCGCCATGATCAGGTCGTTGCCCGCCCCGGCCGCGATCATCGGCCACACCTGCGCGTCGGCGCCCACGACGAAGTCCACGACCACCGGACGGTCCCGCACCGCGCGAGCGGCCGCGATCACCCCCGCGACATCCTCCTTCCGCTCGCAGCGCAGGCCCACACAGCCCAGCGCCTCGGCCAGCGCCGCGAAATCCGGGACGCGCCGGGAGTGCGTGCGCAGATCGCTCTGCGAGTACCGCTGGTCGTAGAAAAGGTTCTGCCACTGCCGGATCATGCCCAGGTGCCCGTTGTCGATCACCGCGACCTTGATCGGGATGCCTTCCACCGCGGCGGTCGCCAACTCCCGGTTGGTCATCTGGAAACAACCGTCGCCATCTATCGCCCACACCTCCGCGTGCGGCGCGCCGAGCTTCGCGCCGATCGCCGCGGGCACGGCGTACCCCATCGTGCCTTGACCGCCGGAATTGAGCCAGCTGCGGGGCTTTTCGTAGTCGATGAACTGCGCCGCCCACATCTGATGCTGGCCGACGCCCGCGCAGAAGATCGCGTCGGGCCCCGCCGCACGACCGATCTCCCGGATCACGAATTGCGGTGCCAGCGAGCCGTCCGCGGGCCACTGGTAGCCGAGCGGGTAGTCGGTGCGCAGACGTTCCAGCCGCGCCCACCACGACGACAGATCCGGCAGCGGCTGCGCGGCGACCGCGGCGAGCAACTGTTCCAGCACCTCGCGGCAGTCGCCGACGATGGGCACATCCGCGCGCCGGTTCTTGCCGATCTCGGCCGGATCGATGTCGGCGTGGATCACCGCGGCGCCGGGCGCGAACGTGCGCGGATCGCCGGTGACGCGATCGTCGAAGCGCGCGCCGAGCGCGATCAGCAGGTCCGCCTTCTGCAGCGCGGCCACCGCCGTCACGGTGCCGTGCATGCCCGGCATGCCCAGATGCTGCGGGTGACTGTCGGGAAACGCGCCGCGCGCCATCAGCGTTGTCACCACCGGCATCCCGGTGAGTTCGGCGAACGCGCGCAGCGCCCCGGCCGCCCCGGATTTGATCACTCCGCCGCCGACGTAGAGCACCGGTGTCCGCGCCGCGGTGATCAGGCGCGCCGCGGCGGTGATCTGCCGTGGATTCGGCGTCGTCACCGGCCGGTAGCCGGGCAGGCGCAACCGGGGCGGCCACTGGAAGATCGTCTGCGCGCGCAGCACGTCTTTCGGGATGTCGACCAGCACCGCGCCGGGTCGTCCCGTCGCGGCCAGATGGAACGCCTCCGCCAGGACTCTCGGAATGTCGGCGCCGCGGGTGACGAGCGCGTTGTGCTTCGTGATCGGCATCGTGATGCCGGTGATGTCGGCCTCCTGGAAGGCGTCGGTGCCCATCACCGGCGTGCCCACCTGACCGGTGATGGCGACCACCGGCACCGAGTCGGCCTGGGCGTCGGCGAGCGGGGTGACCAGGTTGGTCGCGCCCGGTCCCGAGGTCGCCATGCACACGCCGACTCTGCCGGTGGCCTGGGCGTAGCCGGTGGCGGCGTGCCCGGCGCCTTGCTCGTGGCGGACCAGGACGTGCCGGATCCGGCGCGAATCCAGCAGCGGGTCGTAGACCGGGAGAATCGCTCCGCCCGGGATGCCGAACACCACTTCGACGCCGAGTTCCTCGAGCGCGCGGACCACGGCCTGCGCGCCGGTCATGCGCTCCGTGGTCGCGGGCGGGAACGCCGGTTCGGGATGCTGCGGGCGCGGCGCGGTCGGCCGCGCGAGGGATGAGCTCACGGGAAACTCCGTTCTGGTGCGTCGAGGCGCGCGGATACCGCTGCGGCAGTACGTATTTCGCGCAGGCTGACGCCGGTGATCGAGGAAGCGGCCGCGCCAGGAGCGACACACCGGCTGGTCGCGGCAGGTCTCTCTGCCGTGGGTGCGTCGCGGGCGTTGCCCGGCTCGCCGGTCCGCGATCCCGTGGTGAGGACGGACCGTCCTGGCACGGCGCCTGATGGGGCGCGCGTGCGGATGACGATCTTAACCCGGCGGGCGTAGCGGGTCGCGCCGGATCCCCGGTCCGTGCCGAACGGCGGGGTCAGCGCAGGGTGCGGATCCAGCGGCGGGTGTCGGCCGGGTCGATGACGTCGTCGACTTCCAGGACGGTGGCGGCGGTCAGCGCCTTGCCGTTGGCGTAGGCGAGCTGGACCAGGTTGTCGAACGCTTGTTGCCGCTCGTCCGGATTCTCGATGGCGGCCAGTTCTTTGGCGAACCCGAGGCGGACCGCGCCCTCCAAGCCCATGCCGCCGATCTCCCCGGTCGGCCAGGCGACGACGAACCGGGGCGCGCGGAACGAGCCCGCCGCCATGGCCTGAGCGCCCAGACCGTAGCCCTTGCGCACGATGACGGTGCCCAGCGGCACCGAGAGCGCGGCGGAGTCGATGAACAGGCGGCTGAACTTCGTCACCGTGGCGTCCTTCTCCGCCTCCGGCCCCACCATGAAACCCGGTGTGTCGCAGAAGGACACGATCGGCAAGCCGTGCGCGTCGCACAGTCGCAGGAACATGCTGAGCTTGTCCGCGGCCGGAGCATCGATCGCGCCGCCGTGGTGGTGGCAGTCGTTGGCGATCAAGCCGAACGGCCTCCCCTCCACGCGGATCAGCGCGGTGACGATCCCGCCCGCCCAGTCGCGGCGCAACTCCAGCACCGAGCCGACATCGGCGACGGCTTCGATGGCGGCGCGAATGTCGAACGCGCGCAGGCGGTTCTCGGGGACCACATGCCGGGCCAGGCGCGGGTCCGGCGCGGTCCACTCCGCGATGTCGCCCCGGAAGTAGGCGAGATAGCGCCGCGCGGTGGCGACCGCCTCCGCCTCGTCCGCGGCGACGATGTGCACGACGCCGTTGCGGCGCTGCACGTCGATCGGGCCGATGTCCTCGGGGGCGTAGACGCCCAGGCCGCCGCCCTCGATCATGGCCGGACCGCCCATGCCGATATTCGCGTCGGGCGTGGCGATCACGACATCGCACATCCCGAGCAGCGCCGCGTTGCCCGCGAAGCAGCGCCCGGACACGATGCCGATCAGCGGCACCCGGCCCGACAGCGCGCCCATCGCGCGGAAGGTGGTCACGTCGAGGCCGGAGATGCCGGGATAGTCGGTGTCACCGGGTCGGCCGCCGCCGCCCTCGGTGAAGAACACCACCGGAAGCCCTTGCTCGCGCGCCAGTTCCAGCATGCGGTCGGTCTTGACGTGGTTGCGCATCCCTTGGGTGCCCGCGAGCACCGTGTAGTCGTAGGACAGCACCACCGCGCGGGACCGGACCGGACCGAACCGCTCGGCGTCGATGGTGGCGACGCCCGCGATCAGCCCGTCCGCGGGCGTGTTCGCGATCAGATCCTCCGGACTGCGGCGCAGACGCTGGGCCGCGACCGCGAGCGCGCCGTACTCCACGAAGCTGTCCGCGTCGACCAGGTCGGTGATGTTCTCCCTTGCGGTGCGGCGACCGAGGCGATGACGTTTGGCGACCGCCTCCGGCCGGGCTCGGTCGAGCACGACGCCGTGGCGAGCGTGGACTTCGGCGAGGTCGGCGCGCACCGAGTCCAGGTCTACCACGGTGTGATCCGGTACCGCGCCGTCGTGCTCGGCGGGGACGAAGGTCAGCAGCGGCGCGTGCGGATCGACGACCGCGCCGACCGCCGCGACGTGACGGCGCACCCGCAAGTCCCGCTCGGCGCGCACCACGTGCTGCATCTTCATCGCTTCCAGCACCGCGACCTCGCCGCCCGCCGCGACCACCGCGCCGGGTTCGGTGAGAGCGACCACCGTGCCGCCCATGGGCGAGCGCACCACTTCTTCGTCGTCGGCCAGCGTCACTTCGGCCGGGGCGGTCTGTTCCCAGCCGGACACGGCGGACAGGGTGACGGCGAAATCGCCTGCGCGCTCGACCAATTGGTCGACATTCTGCTCGAACCACGTGGTCGGCACCACGCGGCCTTCCGAGAGGTCCGCCAGCACCGCGCGCAGCACGGCGACATTGGTGTCCACCCCGGTCACGACCGTCTCGGCCAGGGCGTCGGCGCACCGGCGCAGCGCGGCCGGATAGGACGGGCCGGAGGCGATGATCTTCGCCAGCAGGGAGTCGAAGCGCGCGTCCTGCCGCATCCCGGTGAACGCGGCGGTGTCGACCCGCACGCCGGCGCCGGTCGGCGGCGCGAACCGGGTCAGCGTGCCGGTGCCGGGCAGCACGTCGCCGCCCGCGGTGACGGTTTCGGCGTTCAGCCGCGCCTGCACCGCGTAGCCGCGCGCGGCACCGGGATCGGGCAGGGCGAGATCGGCCAGCGTGGCGCCGTGGGCGAGGTCGCATTGCACCGCGACCAGATCGATGCCGAGGACGGCTTCGGTGACGGTGTGCTCGACCTGCAGCCGCGGGTTGACCTCGAGGAACCAGGCCTCGTCGCCGCGGGCCAGGAACTCGACGGTGAGCACGCCCCGGCAGCCGACGGATTCGGCCAGCCGGGTCGCCCAGCGATGCAACCGCTCGCGCAACCCCGCGGGCAAGTCCGGTGCAGGCGCGACCTCGAGCAGCTTCTGCCGCCTGCGCTGCACGCTGCAATCGCGATCGCCGACGGCCGCCGCCACCGCGCCGTCGGTGACGATCTGGACCTCGATGTGGCGTGCTCCGGTGATCAGCGCCTCCGCGTAGACCGCGTCGTCGCCGAATCCGGCCAGCGCCTCGGCGCGGCAGCGTTCGAACACCTCCGGCAGACGGCTCGCCTCGCGCACCGCCCGCATGCCCCGCCCGCCACCGCCCGCGGCGGCCTTCACCATCACACCGTCGGGATGCGCGGCGAGCAGGGCCTCCGCTTCGGCGATGTCCGCGCCGCGGCGGGTCGCCGGGATCACCGGGACACCCGCGCGCTCGGCCGCCGCACGCGCCGCGGTCTTGTCGCCGAAGATCTCCAGCGCCGCCGGCGACGGACCGACGAACACGAGTTCGGCCGCCGCGCACGCCCGCGCGAATTCCGCGCTCTCGCTGAGGAATCCGTAGCCGGGATGCACCAGCGCGCCGGGGCCCGCCTTTCGCGCCGCCGCGACGACGGCCGCGACGTCGAGGTAGGCGGCGGCTCCGACGCCCGGCAGCGTCACCGCGTCGTCGGCCAGGCGGACGTGCAGCGCGTCCCGTTCCTCCGCGATGTGCACCGCGAGGGTCCGCCAACCCAGTTCCCGGGCGGTGCGCAATACCCGCACCGCCACTTCTCCCCTGTTCGCCACGACGACCTGCATGCCGCACAGTCTCGTTGACATTGACGTCAACGTCAATATAGGCGACCATATCCGGCGTGACCCAGTCCACCTGGTCGGTGCGCGCCGCGCGCGAGCGTTCGCACACCTCCCGGCACCGCGCGCTGCTCGACGCCGCCGCCCGCGTGTTCGCCGAGCGCGGCTACGACAACACCACGGTCGCCGCCATCACCGCCGAGGCGGGCGTCTCCCGCGCGACGATGTACGTCTACTTCGCCTCCAAGGAGGAGATCTTCCTCGCCCTGGCCGAGCGGGTGCGCGACGACTTCCTCGCCGCGCAGGAGCCGGGCATAGAGGACGGCGATCCGCGAACGATGCTGCGCGCCACCATCGAGTCGTTCGCCGCCGCGGTCGCCGCGGCTGGACCTCTGCTGCGCCTGATCGACGAGCGCGGGGCAGTCGACCCGAAGGTGGCGGCCCTGGCCGAGGAGATCACCGAACGGCCGATCCGCCGCTTCACCCGCTACCTCCAGCGTCAACTCGACGCCGGCCGCGTCACCCCGGTGACGACGCCCCGGGTGATCGCGGAAACGATCGGCTACACCCTCACCGCGGGCATCCTCGCGCGCCGGACCGCCGACGAATCCGGCCTCGCGGAGTATCGCGACGCCATGGGGAAGGTCGCGGAGACCCTACTGGGTCTGTAGCAGCCCCCGCCTCGGCCCGACGTGCGTCATGTCCGCGACGGGCCGCGGTCCGGCAGGTTCTCGGCGACGCCGGTAGCTCGTCCGATGCCCCTCGGCGCGTGTCACGGCGGGGTCGTCGGCGTAGTGCCCCATGCGGGGAGCTCACGGATCACCTCGAGGCTGGGCAGGAGACCACAGCGCTCCGCCCAGCCGGACGCCCCGGCGAGCCACGGCGCGACGCAGGCAGGGGGGCGACGTGTCCGGCCAACCGGTGACTTGTTCCAGCGGGCCGGCGCGGCCACCGACTCCAGGACGTCCTACCCGGCCTGCGGCACCAGCGCGGGGTCACCCAGCGCGCCGATCAGCGGAGTCAGGCGCCGCAGTTCTTCCAGATGCGCGGCACCGAGCAGGGCGAGGGTTTGCCTGCCCGCCTCGGTCAGCGCCAGCCGGACCACGCGGCGATCCTTGCCCCCTCCTCGCCTCCGGATGACCAGGCCGAGCTGCTCGGTGCGGTCGATCAGTTGCACCACGCTGTGATGGCGCGCGGACAGGTATCCGGCGATCTCCCCGATGCTGGGCCCGTCCGGGTCGGCATGTCCCCGGATCGCCAGCAGCAGTTGGTGCTGCAAGTCGGTGAGGCCCACTTCCGCCGCCCGGCGCTCACTCCACCGCAGCAGTTGGCGCAGCCCGGTCCGGAACGCCAGCAGCTTGGAGTATTCCTGGTCGCTGAGGTGGGCAGTCGAGGACGTCGCCCCTTCAATCATGGAGTGATATTATCACGGCATGATATATGAGTGAGCGGCGATGCGACGGCCGCGCTGCGGACCGATAGCCGGCCGCCCGAGCTCGAGAGAGCTTCGATTCGCCACTATGTCCGAGGAGTGGTGGAGAACATGAGTAGTGAAACCATGATGAGCCGGCATCCCGACATCGTGGAGTTGCGGGAGAAGTACGAGCGCGCCTCCGAAGCGCCGGACGCCCAGGCGGTCACCGGACTGCTGTTTCTGACCGGGTTGTATCTCGCGATCTCCCCGTGGGTCGTCGGGTTCAACGGGTTTTCGACCTTGACCGTCAACAATCTCGTCTGCGGTATCGCTCTGGCGATGCTGGCGCTCGGGTTCGCCTCGGTCTACGGACGGACGCACGGCATCGTCTGGGCCGCACCGCTGATCGGCCTGTGGACGATCCTCGCCCCGTGGATCGTCAGCGGGAACGTCGACACCAGGTCGACGATCTGGAACAACGTCGTCACAGGCGCACTCGCCGTGCTGCTCGGCCTGGGGTCGATGTTGCTCGGGATGAGCCGGACCGCACGCCACGCCGGCCAGGCATCCCATGCGGGCGCGCCGCGAACCCAGCGACCGTCCGGGCTCCCGCCGGAAACAACTACGCGCTGAACCGAATACGGCACCGACAACCCCTGCTCGCGGCGGGCGCATACCGACGCCCGCCCCTCAGCCGACGTTCGAGCCGCCCCGCAGGACTACCGCATCGACCGAGACACCGTCGATGCGGTGAGCGCCTACCTGACGCGAGGAGACGCACACATGAACCAGCCTCACGACACCGCCGACGACGACTCGCACGAAACTCCCGGCGCGACAGAGAAGGACACCGCGGAAGGCCGATCCCAGAATTCCGGGAAGCTGGCGGGCCCAGGCCCCGGAAGCGGTCAAGACGAAGACCCCGATACGTAGGGCGCCTCCACCGGCCAGTTCAGCTCGGTGCGCAGTTCCGCGGGGTCCAGGTCCGGAGCGGGCCTGGACAGGTAGACCTCCCACCGCAGCGGCCCCACGGCGAGGCCCTGCTGATCGATCCAGGATCGTAAGTTCTCCCAGGCGGCGGCCAAGCCGTCGAATCCACCGGCGTGCACGACCCTGGCCACCCGGCCCGCGGGCAGACGACCGGCGCGGACGTCACGCTCCGCGCGCAGGCCCCGATCGACCGCGAACCCCACTTCCAGATCCAGCGCGGCTTCGGACTCTTCCCGATACACGCAGAACGCCGGCCCTTCGATCTTCGCGCCCTGACCGGCGACGATCTCCGGCAGGATCCGGAACGACCGATCGAAGAAGTCACGCAATCGCGCGGGCGCGACACGATCGCGGACCACCGCCGTGGTCACCTCGGGCACATCGACGAACTCGGGATCGGCCGCGGCGTCGGTCATGACTCTCCTTCATCAGGTCGGGATACTCCATCACCAACGACGCCGTCGCCGCCCCGAATTCATCGGTCCGCCGCCGATTGTACTGACCAGTTCAAATCAGTATCCGGACCGGTACGACTAAGACAGGTTCATAAATCTGAACCAGTCAGTAAAGTTGGCACCGTCTGTGCGTTACACTGCGAGCGTGCCAGCGGTGACATCGAATGCGGGCCGGCCGGCTTCGCGCGGGCGGATCGACAAACGACAGGCCATCCTCGACGCGGCATTCGCCGTCTTCGCACGCCGCGGCTACGCGCAGGCGTGCGTGCAGGAGATCGCCGAGGAGGCGTGCGTCGCCAAGCCGACCATCTACAACCACCTCAACGACAAGGAAACGTTGTTTCGGCACGCGCTGGCGGCCGCGAGCGACGCGGTGCTGGCCGAGAACCTCGCGGTGGTGCAACGATTGCGCGATCCAGGGCCCGACTTGCGCGCCGCGCTGAAAGACCTGGCCTACCGGCTGATCCGGGTCTGCTGCGCCGAACGATCCCGGTCGCTGCGCCGGCTGACCTACGGCCAGGTCGCCCAATTCCCCGATCTGATCGACATCGTCGTCAGCCGCACGTCCGACCGGTTGGCCGAGGCGTTGGCCGATCGGCTCGCGCGCCTGTCGCTGTCGGGCCGCTTGCGCGCGGACGATCCGGCCACCGCCGCGGAACAGTTCCTGGTGCTGATCACCGGCCCGATGGAGGGCCGTTCGCGATTGGGCACCCGCAAGGTCGCCCCCGCCGAGATGCGCGCGGTCGCCACGGCCGCGGTGGACACCTTCCTGCGCGCCTATGGCGTGCCGGAGGACGAATAAGCACCCTTTCCGCTTCGGCGCGACATCCGTCACCGCTGCCGATCCGACAGAACCGACCGCGCCCAGCGGGCGCCAGAACGATGTGCCGCGCGATATCTCGTCGCCGGTGGAAAGGACCGACGTGACCGGCTCACCCGAGGATCTGCTCGCGACCATCGAAGCCGAGCGGGCGATCTACCGGACGTTCTACCACTTCTTCCGCCTCGCGGACACCGGGGAGAGCGAACGTTTCGTCGAATGCTTCACCCCCGACGCGCTGATCGAGTACCGGATCATGCCGGGCCCGGTGCAGCGCTTCCACGGACGCGACGAGTTCACGGCGTACATGAGCCGCGTGCCGAAATCCCAGCGCGCCATGGTCGCCCACGTCGCAGGGCAGGCCACTATCGAGTGGACCGAGGAGGGCCCGCTGCTCACCGCCTACGCCACGGTGTGGCATTGGTCCACCACCAGGGAATCCGCCGACCCGAACCGGCCCGCGGACTGGACCACCATCGGCCTGGTGCAGGACAGATATCAGAAGTACGACGGCGAGTGGCTGATCTCCCACCGCGATGTGCGGCCGGTCGCGGGCCGCGTCGCCGCCGGGCGCGGACCGGTCTGACCCGCCCGCCTCTCTCGGGCGGGCCGGACGCACCCGGCTCCTACCCGTCCGCTCTCCGGTATCGCGGCGGTCACCGCCGGTCTCGGCGCCCCACGCACCGGCCGTACCGGAACCCACCCGCTCACGGCGCGCACCCGCGGATGAACTGGGATCACGCGCCACTCTGTCGCTGTTTGCGACCTCCCGATGACGCCTCCGCGTACACCGCCGAACTCGGCGGCCATCCGACGAAAACGCCTCTCGGACCGAGGAATTCATTCGTCCACCACCGCGCATGCCGCGAGATCGTCCACCGTGGTGTCAGGTCCGCCGACACCGTGAAATTCTTCGATGCGCAGGTCAGGAGGGTGGGCAAATAAGGCCGCGCCACAACGCCCTTCGCTCACGCACGCCGTCGCCGGGAGTTGGCGGAAGCGGCGAACGGGCCGCGGGGAGGATAACTCTGGGTGAACGGCTCGTACGACGCCAGCGTCCGCCGTATCCTGAATCGGTTGGGAAAGAGGGGTGATGACCGAACGGCAATGCCATCACGCCTACCTCCAGACCTCCGCATTCCCCCGCCGCGCCCTTGAGGCGCTGGCGAAATATTCTCTCCCGCAGCGGTTTTCATGAACGCCGTGCTGTCGTCCGCCTTCGGTGTCGCAGTTGACGCCCGGTGACGGCCCTCCGGCGGCAAGGTCACGTGCGGGCATTTTGGCAATCCTTCAGTAATCCGCGGTCGAGTAGTTCGTTGGTTGCTAAATAGCTTGTCACTATTGAGGATTCGCTATCAATTGCTACAATCGAATGGCGCACCGTTAGCATGGCTAATCAGTGGCAACCTTACTTCGTACGCGTCGAAGACCGCGGCCCGCACGGAGTTCTTCCGCACTGAGGCGGGCGCACGTTCCGTTGTCGGCAGTTCCAGGGAGTTCGCTATGGACAATCCGCATGTTCTGGTCATCGGTGGCGGCCCAGCCGGGTCGACCACCGCTGCGCTGCTCGCGAAATCGGGGGTCAGGGTGACCCTCCTGGAACGAGATAAGTTCCCGCGCTACCACATCGGCGAAAGTCTGCTGGCATCGGTGCTGTCGACCCTGCGCGTCTCCGGCGCCTACGACGCGGTGGCCGCGCACGGGTTCCAGATCAAACGAGGCGGCCACTTCCAGTGGCAGGACGACAACTGGTTGCTGGACTGGTCCAAGCTCGTGGACGCCGAAGCCTGGTCCTGGCAGGTCCAGCGCGACGTGTTCGACGACCTGCTGCTGCGCAACGCAGCCGAGCAGGGTGCGCAGGTGATCGAGCGGGCCACGGTCACCAACGTCCTGTTCGATGGCGACCGGCCGACGGCCGTGGAATGGACCGTCGCCGGTGACGACCGGGTCGACACCACCGAGTTCGACTTCCTCGTCGACGCATCCGGCCGCGCGGGCGTGCTGGCCAAACACCAGGTCATCGAACGTCAGCAGCATCCGGCCTTCCGCAACGTCGCGGTGTGGTCGTATTGGGAGGGCGCACACCTACATCCGGACAGCCCGGAGGGCGCGATCAATGTGGTGTCCACGCCCGAGGGCGGCTGGTTCTGGAACATTCCGCTGTCGAACGGCCGCCACAGCGTCGGCTATGTCGTCTCGGCGCGCAAGGCCGCCGGGAAACTTCGCGAACTGGGCCGCGAGGCGTACTACGCGCAGACCATCGCCGACAGCGCCGCGATGAGCGAGCTGCTCGTCGGTGCGCGGCAGGTCGCGGAGGTCAAGGCGGAGCAGGACTACTCCTACACTTCCGACCGGTTCAGCGGTCCGGGCTGGGTCGTCGTCGGCGACGCGGCCTGCTTCCTCGACCCGCTGCTGTCCAGCGGCGTGCATCTCGCGACGTACTCCGCCCTGGTCGCCGCGGCGGCGATCGCGACGATCCTGCGCGGCGAACTGAGCGAGTCCGACGCGCTCGGCTTCTACGAGCACGCCTATCGCCGGGCCTACACCCGATTCCTGGTGCTGGTGTCGCGGATGTACGAACAGTACGTGGGCTCGGAGGAGTACTTCGCGCACGCGGGCACTCTGACGACCGGGCACAGCGGCGACACCAAGCAGGCGCAGTTCACCGAGATCATGGCGGGCTTGACCGACATGGACGAATCCTCTGGCGCGCAACAGCGCACCGCGACCGCGACCATCATCTCCGCCGCCGAACACCTGCACGCGGAGTCGGCGAATCTCGAATACATGGGCCATCTGGACATGTCGGTCGTCTGGGATCACTGGCGTGATCCGCTGGCGGATACGACCACCGGCGAGCTGCGCATCACGACCGATCCGGTGCTCGGCCTGACCGATCGGCCGCGCACCGAAGCGGAGATCGCCGCCGTGGCTCGGCCCGTTCTCCCACCGACGGCGGCCACCACCCCGTAGCGGCCGGCACGGAATTCTCATGACAGGCACCACACGGAGCCGGTCGTGACGATCACGCACACCGGCACCGAACCACCGGGTGATTGCCCGCCCGGTGGTTCGGGCTTCCGCAAGCACGACGAGATCGGGCGGTTCGGCCACCCGCTGACCAGGATGCTGCTGGCGAGTGACGGATTCACCACGCCCGCGCTGGCGGCGATCCTGCGCACCGATCTGCACGTGCGCGTATTGCGCCAGGACGACATCTCGGCCGGTCGGCTGCCGAACACCGTCACCGACGCTCTCGGCGTCGCCGATTCCGATCGGGTCCTCGTCCGCAGATCCTGCCTGGTCAGCGCCGATCTGGTCACCGTGTCCGTCAACTACGTCGTCGCGGTGCGCGCGGGCGCGGCCGCTTCCGGCATGGACGACGTGCGGGTGCCGATCGGGACCGGCCTCATCGCCCGTGGCGTTTCCCAGCGGCGGCATCTGCTGCGGACGGGCGTGACGAGATGGCCGGACGGTCGCCTCTGCGCGGCACGGGCGTACGTCATGACGCTCGGCGATCGGCCACTGTGCTACATCCGGGAATCGTTCAACCCCGACGTCATCCCGCCCGACTACGACGCCACGGCCGGTGCCGATCCGCCGTGGGCCGACGAACCCCTCTCCGCGCGGCCGGGGTCGTTCGCGGTGGCGAACCGACTGTTCGCTGCGCGGGAATCCTCCGACAGCGAACAGCCGGGCGCGAAATCCACGGCACTCCCCATCCGCACGCGACGGCCACGGCACGGGACCGAACTCCCCCACCCGAGCGAATGCGACGCGCTGACGGCAGATCTCGCGAGGGCAGCACGAGGAGAAGGATTCGTGCTGCACCTCGATGGCCGGGACGACCTGTCCGGTGGCAGCGAGATCACGAAGCTCGCCGCGCGCAGGGCGCTGATGTATGCCGCCGCCGCCGTCATGACGCATGGGCTGGGCGCTACGACGATCACCATCGAGCGAGCGGCCAAGCGGCACGGCGACCCGCGCGCCGCCGCGGCGCTCGACGGATGGCCCGCCGACCGGCTGCCGCTCACGCTGTGCGTGCACCTCCTGCGCCGTGCCGCCGACCGGTCTCCCGCTCCGGTGCGGCGTGACCTGCTGCGCGCGGTGAGCGGACTGTTGCCCGTCGCGGCGATCGCACCGCCGGGCGCAGGCGAACTGCACACTTGGCTGCCCCGGCCGCGCGTCTCGCGCGAGCCGTCCGTCTCGCCCGGAGCGCAGCAGGCCGGCCGAGAACCCGACGGACGATGGTGGGATCGTTCGGCGCACCTCTTGTGGCTCGGCGATCGCGCTGGACCTTCCGCGCGCGGCCGGATGCGTGTCGCAGGCCGTGCAGGCAACCCCGTCGCGGTAACCCTCGGCCCTACCACCACCCCCGCGGATATCGAGTATCTGTGTCGCACGTTGAATCCGCGGAGACAGCCGGGCCGGCTCACGCTCGTACCGCAACTGGGCCTCGCCCGCACCCGTGACGCGCTTGCGGCCTTGTTCGCCGCCGCGGCGGCGTGTGAAACGCCGATCTGCTGGGTGTGCGATCCGATGCCGTACCCTCGAATTACGCGCGAGCGCAGCACATTTCGTTCCGAGGATGTCGTCGGCGCGATCGGCGCGTTCTTCCACGCCTGCCGGGCGAGCGGCACCGTTCCCGGCGGTCTGCATCTTCGATGCGGTCCCGATGCCGTCCTCGACGCGCCGGACGCGCACGGGGCGGAGCAGCCTGCCGCGCAACGCCGACGGCGTGGCGAGCCGGGTCTCGATCCCGTGGAAACGCTTCTCTGCGTCGTCGCCGCGCTCGAACTGCGGGCCGAATGGTCGCCGCGCTGACGGTTTCCCGTTCCCACGCTCCGGTAGAAGCCACTACCAGGGGAATCACCCATCATCGGTGCGGCCACATGGTGAATTCCCCGGCAGCGTTCGCACCGGCGTGATTGCCAGCAGCGGGAAACCGGAAAGCGAATCGGCGCTATATCATCGCCCGGTTCCGAGCGGCGTTCGCAGCCCTTCTCGGTGTCGGTTCGGATGACAGGAGCCGTCCGGCCACAGGGCACACGGGCGGCAGTCGCTGTATCGAGGGCATTGTTTTAATGACCAGAACTGTCGGTAAGTTAGCGATAGAGGTTCGCTCTGATTCCCGTAACAGCAGTTCGCGCAGTGATACCGCCGAGTAGCATCAGACCCGCGCGAACTCGGCGGTTGTCGACCGCGCTCGGTCGCGATGGCGCTCCGGCCCGCACGATACTGCCACGTAATAATTTCGGTTCACTTAACACAAGTCGCGAATCCGTGCGATTCGCGATCGAACCGCTACACTTTCGTTATTCTTCGGAACGGGTACAGGTGAGGTGCCGCCTGGGTTCGGGCGGGGCCGTGTCAGAGGTAGGCATTTTCAGCCGTGAGCAAGTGGTCTCAGCTTCGCGAATCCGCTATGGGAGTGGTTCGGTCGAGCCGGCGCGATGTCCGTGGTCGAGTCGGTGTCCGAGTACGACTGCTGGCGATCGTGCTCATATCGAGCGTCACGCTACTCGTCATCGGCGTCGGCGCCGCGGGTTATCTGGTGCAATCCGCCCGAGCGGCCAAAGAATGGGCGGAGTTGGCCAGCAGCACGACGGCGCCCGCCATCCAAATGGTCCAGGCGTTCCAGGAGGAACGCCGCCTGTCGTTGTTGTCCCTGGCCGGTGACACCGACGCCACCCGAGCGCTGGCCACCGCGCGCCAGCATTCGGACGCGGGGCTCGCGGCGGTGATGGCGAAAGGCGATGCCGCCCGCAAACTGAATCCCGACGGGTCGGCATCCGATATCGAGGCCTACAACAAGCTGTTCGCGATGGTTCCGACGGTGCGCGCCGGGGTCGACACCCGGCAGGCCGCGCCGAACGAGGTGGTCGAAATCTTCAGCGGGGTCATCGGCACGATCGTCGCCGCCTCGACGCTCGCCGCCCGGGTGGCGCCGGAAGCCGACATCGCCATGGAGCTGAACTACGGCGTCGAGGCTCTGCGCGCCGCCGAAGCCTTGTCGATGGCCGACACCTTGGGCACGGTGGCGCTCACCGTCGGCGAGAACACGCCCGCGCAACTGACCGAGTTCGCCCGGCTGGTGGGTGAATTCCGCAGCGAGGTCGCCTACGCCGGCCGGGTGTTGAAGGACAAGCGACTCGCCCAGCTCCAGGAGATCACCGCCGGACCGGCCTACCAGAAGCTGATCGCGATGCAAGACGCGGTGCTGGTGCACGGACCGGTGGAAGCGGGCTCCGACTCCGACGAGTCCACCGGCACCGGTCGGACCCAGAGCGGCCGGTCGACCTCCAGGACCACCCCGTTGCCCCTCAGCGTCGCGGCGTGGCAGGAGGCTTCCGGGCAGGTCTCCTCCGCCCTGCTGAAGGTCTGGGACGATCAGAGCCGCGCCGCCCACCAGATCGCTCGCGAGCGAGGTGACCAGACCGCGCGGCAGTCCATGCTCGGCGGCGCGGGCGTGCTGCTGGTCTCGACCATCGCCTTCCTCGCGGCATTGATCATGGCCAATCGCTTCATCGGACGAATGCGGCGGTTGCGGCGCGACACCCTGGAACTGGCGGACCAGCAGCTGCCCGATCTCATGAGCAGGCTGGGCCGAGGTGAGAGCGTCGGCTCCGGAGCCGAGTTGGCCCGGCTCGATTACGGCACCGACGAACTGGGCCAGGTGGCCGACGCCTTCAACCGTGCCCACGTCGCGGCCGTGTCCGCCGCGGTCGCGGAAGCGAAGACCCGAGCCGGCGTCAACGCGGTGTTCCTCAACATCGCCCATCGCAGCCAGGTCGTGGTGCACCGCCAGCTGGCGCTGCTCGATCAAGCCGAACGCAAAGAGGAGGACGCCGACCAGCTCGAGCTGTTGTTCCAGCTCGACCACCTGGCGACGCGGGCGAGGCGCAACGCCGAGAACCTCATCATTCTCGGCGGCGAGAAGCCGGGTAGACGCTGGCGCAAGCCCGTTCCGCTGGTCGATCTGGTCCGCGCCGCCGTCGCCGAAAGTCTCGACTACGCCAGGATCCAGACCGGCCGGCTTCCGGAACTCCAGGTGTCGAGCAACGCCGTCGCCGACTTGATCCACCTGATGGCCGAGCTGATGGACAACGCGACCTCCTTCTCTCCGCCGCAGGCGCGGGTCGAGGTGTCCGGCGTCGTGGTCGGGCGCGGTGTGGCGGTCGAGATCATCGACCAGGGTCTCGGCATGTCGGAGGCCGATTTCGCCGCGCGTAACGAGCTGTTGTCCAATCCACCGGATTTCAGTGTGGTGACCTTGTCCAGCGACACCAGGCTCGGGCTGTTCGTCGTCGCGAAACTGGCGCACCGACATGGCATTTCGGTGCGCTTGGGCGAATCGGTCTACGGCGGCGTCCGTGCGGTGGTGCTCATTCCGAGCGCACTTCTGCAATCGGATACGTCACCGCGCCTGCAGAACGACGCCGAGCCCGTCGAGCCCGTGCGCACACCGGCGCCGGGCGCCGCGCCTCGGCCTGCGGCGGTGCCGGGCCGATCGGCATGGTTCACCTCGGCCTCCGATCAGCAGGTACCAGCCCCGGCACCGCACGGCGACGACGGCAGCTTCGACACCGACGGCGGCAATTTCGACACCGGCAGTGGACGCGTCGAAACCGGCCACGGCCGCTTCGACACCAACGGTGGGCGCTTCGACGCCGGCAACAGCAGCTTCGACACCGGCAATAGTCGCTTCGACGCCGGCGCCACCGCGCAACCCGGTCCGGCCGACGCCCGGCCGCCGCTGCCACGCCGCCGCCGCCAATCTCCGCAGGAGCCGGAGCAACAGCCGCAGACGGCGACGCCAGCCCCGATCCGACAGCGGACCGCCGATGAAGCACGCAATCTGATGAGTGCCATCGAGAACGGCACCCGCCAGGGACGCCGGAAGCGTCCCGACTTCGACTAGTCCGCAACTCCCCATCTGCAGAAGGCGACCATGACTACTTCCCAGGGAACCGGTATCGGTTGGCTACTCGACGAGCTGGTCACCGGGCTGGCCGGAGCGCAGTCCGCGGTACTGCTGTCCTCCGACGGCCTGCTGATCGGCCACTCGGCCCAGCTGGACAAGGCCGACGCCGAGCGATTCTCCGCGATGGCATCGGCACTGCACAGTCTTTCCCGCAGTGTGGGCCACCATTTCGACGCCGGTGGCGTCTGCCAGACCGTGGTGGAACTCGACCGCGCGGTACTGTTCGTCACCACGGCGGGCGCCAACGCTTGCTTGGCGCTGCTGGCGTCCGAGACCGCCGATATGGGTATGGTGGCTTACGAAATGAACCAGACGGTGCAGCGAGTCGGGACACACCTGTCGGTCGACACGCGTCCGCATCCCCCCGCTTCGACACGGCCATGAGTTATCAGCACGATCCCTGGTATGAGGAAGACGCCGGTCCGATGGTCCGGCTCTTCGCCATCACCCGCGGCCGGGGTCGTGCCGTGCGCCGGGAACTGAATCTGGTCACCCTGGTGGTCGACGGCGCGCCTGGCACCGCACTGCGGCGTACCGAACCGGAATACGCCGCGATCGTGCAGTTGTGTCGCACCCCGCAGTCGGTGGCGGAGGTCTCCGCGCGCCTGAACCTGCCGCTGACCATGACGAAGGTCCTCATCGGCGACCTGCTCGACGACGGCAGGCTGATCTACCGGTCGGCGCAGCCAACGGCCGGGTCGGAGTCCGACCTCGGCCTCCTGCGCGCGGTGCTCGACGGCATCCGCGCGCTCTGACCGCGCCGACCGATCCTCAGCCCAACTGGGCGGCAAGCCTTTTGGCGTTCATGTAGGCGATCGCCTCGATCGAGACCATCGGGTTCACGCCCGACGCGGTGGGGAAGCTGGAGGCGTCGGCGACGACGATGTTCGCCACCTCCCAGGTGGCGCCGTCCGGGTTGGTGGCCGAGGTTTCCGGTGAGCCGCCCATCCGCGCCGAGCCCATGATGTGCAGTGCGCCCAGGGAGCAATGCCCCGGCCCGTACCCCGCGGCCCGGCACGCGACGGCGAAATCGGCGTGTGAACCCCGGCGGCCCGGTTCGTAGGAGACGCCCGCTTGGTGCCCGGAGAAGATGCGCCGCGCGCCCGCTGCTTCCAGAATGCTCGCCGCCCCCTCGAACCCGGTGTGCAAATGGGCGGCGTCGTAGTCCGACAACCGGTAATTCACGATCGGCTCACCATCGCGGTCGACGGCCACCGTGCCCGAATCGCGGTCGCGGGTGATGATGCCGATCGCGTTCGAATGCGCGAAATCGAGCATGGTGGTCCGATGCTTCTCGGCGCCGCGCCAGCTCATGAACCCGGTGGCGAGGCCGGGATGGATCGGACCGGTTTCGTAGATCACGCCGTAACCGTTGCCGTCCAAGTCGCTGTGCTCGCGGCAGATCCGGGTCTGCAAGCCGCCTTCCCACGGCCGGATCTCTTCCTCGAACACCCCGAAGACCGCCGCCGCCGGGTGCAGGCGCAGGTGGCGGCCGATGTTCTGGTTGCGCAATCCGGAGCGCCGCAGCAACGCCGGAGTCTGGATCGCTCCGGCCGCCGCCACCACCGCACGGGCGCGCACCTCGATCGCCACCCCGTCGGAGGTGACCGCCGAAACCCCCTGCGCTCGACCGTTGCGCACCGCGATCCGCCGCACATCGGCGTCCACGACCAGCCGTGCGCCCCGATCGGCCGCATCGGCGAGCCAGGTCTTGGTCACCGACTGTTTGGCGCCGAGCCGGCAGCCGTAGCCACACCGGCCGCACTCCACACCGGCGTCACAGGCATCGGTCACGTTGCGCGGCAACGTGTCCACCTCCCAGCCGAGCGCGCGGGCGCCGCGTTCCAGAACGCCGTCGCGAGCCGACAGCACCGACCGCCGATCGGTGACGCCGAGCCGCCGCTGCACCACGTCGAGCGCGTCGTCGAATTCGGCTTCGGCGAACTGGGCGGCGCCCAGCGCGGCCCACTCCGCCCGGACGTCCTGCGGGGTCGGCAAAGACGTGCTCCAGTTGACGACCGTTCCGCCGCCGAGGCAGGTGCCCGCGACGAGGGTGATCTGGCCTTCGCTCGATCCCGGCGGCCCCGGCGCGTACAGGTGCTGCAACCCGCCGAGTTCGCCGGTGCCGAAATCGCGGTCGTCGTAATAGTTCCCGCGTTCCAGCACCACCACATCGAGGCCCGCTTCGGCCAGCACCGCGGCTGCCACACCGCCTCCGGCGCCGGAACCGACGATCACCACATCACAGTCGAATTCGGTCGGCTCGGTGCAGCGCAGCGGTGTCAACGCGGGCGCGGGCGCCGTGGTCAGCGGGCCGGCCGGAGCCGGGTAACCGATCTCCTTCCACAGCGGATTGACACCCGCCGGGCCCGGAGTGATGTTGTAGGACAGCAGCGACGCTTGCTTGAGCGCCTGGAAGATCACCCGCACCGATTCGAAGCGCGAATCGGCGAGCCGCAGCAACGCCCGTTCCCGCTGCTCCTGCGACAGGCGGGAGAAGCGCCGCGGACCGCTGCCGGTGAGCAGCCCGGTCAGCCGGGAATCCCATAGGTTGAGCAACGTGGCCAGCTGCTTCTTCTCCGCCTCGCGCGGATTCCGCCCCAGTAGCTGGAAGACGGTGTCCACGGCGCCGAGCGCGCTTGCCGACGGCAGCGTCAACCCGTCGCCGGGGTTGAACGTGTCGCAGATGAGGTTCATCGCCGCGCGTTGCTTGGCTGTTGGTTCCATGTCGAACAGTCCCCTTCGTTTACGCCAGTGAGTTCTATCACACGACATGAACAACCACTAACTAAAGGCCCATCTGTCCTGGTGATTCCGGTTCAACCCAGGAGAATCCCTGCACACATAACGGGCACAGTTCGCGCTCACGCCCTGATGACGCTCGCGGCGGCGTATCCGACCGCGAGGAAGGCGTGCACGACCGACACGAGCGCCTTGCCGAGTTCCGCCACCGGATCCGCGCCCGCCCTCGGCCGCGCCAGCGACCACCGGGTGAAAATTCGCTCCGCGTGCACCGCGAGACGCAGCAACTCGGCGCGATACGACCCCAGCAGCGGCTGGTCACAGGCGCCCAGCGCCGCCGCGGTGAGATGCGCGCAGCGACCTATCGTCACCACGACTTCGAGCACCTCGTCCGGCACCGCGGTGAGCAGATAGGCGTCCGCGAGCGCGGCGGCCGCCCGCGTTCGCTCGACGACGCTTCCGAGCGCACGACCCAGTTCGGACAACTGCGCGCGGTCGGCGCTCGCGGGCCCGGACTCCAGCGCGGTGGTCAAGTTGCCGATGACCACGCCGAGCGCGTGCTCCACTCGGCGCAAGCGCTCCAGAATTCCCGACACATCGACCGGCGAGCATCCGAAGTCCGCCAGCACCGTCGCGGCCTCGACCAGTGTCGCGGCCGCCGCGCGGAAGTAGATCTCGGTAGTCGCGCTCGCCGTCGGCGTGCTCATGCCCACTCCTCGGGTTGTGCCTCGATCGGCAGCCGTGGGGGTGTCGACGCCGCCGGACAGCGTCGGCCGGTTGGCGTCGACAACCCAGTGCCGTCCGGGTAGCAATCGCCTCGAACCACCACGGTCGACAGTAATGATTCATAACATATCGCTGCTTTGAACTGGTAGATAGTCTCTTCATATTGAAAACAGTCGTTCACTTAATGCCTGATCCAACTGTTCGCCGACAGATCAGCTACAACCAGGCACAGGACAGGAGAAGCGGGGTTCCGCGGCCCGCGAAGTCCGAGCCCTCCGCGGCCCCGAGGCGACCGTCCGGGCCCGGCGCGCACCGCTCCGGTCCGCGCACGCGCGATGATGGAGCGGAGCCGATGATCGTCGAGAGGATCACGGATGGAACGTCTGAGGCGATTGCTGGTCGCGGTAGTCGTCGTGTTCGCAGCCGCCGGATGCGGGAACACCGAGCACGAACCGCCACCCGCTCGCGGCGAGATCGTTTCGGCCACGCCCTTGCTGAGTCTGACGCCCGAGCAGACCGCGGCGCTGTTGACGAACGGCGGAATCTCCACTCCGGTCCGCAACGGCGTCGACGCCTTTCGTCTGGAGTACCGGACGATCACCCCGCACGGCAAGCCGACCACCGCCAGCGGGCTGGTGGCGCTGCCGCGTACCGACTCCCGGCGACTGCGGGTGGTCAGCTATGAGCACGGGACCATGACGCTCAAGAGCGACGCGCCATCGGTCGATACCCGCGATCTTCCCGATCGGCTGCGCACGGTCGCCTTCGCCGCCGCGGGTTACGCGGCGACCGCACCCGACTATCTGGGCCTGGGGACCGGTCCGGGCACGCATCCCTACACCCATGCCCCCTCGGAGGTCAGCGCATCGGCCGACCTGTTGCGGGCGGCCGGCTCCCTCGCGGCCCAGCAGCGGCGAGAACTCGACCCGGAGGTGCTCGTGACCGGGTTCTCCCAGGGCGGCCACGCGGCGATGGCGCTCGGCAAGGCACTGGCCGCCGGGACCATCCCCGGCTTCGGGGTCGCCGCCCTGGCCCCGATCAGCGGACCCTACGACCTCCAGCACGTCCAGGCGCCCGCCGCGCTCGACGGGCGGGTCCTACCGGGCGCGGCGGTGTTGTTCCTCTCCTACTGGATCACCGCGATGAACCGGATCCACCACCTCTACGACGATCCGGCCGAGGCCTTCCAACAGGCCTACGCCGACAAGGTGGACGACCTGTTCGACGGCTTCCACAGCGAGATCACCATCGTGACCTCGCTGGCCCCCACTCCAGGGCAACTGCTGACCCCCCGGTTCCTCCGATCGGCCGCCGAGCCGACCGGCGCCGCCGCGGCGGCGATCGCCGAGAGCGACGGCACCTGCGACTGGACACCGCGCATACCCGTCCATCTCTACGCTTCCCGCAGCGACCGCGCCGTGCCGTATCCGAATGCCGAGCACTGCCTGCGAGCTCTCGGTGGCAACGCGACACTGCGCGACTTGGGCGATCTGGACCACGCCGGAACGGCCCGGGTTGCCGTCCCCGAGATCCTCGGCTGGTTCCAGCACCAGTTCCCGCCCAGCTGACCAGCGCCGCCGCGCGTGGGTGCGGCGGTCGAGCGGATCACGCCGACTGCGTCTCGGAGGCGAGATGTGCGCCGACACGGTCCACGACGATCCGGATATCGAGATTCGCGATCCGGCCCTCAGCGTCGAACTCGACCTCCCCCGCGAGCCCCTCGCCGCCGAACTCCAGCACCCGATAGTCGTCGAGGAATTCCGTGTCCAGCCCCCGCCGGGTCAGATAGCTGTACACGGCACGCCGGTGATCCGTCAACGGCAGCGCGCCGAAGCCGTGGGCCAGCACGCGAGCGAGGCCGGAGGGAGTGGGCGCCGGCAACTCGAAGGCGGGGTGGTCGATGAGGAACGCGACGCACGCGCCATCGATGACACCGCAGTAGGAGTTCCACCGCCCACAGACGATCTTCGCGGCGTCCGCCATCAACGATGCCACCTGATAGGGCTCCGGCGCCGCCGCGCCGAGCACCACGGGCAGTTCGGCCGAACACAATTCGGCGACACGGTAGCGGGAACCGAACTCGCGCACCGTCTCCGCGGCACGCAGCAGCGACCGCGGGTAGCCCCAAGGATTGACCCACCCCCACAGCCACGCGTCGTCGTCCGCCGTGCCGAGCAGGTGGACGTCGGTACACACGAAGGAGCGCTCCTCGCCGAGGAATTCGAGCCGACGTCCTTCCAGGTCGGCCTCCAACACGTGGGCGCCGAGCACCTGCTCGACGTGGAGCCGGTGTTCGAGCGACAGCAAGCCCGCGTCATCGAGAAGTCTCGTCAGTGGCACGGTTTGGGACACCGCGACAGCGTAGTCAACGCGCGGTCACTTCTCCGCTTCCGCTCGGGTTTCCGAACATCCGGAGCGCGGCGACGCCGCCGCCCGCCGCGCAGCCGTGCGGCCCTCGGCCCACTCGGTTCATCCCACCGAACGAAGGCATGCGATCCACGCGAATGTCGCGGGAGCGGTGGGGGTACGGCCTGCCGGTCAGTTCCTTCTCAGGGTGCCGACACCCAGCGATCCGTTCGCAGCGGGCCGCGCTTTCTTCTCTGCTCCCTCCTCTGCCGCGTGGACATAGCTGACCGGATCCTTGTCGACGGGCTGGACGCCGGCGAAGTTGCGCGCCTCGTAAGCGGCGAAAGCGACGGCCAGCTGATGGCGACGCGGCAGCCCGGCAAGGCGGCGGAAGTCGGTGAGGCCCTCGCGTTCTTCCTCGGCCATGTGATCGCTGTTGGCCGCGTTCGCCGCCGCGACGGCCGCGTACCAGGCGTCGGCGCCGACCTGATGACGGGCTACCTCGGCGATCGCGTCCCTGATCTCGTTGTGGTCGTGGATGGCGTCGAGTGTCTCGTTCTCCACCCCGCCCGCGCGCCGGGCCGCGATACCCACTTGCAGCAGGGCGGGGTAGAAGATCTCCTCCTCCGCCTGCGCGTGCAGCTCGAGGAAGGCCGCGAGCCGGTGCCAGATCGCGGAAAGCGCGCCGGTGTCCGCGCGATCGATCTGCTCCAGGATCGCGAACAGCCGCCGTTGTTCCTGGTGGTCGTCCAGAATCAGCTGGGTAATGTCCACGAATTCCTCCCTGAGATCGCACTTCAGGTCAGCACTGAACGCCGAGGCAGACGACCCTTGGGCAGCTGGCATCTCCTCAGGGGTCCTGACGTTAATTCACCGCCGAGCCATTCCGCTGCCGACGCACCGCCGCGTGTCCGCTTCACCGTTCAGGGGCCGAGTGCCCCGGCGGTCTTCGGTCGCGAGGTACTCGCTTCCGTGTCGTTCGTCGGCGTGCGGAGGACTACGAGGAAGGCCACACAACGCGTCCTCGAGCGACGTCTAGTTCGCGGCGCGGCGGTAGGGCGGAACGACCCGTTCCCGGTCGGTGGCGATCCGCCGGCGCCGGGCCGTCATCGCGTCCGCGGGCGAGGCCCCGGTGGACAGTGCGTGAAAGATGGCTGCCGCGTCCTCGATGGCGTCGCGCGCGCCGACTCCTTCGGCCGGTGTGATGGCGTGATCGGCGTCCCCGCAGAGGATGACCGGCAGCTGTGCGGGAGCGGCTGCGGTGAAAGGGACGTTGCGCGCATTGGAGATGTGCACGGTCTCCGTCTCGGCCAACAGGAGATCGACCACGTCACGGATGCCAGGGGCGACCGTTCGGATCAGTTCGGCCCACTCCACTACCGGATGGAATCCGAGGTCCGGAGCGGGAAGAGCTGGGCGGGTGACTCTGGCGAACCAGACGGACAGTCCTTCGTCCCAGTAGTGACCGAACGCGCCCGCTGGGCGGCCATCCGCACCGATGCGGCCGTCGAAGTGCAGCACCGCGCTCTTGGTGCGCAACGCCTGAGCACGCTCGGTGCGGCCGTAGAACACAATCTGTCCGGCGTACTCGGGCGTTCGTCCCGGCTCGATCCGGCGGCGGGCGAGGGAGTCGATGCCATCGGCCGCGATGACGACATCGTCGGCGGGCAGCCGGGTAGCGCCGCTGAACAGCATGCCATGGTCGATATCGGTCACCGCGGTGCCGTAGTGGAATTCCGCCGCTGTGGCAGTGGCGAATTCGGTCAGCACCGACATGAGTTCGGCACGCAGGTACAGCCGATGACCACGGCTCGGCCCGAAACGGGCTTCGCCCGGCTGGTACTCCACCCGCAGGGCGTCCACCGGATGGGCGACCTCGTCCAGCCGGTCGGCGGGCACGCCGAGAGTCGTCAGCGCGGCATGGGCACGGTCGTCCAGTACCAGGAACGCCCCGACGCCGACCGATGGCTGACTTTCGTACACACGGACCGGAATACCTTCGCGGCCAAGCGCTCCCGCCAGCACGGTCCCGGCGATTCCTCCACCGACGATGGTCACCATGTCACTCAGCGTAGAGCGGCATGCGCCGGTCGCGCCGCCGATCGCTGCCGACGCCAGGGCGGCAGAAGCACAGCGCCCGGTCTATCCCGGGATGACGTACTGCACCTGGACCGAATCGGGCGAGTGGAAGATCTCCTTCGTGGTGACGGACAATTCGACGTGACCGGGGCCGGAGGGGATGGTGGCCGAGTTGTACCACGAGCCGACCAGCTTGATCGTGGTGTTTCCGCGCGCCCCGGTATCGATGTTGTGCCAGGAGACGTAGGCGGTGGTCGCGCAGGTACCGATGCCCTGGAAGGCGCTGGTGAGGTGGAGCCCCTGGGACGAGTCCTGGTCCACGTTCCCGCGAATCGTGCCGTAGCACAGACCCGCTTCCGTCGCGGTGGTGTAGAGGACCGGCAGGTTGACCGCCTCGGCCGAGGCAGTACCGGCGAAGACGAACGCCGGAGCACAGGCCACGACGGCGGCAGCGGCGGTCGCGGCGAATTTGGTGACTGAGCGCATGAACTTTCCCCTCTGAGTCTGCACACTGATCGGCATGCCCGGTGGCCGGGCCCCTGGAAGCTCGAGAACACCGGACTGCACGTCTTATCCGTCATCAGCCCATGGGCGTTACGCCGAGGCCATGTCCACGACCGCCGTGATCCGCTGTTTCGCCTGATCGACGTAGTGTTGGATTCCGCAGGAGACGAGTAGGGATCAGGTGGCTTCAGACATCGTTGTGCAGGACATCAACCATGCCGAGATTCACCGCTTCGGTGACGATGCGGACGAAACGCTGTTCAAGCTGTGCACTGAGCAGCCCGAAACCAGCTTGGTACGGGGCATCTCCCGTTACGGCGACACCATGTTCAATCGGTACCAGCTCGGCTTGATCCTGGATCAGATCGAGGGGATCGAGGTACGGACCGATGCCGAGCGGCAGGCCATCGACCTGCTGAGGCTAGCATCGTCCATCGCGCTCCGCGCCAACGGATATCTCCTGTTCGTCGGCGACTGACGGGCGGACCGCTCGAATATGGGCGAGCAGAAGAAGAAAGGCACGGGAACCCCGATCTCAGGACCTTCGCTGCCGCCGCCCGCGTGCCTACTGTCGTCTTCGGTGAACACCGGCGATCGAGCAGGCGCAACTCAAGGCCGGTCGAACTGCCCGTCTCGCGCGCCCGACACAAACGTGTCCCACTCCGAGGGCGTGAACACCAGCACCCCGCTGTGAGGGTTCTTCGAGTCGCGAACCCCCACGCGGCCGCCGTCCAGATGCGCGATTTCGACGCAGTCACTACCGGCGGAACTACGAGTGCTCTTGAACCAGCGCGCTCCGGATAGATCCACGGACACAGTCGAACTCCTTCGCTGCCTGCCGCAGCAGGCGTTTGCTACTCGGCACGTCCAACGCTACCCGCTTCACCACCTCGATTGCAGTTCGATAGCGGCGAACGGTGCTGGGTCGCTCCAGGTAGATGTCACCGGTATAGCTCTGGACGTAGACCACCGGCGGCTCCAGCACCCGCCCGTCGTCGTCTGCCGCGAAGTCCAGAATCGTGAACGGTCCGGTGGATGTTCCCAGCGGGTACCCGGCCCCGAACGGAAGCACCTGCACGCGAACGTTCGGCGGCAGGTCAGCGAGGTGACGCAACTGCACTGACATGACGCGAGGGCCGCCGACCACTCGCCTGGTCGCCGCTTCGTCCAGCAACAGCACCGCATGATGGCCCGCGCCGCCACTTCGATGGACAGTCCCGCTTCCTGCCTCATCCTGCGCAGGCAGCGGCCGAGGCTGCGGTGTGGAACGCCCCCGGTCCCGCGAATGTCGGCCTCGAGCTGCCGAATACCGGCGCGCGCATCGCTCTCCCCCATACTGTTTGCTCCCTTCTGTGGAATATCCGCACCCGCTGACTGGAATATTTCGAAAGATATTGTGGAAGGCGGTTTTTCGGCCTTCTGGACGCCATTGTGCAGGATCGCTGGAAGGTGTCCAGGGCTTTTGCCACTTCGCATCGCGAATTTCCGCGGGAATATCCACACGGCCCGCGTCGGGTGCTCCACTGACCGCGTGATCGGCGCGGCGAGACTCCCCGTTCGCCGCCATTGGACCAGCGGAGGACACATGACCAACCGACTGCCGCAACGCGTTCCGTTCCCCCGGCCGCGCGCCCCCTACAAGGGCGTGCCGCTGCCCGTGCTCGAGCGCTACGCGGCCGCGCTGCGGCAGTGGTCCGCCGCACCCGAACGTCCCGGAGGCGGGGTGCCGACCCCTCCCCCGCCTCCGGTGACCCTCACCGAAGCCCTGTCATGGACCGAGTGACGGTCAGAGCGCGGAGGCCGTGACCGTGCGCCGGTACTACGTCGAGGTGCACTGCTGCGGCCCGCACTGGCTCATCCACGTGCCGGATGCGTACTGCTGGACGATGGCCGGCGACAAGTCGGCAATACGCACCACCGCCCGCGAGATGATCGCGGCGACGACCGGCCACAGCGACCACTCGTTCGAGTTGGATCTCGCCGCGGGCCGGGCCCTGCGCGACGCCGAGGAGTTCGCGGCGTGCTGCCGGGAGCTGACCCGGTGGCATCCACCCGGAGAACAGGGGAAACACCCACACCTCGAGTGACTTCGATCGAGGACGGAGGTCGCGGCGATCTGAGACGCATCCGACAACTCGCGTCGCGGGTGCGGGAGTCGCCTGCTCAGTGCATGGTCGGCGACGGTGTAACCAGGGCTTCGCGGTGGTCGGATCGGGTTCCGGTGGCGGCGGATAGGATGAAACCTCAGTCATATCGGGAGTTCCCGACTGTTCTCGCAAGAGATGCGTGGAGGGGGGACATGCGGCCCATGGCTGAGTCGAACCCGAGCGGAGGAGCATGGTGGGGTTGATGGTTCGTATTGCGTCCAGTCTGCTGGCCGCCGTCGCCGGTGTCGCAGTGCTGGGCGGTTGCGGTTCGGGCAGCCCGGTGGATTCGGCGGTGGAGCCGAGCGATGCGACGCCCTCGACGACAACCTCGACGACAACCAAACCAGCAAGCTGCCCCGCCCTGTCTGCCGACCCCCTGGTTACCGAGGAATTGAAGACCGCCCTGGCAGCGACGCACCTACCGGTGGGAGCGTGTCTCAATTCTGTGAACGTGGTGGGCGATCCCCGCCGACTGGACGAAATGAGATTCCTCATCACCCTCGATGTACCCACGGCGGCAACACCGGATGACCTACGCCCGATCGCCACCGACATCGCACATGTCTGGAAAGAAAGCGAACTCGGACAGAAGACGGCCGAGCTGGATATCACCAATTGGGGATATGCCGGAGCGAAATACATGGAGTACCTCGCGGACAATCAATTCCGGACCCATCCGTGGAACGGAACGCCGACTCGCGAAGCCGAGCTGGCGATATGGACCGTCACAGCCAAGGGATGAACGTCCGGCGTGGCAGCCGGTATCGGCGGCGAATTTTCGGGTCTCAAGGCAGCCGGTCGAGGAACCTGCGCACCCGAGCGACCTCGCCGCTCCCGGTTGTCGGCAGGCGCAGCAGTCCGAAGTTGTAGCGCCGGCAGATCTCGTCCTTCACCGCGTCGCGGGCGAGCTGCGTCGGGTTCGCTTCATGGGTGCTGAAGCCGTCCACTTCGATGGCGCCGACGCTCTCGTTGGTGATCCGGTTGTAGATGACGAAATCGAACGACGATCGGCGCCGGACGAACTCACGCTGCCGAGCATCGAGCCGGTCCAGACCACGTGGGAACACGTTCTGCAGGTAGACCTGCCGGTGTGCTGCGAGGTGACCGTAGCGGGGCTCGGCGAGCACCCCCTCCAGCATGGTGAGGGCGATGTCCTCCGAAGGCCATCGGGTGCGCCCCCACCCGATATGCGGGTGCGCGCGCCGCCGCCGCGTGTAGTCGGTGTACAGCAGGTCGAAGATCGACACCACATCGCTGTCGACGACCGCGTTGTCCGGGTCCCGGTACCGGATGTAGCCGATCAGATCGCGCAGGTGTCGGCTCTCCGGCAACCCGGAATGATGGGTGACCAGGACGAACAAGCGCATCGCCCGGGATACGGCCACATTGATCAATTGAGGATCGTCGGCGAACCGCAAAGCTGCCCGGCTGCTGGGGGTGTCGTCCAACACCGTGGTCATGACGACCGCGTCCTTCTCTCGACCTTGGAAGCGATGCACTGTGTCGGACTCGATGGCCTCGATCAGAGCATCGGTCGCCTTGTTCGCCTGACGGCGATACGGAGTGGTGACCCCGACCTCGTGCGGTGGAATATCGGCGGATATCCAGGGCAGCACCTCGTGCAGGATTACATCGATCTCGCGTTGGTTGCTCCGTCCCTTCGACTTCGGGTCGTCGTCGCCGTAGGCGCGGCGCATGTGGTTGCCGGGGGCCGTACGCACCACCGTCATCGGGGCCACACCGGGCGTGCTGCGCGTATACGGAATCAGCAGACCGTCGTAGAACTTCCGATTGCAGAACTCGATGATGTCCGGATCACACCGATAGTGTTCACGCAGCATCGTCCGGGGCAACTGATCGCTGTACCGTTCGATGACCGAGGACAGAACGCTGCGCCGGTAGTCGAAGACCGGATCGGGTGCCGGCGGAGGGTCGGTGAGGTCTTTCGTGACCGGCGGTAGCTGTGCCAGGTCGCCGACCACGATGAGGTTCCGCGCACATGCCAGTGCCGGGCTCACGGTCACCAGGTCCACTTGTGATGCTTCATCGATGATCAGATAGTCCAGGAGGGTGGAGCGCCCGATGCTGTTGTGGAGCGAATGGCAAGTACTCAGGATCAGCGGGTAGTCGTGGGTGAACTGCCCGAACTGCTGTCGATACTGTGGGGTGTAGACCGTGCGGGGTATCGAGCCGTATCGGGAGCGCAGCGCGTCATGGAGCAACTGCTGGGACAGCCGCGCCTGGTCCGCCAAGAGTGCTTCGAAGTCCTTGCGCTCCAGTGTTCTGGTCAGCTGTTCGGCCCGCCGCTCGAGTTCGGCGATCTTCTTCTCGTAATACAAGCGTTGAATCCGCAGCACGACGTCGATGTCCCCGGCGTCGACGTGGCGCAGCGCCCGGTACCTGAAGTAGCGATTCATCAACTCCACCATCCGCCCCAAGCCACGGTCGCGGATCCAGCGCGGATCGGTGTCGGCGATGAAATCGAGCAGTTTGTCCGCGCTGTAGCGGCGCAGCAGTGGCAGGTCGCCGGCGTCCGGTATCTCGTGGCGGTCGAAAAACGACTGGAAATGCTGTTGTTCCAGCCGGTATGCGTGCAGTTGATGGCGTAGCCGGGCGCGCAGACGGTCCTGTTCCAGTAGCGCGGCCAGTCGCCGGTTCACCTTGGCGAGTTCATCTGCAGCGTCCGCGGCGGGTGCGGTACCGACGCGCAGCATCGCATCGACTGCCACGTTGCGTGCCGCCTGGCGGTCGAAGAACTCCTGCCGCTTTTCGACGCGTCCCAGATTGGCCGCCACCATCCCGAAGCCTTCTTTGGTCAGCTTCTCGAAAACGTTGTCGACAGCGGAGTTGCTGAAAGACACCACCCCCACGGTCGCACCAGGTCGGCAGATGACGGAGGCGATGATGTTGAGGATCGTCTGCGTCTTCCCGGTGCCAGGTGGACCATCGATCACCGAGACGGGATACCGCAATGCGTTGCGCACCGCCGTACTTTGACTGATGTTCGTGCGGAAAGGGTACACCGCCAGCGGCACCTCGCTGTCCGGGCGGGGCTCTACCGGCGCCTGCTCGAGAATCCGGGTCAACGCGCTTTCTGGATGAATGAAGCTCAGGTTCTGGTGGTTTCGGAGCAGTAGGCCGGAATCGTCGGTCAGCCGCTCAGCCACCGTCCGCCAGTAGGTCAGCACATCCTTGGAGCGGGGGGCAGTGGCGGCGTTCGGCAGTACCTGCACCCGATCCATGCTGTAGACATTCCATCCGCCCGTACCGCGGACGTGCCACCACGATCCCGCCTCCGGCGGTCCGGTGAAAACGTGCGCCTCGATCGCGTCCATCGGGACTCCGTCGACGAACAATTGCGCATACGGGCCCAGCGATACCGGCGCAGGCCGGTCGAGAATCGTCACTCGCTCCCGCCCGAATGGATAGCTCCTGGACCTGCCGAACCGCACCCATACCCGGTCCGATCGCGGATCGAACTCGGTGATCTCCAGAGTCTTGTCCTCTGGGACCCAGTCCTCCTTGCGACGGATGACGACCGCGACAACTCGCGGATCGAGCATCGAACCCCCCTTGTGCCGGCACCACAGTGCGCGGTGCTCGATTTCCACGCCGCTGCGGCCACCGCTGCTTGCTTGACGTCCCCGCAGCGCACAGACTACACGTTTCGATTGAAACATACTGTCGCTGAGCAGCATTCGGTATGACAGACGCGGATAGACGTGTGGGTACCGACCGGTCGAGGCTCGACAGCACACGGCGTCCCGCACTGGGACGTCCAAGAGAAGGAAGGTGGTTATACGAACGTGTATCCAGCCGGAAAGTCGCGATGAACGGCACAGGCACCGTGGTCATCGAAGCCACCGGCGTCACGCACTACTCGCCGCACGACGAGGCGGTGTTCTTCGGGTGGCTCGACGCGATCCCCTGCATCGAGTCGTACCGAGGACAATCGCGCACGTTGTATCTCACCGTCGATCTCGACGCCGTCGATGAAGGCGGGTTGTACGAGATCGTCGCGCTCTACCGGAGATACCACATCGACCTGAAGGAACTACGAGTCCTCAGCGCGGACCGGGTCGGCCCCTGGTTCAGCCACCCCGATCGCTGGTGGCACGAAGAAGTCCTCGGGTAGCAGCCCCATCCGGTCTTCAGACACAGGCCACGCACACGGGTAGTTGTGGATCAATTTTCGCCACGACAACCCGCTCGTGGTCGTATGTGAGCTTCAGACCGAATTGCCGGCAAACCGGACGCGGTCGGCATCACCGGCAACGCGTGCCTTACAAAGCGTTCAGTGGTGGCGACGGTGGAAAGACGACCGGCAGGGCCGCCAGTGCCCGGTGGAACGGTCCCGGCCGCCAGACGAGTTCTTCGGCCGGTATCGCCAGTTCCAGTTCCGGGAGTGCGTCGAGCAGCAGGTCGATCGCGGCCTCGACGACCACGTACGCGGGTGAGCGGGCCGGGCAGGCGTGCGGGCCGATGCTCCAGGCCAGGTGGGATCGGTTGCCGGTGAAGTCGCCGCTTCGGATGGCCGGGTCGTTGTTGCACGCGGCCAGGCTGATCAGCACCGGCTGATTGGCCGGCAGCCATGTGTCCTCCACGAGGACCGCTTGACGCGGATAGGTGGTGCAGAAGTTCGCCAGGGGCGGATCGTTGAACAGCACTTCGTCCAAGGCGTCTCGGGTGGCCAGGCTGCCGCCGAGCATGCTGCCGCCGAATCGTTCATCGGTCATCATCAGCAGCAGGGTGTTGACGATGAGGTTCTGTTGCGGTTCCACCCCGGCGCCGTAGATGGTGCTCAGGTTGTAGAGCGCTTCCTCGTCGTCGAGATTCGACGGATGGTGCACCAGCCTTGAAGAGACATCGTCGCCCGGGTGGGCTCGTTTCTGGATGATGAGTTCCAGCAGCGCCTCGGCGAGATGCTTCATCCCCCATTCGGCGTCGATCCCTTCGAACAGCGCCGCCACCCCGGCCGCCACCCGCTGACCCAACTCCGGTGTGCAGCCGACCATTCGGTTGAGCACCTGGAAAACCAGCGGGAACGCGTACTGGGTGACAAGATCGGCCTTCCCCGACTCGCAGAACGAGTTGATGAGCGGGACGGCGATACGTTCCACATCCTGGCGCAACTCGTACAGGTCTATCCCGTCGAGGGCGTACACGTGAGCGCGCCGAAAGCGTTGGTGCAGTTCACCGCTGCTGCGCAGCACCGTCGGGTTCCACTCCATCATCGGCCGCACCGGTGAGTCGGCCGGGATACTGTTCTGCCAGTTGCGTGGATCGGCCGGAAACCGTTCGGGGTCGTTGAGGATGCGCAGAGCGGCGGCGTAGCCGATCACCAGGGTGGCCGGTACGCCCGGCGACAGTTCGATGGGGACCAGCGCACCGTGGCGATCCCGCATCTCGGCATAGGCACGGTGCGGGTCGTTGGCGAATTCCTCCCCGTAGATGGCGTAGCGCGGTCCCACCCCTCCGGTGGGCTCACCCTGGATCATCGGGCACCCGCGGACGAACGCTGTCGCGGCGGCACCGGGATGTAGTGCACGGTCAAAGACGAGACTCCAATCGATGGAACAGATCCTCGCCGAGCGTTCTCACTCCTGCGGGCAGGTACGCCGATCCCGCTCGGAGAGCAGTGCTGTTCACGAACCAACTCCGCCGATGCCCACACCGCGCGGCGATGACGCGTCGAGTCATCAGCAACGATGCAGATATCAGCGCTGTGCACGGTACCGCTCTCAGGAAAGATGCACAGGCAATTTCCAGTAAACCGTTGAAAATCAAAGCAGTTTCAGGACAGGCCCAGGTCCCTGGCGACGATCATCTTCATGACCTCGCTGGTTCCCGCGTAGATGCGGGCCACGCGCGCATCGGTGTACAAGCGCGCGATCGGGTACTCCATCATGTACCCGTATCCGCCGAACAGTTGCAGGCAACGGTCAACGACGCGCGCCTGCACCTCCGTGCAGAAGAGTTTCACGCGGGCGGCGTCCGCGCCGGACAGCGTGCCCTCCACCAGTTCGAGCACCGCGCGATCGATCATGGTCTGCGCGGCTTCGACTTCCGCCGACAGGGCGGCGAGTTCGAACTTGGTGTTCTGGAACGAGGCGACCGGCGTGCCGAAGGCCTTGCGCTGCTTGGTGTATTCGACGGTCGCGTTGATCGCGGCACCCGCCTGGGCGACCGAGCCGACCGCGACGGTGAGCCGCTCCTGCGGCAGATTGTGGCCGAGGTAGCCGAACGCCGCGCCCTCGGCGCCGAGCCGATTGGCCACGGGCACCCGGACGTCGTGGAACGCCAGCTCCATCGTGTCCTGCACCTTGCAGCCCATCTTCTCCAACATGCGGCCGCGGGTGAAGCCGGGCATCCCGTCCTCCACCACCAGCAGAGTCAGCCCGGCGCGCCGGTCGTCCGGGTCGGTGGCGGTGCGCGCCACCACGATCACCAGGTCCGCGAGCAGGCCGCCGGTGATGAAGGTCTTGGCGCCGTTGAGCACATAGTCCTCGCCGTAGCGCACCGCGCTGGTCCGCATGCCCGCCAGATCTGAACCGGTGCCGGGCTCGGTCATGGCGATCGCGGTGAGCAGTTGCCCCGACGCGAGTCCGGGAAACCACCGATCCCGTTGCGCGGCATCGGCGTACTCCAGGAAGTACGGCAGGATGACGTCGAGCTGGGTGCGCACGGTGCCGAGCGTGACCAGGGCTCGCGCCGCCTCCTCTTGCAGGATCACGTTGTACCGGTAGTCACGGATCCCGGCTCCGCCGTGGTCCTCGGGCAACGCGAAGCCGAGCAGCCCGAGTCGGCCCATCTCGGCGAAGATCTCGCGGGGCATCCTGCCGTTCTTCTCCCACTCGGCATAGTTCGGCGCGATCCGCTTGTCGACGAATTCCCGGACCAGCTCCCGGAACGCCTCGTGGTCGGTGGTGAACAGCTCTCGTCGCACGGCGCTCCTCCGTTCAGGACATCAGTTCGACGACGGTGGCGTTGGCGGTGCCGCCGCCCTCGCACATGGTCTGCAAGCCGTAGCGGATTCCGCTGTCCCGCATGTGGTGCAGCATGCGGGTCATCAGCACCGCTCCCGACGCGCCCAGCGGATGCCCGAGCGCGATCGCTCCGCCCAGCGGATTCATCAGCGCCTCCTCGGCGCCGGTCTCGGCGAGCCAGGCGAGCGGAACGGGTGCGAACGCCTCGTTCACCTCGAAGACGCCGATGTCTGCGAGCGCCAGACCCGCTTTGCGCAGCACCTTCTCGGTCGCGGGGATCGGGCCGGTGAGCATCAGCACCGGATCGGAACCGGCCACGGCGCCGGCGTGGTAGCGGGCCAACGGCGTCAGGCCCAGCTCCCGCGCCTTCCGCGGCGTGGTCACCAGCAGTGCGGCCGCACCGTCGGAGATCTGGGAAGCGTTGCCAGCGTGGATCACACCGTCGTCCTGGAAGGCGGGCTTCAGCCCGGCGAGCTTCGCCGCGGTGGTGCCCCGCCGTATCCCCTCGTCGGCGCGCACCACGCCCGACTCGGTGGTGACGGAGACGATCTGGTCGGCGAACGCGCCCGCGTCCTGGGCGGCGGCGGCGAGTTCGTGCGAGCGCGCGGCGTACTCGTCGAGCCGCGTGCGACCGAAACCCCACTTCCGCGCGATCAACTCGGCGGAGATGCCCTGGTTGAAGGCGAAATCCTGGTAGCGGGCCAATGCCTTCGGCCCATAGGGGGCTCCGGATGCCTTGGCCGCGTTCAACGGCACCCGGCTCATCACTTCCACGCCCCCGGCAACTACGATGTCCTGCTGTCCGGAGAGCACGGCTTGCGCGGCGAAATCCAGCGCTTGCTGGCTGGACCCGCAGGCCCGGTTGACCGTCGTGCCCGGGATGCTCTCCGGCCAGCCCGCCGCCAGCACGGCGTAGCGGCCGATGTTGCTGGACTGGTCGCCGACCTGGGAGACACAGCCCCAGATCACGTCGTCGATCAGTGCCGGGTCGATGCCGCAGCGCTCGGCCAGCGCGGTGAGCACCAGCGCGGACAGATCGGCCGGATGCGCCCCGGACAGTCCCCCGTTGCGTTTGCCGACGGCGGTGCGGACCGCCGCGGCTATGACTACCTCACGCATCTCGTCTCCCCTTCTCGGAATTCTCGGCGGCGCGGATCGGTGGCCGCCGAACCGTCCAGTGGCCGGTGAACCGCGGCTCACGCCGTTCGGCGAAGGCCGCGAACGCCTCGGGGACGTCCGCGGTGGCGAAGTTCAAGCCCTGCGCCCTCGCCTCGGCAGCGAGCGCTTCGCGGAGTGCCGAAACCGCGCCTTCGTGCAGCAGCGCCTTGGTCTGAGCCAGCGCCACCGGCGGTCCGGCCGCCAGCCGCGCACCCAGATCCGCGACGAATCCGTCGATCTCGTTCCCCGCTACGACCCAGGTCACCAGCCCGAGTTCCCGTGCCTGCGCCGCGTCGATCGTCTCGGCCAGCAGCGCCAGCCGTTTGGCCCGCTGCATGCCGATCAGCCGGGGCAGCAGCCAGGAGCCGCCGAGATCCGGCGACAGGCCGCGGCGGGCGAAGATCTGCGCGAACGTCGATTCCGGGGTGGCCACCACCAGGTCGCAGCCCAGCGCCAGATTCCAGCCCGCGCCGACCGCGACCCCGGCGACCTTCGCGACGGTGGGCAGCGGAAGCTCGTGCAGCAGCATCGCGACGTCGGTGAGGGCGCGCATCCGGTAGACCGGGTGCGCGTTGTCCGGAGTGGAGATGTCCGCGCCGGAACAGAACGCGCCGCCCGCGCCCGTGAGCACCAAGGCGCGAACGGTGCGGTCGGCCGCGGCGGCGCGCAGCGCGTCGGCCAGCGCGGCCCAGAGTTCGGCGTCGATCGCGTTCTTGCGATGCGGCCGGTTCAGCGTCAGCGTGCGCACGCCGTCGAGATCCTCCCGCAGCAGCACCGGCCCGGTCATCGGCGCGGCCCGATCGTTCCCGAGTCGCGCAGCGCCTCGATATCCGCTGCGGTGCAGCCGAGTTCGCGAAGCACCGCGTCGGTGTGCGCGCCGAGACCCGGCACCGGTCCCATCGGTGGCTCGAAACCCGCGAGGATCGCGGGTGGCAGCAGGGACGGGATCGGGCCTGCGGGGGTCTCGATGTCGCGCCAACGGCCGCGCTCGGTGAGCTGCGGATGGCCGAGCACTTCGCTCGGGCGGTGAAAGCAAGAGTTGCCGATCCCGGCGTCGTCGGCGATCTTCTGGATCCGCGCCAAGTCGTGACGCAGACACCACGCGGCAATCGCCGCGTCGATCTCGGCGCGGTGGCGCACGCGCCCGGGATTGGTGCGGAATCGTTCGTCGGCGGCGAGATCCGGGCGGTTCAAAATCTCGGTCGCCAAACGCTGCCACTCCCGGTCGTTGGTGGTGCCAAGCACCACTGTTCGCCCGTCGGCGGTGGCGTAGGCGCCGTAGGGCGCCACGGCCGGTGAACTCATACCGAGCGGCTGCTGATCCACCCCGGCGTGCCGCGCGTAGGTCAGGTGATAGCCCATCAGCTCGGCCATGGTGTCGAACAGGCTCACCGCGATCGTGTTGCCGTTGGCCGCGCCCCTGGCCCGCCCGCACAGCGCGGCCAGGATCGACAGCGCCGCGTACAGACCGGTGGTGACGTCGGCGACCGGCGGACCGGGTTTGGCCGGGGCGTCCGCGGTTCCGGTCACCGCGCAGACGCCCGATTCGGCTTGCACGAGCAGGTCGTAGGCGCGTTTGTGCGACAGCGGCCCGCCCGCGCCGAAACCGTCGATCTCCACCGCGATCAGATCCGGATGACGTGCGGCCAGATCCGCGGGCGCGAGGCCGAGGCGCGCGGTGGCGCCGGGCGCGAGGTTGGACACCAGCACGTCGGCCCGGCCCAGCAGGCGGTGCAGCAACTTTACGCCCGCGGGCGTTTTCAGGTCGAGGGTGACCGATTCCTTGCCGCGGTTGACCCAGACGAAGTGGGCGGCCTGCCCGTGCACCACGTCGTCGTAGTACCGGGCGAAATCGCCGCCGTCGGGGTGCTCCACCTTGATCACCCGTGCGCCGAAATCGGCGAGGGTGCGGGTGCACATCGGTGCGGACACCGCCTGTTCCAGGGCGATCACCGTGATACCGGCCAGTGGCCCACCGGACGACTCGACGCCCTGCGCGAGGTCCGCCATCAGATCACCGTGCCGCCGTCCACCGGCAGCACCTGGCCGGTGACGAAGGAGGCGGCGTCGGAGGCGAGGAAGACGAACGCGCCCGCGACTTCCTCCGGTTCGGCCCAGCGCCGCAACAGGATTCGGTTGAGCATCTGTTCGGAGAACCGCTCGTCGGTGCGGATGGTGTGGGTCATCGGCGTCGCCGCCAGCGGGGCCAACGCGTTGACCAGGATGTTTTTGCGCGCCAGCTCTTTCGCCAGTGATTTGGTGATGCCGATGATCGCGGCTTTGGCGGCCGAGTAGTTCACCTGGCCGAGCGTGCCGACGATGCCGGCGGCGGAGGTGACGTTGATGATGCGCCCCGTGCCGTCGGTGGGCAGGAACGGCAACGCGGCCTGCGAGCAGTTGATCGTGCCGAGCGCGTGGATGTCGAACAGCCGCCGCACCGATTCCGCTGTGGTGTCGGCGAACATCGCGGGCGCGGTGACCCCGGCGTTGTTCACGACGATGTGCAGCACGCCGCCGGCGAGCCCGGCGGCCTGCTCGGCGGCCGCCGCGGCGGAATCCCGGTCGGAGACGTCCAGGGCGCACGCGGCAGCGACGCCGCCGTCCGCGACGATCTTCTCCGCGACCGCGGCGGCCGCCTCGCCGTTGAGATCGGTGACCAGCACGGCCGCCCCCGCGGTGGCCAGCGCTTGCGCCACCGCCGACCCGATACCGCCCGCCGCGCCGGTGACCAGCGCAGAACGCTCAGTCAAGTCGAACAATGTCTGCTGCGGCATCAGTAGCTCCTCGGCAATCCCAGGGCATGCGAACCCAGGTAGTTCAAGATCATTTCTTGGCTCACGGGGGCGATGCGCATCACGCGCGCCTCCCGGAAGTAGCGGGCCACGTGATATTCCTCGGCGTAACCCATGCCGCCGTGCGTCTGCAGCGCCCGGTCGGCGGCGGTGAATCCGGCGTCGGCGCACAGGTATTTCGCCGTGTTCGCCTCGCGTCCACAGGATTTGCCGTTGTCGTAGCGCCAGGTGGCCTTGCGCAGCATCAGCTCGGCGGCGTCCAGCCGGGCCAGCGAATCGGCCAGCGGGAACTGGATGCCCTGGTTCATGCCGATCGGCCGGTCGAAGACCACGCGTTCCCGCGCGTATCGCACCGCCCGGTCCAGCGCCACCCGGCCGAGGCCGAGGGCTTCGGCGGCGATGAGCATGCGCTCGGGATTCAGTCCGTCCAGCAGGTACCGGAACCCCTCGCCCTCTTCCCCGACCCGGTCCTCCACCGGGATACGCAGGTCGTCGATGAACAGCTCGTTGGAGGTGACGGCGTTGCGGCCCATCTTGGCGATCGGACGGATGTCGACGTGCGCGCGATCGAGATCGGTGAGGAACAAGGTCATGCCGTCGGTCTTCTTGGTGACGTCCTGGTAGGAACTGGTCCGAGTGAGCAGCAGGATCTTTCGCGACTCCTGCGCTTTGGAGATCCACACCTTGCGGCCGTTCACCACGTAGTGGTCGCCGTCGCGGCGGGCGAAGGTCGTGATGCGCGGGGTGTCCAGTCCCGCACCGGGTTCGGTGACGCCGAAGCACACGTGCAGCTCGCCGTTCGCGACGCGCGGCAGGGTGCGGCGTTTCAATCCCTCGGAGCCGTGCACCACCACGGGATGCATGCCGAAGATCGACATGTGGATGGAACTGGCCGCGTTCATCCCGCCGCCGGAGCGCGACACCTCCTCGGCCAGCAGGGTGGCCTCGGTGATGCCGAGGCCGTGGCCGCCGTACTCCTCGGGGATGGTGATGCCGAGCCACCCGCCGCCCGCGATGGCGTCGTAGAACTCGGTGGGGAATTCGTGCGCCTGGTCCTTCGCCATCCAGTACTGGTCGTCGAACTTGCGGCACAACTCGGCCACCGATGTGCGGATCAGCTCCTGATCCTCGGTGAGCTCGAAATTCATGCCCTCGTCGTTGGCGTCACCAGACACTTCCGCACCTCCACTTCTCGTATCGCGGCTCGCTCACCGCACGCCGGTGCGGAAGGTCGATCCAGCCCTCCCGCACCGGCGGCATCCGACGGGCGACCGCTCGGTACCGCGCGTAAGGCCCTCCGTCTCCCCAGTCGAGGCGGACGACGCGCGAGCCGATCCCCGTCCCTCGGCGCGGCGGGCGCACCGAGGCTCATCGGGGCGCCGAGGCCGCCCCGTCGTAGCGCAACTCGGGGCCGAGCACCCGATTGCCGAGTTCATCCAGGTCGTAGGACTGGCGCGCCAGCCAGAAGCGCAGGAAGTTGGTCAGCGAATAGCGCAGGAACAGCGCCGAACCCACCACGCTGGCCGCCACACCACCGAGGGCCAGCGTGATGGCGTCGCGCTGGGTGAGCGCGTCGGTCGTGCCGTGCGAGAGGAAATACGCCAGCACCGCCACCAGCGGCCCGGCCACCATGAGGGTGACGCCGGTGCGCAGCCACAATCCGGAGCGGCCCACCGCCGGATCGGGGATCTTCAGTTGCTGCAGTTCGCGGACGAAACGCTCCGCGCGGGATTCGGTCATGGGGGACTTCCTAGGTAGAGGGCTGCCAATTCGTTGCGGATTGCGCTGTCGGGGTGTCCTCGCCGCACCACCCGGCCGCGCACCAGGACCGCCGCGTGATCGGCGATATCCAGCACGGCGGCCGCGAACTGCTCGACCACCAGCACCGCGACTCCCTGACGGGCGATCTCGGCGACCTCGTCGTAGAGCCTGCCGACGACCAGCGGGGCCAGACCCATGGACAGTTCGTCGAGCAGCAGCACGGCCGGATCGGTCGCAAGGCCGCGAGCCAGCGCCAGCATCTGCTGTTCGCCGCCGGACATGGTGCCCGCGATCTGGCCCGCGCGTTTGCCGAGGATCGGGAAGCGGCTGAAGGCGATCTCCTCGATCTCCTCCCGCGACCGCCCGGTGAAGGTCATCATCAGCAGGTTGTCGCGCACGGTGAGATTCGGGAACACGCCACGACCCTCGGGGATCAGGCAGACGCCCGCGCGGGCCAGGTCGCGCGGGGCGGCTCCGGTCACGTCGCGCCCGCCGAGCAGCAGCCGCCCCGCCGCGACCGGGTGGATGCCCGCGATCACCTTCAGCGCGGTGGTCTTGCCCGCGCCGTTGGGTCCGAGCAGTGCCACCACCTGTCCGGCCGCGACCTCCAGATCGACGCCGTGCAGCACGGTGATGGCGGCGTAGGCGGCGCGCACCTCGCGCATGGCGAGCAGCTGGGCGGGAGCGGACGACGTTGTCTGCGTTGTTGTCTCGAGTGCACTCCGCACGCTCATACGTCCCCCAGATAGGCCGCGAGGACGGTCTCGTCGGCGCGGATCACCGCGGGCGGACCCGAGGCGATCACCTTGCCGAGATCCAGCACGAACACCTCGTCGCAGACGTTCATCACCAAGCCCATGTCGTGTTCGACGAGCAGCACCGCGGCGCCGTCGTCGGCCAGCGAGCGCAACAGTTCACCGAACCGCTCGGTCTCGGTGGGGTCCTGCCCCGCGGCCGGCTCGTCGAGCAGGATCAGGCTGGGCCGCGCCGCGATGGCGCGCCCCACTTCCACCAGACGGCCGGTGCCGGTGGGCAGTTCGTCGGCGCAGGCGTCGGCGATCTCGTGCAGGCCGAGCCGGTCGATGATCTCGGCGACGATCCTGGCGGCGTGCCTGCGCTGCGGGCCGAGTTCGGCGGCGACCAGCAGGTTGTCGCGCACGCTCAGCCTGCCGAACAGCTCGAGCCGCTGGAAGGTGCGGGCCAGGCCGTGCCGGGCCCGGCGAGCCGGGCCGAGCCGGGTGACGTCGGCGCCGTCGATCGCCACGCGTCCCTTCGTCGGCTTGCGCAGGCCGCAGATCACGTCGAACAACGTGCTCTTGCCCGCGCCGTTGGGGCCGATCAACCCGGTCACCGCGCCGCGTTCGGCGCGCAATCCGGCGCCGTCGAGCGCGCGGTTGCCGCCGAAGACGACGGTGACATCGTCAACTTCCAGTAGCGACGGCACGGTCGAGCACCTCCTCGTCTCCGGAACTCCACGGTCGTCGCAGGCCCCACCACTCCACCGGAGTCCGGGCCGGATCCGGTGCGGGCCGCGTCCGCACGCCGTGCCCGACGCGCGCCGCGACGGCGGCCACCACCACGCCGAGGGTGAAGCCCCAGCCGTCGACGACGTCGATCAGCCGCAGGCCCCACAGCCCCAGGATCACCAGCACCAGCAGCGGTGCGACGATCCGGTCGCGCAGCAGCGGCAGCCAGTCCGCGCGCATCGTCGCGATCGCCCCGTCCTTCAGCACGCCACCGCCGAAGGCGATACCGCCGAGCGCGGGCAGCACCTGCGCCAGATTCTGCAGGCCCGGCCACAGCACGGGGATCACGTTCAACGGTCCGGCGAAGACCGCGCCGGTGAACAGGCCCGCCCCGACCGCGCCGAGACCGGCGATGGTCACGATCAAGAAGATCGGCAATCCGGCCACCAGATTGAACTGTTCCGGCGCGACGGCCTGCACCTGCATGCCGTACAGCGCGCCGCCGAGCCCGGCGATGGCCGCGGCCAGCGCGAAGACCAGCACCCGCGCCGCGAGCAGGCTGCCGCCGAGCGTGGCGTAGGCGGCCTCGCTGTCCCGCAAGGCGATCAACCGACGTCCGAAACGGCTGCGCCGCAACAACACCACCGTCAAGCCCGCCACGGCAAGGCACACGGCGGCGAAGACGGTCACCTTCGCGGTGGTATCCAGTTCCAACCCGAACAGATTCGGCCCGACCAGCGATACCGAGCCCTGGTCGAACAGCGCGATCCGCACGCCGAGGATCTCGAAGGAGGGCAGGGTGAAAATCCAGCGATCCAGGATGACCGCGAACGCCGCCGTCGCCAGCGCCAGGTACACCCCCGACAGCCGCAGCGCCGGCACCGCGACCACCGCCCCCACCACTGCGGCGATGCCCATCGCGGCGAGCAGTGCCCACCACTGACCGTCCGGTCCCAGATGCGCGTAGGCCACCGCGCCCACGCCGGCCAGGCTGAGCTGGCACAGCGAGATCTGACCGGCGAAACCGAGCAGCGGCACGTAGGACAGTGCGATCACGCCCCATGCGAACATCGCGCCGTAGGTGATCAGATCGGATTCGGTGAGCATGGTCGCGAGCATCAGGCCGAGCACGATCACCGCGACGGCGAACGCCACCGAACCGCGGAGCGACGGCAGCGGCACCGGGCTGAGCTTGCGGTCCCGGCCACGCAACCGGCCGTGCGGAAAGACCAGCAGCGCCACGAACAACAACAGCGCGGGCGCCGCCAGCCGCAGGCCGGGCAGATAGTCGTTCTGCGGGAGATACCCGGTGAGGTAGCTCTCCAGCAGACCGACCACCACCGCGCCCGCGAACGTCATGGGCAGGTTGCGCAGCCGCCCGAAGATGGCCGCGGTGTAGGCGCTGACGATCAGCAGCGACAGCTGCCCGGCATCCAGCGCCACGGTCGGCGCGATGAGGATGCCGCCGATCGCGGCCAGCTCGATGCCGAGCATCCAGGCGATCCGGTTCGCCCGCCGTGGATCGGCGCCGGTCAGACCGACCAGTGCGCGATCGTCCACGGTGGCCCGCATCTCGGCGCCGATCCTGGTGCGATACAGCAGGATGCGCAGCCCGGCGGCGACCGCCACCGCCACCGCCATGGTGAGGGCTTGATGCCAGGTGAGGATGACCGCGCCGAGGTCGATGGGTGGCTTGTCGGCGAAAAACCTGGTCAGCGAACGTGATTCGTTCGGATTCCAGATCCAGCGCGCCAGCACGATGAGGCCGCTGAGCAGGGCGATGGTCATCACCAGCCTCTCGGCGTCGCCGAGCCCCTGGGTCGGCGCCAGCGCCTTGCCGAACAGCAAGCCGAACAGCGGCGCGAAGACCAGCAGCACCGCGACGATCGCCACCGTCGCGGGCCAGCCCCAACCGATGGTGAGCTGCCAGTAGACGAACGCCGAGATCATTCCCGCCGCGCCGTGCGCGAAATTGAACACGCCGGTGGTGGTGTAGGTGAGCACCAGGCCGCTGCCGATCACGGCATAGATCGCCGCGGTGCTGAGGCCGACGATCCCGAAGGCGATGAACTGCTCCATCAGCGCGAATGCTCCGTCACTTCAGGTCGCTCATGCTCTTGCCGACGTCGGCGAGGGTCAGCGGCTTGCCGAAATCCCGGGTGTACTCGTACGGGGTGAAGCCGCAGCGGAATACGCCGTTGTTCGGCTTGAAATCCGCCGTCTTCCACCCGTCCGGCGTGGCCTGCTGGACGTTGAAGCATCGAGTCTGCTCCGACAGCGGCCGGGACAGATCGACCGGAGCCTGCAGGCCGCCGCCGGTCCACGCCGTCTCCTGATGCGCGGCGTTGTACACACACGCGCGGGTGAGATCGTCACCGCAACCGGTCGCCGACTTGGCGAACAGCAACCACGACTGGAAGGCGCGCAGCACCTGGAAGGTGATGGGACTGCTAGGCGCGTACTGCTCGAACAGATCCTTCAGCTGCTGCACCGCGGGCACCTGCGCGGCCGCGTCCAGCGGGGCGGTGCCGCTCAGGTCGGCGTAGTTGTTCTGCGCGGCCAGCGAGTTCTTCGTGACGTCGAGGAACGACTGGTTGTAGGAGTTGGCGTTGGCGTCGATCCAGTCCAGCTCGTAGTTCATGCTGGTGAGCACGTCCTGCAGTTTGGCGAGGTAGCGGTACTCGCCGAAGAAGATCAGGCCTTTGACGCCGGCGGCCTTGATCGCCTGCGCGTACGGCGTCCAGTCCGAGACGCCCGCGAGCGGATACAGGTCGTTGTAGACGATCTTCGCGCCCGCCGCCGTCAGCGATTCGGTCATCTTCTCGCCCATGACCTTGGTGATCGGTGAATCGCCGTTGATCATCCCGATCGCGCCGGCCGAATCGGGGTAGGCCTCCTTGATCAGCCAGTCCTGGAAACCGGTGTACGGGTTGACCGATTCCGAGGCCGACGAACCGCCGCCCAACTGCAGGTCGGAGCCGGTGTTCGCGGTCTGGGTGACCTGGGCGGGGAACTCGGGCAGCAAGCAGGACAGCCGGTCCTTCACGCCGAGCCCGTCCAGCGCCGCGCTGCCGCCGACGAGCGCGAAGTCCTCCCGGCAGGACTCCAGCATGCGCTGGCGCACCTCCATGAGCTTGGTGTCGCGCAAGTTGGTCACGAGCTTGCGGCCGTTGATGCCGCCTGCCGCGTTGCACCAAGAGGTGAACACCTTCGCGGCGTCGACCAGATCGGGATTCTTCGTGAAGCCGATGTCGGAGAAGACCCCGACTTCGATCTCGGTCGCCGTGACCCCCTGGGCGGAGGCGGTTTTGGCGCTCCCGGGCCGGCAGACGCCGGTCAGGTTGCCGAAGTTGCCGGAGGCGGCCGGGCCGGAACCCTCGTCGGCGCCGCGCCCACCGCCGTCACGCCCACACCCGGCCACCAAGAGCGCGATCGCCATCACGGCAACGATCATTCGCTGCGGTTTCACCGTAGTTCCTCCTCTGTGGGCCGCCCGGCACGCGATCGGTGGTCCTCGCCGAGGTCTCGCCCGTTGCTCTCCGATGAGCAGCACGTGCTCCGAGGGCACGCTCGCTGCCAGGGAAACTATCTTCTCAGATTCGGATAATCAATATCTACTCTTTGGAGAGCGAGATCCGGCAGCGGGCGGGGCCGCCGGTGGCGCCACGGCGCCCGATCAGCGTTGACAGTGTCGCAGCCGCATGGAAATCTACTAGTTGATTTTGAGAATGATATTCTCATTCGGAGGTAAGGAGGCGCATGTCACACTTCACCAAACCTGCCGCGGGAAGCTGGACGCAGAACTATCCCGAGCTGGGCACCGAGCCGGTCGACTACACCGACTCCATCGACCCCGCCTTCTACGAGGACGAGCGTCAGGCGATCTTCCGCAAGAACTGGCTCAACGTCGGCCGGGTGAACCGGCTGCCCCGGGTGGGCAACTACTTCACCAAGGAACTCGCCTGCGTCGGCACCTCGCTGATCGTCGTCAAGGACAACGACGGCGTGGTGCGCGCGTTCCACAACATCTGCCGTCATCGTGGCAACAAGCTGGTCTGGGACGACTACCCGGGCGAGGAGACCGCGGGTACCTGCCGCCAGTTCACTTGCAAGTACCACGCCTGGCGCTACAGCCTGAAAGGCGAGCTGACCTTCGTCCAGCAGGAGAAGGAGTTCTTCGACCTCGACAAGGACGAATTCGGGTTGAAGCCGGTGCGCTGCGAGGTGTGGGAGGGCTTCATCTTCGTCAATCTCGACGACAACGCCAAGCCGCTCACCGAATACCTGGGTCCGCTGGCCAAGGGTCTCGAGGGGTACCCGTTCGACCGGATGACCGAGGTCTTCAGCTACCGGGCCGAGATCGGCAGCAACTGGAAACTGTTCATCGACGCGTTCGCCGAGTTCTACCACGCGCCCGTGCTGCACCAGAAGCAAGCGGTCAAGGACGAGGCCGACAAGCTCTACGGCGTCGGTTACGAAGCCCTGCACTACGAAATAGCCGCCCCGCACTCGATGATCTCGTCCTGGGGCGGGATGGCCCCGCCGAAGGACCCGACGATGGTCAAGCCGATCGAGCGCGAACTGCGCAGCGGTCTGTTCGGTCCATGGGACCGGCCCGACATCGAGGGTCTGGAGCCGCTGCCGGAAGGCATCAACCCGGCCCGCCACCGGGCTTGGGGCGTAGACGAATTCGAGTTCTTCCCGAACTTCTCGCTGCTGTTCTGGGCGCCGGGCTGGTACCTGACCTATCACTACTGGCCGACCGCAGTGGACCGGCACATCTTCGAGGCGAGCCTGTATTTCGTGCCCGCCGCCGACGCCAGGCAGCGGCTGGCCCAGGAACTGGCCGCGGTGACCTTCAAGGAGTACGCGCTGCAGGACGCGAACACCCTGGAGGCGACCCAGACCATGATCGCCACCCGCGAGGTCACCGAGTTCCCGCTCAACGACCAGGAGATCCTGCTCCGTCACCTGCACAAGACCGCTCAGAAGATCGTCGAGGAGTACCGCGATGGCCGCGCCCACTGACCAGCCGACCGACCGTGCCCGCACCGCCCCGCTGCCCGCCGAGTTCGCCGACCTGGCGCAATTCTCGGACTGGATACTGGCCACCGAGCCGGAACGCTACGCCAAGCGCCTCGCCTCCTCCATGGACGAGATGCAGCGGCTGTACGACACGGTGTTCCCGCGCCTGCGATCCGCCCTTGACCACATCGACAAGTCCGACTGGAACGACCTGCCCGACGAGGCGCGCAACCTGTTCCACCTGTTGCAGTCGCTGGTGATGGTGTCGTTCCCGGTGGAGGTGTGGAAGCAGCCGCGGGTGCCGGATTCCGGCGCGGCGTATCTGGATATCGTCCGCGAGCCGGTGGTCTGACCCGTGGCGACGCTGACACTGAAGGCCGCCGGTCTGCTCGACCTCGATACCGGCGCGATCGTCCGGCCCGGCGTCCTGCGCATCGAGGACGACCGGATCGCCGGTGTCGGCGGCGCCGTCACGGGCGAGGTCGTCGATCTCGGTGATCTCGTCCTGCTGCCCGGCCTGATGGACATGGAAGTGAACCTGCTCATGGGCGGGCGCGGGGAGACCGGCCTGGCTTCGAGCGTCAAGGATGATCCGGCGCTGCGGGTGCTGCGCGCGGTGGGCAATGCCCGCCGGACCCTGCGCGCCGGTTTCACCACCGTCCGCAATCTCGGCCTGTTCGTGAAGACCGGCGGCTATCTGCTGGACGTGGCGCTGGGCAAGGCGATCGACGCGGGCTGGATCGAGGGCCCGCGCATCGTGCCCGCCGGGCACGCGATCACGCCGACCGGCGGGCATCTGGACCCGACCATGTTCTCCGCCTTCGCCCCCGACGTGCTGGAACTGACCCTCGAGGAGGGCATCGCCAACGGCGTGGACGAAGTGCGCAAGGCGGTGCGGTACCAGATCAAGCACGGCGCGCAGCTGATCAAGATCTGTGTCTCCGGCGGCGTCATGTCGCTGACCGGAGCGCCCGGCGCGCAACATTATTCGGACGAGGAGCTGCACGCGATCGTCGACGAGGCGCACCGGCGCGGCCTCAAGGTGGCCGCGCACACGCACGGAGCCGACGCGGTCAAGCACGCGGTGCTGGCCGGCATCGACTGCATCGAGCACGGCTTCCTCATCGACGACGAGGCGATCGATCTGATGGTGGAGCACGGCACCTGGCTGGTGCCGACCACCCGGCTGGCCGACGCGATGGACGTGTCGAAGGCCGATCCCGCCCTCCAGGCCAAGGCGGCCGAGATGTTCCCCAAAGCCCGCACCTCGGTGCTGGCCGCCTACAAGGCGGGCGTGAAGATCGCCGTGGGCACCGACGCGCCCGCGATTCCGCACGGGCGCAACGCCGACGAACTCGCGGCGCTGGTGGAGCGGGGGCTGCCGCCGCTGGAAGTGCTGCGCGCCGCGACGGTGGCCTCGGCCGAACTGGTCGGTGTCGACGACCGCGGACGGCTGGCGGAGGGGTTGCTGGCCGACGTCATCGGCGTTCCCGGCGACCCGGTGCGGGACATCGCCGTCACCCGCGACGTGCGATTCGTGATGAAAGGCGGAAAGATCCATGTCCAGAAGTGACGACCTGCTAGAGATCCAGCAGGTGCTGGCGCGATACGCGGTGACCATCACCAAGGGCGACATCGAAGGCCTGCTGGCGGTCTTCACGCCGGACGGCACCTACAGCGCCTTCGGCGACACCTACACCCTCGACCTGTTCCCGGAGTTGGTCGCGGCCGCGCCGAAGGGCCTGTTCCTCACCGCCACACCGGTGCTCGACATCGACGGCGACACCGCCACCGGCACCCAACCGCTGTGCTTCGTCGAGCACAGCACGCACGACATGCGCATCGGGTACTACACCGACACGCTCGTGCGCACCGCGCAGGGGTGGCGGTTGCGCACGCGCAGGATGACGTTCATCCGCCGCAACGGCGATCACGACTCCGGGATTCCGCACGCGTTCGAGCGTTCCAAGGCATGAGCGGCCACCCGAATCACGAGGTCGCCACGTTCCGGTCGAATCTGCGCGCCTGGCTGGAGGTCAACGACCTGACTCCCGGCCGGGATCACTCGCTGGACGGGCAGGTGGAACAACTGCTGCGGGTGCGGCGCGCTCTGTACGACGCGGACTGGATGCGCTACGGCTGGCCCGCCGCGGTGCGCGGCCTGGGCGGTCCCGCCGCGCTGCGCGCGGTGCTCGGCGAGGAGATCGCCTCCCGCGACCTGGCCGAACCCGGCATCTATTCGATGATCGAAGTGCTCGCGCCGACCGTGATCTCCTACGCCCGGCCGGAATTGGCCGCGGCGACGGTGCCGCTGCTGCTGTCCGGCCGCGAGCAGTGGTGCCAGGGGTTCTCCGAACCCGGGTCGGGCAGCGACCTGGCCTCGCTCGCCACCAAGGCGACGCGGCGGGGTGACGACTGGGTCGTCAGCGGACAGAAGGTCTGGACCAGTCTGGCGCAGTATGCCGCGCGCTGCGTGCTGCTCACCCGCACCGGGCCCGGTCACGACGGCATCACCGCTTTCTTCGTGGACATGGACTCCCCCGGCGTCAGCGTCCGTCCGTTGCGGACCATGCACGGCGTGGACGAGTTCGCCGAGGTCTTCTTCGACGAAGTGGTGGTGCCGGGGAATCGCATGCTGGGCGAGCCCGGCGACGGGTGGCGGGTGGCGATGGATCTGCTGCCCCACGAACGCTCCACCTGCTTCTGGCATCGCATCGCCTACCTGTTCAGGCGGCTGGACCACGTGCTCGCACAGACCTCGATCGCCGAGGACGCCGAACTGGGCGCCGCGTATCTGGCGTTGCACACGGCGCGGTGCCGCTCCCACGCGACGCAGCGGCGCCTGGCCGGCGGCGCCCGGCTCGGCGCGGAGACCTCGATCGACAAGGTGCTGCTGGCCACCGCCGAGCAACGGTTGTTCGACACCGCGCGCGAGGTGCTGCCCGGTGCCGTGGAACTCGCCGATTCGCCGTGGCGCACCGAGTTCCTCTACTCCCGCGCGGCCACGATCTACGGCGGCACCGCCGAGATCCAGCGCAATATCATCGCCCGCCGCCTGCTGGACCTGGGAAAGGAGTGAGCATGGCCGAAACACGGCCAGACCAGGACGAACTGGGCCTGCTCACCGACACGCTGCGCAAGACCATGTCGAGCGCCACCGGCCGGGAACTCGACGCGGCGCTGGCCGGCATCGGCTGGCCGGAGCTGCTCGCGGAACTGCCCGAAGTGGCCGTGCCGCTGGTGTTCCGGCTGCTCGGCGAGACCGGCGCGCACGCAGCGGTCCTCGACGACGTCGTCCGCCACCGCAGCGGGCGGCCTGGCCCCGGCCCGGTCCCGCTGCCGTTCGCGGGCGCCTGGGTGGTGTGGGACCGCGACGGCGCGCCTGGCGCCACGGTCGACGCGGAACTGCCGCTGCGCACCGTCGCGACCGGCGTGCGGCTGCCGGAACAGGCCTGTGCGGCCGGGCGGCGCGCCCTCGGCTGGTGGCTGCTCGGCACCGGACACGCGATGCTTTCGCTGGCGCGGCGGCATGCGCTGGCACGCACCCAGTTCGGTCGCCCGCTCGCCTCCTTCCAAGCGGTGCGGCACCGCCTCGCGGAGACCTTGGTCGCCCTCGAGGGCGCGGAGGCCGCGCTGCACAACGCCGAGGACGACTTCGGCGCACTGCTGGGCAAGGCCGCCGCCGGACAGGCGGCGCTCACCGCGGCCAGGCACTGCCAGCAGGTGCTCGGCGGCATCGGCTTCACCGCCGAGCACGACTTGCACCGGCACGTCCGGCGCACGTTGGTCCTGGACGGATTGCTCGGCAGTTCGCGCGAACTCGTGCGCGAGGCGGGCGCGCACATCCGCGCCGCGGGCTCGGCGCCGCGCCTCGCGCAGTTGTAACGCGCGGCCGAAAAGGCCGGCGGCGATCAGCAAGCCGGCGAGGTGCCGCCCTGCAGGGTCATCAACGCGCAGAACGTCGTCGCGGCGACCTTCCACCGGCCGCCGTCCTTGACCGCTTGCCCGGTCTGATCCGGCAGCACCGGGTTGCCGCCCAGCAACAGCGTGTAGGTGACATCGGCGTTGTTCGCGTCCACGAGCTTCACCGCCGAAACCGTCACCGACGTGCCCTGGGACTGCGGATTGCCCGCCTGCGCCTGCAGGATCGGCAGGAAGACATCGCCCTTCTGCACCTGCGCGGCCTTCTGATCCGGCGGCGTCGCGGCGCTGAAGAAGCTGGTGTACACGTCGGTGATCGCCTTGGTGGTCGCCGCGTCGGCCTGGGCGGGCGCCGCGCTGGTCGCCGGGGCCGCCGACGTGCCCGACGTGGAACTGGCCGACTCGTCGTCACCGCAGCCGGTCAGCGCCGCGGCCGCCACGACAGCGAGGCCGCAACAGGCCACGGCCTTGCGAAGGATGGAATCGCGCATGAAGGTCCTCGTTTTCGGGAAGGGAACAGCGAAGGCGACGGGCGCGTGACCGCCCGATCGCCGGTGGATCGCACGGACACGTGTCCCTTTCGATGCGGCAAGGGCCGTGCGACTACTGCCGGAGCGCTCCGGCAGACGATGACGCCGGTGGCACACCGGAACTACTGCATGGTGGCTTTCATGTCCTCGAGCCGGACCAGGATCGGGAAGCCGTTGACGCTCAGCGCGTTGCCGTGGCCGGTCTGGTGCACGTCGAACACGGATTGGATCGCGGCGTAGAAGCCCTGCACGTCCAGCGTCTGGTTGACCGCGCGCTTGGCTTGGCGCAGCCCGAACGGGGGCATGGCGGCGATCTGCGCGGCCAGTTCCCTGGTCCGGGCGTCCAATTCGGCGCGCGGCACCACCTTGTTCACCATGCCGGCCTGCCGCGCCTCCTGCGCGGTCACCGGCCTGCCGGTGAACAGGATCTCCTTCGCCTTGCGCGCGCCGAGTTCCCAGGTGTGGCCGTGGTATTCGACGCCGCCGATGCCCATGAGCACCACCGGGTCGGAGAACAGCGCGTCGTCGGCGGCCACGATGAGGTCGCACGGCCAGCACAGCAGCAGGCCGCCCGCGATGCACCGGCCCTGCACGGCGGCGATGGACGGTTTGGGGACGTTGCGCCACCGCAGCGAGTACTCCAGGTAGCGGCGCGACTCCAGCCCGTAGATGCGGTCGAGGGTGATCTTGCTGGGGTCCGGCCACGATTTGTCCTTCAGATCGTGGCCCGCGGAGAAGTGCTTGCCCTCCCCGCGCAGCACGATCACCGCGACCTCGTCGTCCTCGGCCGCGCGCACCCACGCGGCGTCGAGCTGGTCGAGCAGTTCGCCGTTCTGCGCGTTGGCCGCCTCCGGCCGGTCGAGAGTGATGGTGGCGATCCGGTCGGCGACCTCATAACGGATGTACAAATCGAGTTCCTCCAGTCCGGGACGGCGAGCGCGTGCGTGCGCCGCTGCTCGACTGGTGTGAGAATAGCATTCTCGCAACTGGAAAGGATAGTCTCTTTACTGTCCGGACACGGCGACCCGAGAACCCGATGACACACCGTTCTCCGGTACAGTGCATTCATGTTCTCTCCATATGACCGAGGACCGAGGCGCCCGTGACCAGCCCGAGCGAGAAACCGGCCTGGAAGCAGCGCGCCGTCGAGCGCTCCCTGCGCACGGCGAAGTTGCGCGCCGAGGAGCGCGTGCAGCGGTTCCTGGACGCCGCCCAGGCGATCATCACCGAGAAGGGCAGCACGGACTTCACGGTGCAGGAGGTCGTCGACCGCTCCCGGCAGTCTCTGCGCAGCTTCTACCTGCAGTTCGACGGCAAACACGAGCTGCTGCTCGCCCTCTTCGAGGACGCGCTCAGCCGCACCTCCGACCAGCTGCGCGCCGCCGCCGACGGCCAGACCGACCCGTTGGACAAACTCCAGGTGGCGGTCGAGCTGCTGTTCGAACTGTGCAGGCCGGACCCGTCGGCGCAACGCCCGCTGTTCACCGATTTCGCGCCGCAGCTGCTGATCTCGCATCCCGATCACGTGAAGGTCGCGCACGCGCCGATGCTCGCGCTGTTCACCGAGCTGATGGACGCGGCGAAGGACGCGGGGCAATTGCGCCCGGAGGTCAACTCGCGCCGGACGGCGGCGATGGTCATGCAGACCGTCATGTTCACCGCGCAGTCCGCGGGAGCGTCCGACGACGAGACGCAGCATCCGATCACCGCGTCCGAAGTATGGAACTTCTGCGCGCACGGTTTCGCTCGGGGCTGAGAATAGCACTCTCCCATAAGAGAATTTGACTTACACTCGGGCTCATGACCGAGCTGTGGAGTGATCTCGTCTCTTGCCTCGACTTGTCCGCGACGCCGTCCGGTGACGACGCCTGCTTCGAGGGCCGCAATCTGCGGTTGCCCTACCGCCGGGTGTTCGGCGGCCAACTGCTCGGTCAATTCGTCCGGGCGGCCGCCGCGGGCGTCCCGGACAAGTCGATCAAGTCGCTGCACACGGTGTTCGCGCGTGAGGGCCGCATCGACGAGCCGATCCGCTACCGGGTACACCGCCATCACGTGGGACGCTCCTTCGCGACACTGTCGCTGATCGCCGAACAGTCCGGTGGCGTCGTCGCCACCGCGTCGGTCTCCCTGCACGCCGAGGAACCGGGCCCGCACCGGCAGTCCGTCGCGGCACCGCCGGCCCTGCTGTCGGCGGAGCACAAGGTGCACTGGGACCTGCTGCCCTGGGAGACGCGCGCGAGCGTGGATCTCGACGATCTCGGCACCGCCGCACCGGAATTCGAGTTCTGGATGCGCACTCCGGAGGTGGATCCCGCCCTGGCGCCCGCGCTCGCGGCCTACGCGACCGACCTCACGCTCATCGGCACCGCGCTGCTGCCGCTGGACGGGTACGCGCAGAGCGGCAACGGCACCGCGTTCGTCTCGGCCGTCACCTCGCACACCCTCTGGTTCCACCGGCGTTTCCGGACCGACGAATGGTTGCTGCTGCGCCAGCACAGCCCGCTGCTGGCGCAGGCCCGCGCCTACGGCCGCGGCGACATCCTCACCGAGGACGGCACGCTGGTGGCTTCCTACGCCCAGGAAGCCATGGTGCGCATTCCGCAGGACTGACACGACGTCACCCGGGCGGCGACAGCAATCGCTCGGCCGCGCTGTAGGCGTCGCGATCACCCGCGGCGACTTCCGCAGCCAGCCGGTCGAGCCAGGGGTGCGCGCGCAACCGCGTCTGCGCCAGGGAGAGGATCTGCGCGCGGGCCCGCGCGGCGCGCCGAGCCGGGCTGTCGGCGCGATGATGCGCCTCGATCGCGTCGGCCAGTTCGGTGATCCGTTCCCCGCGCGCGGCGACCAGCGTGAGGATCGGCGCGTCGGACTCGGCACGCAGATCACGCACGGTCCGCGACGCGCCTTCGCGGTCGGCCTTGTTCACCACCAGCAGATCGGCCACCTCCAGCAGGCCCGCCTTCGCGGCTTGGATCGCGTCGCCGGCGCCGGGATTCAGGATCACCAGTGTGGGATCCGCGACGGCGGCGATCTCGATCTCCGACTGCCCCACACCGACGGTCTCCAGCAGCACGACGTCGTAGCGCAGCGCGGCCAGCAGCCGGATCGCGGCGGGCACCGCGGCGGCCAGGCCCCCCAGATGTCCGCGCGTCGCCAGCGACCGGATCAGCACACCGGGGTCGTCGATGTGCTCGGCCATGCGAATCCGGTCGCCCAGCAGCGCTCCGCCGCTGTAGGGCGAGGACGGGTCGACGGCGAGGATCGCGACGCGCAGCCCGCGCGCCCGGTAGACACCGACCAGCGCCGCGATCGTCGTCGACTTGCCCGCGCCGGGCGGGCCGGTCACGCCGATCACTCGCACGGGTCGGCGCTCCAGGGCGGCTTGGACCTCGTCGCGGCGGTCCCCTTCGACCAGACTGAGCAACCGGCCCGTCGCCCGTGCCGACCCGGCGCGCGCCTGGATCAGCAATTCGGCGACGGTCGCCGACGCCAGGGTCACGCCCGCCCCGATGCGCCGTCGCACGATCCGGTCACGGGGCGGGCACCTCGACCACCGTCGCCGCACCCATGCCACCGCCCGCGCACATCGCCGCGATCCCCAGACCGCCGCCGCGGCGGCGTAATTCGTGCACCAGCGTGACGATCATCCTGGCTCCCGTCGCGGCCACCGGGTGCCCGAGCGAGCAGCCGCTTCCGCTGACGTTCACCTTGTCCGGATCCAGGTCCAGCGCGCGGATCGCCGCGATCGGCACCGACGCGAAGGCCTCGTTGATCTCGATCAGCCCGACCGCCGACAGCGAAATACCGGCCCGGTGAACGGCTTTGGTGATCGCCTCGATCGGGGCGAGGCCGGTGTCGGCGGGATCGACGCCCACCGACGACCAGGCCAGGATGTAGGCCAGCGCGGGCAGACCGAGGCGGTCGCTGGCGATGGCGAGCGCGGCGGCGCCGTCGTTGGCGCCGGAGGCGTTGCCCGCGGTGATCGAGAAGCCTTCGATCTCCGGGTGCAGCACTCGAAGCGAGGCCAGCTTCTCCTGGCTGGTGTCGCGGCGCGGATGCTCGTCGGTGTCGAACAGGCCGTGCGGGGTCTCGATGGGCACGATCTCTTCCTTGAACCGGCCTTCGTCGATGGCGGCGATCGCGTTGCGGTGCGACCGCAGCGCCCAGGCGTCCATATCCGCACGGGAGATGCCCGACTTGACCGCGGCGTTCCAGCCGACGGTGATGGACATGTCCAGCGCGGGGGCGTCGGGGCGGTCCGGGTGACTCGGCGACACCCACGGATCGATCCACTCGTCCGGACCGACCCGGAATCGCGCCTTGGGAGCGGTGGATTCGGAATTCACGCCACCCGCGATCACGACTTCGTCCATCCCGGAGCGGATCCCGGCCGCCGCGGTCTGCACCGCGGACATGCCCGCCGCGCAATGCCGGTTCTGGGCCAGGCCCGGCACCATGGTCAGCCCCGTCGTCACGGCCGCGTGCCGGGCCAGCACGCCACCGCCGTAGCGCCCCTCGCCCAGGACGACGTCATCGATCCGGGCCGGGTCGAGGCCATCGGCGACCGCGCCGACGACGTGGTGGGCCAGGTCGAAGGCGGTGGTGTCGCGCAACGTCCCCTTGCGTGCGGTACCGATGGGCGTCCGCAGCGCGGACACGATGACGGCTTCGGGCATTGGTGGCCTCCGTTCCGGGCGACGCGATCGCGGCGCTACGACTTTTCGGTGCTCATGCCGGGGGAGTCATGAGAATATTATTCTCTCAAGTCGAGAGCACGAGTTGCAAGATTGGATTACGTTATGCAGATCAGTGGAAGTTCCGCGCTTGTCGTCGGCGGGACCGGGGGCCTGGGCGAGGCGACCGTGCGGCGCCTGCACGCGGCGGGGGCGAAGGTCGTGGTCGCCGACGTCGCCGACGAGAAGGGCGAACAGCTCGAATCCGAACTGGGCATTCGCTACGTACACACCGACGCCACCGACGAGGACTCCGTGCTCACCGCCATCGCCGAGGCGCAATCGCTGGGCCCGCTGCGCATCTCGGTCGACACCCACGGCGGCCCTGCCACCGGAGGCCGCCTGATCGGCAAGGACGGCACGCCGCTGTCGCTGGACGGTTTCCGCACCACCGTCGAGTTCTATCTGACCGCCGTGTTCAACGTGCTCCGCCTGTCGGCGGCCGCGATCGCGAAGACCGATCCCCGGGAGGACGGCGGGCGCGGCGTCATCGTGAACACCGCCTCGATCGCCGCGTTCGAAGGCCAGATCGGTCAACTGCCCTACTCCGCCGCCAAGGGCGGGGTGGTCGGGATGACGCTGGTTGCCGCGCGCGACCTGTCGCCGGTGGGTATCCGCGTGATGACCATCGCCCCCGGCACCGTGAACACCCCCGCGTACGGCAAGGCCGCCGACCAACTGGAGGCCTACTGGGGCCCGCAGGTGCCGTTTCCCAAGCGCATGGGCCGTTCCGAGGAGTACGCCGAGCTGGCCGCCGCCATCATCGAGAACGACTATCTCAACGGCGAAGTCATCCGCCTCGACGGCGCCTTGCGCTTCCCGCCGAAATAGCCCGCGAGGTCCGGCCGCGACACGTGACGGCCCGCCGCGCCCGCGAAGGATTCCGCTGGTTCTACACTGACCCCGCTCGGTGATCGACGTTCTAAGCTGGAATCCGGACGGCCTATGCCCTGGCAGTAGGGAGCGGATGAACATCGCCAAAGCGCCTCAGCCGACATACCGGCAGGCTTGCTTCGCCGATCTCGAAGACATCGCGGCCATCGAGGCCGAGGTGTTCGCCGAGCCGTATCTGTATCTGATGCTGCGCCAGCTGTTCGATCTGCACGGATCCGAATGGCTGGTGGCGGAGATCGACGGGGCGGTGATCGGGTACGCGCTGACGCTGGAGAAATCCGGCCGGGCGCTGCTGTTCACCTTCGCGGTGGCCAAGCGCTACCAGGGCGGCGGCTACGGCCGCACGCTGCTCGACCGCACGCTGCAGACCTGCCGGGCCGTGGGAGCGGAAGTCGTGTATCTGACCGTCCGGCCGGACAATCAGCTGGCGAGCCACCTGTTCAAGCAAGCGGGGTTCGCGTTCGTCGAGCGCGACGAGCGGTATTTCGGCCCCGGCGAACCGCGCGACGTTTTCGAATACCGGTTGAGAGGCCGACCGCTAGACTCATGACATGGGGGAGATTTCGCCCTTCGTCGCATCCATATCCACCCGGATCACCAGGCGCGCGGACGAATACACCGCCGAGCTCGATCGCGGTGACCGTACCGAGCAGGTGGAATTGGGCCGATTCGCGGCGCACGCCGACGCGATCCTCGCCGACTACGACCCGCCCAGCACGCGGCGGCACTCCGACTCGTTGGTGTTCGGGCACCTCTACGCCGCCGCACGGCAACCCCAACCGGACGAGGCGGGCTGGCGGGTGCCGAGCGCGATCCCCGCGGCACTACTGGCGGCGGAGATCGAGTTCCGCGGCCCGCTGCGGCTGAGCAGCAGGCAGAACACCATGCTGGCCGAGGAATACGAGCAGTTGGGCGCTCAACTCTCGGCGGCGCGGCTGCCCGCGCACGCGGCCCTCGCCTACCGCAGAGGGGCCGCGCTGTACCGGATGAACGAAGACGACGAAGCACAGGACCGCTGCGGGCTGCGCTTGGCGCGGGCGCGCACTCTCGCGTTGCCGCCGGGCTGGCGGCGCTGGGCGGGGCGATTGTCGTATGTGCTGTGCGGCTACGGGTACCGGCCGTTCTGGCTGCTGGGCTGGGTTGCCGTGCAGGTGGTGCTGTTCACCGTCGCCGCTTTGTTCTTCAGCGGCATTCCCTCGCCCGCCGCCACCGTCTACACCTGCGTGACCGGCTTCATCAATCCCCTCGGCCCCGGCGACACCGAGAACCTGCGCCCGGTCGCCCGGCCGTTGTTCGCCGTGGAAGCGTGGACGGGGACGGTATCGATGTCGGTGTTCTTCGCGCTGCTGGTGCGCAAGTGGTTCCGGATGTAGCCCGTCACCATTCGGTGTCGAAAGCCTTGTGCCGCAATGCCTCCAGCGTCGCGACGGCGATGCTGTTCTGCAGCCGCGCGACGAGGGCGTTCCACTGGCGGGACAACCCGGGATCGGTCTGCAACTTCTGCCACAGCGTCCGCATCGACGCCGGAGTGTGCGCTCCCGGCATCCACAGTCCGGTGAGATCCTCCAGCACGGGGGCGAGGATGTCGGTACGTTCGCGGCTGTGCGAGGGGAAGCGATCGGCCTCGGCCAGCGCGTCGGTGACGACGGTGAGCAACCAGTCGTGCGCGGCCAGATCCTCGCAGAAGCGCTGCGCCGCTAGCAGATCCGCTTCGTCGCGCACGATCATCCGGACCGTGCGCAGCGTGGGGTCGTCCAAGTGCAGCTTGGCCGTCGGCCCCGCGCCGCCGCCTATCCAGGCGACCCAGCGCAGACGGGTGGCGCCCGCCCGCACCGGCGGCTTCTGGTCCAGCCTGGTGTCGGCGCGCAGGCGGGCGAGCAGCCGTTCACTGATCGAGGCCAGGTCCAGCGTCTCGGCGCCGACCGTGCCGGTGAGGTAGCCTTCGGCCAACGCCTCCGCGCTGCCGGTCCGCTCGGGCAGGCGACTGATGACCTCGGTGACGCCCTTGCGGCTGAGGTAGTGCGACCAGGTCTGTCTGCGCCGGTTGGCGGCGCGAACCACTTGGGTGCGCGCGCTGGACTGCAGCACGCGGCCGCCGGACAGCACCGCGCTGGTAGCCACGGTCCCGACGATGTGGGCGGTCTGCTCGCCGAGGGCCAGATCGCAGTCGACGCCGACCGCGGTGGTCGGTGACACCGCGAGCGTGCCAGGCCGTTCCCGCCATCGCACCGTGCAGCCAGGCATGAGCGCCAGCAAATCACAGGCTTCCGGTCCGGTCAGCGCGGTCGCCGACGGCAGCAGGCAGGTGCGTACTTCACCGAGCACGACCAGAGGCGTGGTCGAGGCCATGTCAGGCTCCGTCGAGCAGCAGGTGCGAGAGCCGTTCGCTGACCGCGCGCGGCACCGGCACCGGCGGCAGCTCGTCGCCGCCGCGGGCGATGGTCTGCTCCACCACGTCGTCGTCGAGATCGAGATGGTCGAGCACCAGCCGCACGGCGTGCTCGATCGCGATGTACCGCTTGGGCAGCATCGACAGCGTCTTGTAGGCGGCGAACGGCGCGGCGGACGGATTGAGCTGCACCACCGGCGGAAGGTCCGGCCAGCGGCGCGGCGGGAGATCCACGCGGCGCCACGGTTGCGGATCCACCACGGCCGCACCGTGATAGCGCAGCATGCCCAGCCGCAGCAGATGCCAGACCGCCGCCAGGAACGGGCACGACCAGCGCGTCACCGCCACCCCGTCGACGACGTGCTTGCTCCACAGTTCCACGTCGAGGAAGATCGAATGCTCCCGCCGGCCGAACTCCTCCGGCGGCTGGTAGACCCGTTGCCGCATGGCCTGACCGCGTTCGTCCTCCGACGACCGCCGCCCGTTGCACAGCCAGCCCGACTCCGCGGTCGGCGGCCTGCGGCCGGTGCTCGGCGGCGCCGGCTCGGCCACGATGCGGGCGGCCACCATCTCCGCCACGGGAATCGGCTCACCGAATGCCACACCGTCGACGAATCTCGAAGCGCGCCAGCAGGCCGACTCCCTGGCCAGATAGTCGATGACCAATCCGGCCTCGTCCGCGGCGCCCAGCAGCTTGGTGAGAACGGCGGAGGGATCGGTGTCGGGCTGGAAGTAGTCGTCGATCAGATAGCAGGTGCTGACCCGGGCGTTCGGACCGAACTGCACCTTGGCCGCCTCGGTGAAGGCCGACACCAGCGGGACGATGCGGCGGAACTCCGCGCCGACCCGTTCGATGTCGGAGACGATGTCGTTGAGATAGAAATGCCCGACCTCGATCGACAAGTGCGACAACGGGACCTGTGCGATGCGCGGTTGTTCGGTGGCCTCGCTGTAGCCCTGTGTATCCCGCATCTACAGCCTCTCCCAGGTCGCGTTGTCGACCAGTCGCCGAGCGAGTTCGGCATAAGCCTGCGCGGTCTGCTCGTTGGCGATCTGGGCGTTGACGTCGGCGTCGAGAATGAGCTGTTCGCGCCGCTGCAGCACCGGCTCGATCGGGGTCGAGCCGAGCACCGCCGTCGTGCCCAGCCGCTTGGCGGTCGCCAGCCGGCGCAGCGCGGCGTCCTGCTCCTGCAGCCACGCCGCCTGCGCCGGGCGCTGGGCGACACCGTCCCAGTTGGCGTCGGGCACCGCGGTGCGCACGTAACGCACCGACCCGAGCAACTCCTCCGGGTCGTGGCCGCACTCGGCTCCGGCCTTCAGCAGTCCGTGCGAGCCGTAGACCAGTCCGGCGGCAGCGAGGATGTGCTGGCGCGTCCAGCGGTGGAAGATCAGCCATCGGGTGGTCAGGCCGCGCAGTTGCGGCAGGGCCGTCGCCTGCAACACGATTTGCAGCGCCGCGGAACGGCCCGCGCTCAGATCCACGACGACCACGCGGAATTCGTGATCCAGCGCCACCAGCAGTTCCGCGCACCGCTGGACCACCGCGTCGTCGTCGGTGAGGAATTCGGCGCCGCCCTCGTCCCCCGGCAGCAGCACCAGCCGTCCCGCATTGGGGCCGATGCGGCGCAGTTCCGGCCGATCCGTGGCCGCGCCGACGTCGAGTCTGGCGACGGTCCCGCTCTCGCCGAGCAGGTAGGAGTGCACGCCGCCGCGCGGCACGCCGCGTTCGGCCGCGCCGATCTCGAACAGCGCGCCCGCCGTCGGTGAGCCGAGGTCGAAGTCGGCGTAGGCGACGTTGCGGCCGGAACGGCACAGCCGGTAGGCGATGTTGCAACTGGTCACCGACCGTCCGGTGCCGCCCTTGTCGGAGGTGGAGAACACCAGCACGATGCCACCCCTACCGCGTCGCGTCCCTGCGGGCGTACGCCAGCTCGTCGAGCTGAACCAACGCCTGCGTGGCCAGGCTGTAGGCGGTGCCGGGACGTTCGCGCAGCACGCGGCGGGCCCGGTCGAGCGACTGCCTGATCCGGTTGATCGCCGCCTGTTTCGGCGAGAGATCCTGGCCCTCGACCTCCAGTTCCTCTTGGTTGAGCAGATGCTCGGCCTCGCTGAGCAGGTCCACCGCCCGCGCGACCATCGCCTGCGGCGCCAGCGGCGGTTGCTCGAAAGTGCTGTAGGCGATGACCAGGCACTCCATCATGCGCTCTGTGACGAACCAGGAGGGGCCTTCCGGCCCTGTGCCGCCCGCGCCGACCAACCTGCCGATGTCGTCCCACAGGCCGACCGCGGGGCCGTCCCGCAGCACCCGCTGGTCGAGGTGATCCATCGCCGCCTCGGCGAGCGCCATCAGCCGGTCGCGGGTGTCGACGTCGGTGCGCAGGCGAGCGGCCTCCAGGCAGCGTTTCAGCAGCATGGTCGCGAAATCCGGGACATACCAGATCAGCGGGGCCCCGCCGGCGACGTCCTCGCTGCCCGCCAGGTTCAATCGCACACCCGGATAGTGCAGCGGCGCGGCCGGATCACCGACGGTGAACCGGCTGGTGATGCGCCCGCGGCGGGCCAGCTGGTCGAGCACCGACACCGTGCGCGCCAGATCCTCGGTGCTCTCCCGGTAGACCAGGTCCTGGATGAGCACGGCGGCGACCACGAGACTGAAGTACTCCGACTCCTCGCCGTCGGAGGTGCGCCAGGGGATGTCCTCCAGCGGCCAGCGGCCACTGTCGAAACGGGCCACCCTCGACCAGTAGTTGCGGGTCAGCTCGAAGCGCAGCTGCAGCGCGTCGGCGAGGGTGCGCTGCTCGTCGGTCAGCAGATCGAGTTCCCGGATACGCTGCGAGGACAGGTCGATGATGCCGTCCAGGGCGACGGCCGTGAAGTACAGGTAGGGACGGGATTCGGCGTACCCGCGCGTGCTGCTGACCCGGCCCGGCACGAGAGCGATGGGTTCGGCGCTGCGCACGATGCCCCAACTCCATCCGCATTCGAACAGCCGCCCGTCGTCGGCGACATCGATCTCGGAGGTCTGACTGAGCCTGACCTCGTTGGCCGCCTGCACCCGCAGGCGTTCCAGCTGCGTCGACAACCGGCCGATGATCTCGTCGGACGGCGTGCGGGACTGATTGAGCATGTAGACGATGGACTGCCCGTACTCGGTCTTCGGCTCCGGCGTGTGGATGACGAAACTGCGGATCAGGCCCGCCATGGCCGCGGTGAGCCGCGCACTGACCTGTTCGATCACCGTGGGAATCCGCTCGCGCAGCTGCCTGGCCTCCAACCGGACCTCGCCGCTGACGAATCGCAGGAACCCGCGCAGGAACCGCAGCGCCGCGATGCACAGGCTCAACGACATCGAGTACGAGTCGACGACCTCCACCGCCTGTTGCTGCGCGGTGAGCGAACTGTCGTCGCCGCAACGCAAGTAGGTACCGCTGGCGAAGACCGGTTCGCCGTCGGGTCCGGTGTAGCGGCGCAGATAGTCCTCCACCAAGGCGACCAGGACGCCGCCGATGCGGGTCTCCTCACCGAAAGGGCCCAGCGCGGACCGCACGTCGGGACTCATGTCGTTCGGCTGGTCCAGCGCGAACGCTTCGATCTCGGTGGCCGGATACAGCAGGCAGAGCAGCTGTTCGGCGTCGCTGATGGAGTTCGCGCCGTCGCGCCCGCCCCACTTCCACGTTCCGTTGCGATAGGAGTAGGCCAGTATCGCTCGCCACAGCTCGAGCAACTGCTGCCTCGGCCGAATCCTCATGTGTTCTCGGACCTCGCCCCCGCGTTCGACCGGCGGCGCCGGACGTCGTTACTTAGAGTGTGCCCCGCGAATGTTCACTTGGCCAAGCACCCTTTGCGGGGTCACCGGTTGCTGCGAGATGTCCTGAGACGCAGAGCCTTCCGGTCGGTCGAGGCGACCCGCCCGGTCGCGGGGTGGCTGCGGGGCCTCGATCGGCGCTCCGCATCGTCCGGGTATCGGGGCAGATGGGAAATTCGCGCAACCTTCCCGCGTCCGATGAGGCTATCCCGCGGCTACTGCGCGGGGGTGAACCCCCGAGTCCGGTCGCGGGCGGATCGCCGCCCACAACCGGCGCGGCGGCGTCAGCTCCCATCCGGGTCAGCTCCTGCCCGCGGTGAGGCGGCTGATCACCGCACGGAAGTCCGCGGTCTGGAACGAGAGATCCTCCGCGGTCGTGGCGTAATCCAGAGTGGCCAGCACCGCGCGTTCCAAGTGCAGGTTCAGCAGCCGCTTGGTGCTCTCGACCGCTTGGCGCGGCAGTTCGAGAACGCGTTTCGCGCAGGCCAGCGCCTCGCTGCGGGGGTCGGCCACCACATGGTTGACCAAGCCCATCTCGCGGGCGCGCTCGGCGGGGATCTTCGCGCCGGTGAGGGCGTACTCCTTGGCCAGCAGCAAGCTGGTGTGCAGCGGCCAGGTCAGCGGGCCGCCGTCCGCCGCGACCAGGCCGACCTGGACGTGCGGGTCCTCGAGATAGGCGGTCTCGGCGATGTAGGCGATGTCGCTCAGCGCGACGAGACTGCACCCCAGGCCGACCGCGGGTCCGTTCACCGCCGCCACCACCGGCACCCGGCAGCGGGCCATGCCGAGCACGATGTCCCGGCCGTGCGCGATCGTCTTCGCCCGCAGCTCGGCGTCGCTGCCCAGCTCCGCGAGATAGGCGAAATCGCCGCCCGCGGAGAACGCCTTGCCCGCGCCGGTGAGCACCGCGACGCGCGCGTCTCGGTCGTCGGACAGGCGCGGCCACAGGCGCGCCAGCCCGGTGTGCAGGTCGTCGTTGACGGCGTTGAGCGCGTCGGGCCGGTTGAGCGTGATGATCCGGAGCGGTCCGTCGGCTTCGACGTGGATCTCTTCGGGCAGGTCGTACATGGTCAGACTCCTAATCCGAGGATGCGCGAGGCGATGATGTTCTTCTGGATCTGCGAGGTGCCGCCCATGACGCTCTGGGCGCGGCTGTAGAAGTAGCCGGCCAGCAGTTCGGGATCGTCCGTGCCGCCGACGGCCAGCGCCGCGTGCCCGACGGCTTGGTCCACCCAGGTCATGAGCAGTTTGTCCAGCGAGCCGTCCGGGCCGTGCATCACGCCGTCGAGCTGTTCGGACAGCCGCCGCCGCACGTGCAGGCGCAGCATCTCCGTCTGCACCGCCGCCCAGGCCAGTTCCGCCGGCGGCGGGCCGTCCAGGCGAGCGGCCAACTGGCGCACCGTTTTCCCGTAACGGGCCGCGTAGCCGAGAGTCGACGGTTCGCGTTCGTGCCCGACGACGGTCATCGCCAGCTTCCAGCCGTCGCCCGGCTCGCCCACCATCTGATCGGCGGCAACCGTGGCGCCGTCGAAGAGCACCTGCCCGAACTCCCTGGTCACGCCGCTGATCATCACCAAAGGGCGTTGCCGCACACCGGGCTGGTCCATCGCGATCACGAACGCCGAGATGCCCTTGTGCCGCGGCGCTTGCGGATCGGTCCTGGCCAGCAGCAGGCACCAGTCCGCGACGTCGGAGTAGCTGGTCCAGATCTTGTGACCGTGGACGACGTAGTGGTCGCCGTCGCGCGTCGCGGTGGTGCGCAGCGCGGCGAGGTCCGAGCCCGCCTCCGGCTCGCTGAAGCCCTGGCACCAGCGCTGGGTGCCGTCGATCATGCCGGGCAGGAAACGCCGCTGCAGTTGCTTGCCGCCGTGCCTGCCGAGTCCCTGCACGAGATACCCGAGGCTGGGTCGCGGCGGCGCGCCCGCGAGCGCGAGTTCTTCGTCCAGGATCACGTCGTAGACCGGCGGCAGCTCGTGGCCGCCGAATTCCTTCGGCCAGGACAACCCGAAGAATCCCGCCGCGTACAGCGCGCGATGCCATTCCCCCTGACGCGCCCAGTAGTCGTCGCCCGAAGTCGGGAACTTCCCGGCCGTCTCGGCGAGCCATGTGCGCAACCGAGCGCGGAATTCGGCCTCCTGGGGTGAATCACGAAAATCCAAGGTCGATCTCCTCCAGTCGAACAGGGAACAGCTCGGTCGAGACCAGCGCGCGCCGCAAGTAGACGTGGGCCAGGCATTCCCAGGTGTTGCCGATGCCGCCGTGCACCTGGATCGAGGCTTCGCACACCGTGCGGGCGGCCCGCGCGGTGTAGACCTTGGCGACGCGTGCGGCCCGCACGGCCGCCGCGGGTTCCAGCTCGTCCACCGCCCAGGCCGCGTGCCGCAGCACACTGACCGCCCCTTCGATGAGCGCTCGATTCTCCGCCAGCAGATGCGCCACCGCCTGGTAGGACCCGATCGGGTGGCCGTACTGCTGGCGGACTTTCGCGTATCCGACCGCGAGATCCTGCGCGCCGCGGGCGGCGCCGAGCAGGTCGGCGGTGCTCGTGGTGAGGGCGAGCGCGTGCCATCGGGTGGTGTCCACGGCCGTCAGCTCCCCGACGTGGCGCCGTTCGTCCGTCAACGCCGCGGTGCGCCGTGTCAGGTCCGCGCCGGGCAGCGTCGCGCCCAGCGATGCGGCCAGGACCCGCTCGCCCGCGACCAGCAGCGCCCCTTCGCTGCCGCGGGCGTCGACGGCCCTGCCGCCGACCGCGACCGTCCAGCCGCGTCCGTCGGCGCCGGATCGCCCGCGCAGGTCGTCGGCCAGCACCGGGCCGAGGAAGGCGACGTCGACCAATCCGCGGGCGAACTCCTCGGCCACGATCGCGACCTCGACGCCCGACGCGCCGTCGGTGCGCAGGGCACGCCAGCCGGTGGCCGCCACCGCTCGCTCCAACCGCGCCAGGCGGCTCTCGTCGTCGAGTCCGGCGACGGACCCCGGGCCGAGATCGTCGGCCAATTTCGCGGCGGCGTCGCGCAATTGGCGTTGTTCAGTGGTCAGCCGGACGTCCATGGCGCTCCCTCAGCACTCGGCGCAGCACCTTGCCCGAGGGCAGGCGCGGGATCTCGGGCACGAACACGACCCGGCGCGGTCGCTTGTAGGCGGCAAGGCGCGCGCCGACCAGCGCGATCAGTTCGTCCGCGGTGAGCGTCGCCGCGCCGGACACCGCCGCGACGACCGCCTCGCCGTCCGCGGCGTCGGGCACGCCGAACACGGCGCAGTCGGTCACCTCCGGATGACCGTGCAGGACGGCTTCGATCTCCGCCGGCGCCACCTGGAAGCCGCGTACCTTGATCATTTCCTTGGCGCGGTCGGTCAGCCGGATCCAGCCCTGCTCGTCGACGTAGCCCACGTCGCCGGTGCGGTACCAGCCGTCGGCGAAGGCGTGTGCGGTCTCCGCGGCGGGCAGATACCCGGCCATCACCGATTCCGCGGAGCATTGGATCTCACCGATCTCGCCGGGCGGCAGCGTTTCTCCGGTGTCCAGTGCGACGACGCGCACCCTGACCCCCGGCGCGGCTCTACCGACCGTGTCCAGCCGCGGGTCTTCGAGCGGGTTGCACGCGATCACCGGCAGCTCGCTGGCGCCGTAGGCGGGCAGCCAGCGCACTCCGGTACGCCGGGTGACGGTTTCGGCCACGCCCACCGTCACCGGCGTCGCGCCCCACATGATGTAGCGCAGCGAACTCAGGTCGTAGGACTCGAGATCCGGGTGCCTCGCCATGGCCAGAGCGATGGGCGCGACCGCCATCTCGACGGTGATCCGGTCGTCCTGCACGCACCGCAGCATGGTCTGCAGATCGAAGCGCCGGTGCAGCCGCATCCACGCGCCCGCCCGCAACGCGGTCACGATGTTGAGCAGGCCCAAGATGTGCGAAGGCGGCGTGGCGATCTGGATGCGGTCGGATGCCGTGAGGCCGAGTACCTCCGTCCACTGGCGCACCGCGACCGACAGCGACGCGTGGGTGTGCCGCACCGCCTTCGGCATGCCGGTGGTACCGGAACTGAAGACCAGCACGGCGTCCGAGGCCCGATCCGGCTGCGCGGCAGTGTGATTCGCGGCGGCGATCGGTGCGTCCAGGTGCCGCATCGGCAGCAACTCGGCCAGTACCGGGTGGTCGCCGACGCCGCGGCTCGGGCCGGTGACCGCCAGCGCGTGCGCGACCTCGTCGTGCTTCCAGGCCGGGCTGATCAGCACCGCCGCCGCGCCCAGCCGCCAGAGCGCCAGCACGGCGACGACGAACTCCGGCCGATTCGACGACATCACCGCCACCCGGTCGCCGGGACGCACGCCGTCATCGGCCAGTTCGGCGGCGAGACCCGCCGCCAGACCGTCGAGTTCGCTCCGGGTGTAGGCCCGCCCTTCGAAGACGAGTGCGCTCGAAGTGGTGGTCGAGGACATTTGAGAGATCCCGTCTCGTGAGCGAGAATATAATTCTCATACTGCTAGAATCTTCATACCAGGAGGAGGCGGTTCATGGCGAGAGTTTCTTTGTTCCAGCGCGCGACCGTGACCAGGATCGTGAAGGAGAGCGCCGGCGCGCGCACGTTCGTGCTCGCGCCGCAGGACGAGCCGATCGCCTACCGCGCCGGGCAGTTCTGCACGTTCAAGATCGCCGTGCACGGAACGGAGCTGTTCCGGTCCTACTCCATGTCCAGCGCGCCGGAGACCGACGGCGAGTTGATGACGACGGTCAAGCGGGTGCCCGGCGGCGCCGTGTCGAACTGGATGCATGACAACCTCTCCGAGGGCGACGTGGTGGAGCTGACCAAGGCGGCGGGACGGTTCTGCCTGCGCGAGACCGACGTGCCGCTGCTCGGCTTCAGCGGGGGCAGCGGGATCACACCGGTCCTGTCGCTCACCAAGAGCGCGCTGGCCACCACGCGCCGGCGGGTCCGGTTGCTGTGCGCCGACCGCGACGCCGATTCGGTGATCTTCGAGGCGACCTTGACCGAACTGGCGCGGCGCCACCCGGGCCGCCTCGAGGTGGTCAGGCACCTCGACAGCTCGGGCGGCTTCCTCGACGCCGCCGCGGTGCGGGCGTTCGTCGGAGCCGACGGCCACGCCGATCACTACGTCTGCGGACCGGAAGCGTTCATGGAGATGGTCGAACTGGCGCTGCCCGGACCGGGACTGGTGTTCAGCGAGCGGTTCGGCGCGCCCGCGCCCATTCCCGACGCACCGGCTCCGGCCGACAGCGTGACCCCTACGGTGTCGACCCCTTCCGCGACCACCGCGGCGACGGCCACCGTGACGATCATCCTCAACGGCAAGAAGAGGTCGGTGCCGGGCAAGAAGGGCGAAACCCTGTTGGAGAGCGCCCGCCGCGGCGGCCTCGCTCCGCCGTTCTCCTGCGAGGCGGGCAATTGCGCCACCTGCATCGCCAAGGTGACCTCGGGAAGCGCCACACTGCGCCAGAACAACGCGCTGACCGACGACGAACTCGCGGACGGCTATGTGCTGACCTGCCAGGCCGTTCCGGACACCGAGTCGATCACCGTCGACTACGAGTGAGAGCATGCGGCACGCCGACCCCGAGCGCGACTTCGCGGTCGAGGGGCGAGAGCGGCGGGTCGCGCCTCAGCCCCCGTGCTCGCCCAATCGCGGCGGCGGGGCGTACCGGGGCTCGTAACCGGCGATCCGGATGGGGCTGCCGACCAAGCGGAACTCCCCGGCCGTCACCACGGTGTCCGGGCTGGTGTCCAGCGCTTCCGGCAAGTCGCGGACAGCGGCCGCGGGAATGCCGAGTGGACGCAGGCGTGCTTCCCAGCCGGTCGCGGTGTCGGCCGCGAGCGCCGCGGTGACCACCGCCAGCACCTCGGCACGACGGGAAACCCGGTCGGCCATCGTCTCGAACCCGTCGACGCCCGCTTCCGCGGCGAAGGCCTTCCAGAATCCGTCGTGGGTGATGAACAGCGCCAGATGGCCGCCGGCGGTCGGGAAGATCTGCGCCGGAACGTAATACGAATGCGCGCCGTGGGGGCGGCGCTGTGGCCGCTTGCCGTCGTTCAGGTAGGCGGCGGCGTGGTAGTTCAGTTGGGAAAGCACGACTTCGAACAGCGACACGTCGACCTGACCGCCGCGCCCGGAGACGATCTGGGCCAGCAGTCCCAGCGCGGCCGTGAGACCGGTCGAGTTGTCCGCCGACGAATACCCCGGCAGTGTGGGCGGCCCCGCCGGATCACCGGTGAGGGCGGCGACCCCGGCCGACGCCTGGATCACGTAGTCGAATGCCGGATCGTCCCCGCCGGTCAGGCCGTAGCCGGTGATCGCGACACACACGATGTGCTCGTTCCACCGGCGCAGCGCGTCGTAGGTGAGACCGAGCCGCCGGATCGCCGAAGGTTTGAGATTCACCAGCAGCGCGTGCGACCGCGCGACGAGTTCGCCGAGCCGCGCACGCCCCTGCTCGCTGCCCAATTCGATGCGGATACTTCGTTTGCCGCGATTCAGGCTCGCGAAGTAGCTCTCGCTCACCTGGCGGGAGATATCGCCGCCCGCCGGTTCCAGTTTGGTGACCTCCGCGCCGAGATCGGCGAGCATCATCGTGGCGTACGGTCCCGCCAGCATGGTGCCGACCTCCAGAATCCGAATCCCGGCCAGCGGCCCGGCCGAACTCACCGCAGTTCCTCGGCGAGTTCGGCGATCATCTCCCGGGTGCGTCGCTTGGAAGCCACCAGTTCGTCGCGGGTCTCGCCGATCGGCAAGAGGCGCACCGAGATGTCGGTGGCTCCCGCCGCCGCGTAGCGGCGCAACCCGGCAGCGATCCGCGCTTCGTCGCCCGCAAGGCACAGATCGCCGATGTCACGGGCGTCGCCCTGATCCAGCAGTCGCTGATAGTTGGGGGAAACCTCGGCCTCCCCCAGGATGCGGTTGGCTCGCTCGCGCGCCTCGTGCACCCGGCCGGGTTCGCACAGGCATACCGGCAGCCCGGCGACCACCCGCGGGGCCGGGCGGCCCGCATCCGCCGCCGCTTTGCTGATCTTCGGGACGACGTGCGTGGCGATCGCCCGCTCGTCGGCCATCCACAGCACGGTGCCGTCGGCGTGCTCGCCCGCGATGCGCAGCATCACCGGCCCCAGCGCGGCGACCAGCACCGGCACCGGAGCCACCGGCCCGAGATCGAGCGGGTTGTGCACGGTGAACGTCGCGTTCTCCACGTCCACCGAGCCCGGCCCGCGCAATCCGGCGTGCAGCACCTCGAGGTAGTCCCGGGTATAGGCGGCCGGTCTGTCGTAGGGCAGACCGAGCATGTCCCGCACGATCCAGTGATGCGAGGGGCCGACGCCGAGCGCCAGTCTGCCGCCGGCCGCCGCATGCGCCGAAAGCGCCTGCCGCGCCAGGGCGATCGGATGCTGGGCTTGCAACGGCACCACGGCGGTGCCCAGCTCGATGCGCGAGGTGCGCAGTCCCATCGCGGCGATCGTGATCAGCGCGTCGAAATCGGTGGGAATCTGCGGGATCCACGCCGTGTGCAGCCCCGCCGACTCCGCCCATTCGATGTCGCGCAGCATCCGTTCGAGCTTGCGCCCGGAATCCCCCTTCTCCGGCCCGATCATCACTCCGATGCGCACGATTCCTCCAAGCTGTGTGAATTCGGCACCCGGCCGGTCATGGGGCCGGGTTCCCGGTCAACGCGCGGATCTCGGTGACGAGCGTCTCCAGCGGAGTGCTCGTCGGGAACACCGCGGCCGCACCGGCTTCCAGCAGCCGCGGCACATCCGCCTGCGGGATGGTGCCGCCGACCACGACCGCGATGTCGCCCGCGTCGGCGGCGCGCAGCGCGTCCACCACGCGGGTGGTGAGCGCGACGTGCGCGCCGGAGAGGATGCTCAGGCCGACCACGGCCACGTCCTCTTGCAGCGCGATGGCGACGATGTCCTCGACCCGCTGGCGGATCCCGGTGTAGACGACCTCGAATCCCGCGTCGCGCAGGGTGCGGGCGACGATCTTGGCGCCGCGATCGTGCCCGTCCAACCCCGGTTTGGCGACCAGCACGCGAGCGGGCATCAGAACACCACCGCCTGCTGGAACTCGCCCCACACCGACTTCAGCGTGGCGGTCATCTCGCCGACCGTGCAATAGGCGTTGGCGCAACCGATGAGGCGGTGCATGAGGTTCTCGTCTCCTTCCGCGGCGCGCGAGAGGGCGGCAAGGGCGTCGCGAACGGCTCCGGCGTCGCGCTCGGACCGCACGCGGGCCAGCCGCTTCAATTGCCGCTCGCGCCCGTCGGCGTCGAGTTCGTAGGTGCCGATGTCCGGCGCGGGCTCCTCGGAGACGAACTTGTTCACCCCGACCACCGGGCGCTCGCCCGACTCCACCGCCTGATGCAGCAGGTAGGCCTCGTCGGCGATGAGGCCTTGGAGGTAACCGTCCTCGATGCAGCGCACCATGCCGCCGTGCCGCTCCAGATCAGCCATGATCTCGACGATCTTCGCCTCGGTCGCGTCGGTGAGCGCCTCGACGAAGTAGGAGCCGCCGAGCGGGTCGGCCACCCGGGTCACCCCGGTCTCGTAGGCGAGCACCTGCTGGGTGCGCAGCGCCAGCGTCGCGGATTCCTCGCTGGGCAGCGCGAACGGCTCGTCCCACGCGGCGGTGAACATCGATTGGACACCGCCGAGCACCGACGCCAGCGCTTCGTAGGCGACGCGCACCTGGTTGTTGCGCGCCTGCGGCGCGTAGAGCGAGGCGCCGCCCGCCACGCAGCCGAAACGGAACATCGAGGCCTTGTCGGTGGTCGCGCCGTACCGCTCGCGCACGATGGTGGCCCAGCGGCGGCGTCCCGCGCGGTATTTCGCGATCTCCTCGAAGAAGTCGCCGTGCGTGTAGAAGAAGAACGAGATCTGCGGTGCGAACTGATCGATGGTCATCCGGCCCCGCTCGATCACCGTGTCGCAGTAGGTGACGCCGTCGGCCAGCGTGAAGGCCATCTCCTGCACCGCGTTCGCGCCCGCGTCGCGGAAGTGCGCGCCGGCCACCGAGATCGCGTTGAACCGCGGCACCTCCGCCGCGCAGAACTCGATGGTGTCGGCGATCAAGCGCAGCGACGGCTCCGGCGGCCAGATCCAGGTGCCGCGCGAGGCGTACTCCTTGAGGATGTCGTTCTGGATCGTGCCGGTGAGCTTCGCGCGCGGCACGCCCTGCTTCTCCGCGGCGGCCACATAGAAGGCCAGCAGGATGGCGGCGGTGCCGTTGATGGTGAAGCTGGTGCTGATCCGCTCCAGCGGGATGCCGTCGAAGAGCACCTCCGCATCGGCGAGGGTATCCACCGCGACACCGACCCGGCCGACCTCTTCGCTCACCTCGGGGTCGTCGGAGTCGTACCCGCACTGGGTGGGCAGATCGAGCGCGACCGAAAGCCCGGTGCCGCCCTGCTGGAGCAGATAGCGGTAGCGGCGATTGGACTCTTCGGCGGTGCCGAAGCCGGAGTACTGCCGGAAGGTCCACAACCGCCCGCGGTAGCCCGTGGCGAAATTGCCGCGCGTGAAGGGATAGACGCCCGGCGCGGGCGGGTCACCCCGCCGGTCTTCCGGGCCGTAGCTCGGCTCCAGCGGGATGCCGGACGAGGTCTGCACTTGGTTGTTCATCATTGAATACGGTACTTGCAGAAAATGAGAATGCCAATACCGTAGGAGCCGGGTGGTCCGCGACGAGCGCGCGTCCGAATGTCGTCAGCGTCATCCCGGCTACGAGGTGCCGACCGTTACGCGCTGCGCTCCGCCCAGATCCCCAGGAACCACCGTGACTCTCGCCGCCCGCGAGGCGGTCCCGGCGTACTGCACCGCTTGCCTCGTTCCCGCAGGGCTGCCGCCGTTGCGCTCGGTAAGCAGCGAGCTGGCGTTACCCAACGCATGCGCGACCGCGATTCCATCACTGACCGCGGTGGCGGCTTGGGCGGCGTCGGCGTAGTAGCGACGCGCGTCATCCAGGCGTCCCGCGTCGTAGTGCACCCAACCCGCCGCGACCATCATTTCGGCTGCAGCGCTGGTCAATGTCCGGCCGACGTCATCGGTGGACGCGCCCTTGTCCAGCAGCTGGACGACATAGCCCACCTCATCGGCCGCGATACGGCACAGCCGGTCGCGTCCTGCCAGTAGGACCAGCTCGTGAATCTGGTGCACCGCCGCATTGATCTCGGCGACCTCACCAGCGCCTATCCGGACGCGGCCCGCTGTTGACAGGGTGGCCTGCGCGGAACGAATCGGCCCCGGAGACATGGCCACGCCTGCACCGATCGCACCAGTTCGTATTCGGGCCACTGTACGGCGCAAACACACCCTTATCGTGGGGTCGGCACCCCGCCGCAGTGGGCCGGTGCCGCACGCCCTCGTGCCGGACGCGCGCCGTGCGCCGTCCAGCACCGGCAGCGGTCCTGGTTACCGCGTCAGAGTGAAACCGTCGTAGTCGTCGGCGGCTACCTGGTCGCACTTTTCGCGATATGCTCCGACGCCGCCGATATACGCGTACATCACTCTCGGTTTGCCCGGGACATTCGATCCCACGTACCAGGAGTCCGCCTTCGGATAGAGCGTCATATCGCCGACTTCGTCGACGTGCCGCGTCCATTCCTGCTCCGCGTCGGCCTCGGCCTCCATGGTCGTGACGCCCTCGGACCGCATCCTGTCCATCGCGTCCGCCACCCAGTCGACGTGCTGCTCGATGGACACCAGCATGTTCGACAGGACCGCCGGGCTGCCCGGGCCCGTGATCGTGAAGAGGTTCGGGAAGCCCGCCACGGCGAGACCGAGGTAGGTCACGGGCCTGCCGGCCCACTTCTCCCGCAGCGACACACCACCCCGGCCGCGGATGTCGATCGCGTCCAGCGCACCGGTCATCGCGTCGTATCCGGTGGCGTAGATGATGTCGTCGAACTCGAAATTCTCCTCTGTCGTCGCCAGTCCGGACTCGGTGACCTCGGTAAGCGGGGTCGCGCGTAGGTCCACGAGCCGGACATTGGGACGGTTGAAGGTCTCGTAGTAGTTGGTCCCCAGGCACGGGCGCTTGACCCCGAAGGGGTAGCCGGAAGGCTGCAGTATCCGGGCGACAGCCGGGTCCGTGACGATCTCGGCGATTCGATCGCGGACGAACTGGGCGGCGGTCTCGTTGGCGGCTTCGTCGGCGAGGATGTCCGTGAAGCCGACCAGCATGCTGACCAGTTCGCTGTCCTTGTCCTCCCATACCCTGCGGTAGAACGCGTTTCGCTCCTCCTCGCTCACCTCGAGCGCCCCCTTGGTGGCTTCGGGTTGCGCGATGCCGAACGACGATTCCCGGTTGGCCTTGCGCACATCGCGGTAGCGAGACTTGATCGCGCGCTGGAATTCGGGATCGATCGTGTGATTGTGCGCGGGAAGAACGTAGTTCGCGGTCCGCTGGAACACGGTGAGCGTCTCGGCCACTTCGGCGACCAGCGGAATGACCTGCACCCCGGAGGCGCCGGTGCCGATCACCGCGACCCGTCGGCCGGTGAAGTCCACGTCTCCCTCGGGCCAGTTGCCGGTGTGGAAGCTGCGACCCCGGAACGCCTCGATGCCAGGAACTTCCACCATCTTCGCCACCGACAGACAGCCGGTCGCCATGATCGCGAACCGCGCCGAGACGACCTCGCCCTGATCGGTCGATATCCGCCACCGCGCGGCGGACTCGTCGTAGACCGCGGCGGTGACCCGGGTCCGCAACCGAACGTCCTTACGCAGATCGAAACGATCCGCGACGTGGTTGATGTAGCGGAGCAACTCCGGCTGCGGCGGATACTTCTCCGTCCACTCCCACTCCTGTTCGAGCTCCGGGTCGAAGGAGTAGTTGTAGTACATGCTCTTCACGTCGACGCGTGCACCCGGATAGCGGTTCCAGTACCACGTGCCGCCGAGTCCGCCACCCGCTTCGTACACCTGCACCGAGAAGCCGAGCTCGCGCAACTTGTACAGCATGTGGAGGCCGGCGAATCCGGCTCCGACGACGACCGCGTCGATCTCGCGAGCTTCCTGCCCGGTCGAGGATGCGGAATGTTCCGACGTCATTGTCATCGTGGGGACCTGCCTTTCGAATGAGTCGCCATGGGACGCCCGGACAGCGGTTCGGTTCGACTGCGTGCCGAGCAATAAGCAGCCTTGGCCTCGCCTCTCAGGCGAAACGCACCGGCGGGCACGCCGGAAATCGAACCGGTAGCGTGGCCAATGCGCGGTGGAACTGCCCGGGCCGCCACTCCAGTCGCTGCGCGGGGCCTTGCGGACGGATGTCCGGCAGGGCATCGAGCAGCAGGTCGATGCCCTGCGAGGCGATCGTCAGGGCGAGGGACTGAGCCGGACAGGCGTGCGGACCGGCCCCCCACGCCAGGTGCGACCGGTTGCCCCTGCGGTCACCGCCCACGACGGGATCGTTGTTGCACGCGGCCAGGCTGATGACCACCGGCTGATCGGCAGGCAGCCACATATCGCCGACGAGTTGCGGCTGTATGGGGTAACTCACGCACCAGTTCGCCAGCGGCGGGTCCTCGAACAGCACGGCATCGATGGCGTCCCGGGTGGCCATGGCGCCGCTGAGGACCTCACCGCCGTATTCCTCGTCGGTCATCAACAGCAGCAACGCGTTGAGGATCAGATTGCAGGTCGGCTCCGTGCCCATGGAGAACAGCAGCGCGGCCTGATTCACCATCTCCATGAGATCGAGCCCGTCCGGATGCCTCAGCAGCTGCGAGGTCAGGTCGTCGCCCGGCTCGGCCTGCTTCTGCTGGACAACTCCGACCAGAGCCTGCACGAAACGCTGCTGCCCCTCCTCGGCGCCCACTCCCTCCAGCATCGCGGCCATCCCCTGGTAAGCCTCGGCCGCGGCGTCTTCGGGAAAGCCCAACAGTTCACTCAGAACCCGGAAGGTCAGCGGATACGCGTAGTCCATCCGCAGGTCGGCGCTACCGCGGTCGCAGAAGCTGTTGATCAGGGATTCGGCGGCCCGCGTGACCGCGTCGTGCACCTTGTGCAGGTCGACGGTTTCCAACGCGGCGATGATGGTGCGCCGGTAGCGCTCGTGTTCCGCACCCGCGGTTCGCAGCGCATTCTGGCGATAGCCCAGCATCGGCAGCAGCGGACAGCCCGGTGCGGCGTTCTTCTCCCAGCGGCGGGAATCGGCGGGGAAGTGGGTCTCGTCGTTGAGGATGCGCACGGCCACCTGGTAGCCGATCACGAGCGTCGCCGGCACACCGGCGGAAAGCTCGATCGGCACCAGCGGTCCGTGACGTCGCAGGTCTTCGTAGACGCGGTGCGGATCGGCCGCGAACGCGGGGTCATCCAGCCGAACATGCGATTCGGCGGAGACCGGAGACCCGTAGGCGATCAGGGATTCGCCATGCGAACCCGGCCCTGTGTTGCTCAACGCGCGACCCTCGCGTGCGATGCCGCGTCGTGTCCCTTCCCGCCTGCTGCGGGACTGCCTGGCGTTCGTTGTGTACGCACGTGCGGGACCTTACCGGAAAGTGTTGCAGTCCAACATTTTTAGGTGGACATCCGCTCAGCGCGATCGGATCCCGATGACTTCTCCCGCGGCGTCCCCCGTCTCGACCGGGTGAATGGGCCGTTCGGTGTCGGACAGCGAGCGCGCGGAGCCTCCGTGCCGGACGGCGACGATCTCGGCCCCGATGGCCACGGCCGTCTCCTCCGGGGTCCGGCCGCCCAATTCCAGGCCGATCGGCGAATGCAGCCGCCGCAGTTCGTGTTCGGTGAGCCCGGCCGCGCGCAACCGACGCCTGCGGTCCCGGTCGGCCCGGCGTGATCCCATCGCGCCCACGTAGGCCACTGGCAGGCGCAGCGCTTCCGTGAGCACCGGGATGTCGAATTTGGGGTCGTGGGTGAGGACGCAGATCACTGTGCGGGCGTCGACGCGCGTGCGCCGTAGATAGCGGTCCGGCCAGTCCCGGACCACCTCGTCGGCGTCCGGCATCCGGGCATGGTCGGCGAAGGCCGGGCGCGCCTCGCACACGGTGACGCGGTAACCCAGCAACCGGCCGACGCCGCACAGCGCGGTGGTGAAATCCGTTGCGCCGAAGACGAGCATGCGCGGCGCGGAGGCGAAGGACTCGATGAACACCGTGCGCTCGCGGTCCGCGCAACCCACGACGCGCACGCCGGTCGCACCGGCGCACAGCATCGCGCGCGCCTGCCGCACCACCGCGTCGTCGAAGTGCGCGCCGACGGCGCTCGCGGGTCCGAGCGCGGCCACCGCGCCGGTCGCCAAGTCGCGCACGAACGTCATCGGCCCGGCCGGATCCAGTGCCGCTTCCACGGCCGGGTACTCGGCGGGCGTGATCCGGTGCACGACGATTTCCAGTTCTCCGCCGCAGGTCAGGCCGACGGCGAAGGCGTCGGCGTCGCTGTAGCCGAACGTCCTGCGAACGGGCACGCCGGATTCGAGCACCTCCCGGCACAACTCGTAGACCTCGCCCTCCACGCAGCCACCCGACAGACTGCCGCGCACGTTCCCCGCTTCGTCCACCGCCATGGTGGCCCCGGCGGGCCGGGGCGCGCTGCCGGTCACGCGCACCACGGTGGCGAGCACGTAGACGGTATTCGCGGCATGCCAGCGCGATAGACGCGCAGCGAGTTCGCGCATGATGAACCCTCTCGGCAATCGTCGTCCCACCGCCGGCCCCGCAGTGCCGCCCATCTGGTGGCGAGAATGCAATTCTCGTACAATACTAGCGTCATACTCATTTTCGACATAGGTGGATTGACGCCGTGCGACTCCCGATGCTAAACAGGTGCTCAGCATTCGCGAGCGGCAATCGATCGGCGCGCGGGCATGCCGGAAGCCGCGGCAGCGGCGCCGCCCACGATGTCCGAGCTCGCCGAGGGCGACGTTCACCGGGCAGCCGGCGCCGAGGTCAACGGAGGACGAAACGGATGACGACCGAGCCCCGCATCGAATCCGGCTCACACCACCTGCGAGCCGAACGATGACCCGGACCGGAACGACCACCACGCCCGGCGTCGTCGGCACCCGGGTGCCGCGCCTCGAGGACGCACGCCTGGTGACCGGCAAGGGAACCTTCGTCGACGACGTGACCCGCCCCGGCATGGCGCACGCGTGCTTCGTCCGCAGCCCGCTCCCCCGCGCCGCGATCGGCGACATCGACGTCTCCGCCGCGCTCGAACTCGACGGCGTGCTGGCGGTCTACACCGCCGCCGACCTGAATTCCGGCGTCCACGAGATCTCCTACGCGCTGGACATCGTCGGCTTCCCTCCCGTGCCGCGGCCGCCGCTGGCCGAGCAGGAGGTGCGCTTCGTCGGCGACCCGGTGGCCCTGGTCGTCGCCGTCGACCGGTACGTGGCCGAGGACGCCGCCGAACTGGTGATCATCGATTACGAGCCGCTGGAACCGGTGGTGGACTACGTCACGGCGGCGGATTCGCCGAACCTCGTGCACGCCGGATTCGCCGGGAACTCCGCGGGCGAGATGGCCGGTCGTCCGGCCGCCGATCTGGCGCCACTGTTCGACTCCGCCGCACATGTGGTGCGGCAGCGGATCTTTCAGCAGGCTTACCTGCCGGTCCCGCTGGAGACCCGCGGGATCGTCGCGGACTGGTCGGCGCCGACCGCGGAGATGACGATCTGGAGCTCCACCCAGTCACCGCACGAGATGCGCGGGTTCTGCGCCCGGCTGCTCGGCATCGATGAACACCGGGTGCGCGTCATCGCCCGCGACACCGGCGGCGGGTTCGGCCTCAAGCAGGTGCCGCTGCGCGAGGACGCCTGCGTCCTGCTGGCCGCGCGCAAGCTCGGCACGGCGGTGAAGTGGATCGAGGACCGCCAGGAGAACCTGATGGCGGCCGGCATGTCGCGCCACGAGCACGCCGACGTCCGGATGGCGTTCGACGCCGAGGGCAAGATTCTCGCCGCCGCGATCGACCACGTGCAGAACGTGGGGGCCTATCCGACGCCGTCGCCGCTCACCGGAGGCGTCGTCGTCGGGCTGCTGTTCCCCGGGCCGTACCGGATCAGCGATGCCTCGTTCACCGCGAAGTTCCTGTACTCCAACACCGTCGGCAGGCTCGCCTACCGGGGGCCGTGGCAGTTCGAATCGGTGACCAGGGAAATCCTGCTCGACCACGCCGCACGGCGGATCGGCATCGACCCGATCGAACTGCGCAGGCGGAACATGTTGCGCCGCGACGAGTTGCCGTGGGCGAATCCGAACGGGATGACCTACGACAACATCTCGCCGCTGGAAACGCTGGAGCAGGCCGTCGAGATGCTGGACTACGAGGCCTTCCGCGAGCGGCAACGCGAAGCTCGCGCCGAAGGCCGCTACCTCGGCGTCGGCACCTGCACCTACGTCGAGCCGACCACCGGCGGCAGCCCGTTCCTGAGCACCGAGGGCGCCACCATCCGCATCGAACCGAGCGGCAAGGTGAACGTCTACGTCGCGGGCGGCTCCGCGGGCAACAGCTTGGAGACGACCGTCGTCCAGCTCACCGCCGACGCGCTCGGAACGGACCTGGCCGACGTGCGCACCATTCAGGGCGACACCGCGATCACGCCGTTCGGCGGCGGCACCGGCGGCAGCAGATCCGGCTCGATGACGGCGGGCGCGATCGCCGAGACGGCGTCTGTCCTGCGCGAACGCATCCTGGCGATCGCCGCCCACCGGTTGGGCGTCAGCCCCGCCGACATCGAGTTCGTCCGCAGCCGGGCCACCGTCCGCGCGGCGCCGGACGAAGGGCTGACGCTGGCCGAGATCGCCGAAATCGCCTACTACCAGACGGATTCGCTGCCCCCCGGGGTGCCGCCCGGCCTCGAGGCGAGCGAACGCTACAAGACCCCGCAGCTGGCGATCTGGGCCAACGCCACCCACGTGTGCACCTGCGAGGTCGACATCGACACCGGGGCGGTGCGGCTGCTGCGCTACATCGTCAGCGAGGACTGCGGCCCGATGATCAACCCCAACGTCGTCGAAGGCCAGATCTACGGCGGCACGGTGCAGGGCATCGGCGGCGCACTCTACGAACATCTCGCCTACGACGAGAGCGGCAATCCCGTCGCCACCACCTTCCTGGACTATCTGCTGCCCACCGCGGCCGAAACGCCGACGATCGAAGTGGGGCACATCGAGACACCGAGCCCAGGGCCCGGCGATTTCAAAGGTGTCGGCGAGGGCGGGGCGATCGGCGCCACCCCGGCCGTCCTCAACGCCGTCGCCGACGCACTCGCGCCGTTCGGCGTGGAGATCTCGAAGCTGCCTCTGTCCCCGGCCACGATCGTGGCGATGCTGGACGAGGCGCGCGCCGCCGGAAAGGGCTCGGCATGAAACCGGCGGCCTTCGAGTACCACGCACCCGCGACCGCCGACGAGGCCGTCGCGCTCCTGGCCGACCTCGGTGACGAGGCCAAGATCATCGCGGGCGGGCAGAGCTTGGTGCCGATGCTGGCGTTGCGGCTGGCCGTCTTCGAGCATCTGGTCGACCTGCGCCGCGTGGAAGAACTGCGTGGTATCGAGACGCGCGGCGGTACCGTCCGGATCGGCGCGGCGACCACGCACGCCGAGGTCGGCCGGTCCGAAGACGTCCGCCGCGGCGTGCCGTTGCTGGCCAGGGCCACGCCCCTCATCGGGCATTTCCAGATCCGCAACCGGGGCACGATCGGCGGTGCGATAGCGCACGCCGACGCCGCGGCGGAGTATCCCGCGGTGGCGCTCACCCTCGATGCCGAGATCGAGACGCTCTCCCCGCGCGGACGGCGCACGATCCCGGCAGCGGAGTTCTTCACCGGCATGTGGACCACCGATCTGGCTCCCGACGAGCTGGTGACCGGGGTCGCCTTCCCGATCCGGCGCGGCCGATGCGGCTTCGCGATCGAGGAGTTCGCCCGCCGCAGTGGAGATTTCGCGATGGCGGGCGCGGCGGTGGCGGTCCGGCTGGACGCGGACTCCCGCGTCGAGCGGTGCGCGATCGGCTTGTTCGGCCTCGCACCGACCCCGGTGCGGGCGGCCGAGACCGAAGCGGGACTGATCGGCACCGCCGTCGCCGCCACGTCGGCGGAGGAGATCGGCCGGAACGCGACCGCCGGACTGGACGCGATCTCGTCGGATGTGCACGGCAGCGCCGACTACCGGCGGCGGGTCGGCGCGGCAATGGTGGCGCGCGCTTGGCGACGCGCCGTAGAGGAGGCCGGGAATGACTGACGTCGACATCGAGGTGCGCATCAACGGCGCCCTGCGCCGGGACCGGGTGCCGCCCCGGCTCACCTTGGCCGACTATCTGCGCGACACCTGCGGTCTGACCGGGACCCACCTCGGATGCGAGCACGGTGTGTGCGGCGCGTGCACGATCCTGCTCGACGGCCAGGCCGTGCGCGCCTGCCTGCTGTTCGCCGTGCAGGCCGACGGCGCCGAACTCACCACCGTCGAGGGCATCGCGGGACCGGACGGCGAGCTCTCGCCGGTGCAGGCGGCGTTCCGGGAACACCACGGCCTGCAGTGCGGATTCTGTACCCCCGGCTTCATCGTGTCGGTCACCGCCTTCCTGCGCGACAACCCCGACCCCACCGAGACCGAGATCCGCGAGGCCATCTCCGGCAACCTGTGCCGATGCACCGGCTATCAGGGCATCGTCCGGGCGGTCCGCGCCGCCGCCGACTCGAGCAGCGCCGAGACGCCCGCCGCGCGGCAGGCGTGAGGACCGAAGGAATTCCATGAAACTCGACAACACCTTCACCATTCCCGTTCCGGCTGCGCAGGCCTGGCAGGTGCTGCTGGACCTGGAACGCATCGCCCCCTGCGTTCCTGGCGCCGTCATCACTTCCCGGGACGGCGACGACTTCCACGGCAAGATCAAGGTCAAACTCGGGCCCGTCGGGCTGAGCTACAGCGGCGTGATCAAGGTTCTCTCCCAGGACGAGGCCGCCGGGATCGCGGTGCTCGAGGGGCGTGGCCGCGAAACTCGCGGCAACGGAACGGCCAAGGCGACCATCACCTGCCGGCTTGTCGACTCCGGCGGCGCGACAGAGGTTTTCGTGGACACCGATCTGGCGATCACCGGCAAGCCCGCGCAGTTCGGCCGTGGTGCGCTCGCCGACGTGGCGGGCACGCTCATCGGCCAGTTCGCCACCAACCTCGCCGCGGAGATCACGGCATCCGCACCGACCGAGCCGGAGCCGGGCGCGCTGTCAGCGGTCCCAGCGGACGGTGACGACTCGGCCACGGCCACCGCAACCGCACCGCGCAAACCGGCCGAGCCGATCGATCTGCTCCAAGCCGCCGGTGCGAGCAGTGGCGCCCGGCTGGGCGTCCTGGCCTTGGTGAGTCTCCTCGTCCTACTCTTCGCCCTGCTGCGTAGGCGCTCCGCGCGATCGGCGCCCTGATGTCCCGGCCCGCCCGCGCGACGCCCGCCGGAGATCGATTCGCGCCCATCCGCGACCTGCGGCATATCCGCGTCGACACGGGCGCTTTCGCTGTGGAGTACCAGGCAGGCGCGGCGCAGATCGCGGACGTCGTCGCCGAACCGGGCGCCCACGCCGGATTCGTGGTCACCGTCGATGACGACATCCGCCCCGGCCTGCCGCCGCTGCCCTGCGGCGAACTCTGGAACTGACGCGAGAGGTGGAGTGCCCCTGACCCGCCCTCGCCGCCGCGGATCTGCACATGGTGATGTGCTGTGTGCTGTGCACTGTCTCGTGTGCGCGGTGCTGGGCTGCGGTGTGAGACGGGGAATCGAACCCCTCGCACTGCCCATCGTGCGCCGAGAAAGTGGCCGAATATCCCGTCGGCCAGTCGGGTTCGTGCACGCCTCCGCGACGGCTACCTGCTCCACCTCTCCCGGTCAATCCAGCAGGTCGACCTCCCAGTTCGAGCGCTGGATGCGCACGTCGAGCTCCCGCAGTTCCCTGGCGAGGTCATCGGCCTGCCCGCGCAGTTCGGCGACCGGCAACGCCGCGAACATCTTCAGCTCGGATCGCAGCTGGCGTGCGTATCCGGGCTGCCCCTTGCCCGCCGCGGCGTCGGCGGCGGCCGTGACCAGGGAGTGCCGCAGCCGCAACGCGTCCCGGCGGGCCAGCGCGTCGGTCAAGGTGCCGTCGTCTCCGATCCGCGCGGCGGCGTTGGTCCGATTGATGCGCCGGATCAGCGTCTCGTACTCACCGAGCGCCTGCCCCGCCTCGGCCAGCAGCTCCGCCGCGTTCTCGGCGGGCTCCTCCCCCTCCTGAAAGCGAGCGTTGCTCACGATGCGAGCCCGCAACTGCTCGATCCGGCGCGCCGTATCCGCGCGCAACGCCAACGCCTCCGCCAACTTCATTCCCCACCTCCGGCCATCGACTCGTGAAGGGTCGATTATCGACCGATCAGCCGCACGAGTCACGCGAATTACCTTGTCGCGCTGCGCTGGAGGTGTGCGTAGTCCCGGCTTCGATGGTGTCCCTGCCCGCCTTCCACGGGCGTCGATGGAACCGGCCAGGCCGCAGGCACTCGGCGTCACCGGGTTCGAAACCGGACCAGCACAACGGTCCTCGCGGCATTCCCCGGGCCGATCGGGCGCGGCGGCGGTCAGTGCGGCAGCATGTCGGTCCAGGTCCGGTCGGTCGAGGATGCCAGGTTGCTCTGCTGGTAGAGGCGGCCGTCCGGGCCGAGGTAGTTACCGGTCCGGGGGTCGTAGCGCGCGATGCCGATAGAGGGCGCCGCGGGGGCCGAGGCGGGTGCGGCCGCCGGTCCCGCGCCCTGATTCCAGCGTGAATCGGGCGGCACACCTTGCCCTTCCAGGCTCGGGTCGTGCGGGTAGGGACCCAGCAGGGGCTGTTCGGTGGCAAGAGGCTGGAATTCCTGGTCGCTGTTGCACAGGGCGGCGGTCGGCGCCCGCTTGGCGGGGTTGTTCGCGCACGGAATGTTGCGCACGCCGCGCACCGCGATGTCGGAATCCTGGGGCAGTTTGCAGTACAACCCGTCGGGGGTGTCGATGGTGTCGGTGTCCTCCGGCGATCGCCACGCCGACGGCGGCAGGAAACCGACGGTGCACGCGGGCGGGTCGGAGATGCCGCCGAGCCGGAAGTCGCCGAGGCCGAGCCCGGCGGCGTTGCGATTGGGTTGCACCGCTTCGATCATCGAGATCGCCGGTGGCAGCAGCACCAGGATCTGTTCCAGCCCGGGGTTGTAGGTGACGGCGAGCTGCCCGATCGAGGTCAGGCCGGACAGCAGGATCGGCAACGTGAGATGCACCGAGTCCAGCAGGTGCGCGACCTCGGCGGCGAATCCGGGGCCGGTCCGCAGCAGGCCGCGGATCTGCGGGTCGTTCGCGACGATCTGATCGGTGACGCCGGCGAGGCTGCGTGTCCAGATCCGGATGGCGTCGGCGGACCGGACTTGGGTATGCAGCAGTGGCCCTGAGTCCTCGATCAGGGCGCGGGCCCGGCCACCGGCACCGTTGAGATCGGCGGCGAGGGTCTGTGCCGAGTTCAGCAAGGAGTCCAGGTCGTATCGGGCGCCGTGCATGCCTTGGAACAGTTCTTCGAGCAGTGCGTGCAGTTCGTCGGCGGGAATGCTGCCGACCAGATCGCCGAGCTTGTCGAGCATCGGGCCGACCGGCTGCGGAACCGTCGCGTGCCGCAGATCGATCACCGATCCGTCACGCAGGTAGGGCGGCGCGTCCGTGCGGGGGCGCAGTTCGACGTACTGCTCGCCGACCGCGGACACGCTGCGCACTTGCGCGGTGAGGTCGGCGGGAATGCGGTAGGAGCTGTCGATCTTCAGCGTGGCGCGCACGCCGCTGCCGGTCAGCTCGACCGAGCTCACCTTGCCGACCTCGACGCCACGGAGGGTGACATTGCCGAAGCGATAGAGCCCGCCGGTGGTCGGCAGCTCGAGCGACACGTTGATGGTGCCGACGCCGGCCAGGTCGGGCAGGCGCATGTAGACGGTCGCCATCGTGCTCAGCCCGACCAGCGACAAGATCGCGAAGATCACCAATTGCGCTCGGACGAAACGGGATAGCAGCATCAGCGGCCTCCGTCGGTCGGCGGTGCGATCGCGGCGCCGAGCGGGTTCGAGGTCTGCCGGGCATACCCCGGGTCACCGACCGCGGCTTGCACGACGGCAGTCGGGTCGCCCCATGGGGTGCCAAGCAGCATTTCCCGCTTCAGGCGGGGAACGGTGAGATCGACCGTCGCGAACAGGTTCAAGTAGTCGCCCCGCACCGCGCGGTCGATGACGCTCTGGCCGTAGGGGAACACGGTCGCGTACGCCAGCGCGGCGTCGATCTGGGGGCCGACGTCGGCCAGCGCCCGCAGCGTCGGCTCGAGGTTGCGCAGATTCGTCACCAGATCGGTTCGGACGTCGGTGATCACGGCGGTGGCGGTGTCGCTGAACGCGCGCAGCCGATCCAGCGCCGCGGTGATGTTCGGCCGCTGGGCCAGCAGCACGTCGAGTGCGGGCGGAAGCCTTCGCAAGGTTTCGGTCACGACGTCGCGCTGCTCGGCGAACTGCCCCGCCAATCGCTCGAGCGCATCGATCGAACCGATGATGTCGTCGCGCTGGCCGTCGAGCACGCCCATCATCGTGTCGAGGCGGACCAGCAGCGAGCCGACCTGTTCCTGGCGCCCGCCGAAGGCGTCGTTCAGATTACGGATGATCTCGCCGAGCCGGCCGAGCCCTCCGCCGTTGACGACCACCGACAGCGACGCCAGCGTCTGCTCGGTGGAGGGATAGGTCGAGGATCCGTTCAGCGGGATCCGGGTTCCCGACGCCAGCCGCCCGGACGGCGCGACGCCCGCTGGGGTGTTCAGCGCGAGGTGGCTCGACCCCAGCAGGCTGGTCTGCCCGATCGTCGCGACGACGTTCGCCGGCACCGCGGCGTCCGGGCGGATCGACGCCTCGACCACCGCGTGCCAACCGTCGAGCCGGATCCCGCGCACGCTGCCGACCACGACATCGTCCACGAGCACGGGCGAGTTCGACACCAGCGTGCCGACGTTCGCCATCTCCACCTCGATGACGGTCGCCGCAGGTCCCTGCCCGGGCGCGCCCGGCAACGGCAGCGAGTTCACCCCGTGCCAGCCGCATCCGGTGAGCGCCAGCATCGAACAGGCGCCGACGGCGAGCAATCGGTGGCCGCGTCGGGGAGAAGCTCTCACGGTCAACGCCTTCCGCCGGGCAACAGGATGTCCGCGATGCCGGGCATGGGTGGTGGCGGCGGCCCTTCGGTCGCCACCACTCGGGGGATCAGGTGATCTTCGGTGTAGATCAGGCTTTCCGGGCGCGCGCTCGGCCCGTGCAGCGGGTTGACCGGGAACGGCAGGTAGTTGAAGTTCAGCAGACCGATGACCGGCCCGAGATAATCCCGGCACTTGCGCGCGGCCTCGGCGGTCGTCGTTTTCTCCAGGCTGGCGATGGACGAGCACACGAATTGCACGGGGTTGGAGAAATTGTTCAGCACGAATACACCCGCTTCGGTCGCGGTGTCCGGGTTGTAGATGTTGTAGAAGTTGGCGAGGCTCGTCGGGAAGATGTGCAGCAACTCCTCGAGGTCGTCTCGATGATCGACGAGATTCCGGGTCACGTTCGCCAGCCGCCGCACCTGCTCGGCGGCGCCGTCGCGGTTGGCGGCGACGAAGCGCTGGACGTCCGCGACGGCGACGGACAGTTCCGACAGCGCGGCATCGAGGTCGGATCTGCTGTCGTCGAGCACGCTGGACAGGCTGGCCAGCCGGTTCTGGAATTCGACGATCTGCACATCGCTGTCGCGCAGCACAGTCACGAAGTGCTGCAGTTCGGCGATGATGCCGACGATGTCGCCGCTGCCGTCGGCCAGGACCCGGCCGATCCCGGACAACTGCGCCAGCGTCTGCCGCAGCTTCTCGCCGTTTCCTGCCATCGCGTCCGCGGCTCGATCGATGAAACGGCCGGTCGAGCTGCTCGCGGAGCCCAGGCCGGGGCCGAGATCGGTGGCCAGGCGGGTGAGCTGGGTCTTGACCTCGTCCCACTCCACCGGGACGGCGGTGCGTTCCACGGGAATGACCGCCCCGTCGGGCAGCGTCGGCCCCTGCCCACGGTAGGCGGGGGTCAGCTGCACGTAGCGGGCGCCGACGAGGCTCTGGGCGACGATCACCGCCTTGGCGCCGGCGGGAATCGGGACGTCGCGGTCGACCTCCAGCTCCATTTCGGTGGTGGTGCCGCGCGGTCGGATGGAGCCGATCCGGCCGACCCGTACTCCGGCCACGCGCACGTCGTCGCCTTTGTATATAGCGGTGGCGGAGGTGAAGACAGCACGAATCGTCCTGGAACCGAATAATGTTCGGTATCCGAGGTAGGCGCCGGTGACGACCAGCGACACCACCAGCACCGCACCGACCGCGCCGAGGATTCTGGTCTTCATCGCGGCGGCTCCGGGGCCGGGACGGGGAACGCGCTGGGCGGCTGGATGCCGAAGGCTTGATCGATGAACGGCTGGATGAGCTGGGCGGGGATCAGATTGGCGACGTAGGCGTTGTAGAACGGCCCACCCGACACGGCTTCGCCCTGGGTGAGCGCGGCTTTCGCCAGCCCGGGGATCGCCGCGGCGATGTTGTCGCGATTCTTCTCCAGCATCGCCGCCACCGAGTTGAGCCGGGCCAGGGTCGGCGCGAGCTCGGCCTCGTTGTCGGCGACCAAGCCCGACAGCTGGCCGGCCACCGCGGCGGTGCCCGCCAGTAGGTCGACGATCGCCTGCCTGCGCGCGGCCAGCACGCCGAGCAGCGCGTTCGCGTTCAGGATCAGCGTGTTCACCTGCTCGCCGCGTTGGGAGAGGATCGCGGTGACGTCGGCGGTCGTGCGCAGCAGGTCGCGCAGCGAGCCGTCGCGGCTGTTGATCGATCGCGACAGCCGGGTCACTCCGTCGAACGCCGGGCCCAGCTGCGGCGCGATGCGGTCCAGTGTCGAGGACAGCATGTCCAGCGACCGGTTGAGCGCGTCGGTGTCGATCTGCGCGACGTTGGTGGCCAGATCGCCGACCGCGTCGGTCAGCGAATAGGGCGACGACGTCCGCTCCAATGGGATCACGCCGGACGGCCGCAGGGTGTGCGCGCCGGCAGGAACGAGGGCCAGCACCCGCTTTCCCAGCAGCGATCCGGTTTTGATCTGCGCCGCGGTGTCGTCGCCGAGCCGGATCGTCTCGTCGATCGCGAACGTCACCCAGGCGTCGCCTCCGCGCAGCGCGACCTTCGACACCCGGCCCACCCGCAGGCCGGACACGAGCACGTCGTCGCCCGCGGCGAGGCCGCCCGCCTCGCTGAAGACGGCCTGGTATCGCACGGTGGTGGCCCACTCGATGAACTTCTGGGACTGCAATCCGATCAGGATGACGCAGACCGCGAGCACGACCCCGATCACGCCGGGACGGGCCAGACGGGTTCCGCGGTACTCCAGCATGGCTACCCGCTGCACCTTCCGGTTTTCTGCTCGATCCAGGGCAGCACCGCCACCTGCCCCGTCTCGTCGGTCACCCGGACGGTGACCGCGCAGATGTAGTACTGGACGAAATTGCCGTAGGCGCCGGTGCGCACCAGCTTGCGGAAATTCCCCGGCGCCCGCTGCAAGGCGTCGTCGAGCAGTTGTTTGTCCTGGTCGACCAAGGGGGCCAAGCGCGCGAGCTCGTCGACGGTGCCCGCCAAGGGCGGCCGGGCCCTGGTGAGCAGATCGGCGACGGTGGCGGTGCCGTCGTCGAGGGCGTCGATCGCCGCGTCGATCGGATCTCGCTCCCGCGACAACTGCGTGACCAGCTGTTCGAGCCGGTCGACGGTGCCCGCGAACTGCTCGCCCTCCTTCGACAGCGTCGCCATGACCGCGCCGAGGTGATCGATCAGCCGCCCGATCACCTCGGAGCGCCCGGCGAGCGCGGTGGTGAACGACGACGTCCGCGACAGCAGCGAATCCAGCGTGCCGTCCTTGCCCTGGAAGATCTCCAGCAACGACCAGGTCAGCGCGTTCACCTCGCGCGCGTCCAAGCCTTGGATCACCGGCTTCAGACCACCGAGCAGCAGGTCGAGGTCGAGCGCGGGCGAGGTCCGCTCGACGGGAATCTCACTGCCCGCGGCCAGCATTCCGGTCGATCCCGGTGTGTCCGTCAGCTCCAGATAGCGGTCGCCGACGAGGTTGAGATAGCGCACGGCCACCGCGGTGCCGCTGGTCAGCGCGACTCCGCGGTCCGCGTCGAACGCCACCCTGACCTTGTGGTCGTCGCGCAGCGTGACCCGGCGAACCGTGCCCACCTCCACCCCGGCGATGCGGACGGTGTTGCCCGGCCGCAGTCCGGAGGAGTCGGTGAACACGGCGGCGTACTCCGCGCGCGTCCCGGTCCGGTACTCACCGAACACGAGCACCAGAAAGCCGGACAGCACGAGCATCACCACGGCGAACACACCGAACTTCAGCAACGGCGAGTTGCGCGGGTTCATCGGGGACCACCGTCCCCCGGTTGCCCGGCGAGCGGACCGAACAGGGCCTGCGGGAGGTTGCCCACGTTCAGCTCCACGGTCTGATTTCCCTTCTCGAACGGGTTCGCGCCGACGTCGGCGACGACGAACGGCGGCCGTCCCTCGTAGGGAACCGGCAGCACCGAACACTGCGGGCCACCCGTGGCGGCGACCTTGGGCAGATTCCGCGGATACCGGTACGGTTCGGTGCCGAACAGGAAGTTCGCCGACAGCCCGAGCCCGGGCACGTCGACCGGCTTGGATCGCGACAGCCACCCGAAACCGTCGAGCGCGCAGGTCAGCGCCTCGTGATAGCTGTTGGTGAGGGTGGTGGTCGGCACCAGCGCCGCCAGGGTGGTGTCCAACGCGGCATGGTTGTCGGCCAGCACCCGGGTTCCGGTGTCCGACAAGCCGATCAGCCCGATCAGCATGGCGTCGAGATCGCGCTGTTCGGCCACGATCGTCTCGCTGATCGCGGCGGCGTTGCGAGCGGTGTTTAGCAGGGGCGCGGTCGCGTCGGCGTAGTCGTTCAGCACCGCAGGCGCCATGGCGAGATCGGCGCGCAGCGCGGGCAGGCCCGGCTCGAGCTGGGCGAGGAAGTGCTCCGAGTCGCCGAGCATCACGCCCAGTTCGTGGCCGCGTCCGCCGGTAGCGTCGGCGATCGCGCCGAGCGTCTCGTTGAGTTTGTCCGGTTCGATGCGCCCGAGCACCGCGGTCAGCTGCTGGAACACGGTGTTGATCTCCACGGTGACGTGCTCGGCGCCGAGGACCTGTCCGGGCCGAAGCGCCTGCGGCGCAGGGTGTTCCGGTGGGAGGAACTGCACGAACTTCGCGCCGAACACCGTGGTCGAGGCGATGTCGACGCGCACGTCGGCGGGAATGAGGTGCAGCTGCCCGGCATCGATCGCCAACCGGATGGACGCGAGCCCGTCGGCGCGTTCCTCGATCGAGGCGACCTTGCCCACCGTGACCCCGCGCATCTTGACGTCGGCGTCCGGATACATCACCAGTCCGGCGCGCGGCGACAGCACGGTCACCGGCACGGTGTCGGCGAATCCGCCGTTGAACATGGTCACACCGAGGCCGACGACCGCGATCCCCACGGCGATCGAGGCCAGCCCCGCCGCGGGACGCAACAGTCCGCGCGACGCCACGGCCAGCGACTTCATCGTCGACAACATCGGCACCTCTCAACCGGACAGATCGAAGTTCCCGTTGGCGCCGTAGACCGCCAGCGAGACCAGCAACGTCACCGAGACGACCCCGATCAGCGAGGTCCGGACCGCGTTGCCGACGGCGATGCCGACACCCGAGGGTCCCCCGCTGGCGAAGTAGCCGAAGTAGGTGTGGATCAGCAGGATCGTCAGCGCCATCAGGATCGCTTGCACGAACGACCACACCAGGTCGACCGGGTTCAGGAAGGTCCCGAAGTAGTGGTCGTACAGCCCGGCGGACTGACCGAGCAGCACGACGGTGGTCAGCCTGCTGGCGAGGAACGAGGCGATGACCGCCAAGGCGTACAGCGGGACGATCGCGATCATGCCCGCGACTATCCTGGTGCCGACCAGGTACGGAATAGGTTGGATGGCAAGCGATTCCAGCGCGTCGATCTCCTCGTTGATCCGCATCGCGCCGAGCTGGGCTGTGGCGCCGGCGCCGAAGGTCGCGGCCAGCCCGATGCCGGCCACCACCGGTGCGGAGATGCGCACGTTGATGAACGCCGACAGGAAACCGGTCAGCGCTTCGATGCCGATGTTGCCCAGCGAGCTGTAGCCCTGGACGGCGAGGGTGCCGCCGGTGGCCAAGGTCAGGAATCCCACGATCACCACCGTCCCGCCGAACACCGCCAGCGCCCCGGAACCCATGCTGATCTCGGCGATCAACCGGACCGTCTCCCTGCGGTAGCGCCAGGCGGCGAACGGCGCGTACACCAGCGCCTTTCCATAGAAGATGGCGTGGTCACCGATCCGGCCCAGCGCCTGGTACGGCCGCCGGATCCGCCGGATCGTCTTCGGATAGCGCGCGATCAGGGTCACGGGCGCCGCTCCTTCACCGCACGGTCATCTGGATGCCGATCGCCGTGACGACCACATTGATGACGAACAACGACATGAAGGCGTAGACCACGGTCTCGTTGACCGCGTTGCCGACGGCCTTGGCCCCGCCGGAAACGATCAATCCCCGGTAGCAGGCGACGAGCCCGGCCACGAGCCCGAACAGCAGGGCTTTGACCGAGGAGATGATCACCTCATCGATCCCGGTCAGCAGCGTGATGCCGGCGGCGAAGGCGCCGGGATTGACGTCCTGGACGTAGACGGAGAACACGTAGCCGCCGATCACGCCGATGATGCACACCAGATTGTTCAGCAGGAACGCCACCGAGCCGGAGGCGAGCATCCGCGGCGTCACGAGTCGTTGCACCGGGTCGATGCCCAGCACCTGCATCGCCGCGATCTCCTCGCGGATGGTTCGTGAGCCGAGGTCGGCGCACATCGCCGTCGCGCCGGACCCGGCGACGATCAGCACGGTGACCATCGGACCCACCTGCGTCACCGCGCCGAACGCGGCGCCCGCGCCGCTGAGATCCGCCGCGCCGAGTTCGCGCAAGAGGATGTTGAGCGTGAAGCTCACCAGCACCGTGAACGGGATCGCCACCAGCAGTGTCGGCACCAGCGAAACCCGCACGAGGAACCAGGACTGCTCGAGGAATTCCCGAGTCTGGAACGGCCTGTGGAACAACAACCGCACCGCGTCCGCCGACATGGCGAACAACCCGCCGACCGCCTGCATGGGGCCCGCCGCCGCTCGCGTGATGGTCGTGAACAGTGCCCGTCCCGCCGGGCGGGCGGTCCCCCGCACCTCGGCCTCGGCTCGCATTAATCCCCCTCTCGTTCCCGAAAATGCCATTCTCATATATGAATATGATTACACGCTATTCAAGAGAACTCAATGAGGGAGAAGGGCAGCCGCTACGGACGGCCGGTGTCGGCTCGGCGGCACGGCGCGTCGATGACCGCGTCAACGAACAGCCAGGCCGATGCGCGAAACCCTTAGCCGCCCTGATCGCGGCGACGGGGTGTCGCACGGTCGACGGAGACGCGGAGGACGGCAGGTAGCGGCCGAAACAGGCAGCAGGCGAGAAAGTTTCGGGACGGATGCGAGTCAGCCGACGGGGCTGAGATCCGCGCCGATCGGAGGGAAGGACGACAGCCCGATGCGGAAGACCTCGGTCGTTGCGACCGAGGTGGCCGGAACCGCCGCCGCGGTCAGGGCTTGGGCCTTGAAGGCTTGCGCGGCGACGCTGAGCCGGTGCAGCACCGGATCGACCCGGTGTTCCGGGGGCGCGGGCCAGCCCTCACCCCAGACCACCACTTGCACGCCGCCGTCGTCCAACGCCTTCAGCAGACCCCGGCGCGCCCGGCGATCGCATTCGCAGACGTCGGCGGCCACCGCGAGCGCGTGCGGCTGCCGCCCCTGCCCGCGCGAGGCGAGCACCTGCTCCAGGTCCAGCACCTCGGCGCCGAGGATGCGCAGCGGCCGCGTATCCGAGGGATCGGCCACCAGCACCGTGACGTCCCACCCCGCGACCGAGCGGTCGAACAGCCATCCGCCCGCGTGCTGGACTACGTCGACGATGCTGGTCGCGACGACGTCGAGGCGGTATCTCTTCGTTCCCCATCCGGCGCGAAGTCGCGCGCCAGTGACCTGGTGTACTCGTGGAACACCTCGGTCAGCGGGATCGAGTGGTCGAGCATCCATGAGATCTCCATTCCATTGATGAAAGCGACGATTTCCACAGCCCGGATGTCTGGGTCGAAATCGGGCCGGTACCGTCCGATCTCCTGGTTGCGGCGGATGACGTCGGCGACGATGCCGACGGCCACCTTCCAACGGTCGAGCAGGCGCTCGTGCAGTGGAGCCTCGGGCAGCAGGTTCTCCACCAGCAGGACTACGAAGGTGCCCACCAGTTCCGGTGAGCGCTGGATGCGATCGGCGACTTTGCGGATCTCCAGGAACAGATCTCCCGTCACATCGGCTTCCATGGCGTCGTCCGCGTCGCGGGCGTCGAGCACGGCGTGCAGCAGTTGCTCCTTGGACTGGAAATGGTGCAGCAGTCCGGCCGGGCTAACGCCGGCTTCGCGCGCGATCTGCGCCAATGTCGTACTGCGCCAGCCATTCCGGGTGAGCAGGCGCTGGGCGACCGCCAGGATGCGCTGTCGGCGGTCTTCACCTTTGGCCAGCAGGGAGGCGTAAGGACGAGGAGTGGTCACGAGAATCCCTGTTCGATCAAACCTAGTGAACACACAGTAGGTTGGTTTCGGCAGTGTGACAAGGGCCCCTCACCGCGAGCAGAAGATAATTTCATTCTCGCAGTCCCGAGCCGGAAATCGGGTGCCTGGTCAATGACATATGTAGGTGTGGCTCTCACATTGTGATAACGTCATTTCCACGACGGAACCGCAGTGATCCGAAGGGGATCACCGCCACGCGGCTCGTCGCGAGCCCGGCGGCGATCTTCGGGTGCCGCCGCTGGCCCCACGCGCCGCCGACGCAGTCCGCATCCGCACCCCGCCGACGCGACAGCGGTTCCGTGCCGCGAACAGATCCATGGGAGGGTCAAGATGTCGGTTCCGACCAGCAGTGCCTCGTTGTACCCGCCCGGCGGCTTCGGCCCGCCGAAGGACCGCCGCGGCCACGCCGAGGGTTCGGCCGGCCTGCCACCGGGCACCGAGGTCTTCTCGGCCGACAACCACATCTCGCTGGCGCACGACATCTTCTACGAGCGGTTCCCGGAATCGCTCAAGGACCGCGCCCCGCGGGTGTGGTACGAGGACGGCGCATACCAGCTGGGCCGGAAGGGGAAGTCGTTCCTGCCCGGCGATTTCAGTCATGTGCTGATGCAGTACGACCCGCTGGACGGCTCCGGAAGCGGCAACCTGGAGGCGCGGATCGCGGATCTGCGCGCCGACGGCATCGCCAAGGAGCTCGCGTTCCCGAACGCGCTGCTGGCGCTGCTGTTCTACCCCGACAAGGAGATTCGCGAACTCTCCTTCCGGGTGTACAACGCCTACATCGCGGAGTTGCAGGAGCGCTCCGGCGGCAGCTTCTACGGCGTCGGACTGATCAACTGGTGGGACGCCGAAGGCACGCGCCGCACCCTCGCGGAGCTGAAGTCACTGGGGCTCAAGACGTTCCTGCTGCCGCTGTCGGCGGGCAAGGACGACGAAGGAAAGGTCATCGACTACGCGAGCACCGCGATGATCCCGGTGTGGGACGCGATCGAGGAGTCCGGCGTGCCGGTCTCCCACCACATCGGCGAGTCGCCGCTGTCGAGCCCCTGCGAGGTCAACAGCGTCGCCGTCGGCATGATGCACAACGTCGCCCCGTTCCGGGAACTGTTCTCCAAGTACATCTTCAGCGGCATCATCGACCGGCATCCCGGCCTGAGCATCGGCTGGTTCGAGGGCGGGGTGAACTGGGTGGCTTCCGCGATCCAGGACGCCGAGCACATGCTTGCCTCCTTCCAGCACATGCTCGATCGCCCGGTGGAGCACGAGGTGCGCTACTACTGGGACAACCACATGCGCGCCTCGTTCATGGTGGACCCGCTGGGCCTGTCGCTGATCGACCACATCGGCCGCGACCGGGTCATGTGGTCGTCGGACTACCCGCACAACGAGAGCACGTTCGGCTACTCGGAGAAATCCCTGCGAGCCGTGGTGCAGGCCGTGGGGCCGGAGGACGCCGCCCGGATCGTCAGGGGCAACGTGACCGCATTCCTGGGTCTGTCATGACGTCGTTCCCCGTCGCGGCCACCTCGTCCCTCGCGATCCCCGAGGTGCCGGATCGCGCGCGCATGCGGCGCGAGACCGGGGCGCGGCTGCGCTCGGCCATGGCCGAACAGGGCGTCGACGCGCTGATTCTGCTGAACAACAGCAACGTCGTATATGCGACCGGGGCGAACTGGCCGCTCGGCGACGCGGGGCTCGCCCACGTCGAACGGCCGGTCGCCGTGGTCGTGGCGGGCGATCCGTGGCCGCACCTGCTCCTGCCGTTCCGGGAGGGAGCCTCGGCGGAATCGGATCTCCCGGGCGACCACCTGCACGGTCCGGTGTATCTCGAATTCGACGAGGGCGTAGCGGCTTTCGCGCGCATCGTGGCCGATCTCGTCCCGGCGGGGTCGGTCATCGCGGTGGACGAGTGCACCGGAGCCATGCTGCGGGCGCGATCCACGCTGTTCCCCGGCGGCGCTCCCGCGGATGCCGCCGCCGTGATCGGCGCCGCGAAACTGATCAAGACACCCGACGAGATCGCCTGCATCCGCACCGCGTGCCGGATCACCGAGCAGGCCATGGTCGACGTGCAGGCGGCGCTCGCGCCGGGGCGCAGGCAGATCGATCTGTCGGCGAGCTTCGTGCGCAGGGCGTTCGAACTCGGCGCCACCGCCACCATGCTCGACGCCATCTGGCAGGTGATGCCGGAGACCAAGGCCGACGGCGTCTGGACCACACACGGCGATCTGGCTCTGCCACTGCTGACCACGGAGCGGGAACTGCGCGCCGGTGACGTGCTCTGGACCGACGTCAGCATCACCTACGGGGGCTACTGCTCGGACTTCGGCCGCACCTGGACGGTGGGCGCCGAGCCCGACGCCCGCCAGCAGCGGCAGTTCGAGCGCTGGCGCGAGATCCTCACCGCGGTGCTCGACGTGACCCGCGCCGGCGCCACGGCCGCCGATCTCGCGCGGGCGGCGATCGCCGCCGCCGGCGGCGCCGAGCCCTGGCTGCCGCATTTCTATCTGGGACACGGAATCGGCGTGAGCGCCGCCGAGATGCCGATGATCGGCACCGATCTCGGCGCCGAGTTCGACGAGAACTTCGTGTTCGAACCCGGCATGGTGCTGGTGCTGGAGCCGGTGGTCTGGGAGGACGGCACCGGCGGCTACCGAAGCGAGGAAATCATCGTGATCACCGAGGAGGGCTGGACCGCCCTCACCGACTACCCCTACGCGCCGTATGGCCACTGAGATTCTGCCCGACGCTCGCGCCCTGCGACATGGGCGGCGCGAACGTGCCATGGCACAGATGCAAGCCCATGATCTGGACGTTCTGGTGCTCGGACGCCAGGCCAACGCCCGCTACGTCTCCGGCACACCGCAATTGTGGGTCGCGGGCACCCGCCCGTTCGGGCCGGTGGCGACGGTGGTGCGGCGCACGCGCGCGGTGCATCTGCTGAGCACGTGGGACGAAGGCGTGCCGGAGGACATCCCGCACGAGAACCTGTACGGCATCGCGTGGAATCCGATGAACACCATCGCCGTGCTGCGCGGCATCGAGGGCGCCGCCACCGCGCGGCGGGTCGGCACCGACGCGCTGTCACCCGGCTTCGCGAAGCTGCTTCCGCTCGCCTTTCCCTCGGCCGAACTGGTCGACGGCGAACTGGCGATGCGCGCCGCACGCCGGATCAAGACTCCCGAGGAAGTGGAGGTGTTGCGCGCGACCCTCGCCATCGCGGAGGAAGGCTTGGCCGCGGCCGTGCGCCTGCTCGCGCCGGGCGTCACCGAGCAGGCGTTGATCGGCGTGCTGCTCGAGGCGATGGCCGCCGGCGGCGTCAGCACCCCGGCCTCGCAGGACTCGGCATGGGTGACCTCACGGGAACACCCCTGGCGGCGGGCGGGCGCGGACCGCCGCGCGCGGGCGGGCGACCTGGTGGCCTTCTCCTCGGGTGTGCTGGGCGAGGGCTATATCGGCGAGGTGGGCCGCACCTGGCCGGTCGGCGGCGAAGGCAACGACCGGGTCCGCAAGCTGTACCGGCGGTGGGACGGCCTGTGGGGCAGGCTGCTGGAGGCGTGCCGCCCGGGAGCGGCGGGCACGGACCTGCTCGCCGCCTACGAGATCGCGGGGGAACCGCTGCCGCCGATGCCTGTCGCGCGGGGGCTCGGCATGGGGTTCGATCCGCCGGTACTGACCGATCACCTGCGTGCGAGCGCCGCGGCCGAACGCCTCGAGCCGGGCATGGTCCTCGCCGTCACCGCGTACACGTGGGAATCCGGTGTCGGGGCGGTGTTCGGGCGCGACGCGGTCCTGATCACCGAGGACGGCGCCGAGGTGCTCACCACCGCTCCGCACTGGGAGCACTAGGAAGGAGCCCGTCCATGTCCGGTCCCGAGCAGCCGTCGGCGGAGGAGATCATCCGCTACGACAAGGACCCCAAGACCCGGATCGCGACCATCACCTTCGACCGTCCCGATCATCTCAACGCGCCCACCATCGCGGCCCGACTGCGCTACGCCGACCTGCTGCACCGCGCGAACGTCGACGACGAGGTGAAAGTGCTCGTCGTCCGCGGGGCGGGCGACGACCTCGGCACCGGAGCCGACCTGCCCGAGTTCATGGCGGTGCAGAGCGCGCCCACGCAGGGTCCGCGGTTGAGCGAGTACAAGATCGGCGAGGACGAGGTGCGGTATCCGCCCCGCGCGTCCTTCCGGCACGGCGCCACGATCAGCCAGTGGTACGCCAACGCCCAAGCCGGTTGCCGCAGCCTGCAGGAGTTCAAGAAGATCAGCATCCTGGAGGTGAAAGGCTACTGCTATGGCTGGCATTTCTATCAGGCGGCCGACGCCGACCTGGTGATCTCCTCCGACGACGCCCTTTTCGGTCATCCGTCCTTCCGGTACTACGGCTGGGGGCCGCGGATGTGGACGTGGGCCCAGACCATGGGGTTGCGCCGGTTCCAGGAGATGGTCTTCACCGGCCGGGCTTTCACCGCGCGGGAGATGTACGAGTGCAACTTCCTGAACAAGGTCGTCGCGCGAGCCGACCTCGAAGCCGAGACCGAGAAGTACGCCCGCGCCTGTGCCCGCAACCGGCCCACCGACACCGTGTTCATGCAGAAGGTGTTCTTCGAAGTGATGAAGCAGCACCAGGGCGAGTACATGGGCAGTCTGCTGAGCGGGTTCTTCGAATCGATGGGCGGCCACATCCACGCCGACGACGACGAACTCATGCTGGACAACGCGTTCGAAAGCGGGCTGAACAACTCGGTCAAGGACAATGACGCGCGGTTTCCGCCGGAATTCCGGCTGAGCAAGTCCGGTCGCAAGAAGAAGGTCTAGCCCGGCCCGGCCGAGGCCGGAGCACTCGGTCGCGGGAATCGGAACGGTGAGAGGTCATGGGATCGAAAGAATCCGCGAACAGCTCCGAGCGTCCCGTCGAACCGCCGTTGCGCGGTTGCGTCGTGGTCGACGTCTCCTCGGGGATCGCAGGCGCCTATTGCACCAAGCTGCTGGCCGACGGCGGCGCGGAGATCATCAAAGTCGAAGCGCCGGAGGGGGATTCGCTTCGCCGGTGGTCGGCATCGTTGGCCCGCATCGACCCGGGGTCCGACGGTGCGCTGTTCTCCTTCCTGGCCGGTTCGAAGAAGAGTGTCGTCGCCGCGCCGGGGGTGGCCGCGGACCTGGAACTCGTCGACGACCTGCTCGCGGCGGCCGACGTGGTGGTGTGGTCGCCGGGGTCGCGGCTCGCCGAGCACCCCCGGCTCGCCCCGGCCGCGTTGCGCCGCGCGCACCGTCATCTGGTGGTCACCGCGATCACCCCGTTCGGTCTCGACGGGCCGTGGCACGACCGCCCGGCCACCGAGTTCACCTTGCAAGCGTGGTCCGGCGGCATCGTCGGCCTCGGCCGAGGCGCGCCGGACCGAGCGCCGGTGCACGTGGGCGGCCGGATCGGGGAATGGTTCGCCGGCGCCTACGCGAGCGCGGCCACCATGACCTCGCGGCTGCGCACGCTCGGATCCGGCGCGGGCGAGCTGGTCGATCTGTCCGTGCTGGAGACCCAGATCCTCGGGCTCACCTATTTCCCCGTCTCGTTCTTCGACGCGCTCGGCCGCCCGTTCCGCACGGAACGACGGCTCAGCGTGCCCGGGGTCACCACCGCCGCCGACGGCTTGGTTGCGGTGGGCTGCGGCACCGCGCAGCAGTGGTTCGACCTGTGCGCGATGGTGGGGCATCCGGAGTGGATCGAGGAGGACCCCGCCCCGGCGATCACCCAGCGGGCCAACGAGAAGGCGCCGGAGATCTTCGCCTGGTTTGCCGAGCAGCCCGCCGAGGTGATCCGCGATCTGGCGACCGCCTTCCGCATTCCCAACGGCCCGGTGGTGAACGGAGCAAACGCCACGACCACTGATCATCACGTAGCGCGAAGATTCTTCACGGTGAACCCCCGCGACGGCTTCGTCCAGCCCGGCCCCCCGTATCGCACGACGCCCACGCTGCTGTGCGATCCGCGACCCGCTCCCCGGCTCGGCGAGCACACCGAGGAATATCGTGCCCGCCGCCGGAAACGCCCGCGCACGGCAGGACGCACCGCACCGCAACCCCTGCCGTTCGAACATCTTCGCGTCCTCGACCTCACGACGTTCTGGGCCGGGCCGTCGTGCACGCACTACCTCGGCATGCTCGGCGCCGAAGTCATCCACGTGGAATCGGCCGGACACCCCGACGGCACCCGCCTCATCGCGGGCGTGCCGCCGAGCGAAGAGCAATGGTGGGAGAAGTCCCCCGTCTTCTCCGGGCTGAACACCAACAAGAAGGGCCTCACGCTGGACTTCCGCTCCGATCGCGGGCGAGACCTGTTGCGGCGGCTGGCCGCCACCTGCGAGGTGATCGTGGAGAACTACACACCCCGCGTGCTCGAGCAGATCGGCCTGGACTATCCGGCCGTGCGGCGACTGCGCCCGGACGCGATCATGGTCCGGATGCCCGGTTTCGGCCTCGACGGTCCCTGGCGCGACAATCCGGCCTTCGCCTACGTCATCGAGGACACCTCGGGGCTGACCTGGCTGACCGGCCACCCGGACGGCAATCCGGTCGAGCCCTATTCGATCGGTGATCCCAACGCGGGCGTGCACGCCCTCAACGCCCTGCTCTTGGCCTTGGAACACCGGCGCCGCACCGGACACGGCGTGCTGGTGGAGGCCGCGATGGTCGAGGCCGCGCTCAATGTGGCCGCCGAGCAGGTGATCGAGTACTCGGCCTACGGTGCGCTGCTCCAACGCGACGGCAACCGCGGTCCCTGCGCCGCGCCGCAGAATCTCTATCGCGCCTCGGGTGTGGACGAATTCGGCAGGGAGGACTGCTGGGTGGCGATCGCGGTCGCCACCGACGCGCAGTGGCGGCGGCTGCGCGAAGCGCTCGGGACCCCGTTCTGGGCCTTGGATCCCGAACTCTCGTCCGCGCCGGGGCGCCGCCGCAGGCATGACCTGATCGACGAGCGGCTCGCGGAATGGTGTGCGCAGCGCGACAGCGACGAGATCGTCCGCATTCTCTGGGACGCCGGTGTACCGGTCGCGAAGGTCATGCAACCGCACCGGCAGTTCGAGCTGCCACAGCTACAGTTCCGGGAGTTCTTCGAGCCGGTCGCCCACCCGGTCGCCGAGACGGCCAGGCACAGCACCGTGCCGGTGCGGTTCTCCGCCGGTCCGCGGCGTTTCCACCGCGGGCCCGCTCCCCTGCTCGGCCAGCACAATACGGAGCTGCTCACCGCTGTCGGCCTGAGCGAGACGGAGATTCGCGCCCTGGAGGCCGACGGTGTCATCGGTGGGCTGCCCGGCGGTGGTGCGGTCGTCGGCGAAATCCGCATAGCCATCGGGTGATCGAGGTTCAGCCGACGTGCCCGCACCCGACTGCCGTCACCGCCGCCACGCCATGCCGCAAGCCAGCGCGAGGACCGACCCGCAGCTCGATGACCGCGTGGCCCTGTCACGACGCTCGACGGCTGCCTCCGTCCGGCGGCGACACATCGCACGGCGACCGGCCACCGGCGCCATGAGTCGAGAGCGGCAACGCCGAGCCGGGTGCGCGAAGGCTGGTCACGTGCTCGGCCGGATCGTGCCCGGCACTGGTCAATCGGCACTGCCCGTCGGCGCACGTACGCCGCAACCGTCCCCGCGACACGGTCTGGATCAAGCCGATCACCCAGCAGGTCGGGCATCCGCGCAAGGCGAGCAGACCGACCGGTGCGAGCAGCAAGCTGAACGCCCCGAATACCGGCAACAAGGCGACCGCGCCGATGAGTGCGCCGAAGCCCGCGACACCGCGCGCCAGATGCCGGGGCACGGAGGCGCTGGCGAAACTCCGCTCGTCAGGCATTTCGTTCGCTCCTCTCCTGAGCCGACCACGGTGTGGCCCGTAGCTCCTGCTGCACCGTCGCCCGGGCGCGGTGCAGCCGTGACTTCATCGCCGCGACGCTGAGCCCGAGCATGCCCGCGACCATGCGGCCGCTGTAGCCCTGCACGTCGCGCATGATCAGCACCCGCCGCTGGTCGGCGGGCAACGCGGCGATCACCGCAGCCACCCGGCCTGCTTCCAGCCGCCGCACCGCCTCTTCCTCCGCGGAAGCCACGGCCCCCTCCGGTATCGGTTCGTGCTGCCGGGTCATCATGCGCCACTGCCGCAGGCACTCGTTGCGGACGATGCGGAACATCCAGGACGCCAGCGCGCCGGAGGCCCGCAAGGTCCCGATCTTGCGGTAGAGGATGATCAGCGCCTCCTGCGCGGCGTCCTCCGCGTCCTCGGCGGAGGCGCACAGGGTATGGGCGAAGCGGCGCACATGCGGGTAGGAGCCCGATACCAGTGTGGTGATCGCCGCGGCGTCGCCTTCCCGCGCCGCGCTCACCAATTGCTCGTCGGGCCAGGTCAGGTCAGTCACGGGAGCGGCTCCGGCGGCGCAGCAGAGTCACGCTGCACCAGCCGACCAGTACGGCGGCGACAGCGATGGCGGCAATGATCACAACGACCTCCTCGATTGCGTGCCGACCCGGTTGTCGGCACAGCTATGAGAGGACCGGCCGTCGACAAAGGATTCACACCGAATCTCAGCACGACACCGTGCCGTATCCGAAGCGGTGACTCGGTCCTGGCCCGGCGGAGATATTCGCGTGCTTCCCGGATTCGCCGGTTGTAGCGTCGGCCGATGCCCGATACTTCGCTGCCGCAGCGCATTCTGGGAGCGGTGTCCCACGCGGCCCGGGCGCGGCCACGGTCGGCGATGGCCGTGGGCGCGCTCGGCGTCGCCACCTCGGGGATCTTCATCGGGCTGTCGGGCGCCGCACCGGCTACCGCCACGTTCTTCCGTTGTGCGCTCGCCTTGCCGTTGCTGTGGCCGTCGGCCCGTGGTGAACGCCGACGAGAGGGTGCGCTGTCGCGGCGGCAGGCCGCGGTCGCGGTGACGGCCGGTGCGCTGTTCGCCGCGGACGCGCTGTTGTGGACGCAAGCGATCTACGAGGTCGGCGCCGGGTTGACGGCGGTGCTGGTGAACGCGCAGGTCGTCATCGTTCCGCTGCTGGCGCTGCTCATCGATCGCGAGCCGATCCGCGGCGCGTTCCTCGTCGTGTCGCCGATCCTGGTGGCGGGCATCCTGCTCACTGGTGGCGTCTTCGAGACCGGGGCCTCCGGCAGCGCGCCGGTACAGGGAACGATCCACGCCGTCCTCGCCGCGTTGTGCTACTCGGGGTTCCTCTACCTCCTGCGCCACAGCGGGCACAGCGGGCAAGTGGTCCAGTCCTACCGGCTGGCGCTGCTGTCGGCGGCCGCCGTGGGTGCGCTGTGGCCGGGCGTCACGTTCACGCCCGGTTGGGCGGCGCTGGGCTGGCTGACCCTGACCGCGGTGTGCGGTCAGATCGGCGGCTGGCTGCTGATCGCGCTGGCCACCGCCCAGCTGAGCAGCACGGTGAGCGCGGCCATGCTCATGCTGACGCCGATCGGCGCGCTCGTCCTGGCCGCTGTCGTGCTCGACGAGCGGCCCACGGCGCTGCAGTTGTTCGGCTGCGCCCTGATACTGCTCGGCACCTACGGCGCAGCCACATCCGGCTCCGGACAACGCCGGATCACCGCCGTCGTGCGGAAACGGTGGAGCGCCGCACGCAGCGCCGATTCGTGAGAACCGTTGCCTGCCGCCACTTCTGCCGAGTGATGATCACAGGTGGCGGCGGTCGGGCCGGTACGGGAGCGGTCGCTCGACATCCGTCGGTTGGCCTCGGCGGTGTGCGGCGCGGCCGGGACGCCGGCGGCCTGGCGGCGAGGCATCCTGTCTACGAGGTGAACGCGGGCATCGTTTCCCAGCCGCGCACGGTGGAGGTGGGCGAGAGTCTCGCCGCGGCCGAATCCACCTCCCATTCGGGGAATCGGGCGAGAATCTCCTCCAGCGCGATCCGCCCCTCGAGGCGAGCCAGCGCCGATCCGAGGCAGTAGTGCGTGCCCACGCTGAACGACAGGTGCTGGCGGGTGTCGCGGTGGATGTCGAAGACGTCGCCGTCCGGCGGGAACTGGCGATGGTCCCGGTTGGCCGCCCCGATGAGCATCATCATCGCACTGCCCTCCGGCACGGTCCGGCCGTGCACCTCGACATCGCGGGTCACGTACCGCGCCACGTGCGGGGCGGGCGGTTCGAATCGCAGCAGTTCCTCCACCGCGTTGGGAATCAACCGCGGATTCTCCACCAGCTCGCGCCGCTGGTCGGGATGCTCGGCCAAAACCTTGCCCGCCCAGCCGATCAGGCGGGTCGTGGTCTCGTTGCCCGCGCCGGACACCACGTTCACGTAGGTGAGCAATTCCTCCCGGCGCAGTCGGCGCACCGTGCCGGTCTCGTCCTCGAACTCCACGTTGAGCAGCTCGGTCATGATGTCGTCGGAGGGATGCTCGGCCCGCCAGTCGATGTAGGCGGCGAAGATGTCGCCTCCGACCATGCCTTCGGAGGCCGCCTTCATCGGCTTGCCCTCCTCGGTGCGCATCTGCGCGTTCGCGAAGTCGCGGATGGTCTCCTGGTCCTCTTCCGGAATGCCCAGCAGCATGCCGATGGTGCGCATCGGCATCTGCGCGCCGATGTCGGCGATGAAGTCCAGCCGCCCGGTGCCGACATGCGGATCGAGGCTGCGCGCGCAGAACTCGCGGATCTTGTCCTCCAGCGCGCGGATCTTGCGCGGGGTGAACATGCGCGACAGCAGTCCGCGATGGATGTCGTGGATCGGCGGATCCTCGAAGATCAATACGCCCGGCGGGATCTCGATGCCCGCCTTGATCAACTCGATGATCGCGCCGCGCGCCGAACTGTAGGTACCCGGGTCCAGCAACGCCGCGTTGACATCCGCGTGGCGGCTGATCGCGTAGAAGTCGTGCTTCTCGTTGTAGTACAGCGGCATCTCTTCGCGGAGCCGCTTGAACATCGGATAGGGATCGGAGTTGAGTTCGACGTCGTACGGGTCGTAATAGACGTCGCTGGCCGCGCTGGTCGTCACAGGGTTTCGCCTCTCGCGGGAACTTCATCGTCCTCGGTGGTGCGTACGAGATCAGCCGAAGACCGAGTTGTGGGAGTTCTGCCAGTGTAAATCTGCCAATCTGCTGATGCAACTTATCTTCTCCGATTGCGAGATTGACATTCTCATATAGATCACGAAAACGGGCCCCGTATCCGATGGCGGTCGGATGCGGGGCCCGCGCGGTTCCCGATGGAGACAGGTTCAGTCGATGGCGCAGCCGGAAACGGGTTTGTCGGCCAGGCGGTCGAGCAGGTAGGTGACCGCGTTGTCGGGGCCGAATCCGTCGATCATCTCGGGCCCGAAGTGGTTCGGGATGGTCGCGCCGGGCAGGATCGGCGGCAGGTCGTTTGTACGGAAGGTGACCGTTGCGCCTTTCGCGCACCAATCTTCGGCGAGCCGGCGAGCCTGGCCGTAGGGGACGGTGTCGTCGTTCAAGCCGCTGGTGATCAGCACCGGCGTTTTCGGGGTCAGATTGCCGACGCGCATTTCGGCCAGCACGGGGGCGGCCTCGGGGATCTCGGCCAAGTGCTCGGTCAGCGAGCGGCCGTCGTTGGTCATCGAACCGGTCCGCAAAAACGCGTGGCGAGTGATGATGTCACCGATGCACTCATCGCTCAGCGCCGCGAGCATCGCGCGCCCGGCGGGACTGGTCACCCGGTCGACGGCCTTCTGCAGTTCGGGGTACCGCGCGAGCAGACCGTTGATGGCGAATCCGATGGCGCCGCTGATGAGCGAGCCGTCGATCCGTTCCAGGATCGCGGCCAGGTCCGCGACCGGCCCGCCCGCCCAGGCGCCCTTGAGATTCAATTCCGGCGCGTAGTCCGGTTGCATCTCCGCCGCGGCCGCGGTCGCGCCGCCGCCTTGCGAGTAGCCCCACAACACCACCGGGGTCTCCGGCCCGACGCCCGCCAGATTGTGGGCCGCGCGCACACCGTCGAGCACGGCATGGGCTTGCTCGATCCGGTTGGCGTAGGTGTGGATACCCGGCGTGCCCAGTCCGATGTAGTCGGTCACCAACACCCGCGCGCCCAGCCCGCTCCACAGCGCCGAGGCAGGCAGTTCCTGGTTCGCCGACAACCCCGGCGACGGGTCGTCGAACAGCGCCAATCCGGTCGAGAAGGCCACCGACATCGCACAGCGGTCGCCCTGCCCCGAGGTTCCCGGACCGATGACAAGGGTCGGACGCGGGCCGGGCCCCTGCCACGGCCCGGTGGCATCGATGAACGTCCCCGACACCGCGACCGGCGACCCGTCCTGCAACCGCGAGGTGTACATGACGTGCTGCGCCTTACCCGGCCACCCTTCGGCCGTGGGCGGAGCCGCGAACAAAGCCATCGGCCCGGTCTTGATGATCGCCCCACGCTCGGCGGGAACCTGAGCGGGCGCAAGGTAGAAGTCACCGACCGGAGAGGCGGCCGCCTCCTGCGTGTCCACCATCGCCACCGTCGTGACGCAAGCCACGGCCAGCGCCGCCGCCACCGGGACGGCCCACCGCCCCCACCTCGATCGAGACTGCCCCTGCTGTCGTTGCATCGATAACTCTCCATAGGTTCCACCCGGCACCGTCGCCGGAGTATTCCAGGCCGCAATAGCCGTTCGGCATGAGACATGTCACAGCCGCGGACCTACCGTAGAGTAACACGATTACTGAAGGTATGAATCCAGCTGGTACCAGATCCGCCGCAGCAGACCAGCGCGCAGCCGGGCATCACCGGTCCGGGAGATGAACTCGCAGACAAGCGTTCCGGCAGAGAGATTCGGTATGCGCGCTACCAGCTCACCGGCAGCTCGTACACCCCGTAAGCGAGCCGGTCGTGCTTGAACTGGACCTCATCGAACGGAATCGCCAAGCGCAGCGTCGGAACTCGCCGCACCAGCGTGCGGAAGACGATCTGCAGTTCGGCCCTGGCCAATTGCTGCCCGACGCACTGGTGCGGACCGAAACCGAACCCGAGGTGCGCGGCGGCGGGTCTGCGCAGGTCCAGCCGGTCCGGCTGCTGCCAGACCTTCTCGTCCCAATTCGCCGGCGCGAGGTCGAAGATCAGGCCGTCCCCGGCCCGGATGGTCTCCCCCGCGATCTCGATGTCCCCGACCGCGACACGGCGCTGGCCGTTCTGAATGATGCTGAGGTACCGCAGCAATTCCTCGACCGCGTTGACGACGATCTTCGGATCGTCGGTATCGCGCAGCAACGCGAACTGATCGGGGTTGCGCATGAGGGCGAGGGCCCCGAGCGAGATCATGTTCGCGCTCGTCTCGTGCCCCGCGATCAGCAGGCCGGTGCCCAACTGGGCGGCCTCCTTCATATCGATCTCACCGGCGCGGATCCGCTCGGCGATGTCGGAGACCACGTCCTCGGCGGGATCGTCCAGCTTCTTCTTCACCAAGTCGACCAGATACCGCGCCAGGCCCGCGCGGCCCTCGGCGGCCTGCTCCTTGGTCGCGTACCGGTCGACGTTGACGGTCGCGTGCCGCTGGAAGAACTCGTGGTCCTCGTACGGCACGCCGAGCATCGCGCTGATCATCAACGTCGGCACCGGCAGCGCCAGCGCCTCGACCAGGTCGGCCGGTCGCGGTCCGGCCAGCATCCGGTCGATGTGCTCCTCGGTGATCCGCTGGATGACCGGCCGCAGCGCTTCCACCCGCTTGAAGGTGAACGGCTTGGTCAGCATCCGCCGGAACCGGCTGTGTTCCTCGCCATCGGTGGTGAACAGCGACTTCGGCCTGCTGTCCACGATCGCGGCCATGCCCTCGTTCCAGTGCGGGAAGCCGGGACGATGGTCGTCCACGCTGACCCTCGGGTCCGACATCAGTGCCTTGAACTCGGCGTAGCCGGTGACCAGCCAGGGCGTGCTGCCGTCCCAGATCCGGACCCGGTTGAGCGGTTTGGCGCGCCCGAGCCGCAACGCCTCGGGCGGCGGCGCGAACGGGCATCCGGTCGACCTGGGCATGGGATAGTCGGGAACCTCCGTGGCGGAGGCTGTCGTATCGGTCGATGCTTCGGACACTGTTCACTCCTGGGGTGATCGGGACGGAAGAACCGCGAACCGCCGGTTCATTCCTCGATGTGGATGGCCATGGCCGGGCAGACCGCCGCGGCCTGGCGCACGTCATCGGCGAGTTCGTCCGGCGGGTCGGCGTCGAGCAGGACGACGATGCCGTCCTCGTCGCGCTGGTCGAACACGTCGGCCGCGTGCATGACGCAGTGCCCGGCCGCGACGCACTTGACCTGGTCGACAGTCACTTTCATCGGGGACCTTCTTTCTACGGGGAGTGAGCGGGGGTGGGTGGCGAAGCGAGCAGGGCGTGCGCTCGCGCCAACTCCTGCCGCCGCATCCTGGCCTGCTTGGGCATGTTCCAGCCCAGCACCGCGGTGACGTCCCCGCCCTGCTCGAAGCGCGCGACGAACCGTCCTTCGTCCGGGTCGCCGTCGACGACCGTGGCCACAGCCCCGGCCGTGATGACGCCGTGCACCTGGATCTTCGTGGTGAATTGATCGGTCCAGAAGTACGGGATCGGCTGATACGCCCGCCGCGCGCCGAGAATGTCGGCGGCCACCGCCGCTGCTTGCTCGGTCGCGTTCGTACGGTTCTCCAGGCGCAGGGTCCTTCCGAGGACCGGATGTTCCCACCGGGCGACGTCACCGACCGCGTAGACGCCCTCGGCGGCACGGCATCGCGCGTCGCACACCACGCCGTCGGCGAGCGAGAGCCCGCTGCCTGCGAGCCAGTCGGTGGCGGGCACCGCGCCGATCGCGACCACGACCAGATCCGCGGGCAGCGTCTCGGCGTTCGCCAGGACGACGCCGGTGACCTCGCCGCCGCGGTCGGTGAGGCGGGAGACGCCGACGCCGAGCCGCAGGCGGACGCCGTTGCCGGTGTGCAGGCCGGCGAGCAGGCCCGCGGCGAGATCGCCGAGCTGAGCCGCCATCGGGGCGCGCTGGGGGCCGGTCATCGTGACCTCGTGGCCGGATTGCCCTGCGGTGGCCGCGATTTCCGCGCCCAGTACGCCGTCGCCCACCACGACGACGCGCGAACGGACAGCCAGATCCGCGCGCAGCGCGAGCGCGTCGTCGAGCGTGCGCAGCACATGGACGCCGCGTAATCCGGGCGGCGCGGGCAGCATTCGCGGCACTGCCCCGGTGGCGATCACGATGTGCTCGGCAGCCACGGAACCGGTCGCGGTGTGCACGGTGCGGGCGGCGACGTCGAGGGCGACGGCGCGGGTGCCGAGGACGATGCCGGCATCGAGTTCGGCCAGTCGGCGCGGCTCGCGCAGCAAGGTGCGCTCGGGCCGCCAAGCGCCGGAGAGGATCTGCTTGGACAGCGGGGGACGATCGTAGGGCAGATGCGGCTCGGCGCCGAGCAGTGCGATCGGGTCCCGGTACCCGCCCCGGCGCAGCGCTTCCACGGTGGCCAGGCCCGCGGCAGAGGCGCCGACGACGAGAACTCCGGTGCGGCGGATCATCGCGGGCCCGCCGCGACGGACGGCTCGGCCGGCTTCCTGCGCGGTCGCAGCGGTTTGCCCGCGACCGTGCCGCCGTCCACCGGCAGCACGGTTCCGGTGACGTACCGCGACCGGTCGCCGCCGAAGTACACCGCGACCTCCGCCACGTCCTCGGGTGTGCCGTCGAGCGGCAACGGGCGATCGGCCTCCATCGACTCGCGCACCGCCTTGGTGAACCGCTCGCTGAGCTCGGCGGACATCTTCCTCGCCGACGAGGCGAGCAGCGGTGTCGGGATGTTGCCCGGCGCGATGCAGTTGACCCGGATGCCGAACTGCGCCAGTTCGATCGCCGCCGACTTGGTGAAGTGCGCCACCGCCGCCTTGGACGCCCGGTAGCTCTGCACTCCCCCACCCGCTTGGATGCCGCCGACCGAGGACACGTTGACGATCGAGCCGCCGCCGTGCTCGGCCATATGCCTGGCCGCGAAGCGGGTGCCCGCCATGACCCCCAGCAGGTTCACCCCGAGCACCCGGTGGAAGTCGGCGAGGTCGTCGTGCAGCAGGCTCTTGTGCATGGTGCCGGAGATACCGGCGTTGTTGCACATCACGTCCAACCCGCCGAAGGTCCGCACCGCCCGGTCCACGAGCCGCTCGACCTGGGCCGGGTCGGCGACGTCGACCTGTTCGAACACCGCCGCAGCGCCGTAGCAGGCCACCGAGGCCGCACCGCGCTCACGATCCACGTCGGCGACCACCACGCGGGCGCCTTCGGCGACGAACCGCGCCACCGTCGCGCTGCCGATCCCCGACGCTCCGCCGGTGACGATGGCGACCTTGCCCGCCAATTCGTCGGTCATGCCTTCATTTCCTTTCGTTTCGGTCCGGCCGAGTCCGGCAGGTCCGGTGCGTCTTCGGACTCGCGGGCCCGGCCCGCCTGCCCGCCGAGGAACGCCAGCAGCAGGTCGTTGACGACGTCCGGTTGCTCGATCTGTGGACAGTGCCCGGCGTCCGGTACGACGGCGGATCGTCCGTGCGGGACGCGAGCCGCGATCGCCGCGGCCCACCCCGCGGGCAGCAGCTTGTCGCGTGCGCCTTCGACGACGAGGCAGGGCACGCGAATGCGCTCGTAAGCCCGCTCGTTCGACGGGGCGGGCGGCGCCTCGGCGCCGGGACGGCGAAAACGCGCCGCCGCCAATGCCTCCCACGCTCCGGGGGCGATGCTCGATTCGTAGCGCCGCCGCACGTAGCCGTCGTCGGCGGGGTAGGACTCCGCGTGGAAGAGCGCCCGGACGACGGCGCGCATTCCGGAGAACGTGGCGTCGTAGTCGTAGAGCGCTCGCATGTGCTCGTTGCGCTGGATCGCACCGCCGCCGCAGATCGCGACCAGGCTGCGCATCGGCAGCTTCGGCGCGGTGGACGTCGCGTCGACGAGCAGGTTGATCGCCCCCATGGAATTGCCGACGAAATGCGCCGACTCGATGCCGAGCGTCGCGAGGAAGCGTGCGATGTGCCGGATACGCAGGCCGCGTCCGTCGTTGAAGTCGATCACCTTCGCCGACTCGCCGAAGCCGAGCATGTCCGGCGCCAGCACCCGATAGCGGCGGGCGAGCGCGTCGATGGTGTACTCCCAGCCCAGTTCCGCGCTGGCGCCGAATTCGCCGCCGTGCAGCAGCACGACCGGTTCGCCGGTTCCCGCCTCGAGATACGCGGTGCTGGAGCCGTCCACCACGACGGTTCTGCGCTGCGCGATCACGGGAGGCTCCCGATCCGGTCACCCGCGCGCGGCGTCACGAGCGTTTCCGCGTCTGGGTGACGAGCGCTGTGGGTCAACGGGATTCGCGCGACGATGCGCGCGCGCTCCGGCTCGACAGCGGCCTCCCCCGCGTCGCACAGCAATCGGATCTCACGCACGGCGAGCGCGTCGAGGATGTCGAATGCCGATTGCAGGTCGCTGTGACGCTGCGCTTCGGCGCTACCGCTTTCCCCGTCGGCCCGGCAGGCGCGCAGTGTGTCGCGTACGGCGGTGGTGCGCGCGCGGATGTAGACCAGCACGCCGCTGCCGTCGCGCGCGATCCGATCCAGCGCACGATCCAGCGCGCCCCGGCACCGGCAGCGCCGGGAACCGAAGACGTCACCGGCCAGGCATTCGAAATGCAGGCGCACCAGCGGCGCGACGTCCGCGGCCGGATCACCGTGGACGAACGCGACGTGCGCGCGGTCCAGCCCGTCGGTGAAGCCGACCGCACGGAACTCCCCCATCGGCAGCGGAATGCGCGCGACGCCTCGCCGACGCACCCGGCACAGCTCACGCTTGCGATAGGCGACCAGATCGTCGATGGACACCACGGGCAGCCCGTGGTCGCGACCGAGCGCGAGCAGCTGCGAGCGCCCGGCCTGTTCGCCGTCGGCCCCGCAGACTTCGCACAGCACCCCGACAGGCGCCATTCCGGCCAGCTCGGCCAAGTCCACCGCGGCCTCCGGGCAGGCGGGTACCGACAGCACGCCACCGGCGGCGCAGCCGAGCGGGAAGACGTGTCCGGGCCGGGCGAACGTGCTCGGTGTGCTGGCCGGGTCGGCCAGTGCGCGAACCGTCTGCGCGCGGCGGGAGGCCCGCACACCGTCGGCCTCGGCGCCCGCCAGTCGCACCGACACGCGGAACAGATCGCGATCCGGGCCGGTGGCGGCGGGGTCGGCCGGGGGTATCCCGAGGGCATCGAGGGCCGCCGCGCGCATCGAGACGTGGATGAGCCCGCATCCGAGGCTCGCCATGGCATTGACCGCTTCGGCCGTCACGCGCTGCGCGGCCATCACCAGATCGCCCCGGCACCCGTCGCTCGTCTCCCCGAGCACCAGGATCATCCGCCCGGCCCGCAGGGCGGCCGTCGCCTCGGCCACCCTCGTCCGGCCGGTCGTCCTGGGCGCGGCGGTCATGCGCGCGCCCCGCCGGCCGGAGCGAAGGTGAGCACCTGCGTGGCGAGCAGCTCGAGCTGGGCGCTGACGGCCTCGTCGGTCAGCGTGCCGTCGGCATCCCAGATCGGCTCGGCGGAATTGATCGCGACGCCGAGCGGGGTGGGCCACGCGCGCAACGCGTGGCCGATCACCCGCAGCTGGCCGAGCGTTCCCACGGCAGCCTGCCAGCCGTAGGCGCAGGTGATGCAGCCCCACGGTTTGTTGTCCAGGTACACCGTCGCGTCCCCGCGCAGGTCCTCGATGTAGTCGAGGGCGTTCTTCACCAGGCCGGAGACGCCGCCGTGGTATCCGGGCGAGCCGATGATCACCGCGTCCGCGCGGCGCAGCGCCTCGACCAGCGCGACCGCCTTCTCGGTGCGGGCCGGGTCGTGCGGGTTGTACATCGGCAGGTTGATCTCCTCGCCGCAGAACAGCGCGGTGCGTCCGCCGTGACGCCGCACCGCCGCAAGGCAGTGCCGCAGCGCTTGCTCCGTCGACGAGCCCGCCCGCAACGTGCCGCCGATGCCGACGACGAACGGCCGCCCGTCGCCGGCCACCTCGGTGGCGGTCGCACTTCTCGTGCCTGCGGTCATGACCGGAACCTCGTGCTTTCCTGTGTGTCCCTACTTGATGGCGATCGGGTTGACGGGCGATCCGACGGCGCCGACCACGCGCAAAGGCGGTGCGACCAACTGGAATTCGTAGACGCCGTCCGCGGCGCAGTCGGCCGCGAGCGCGGTGAGATCCCAGTACTCGCCGAGCATCAGGCCCATGTCCCGCAGGCACAGCATGTGCAGCGGCAGGAAGGTGCCGTCCACCCCGGACACCGGGTCCTCGACCATGAGGTTGTCCGCCGCGACGGCGGCGACCTCACGTTCGTGCAGCCAGGTGGCGCAGCGCCAGTCCAGGCCCGAGTACGGTTCCGTGCCGTCGCCCGCCTCCAGGAAGCGGGCCCACCACCCGGTGCGGATCAGCACGATGTCGCCGCGGCCGACGTCGACTCCCTGCGCCGCGGCGACCTCGTCCAGCTCGCCGGGAGTGATCGGGTCACCCGCCGCGAGGAACGTGTCGGCGCGTCGGTGACGCACCAGATCCAGCAGCACGGCGCGGGTCGTGATGCCTTTGCCGTCGACCTTGTCGATCCCGCAGTGGTACGCGCCGAGGCTGGTGACCGAACTCGCCGGAAAGCCGTTGTACAGGTGGTCGTCGTAGTAGACGTGCGACAGCGCGTCCCACTGGGTCGCCGCCTGCAACGGCATGATGATCAGGTCGTCGTTGAAGCGGAACGGGTTGTCCTCGAAGAACGCGCTGAGTTCGCGTCCGACACTGTTGCGCAGCCACTTCGGGCCGTACTCGGTCAAAGTGCGCGCGTCACCGCCGTCCACGGTCATCACGTGGACCGGGTTGTGCCGGAACTTGAACGCCCCTTGCGGTCCGGACGAGCCGAAGTCGACGCCGAGCGGGAACACCCGTCCGTGCCGCACGAGACTCGCCGCGTGGGCGACCTTGTCCGGGGTGATGAAGTTGAGCGTGCCGAGTTCGTCGGCCGCGCCCCAGCGGCCCCAATTCCGCACACCGTCGGCGACGCGCCGGAATTCCGTCAAAGTGGCCACGATGCCTGTCCTTTCACGCTGATCGCCGGTCTTCCACCGGTCATGACCGGGCCACGCCGGCGATGCGGGCGCCCACGTTCCCGCCGTCGACCCACAGCACCTGGCCGGTCACGTAACTCGCCGCCCGGCTGTTGAGGAACAGCAAGGCGGCCGCCTGTTCGGCCGGTTCGGCGACCCGGCCCAGCGGCTTGGGGATGGTGTCGAGATAGTCCGGGCCGTACGCCGAGCGCAGTTGCTCCAGGATGGGTGTCCGCGTGACGCCGGGACCGGTGCAGTTGATCCGGATGCCGCGCGCACCGAGTGCGACGGCGTTGCGCATCGTGTAGTAGATGATCGCTTCCTTCGACAGCCGGTATCCGCCGTCGGCCACGGCGTCGGGATGCGCCTCGCACCAGGCGATTCCGGCCGCCATGTCCGCGGTGTCCAGCAGGCCGCCGACTTGTTCGCGGTGCTCGAGATATCCGGCCGCCGCCAGCGAGGACACGCTGGCGATCGTGGCGCCGGGCCGCATCGTGCGCGCGAGCGCAGCGGTGAACTGCCGCAGGCCGAGGAAATTGATCGTGACCACGCGGATCGGGTCGCCGATGCCCGAGGAGACGCCCGCGACGTTGAACAGCGCGTCGACGGGTCCGCCGAGGGCGGCGACGGCCCGGTCGATCGACGCGGCGTCGGCCATGTCCACCCGGTGGAACTCCGCGACATCGGCGGCGGGCTCCACCAGATCGAGCCCGGCCACCCGCCCGCCGAGTTCGGTGACCTGGCGGGCCACGTAGGCGCCGATCCCGGAGGAGCAACCGGTCACCACGACCCGTTTGCCGTCGTAACGCCACAGCTCATCGGCTCGTCCGACTTCGGGCATCTGGTCCGTCTCATCTCGTCCGACTCCGCTCGTGCGGTCGCGGCGCGCGGCGCGACCGCACGGGCCGGGGATCACTGCGCTTCTTCCTTGGCGCGCTGCGCGGCCTGCACCCGGCCCTCGTTGATCTCGGCCATCGCTTCGGGAATCTCGCTCGCGGTGAAGCTGCCGCCCCGGCCCGTTGGCAGGCCGCCGAACGCGTAGTTCTCGTCGAACGCGAGCGAGGGCAACGGCTTGCGCCGCGCCTGGACCTTCTCGATGACCGGCTCGAGCCGCCGAGCCTTCGCGGCGACCGCCTTCTCGTCGCGCTCGATGAACTCCGGCAGCACCTGCTCGCCCATCAGTTCGATCGACTCCATGGTCGCCTCGTGGCTGCGCGGATTCAGCAGCAGAATGATCTCGTCGACGCCGCTTTCCTCGTAGCCGCGCAGGAATTCGCGCACGGTGCCCGGCGATCCGATGGCGCCGCGACCCGGACCGTAGGCCAGCGTCTCGTCCTCCTTGACGGCCTCGAGGTAGCGCTCCCACACGCCGGTGCGGCCCGGGGTGTGCTGGCCGGTCATGTAGTAGTGCATGATCCCGAAGGAGAAGAATCCGCCGCCGAGCCCGAGGCGCTGCAAAGCCTGTTCGTCGGTGGGCGCGACCATCATCGACAGGTCGCCGCCGATGGCCAGGATGTTCGGATTGAGCACCGGCAGCCAGGGCTCGGCCTTGTCCGCGAATTCCTGGTAGTACCCGCGCACCCGATCCGCCAGCGGACCCGGGCCCGTGTAGGCGAAGCTCAACGCGCCCGCGCCCAGCCGCGCCGCCATCTGAACCGACGAAGGCCGGGTACACGCCACCCACACCGGGGGATGCGCGCGCTGGTGCGGCTTGGGTATCACGTTGCGCGCGGGCATCTGGATGTGTTGGCCTTGGAAACCGGTGAACGGCTCCTCGATCATGCAGCGGATGGACACCTCCAGCGCCTCTTCCCACTGCGCGCGCTTGTCGGCCGGATCGATGCCGAACCCGCCGAGTTCGCCCACCGACGACGACTCACCGGTGCCGAATTCCACGCGCCCGTCGGAGATGAGGTCGAGGGTGGCGACACGTTCGGCGACGCGCGCGGGATGATTGATCGCCGGAGGCAGGTGCATGACGCCGAAACCGAGCCGGATGTTCTCGGTCCGCTGGCTGGCGGCGGCGAGGAAGATCTCCGGCGCCGTCGAATGGCAGTACTCCTCGAGGAAATGGTGCTCGGTCAGCCAGACGGTGGAGAACCCGGCCTTGTCGGCGGCCTCCACCTCCGCCAGACCCTCCTGGAACAGCAGTCGCTCGTCGTCGGGGACCCACGGCCGCGGCAGCGCGAATTCGTAGAACAGGGATATCTTCATTTACTTCCTCCGATGGAATCGAACGTCGAGCCGGTGCGGGCCGGTTCGGTGTGCTGCGCCGCCGCCGCGGCACTCGCGGCCAGGTGCTCGACCGCGATGTAGCCGAACGTCATCGCGGGCCCGATCGTCGCGCCCGCTCCGGCGTAGCTGCGGCCCATGAGCGCCGCGGAGGTGTTGCCCACGGCGTACAGACCACCGATGACGGTGCCGTCGGACCGGAGCACCCTGGCGTGCTCGTCGGTGCGCAGGCCGCCGGAGGTGCCCAGATCGCCGAGGATGATCCGGAACGCGTAGTACGGCGGCTTGCCCAGCGGACGCAGGTTGGGGTTGGGCAGCGTGGGATCGCCGTAGTAGTTGTCGTACACGCTGTCGCCGCGCTGGAAGTCGTCGTCGTGGCCGGTGCGCGCGAGTTCGTCGAAGCGCTTCGCGGTGGCGCGCAGCCGGTCCTCGGGCACGCCGATCTTCGCCGCCAGTTCCGTCCACGAGTTCGCGGCCACGACGACACCCGAGTCCAGCCAGGCCCGCGGGATCTTCCGCCCGGTCGGCACCGGGGCGAACGGGATCTTCGGCAGCGGTAGATGTCCGGCGACGACGTACCGCCGCCAGGAGCGCTCGTCGGTGATCAGCCAGCTCGGGATGTGCGTGATCCCCGATTTCTGTCCCTCGATCATCGCGTGACCGAAATCCATGTACGGCGCGGCCTCGTTGATGTACCGCTCGCCCGCGCCGTTGACGATGAACTGGGCCGGCATCATGCGCTCGTTGAGCATGAATTGCAGGCGTCCGTCGGGCCAGTGGATGGCGGGGAACCACCACGCCTCGTCCAGCAGGTCGGTGGCCGCGCCGACCTGCTGTCCGGCGCGGATGCCGTCGCCCATGGACGCCGGGTTGCCGAAACTCCAGTCCTGCTCGACGACCGGCTGATGTTCCTTGCGCCAGGCCATGTCGTGGTCGAAGCCGCCGGTCGCCAGGATCACGCCGCGCTCGGCCCTGATGCGCAGCGGCTGTCCGTCGCGCTCCACCACCGCGCCGACCACGGCGCCGTCGGCTCCGGTGAGCAAGGAGGTCATCGGCGCGTTCAGCCACAGCGGAATGTCGCGCTCGCGCAGGGCGAGGCGCAGCCGGGCCACCAGCGACTGACCGATGGCGGCGATCCGGTCGCCGAACACCCTGGCGCGGAACATCCGCCACACCAGCTTCACCAGCACGGCCTTGCCGCGCCAGGATTGACGTACCTGGTAGAACAGTCGTAAATCCTTGGGTCCCAGCCAGATCCCCTTCGGGGCCAGGGCCAGCGGACGCAGCAGGTTCTGCTCTTCGTCGCCGAGTCTGCGCAGGTCGATCGGCGGCACGTTGATGGTGCTGCCCTGCGCCGAACCACCGGGCAGTTCCGGGTAGTAGTCGGCGTAACCCGGCTTCCACACGAAGCGCAGCCAGGCGCTGCGTTGCTCGAGGAATTCCATCATCCGCGGCGCCGTCGCGACGTAGGCCCGCAGGCGCGCGTCGCCGACCAAGCCCTCGGTGATCGCGCGCAGGTACTCGACCACGCCCTCCGGATCCGGCGCGTAGCCGTCGCGCTTCTGCGCCGGAGCGCCGGGCACCCAGATGCCGCCGCCCGACAGCGCGGTGGAGCCGCCGTAGTGGGCCGCTTTCTCGACCACGAGGACCGACAGTCCTGCGGCCTCGGCGGCGAGGGCGGCGGTCAGCCCGCCGCCGCCGGAGCCGACGACCAGAACGTCGACGGTATGGTCGACATCGCCTGCCCCGGAGGGCACGCCGATCGGTTCGGATGTCACGCTCGCCTCCTGGCGGTCGAATCGTTGTCCTGGTCCGCGACGGCGGCGCGCACGGCGAATCCGGCGATCAGAGCGGGCGCGGACCGGTAGTAGCGCACCGTGGTCCGGTACGGGCCCTGCCCCGCGAGCGCCGCGAACGCGGCGACCCAGGTGCGCACCTCGTGCGCGGAGTTGCCCGCCGCGGCGGTGATCCGCGCGTTGGTCCAGTCGTCGAACTCCTCGAGCCGTCCGTCGTCGAGCATTCGCAGGAACCGCCGATCCCATTCGGGATTGAGCGGCTGGAGCCCGCCGCGCCCGGCGGCGAACTCGCGCGCCGCTTCGATCACCCTCTGCTGCCGCGCGTTTCGCTGCTCGGCGGTCATGCGCCCGCCGTGCACGATCCGCTCCCGCACGGGCCCGGTGGCCGTGGCCAAGGCCGGCACCGGCGGGTCGTGGGACAACCCGCCGGAACCGATCATCAGCACCCGCTTGCCCAGGGTCGACAAGTGACCGCCGACGGCCGCGCCCAGCGCCCTGGCGCGGCGCAGCGGGCCGAGCGGAACGGCTACCGAATTGACGAAGATCGGAACCACCGGGCGCGCCGTCGCTGACCCGAGCAACCGCTGCAACGGCTGCACCGTCCCGTGATCGACGTCCATCGCCAGCGAGACGGCGACATCGACACCGGCCGCGAGAACCGCCTCGGCGAGTTCGGTCGCCAGTACGGTCGGCACGTCGAGCGGCCCGGCGTGCGTGCCGTAGTCACCGACCCCGGCAGCCGCCGCTGCGATGCAGAACGGCGGCATGAGCTTGTAGAAGAACCCGTTGTAGTGGTCGGGCGCGAACACCACGACCACTTCGGGATCGAAGGCCCGCACGAACCGCGCCGCCTCGTCGAGCGCCGACTCGATGTCCGCGAGCAGCTCCGGATCGGGTCCGGGAAGATCAAGAAGGGGGCTGTGCGAGACGCAGCACACGGCCAGCGGCATCGTTTCCTCCCTGCGGCGAATAGAGGGTGTCGAGCAGGTCCGCGCTCAGTCCCGGCGCCGATTGCGCGATGGACGCGCCCGCGACGCAGCGATCGGGCCGCAGGAACAGCACCGAGTCGCGCTGGGCGTCGAACCAGCGTTTCAGCGCGCCGGTGCGGTCGCCGATCACGACGACGTCGGGGTCGTCGTGGCCGGTCCAGTGCATCTGTGCGGAGGGACGGAGTTCGAAGAATCTGGCGTCCAGAGATTTCCACCGATCGAACGCCGTCGCACCGAGGACGGCGCGAGGGCGGTTGTTCCAGCACAGCACGGCGAACCACGGCCCGAGCACCTCGTCGAGCAGGACGTCGGCGCGTTCCCTGGTATCCACCCGCGGCTGCACGAACAGCGTGCCGACCGCCGACTTCGGCGACCGGGACCAGTCGTGCACCACCGCCCCGCGCTCGTAGCGCGGCATCGGCTTGAACCGCATGCCCAGCACGTACTTTCGAACCGGCGCAATCGCGGCCGCCGCGCGCACCAGCGCGTCACGCGCCGCCGCGACCTTGCGATCGGTCGGCGAGATCACCCGGCCGACCAGCGTCGACAGATCGATCATGGCCCTGGCGTGCTTGCGCCGTTCGGAGTCGTAGCTGTCGAGCAGGGCTTCGCCCGCCTGCCCCCGGACGACCGCGGCGAGTTTCCAGCCGAGGTTCGCCGCGTCCCTGATGCCGCTGTTGTAGCCCTGCCCCTGCCACACCGGCATCAAATGCGCGGCGTCGCCAGCCAGTAGCAGCCGCCCGCGCCGGAAAGCGCCCGCGATGCGGGAATGATGGGTGTAGACCCGGCGCCGGATGACCTCCAGCCGCTCGGGATACGGCACGAACGGCGCCACCATCTTCGCCACGAAGGCCGGGTCCTCGGCCAGTTCGTCGGGCTCGTCGTCGTGGATCATGAACTCGAAGCGCCGGATTCCGTGCGCGATCGATACCGACACGTTCGGCCGGGCCGGATCGGCGGCGACCTCGATATTGGGGTGGCCCAGCGGATCCGAGGCGAGGTCGACCACCAGCCAGCGGGTCGGCGAGGTGGTGCCGTCGAAGGAGACGCCCATCTCCCGGCGCGTCGCGCTGCGCCCGCCGTCGCAACCCACCACGTACCGGGCGGTCACGGTGGACGGCCCGGCGCCGCCGTCGAGTGCCGCCGTCACCCGATCGCCGGAGTCGGCGCAGGAGGTCATAGCTGTCCCCCAGGCCACCTCCACCTGCGGATACCGGTCCAGTCCCGCGAGCAGTTCGGCGTCGACCAGCGGCTGGACGAATCCATTGCGTTTCGGCCAGCCGAATTGCTCGTCGGTGGGCGCGATCTCGGCCAGCAGCCTGCGCCGCGCGTCGACGAAACGCATGATCTGGTTCGGGGTGGTGTGCGGCAGGATGCGATCGACCAGCCCGATCGCCTGGAACGTCCGCAGTGATTCGTCGTCCAGGCCCACGCCGCGCGGGTAGTCGATGAGGGTCGGACGTTCCTCGACCACCAGGGTGCGCACCCCGTACATGCCGAGCATGTTCGCCAGCGTGAGACCCACCGGGCCCGCGCCGACGACGAGCACGTCGACGTCGGTGGCGCCCGGCGCGGCGGAGTCACGGTGTTCGGACACGGTCAGCCGCCCAGCAGGAAGTCGAGGTGCAGGGCGTCGAAGGCTTTGGCGTCCTCGTACTGCGGCCAGTGCCCGCAGTCCGGCAGAACCTCGAAGCGCGCGCCGGGGATCATCGACGCGATCCGCCTGCCCTCGCCGACGTCGGCGGTGGGGTCGTCACTGGTCCACAGCACGAGGGTCGGCGCGGTGATCCTGCCGTAGTCCTGCGGCCCCAACAGGTTTCGCCGCCGGATCTGCGGATCCTGCAACGCCATGATGTCGCGCATGGCGGCGACGAAGCCGGGTTGCCGGTAGATGCGCTGCCTGCTGGCCACCACATCGTCGTAGTCCTTCGACTTGTCGGCCATCAGCCACTTAATCCTGGCCCGCACCGTCTCCCAGGTGGGATCGGCGGCGGCCGCCATCGACAGCGTGACGATGCGCCGCATCACCTCCGGATCCGCCTGCGATCCGCCGGCGGTGTTGAGCACCAAGCGGTCGACGCGATCCGGATGATCGATCGCAAGGCGGGCGGCCACCCAGCCGCCCAGCGATTCCCCGCTGAGGCGGGCGCGGCGCACGCCCACGGCGTCGAGGAAACCGATGACGTGCTCGACGTAGTGCGCGATCTCCAGCGGATGCCCCGGCTTGTCGGTGTAGCCGTGTCCCAGCATGTCGATCGCCCAGGTGGAGAAGTGCGCGGCGTGCGACTCCAGATTGCGCACATAGGCTTCGGCATGCCCACCTGACCCGTGCAGCAGAACCAGAGCCGGGTCGGCCGGATCCCCCGCGTGCAGGTAGCGGGTTCGGACGCCGCCGGCGTCCAGGTATCCCTGGGTGAAGGGGACGCCTTGCAGATCGCTCCAGATGCTCTCGAATTCCGGCAACTCGTTACCTCCGTGCTCAGATCTCGGCCGATTTGCCGGTAGCAGCGGCGTATCCGGCCCGGAAGCCCCACACCATCGCGGGGCCGATGGTTCCGCCCGCGCCGCCGTAGGCTCGGCCGGTCACGCCGGCCATCGCGTTGCCCGCGGCGAACAGCCCGGGAACGACCGCCCCGCCGACGTGCCGCACGCGCCCGTCCCGGTCGGTGCGCGGGCCGCCTTTCGTGCCCATCGCCCCGACGGTGACCGGCACCGCGTAGTACGGAGCGGTGTCGATCGGGCCGAGCGTGCGACCGGCGACGGTGGCGGCGCGCTCGTCACCCCACCACCCGTCGTAGGCGCTCGAGCCACGCCCGAACTCGGGATCGATCTCGTCGGCGACCGCGCGGTTCCACGCGGCGACGGTCGCGGCGAGACCGGCCGGATCGATGCCGGTCTTCGCGCCGAGCGCGGCCAGATCCGGTGATTCGCAGAACCATTCGGGCACCGGATCGCCGGGTGCGACACCGAGGAAGCCGTACCGCCGCAAATGGACGGCATCGAAGACGATCCAGCCCGGATCGTTGACGTAGCCGCCCCTTGGATCGAGATAGTGGAAGGCGCCCGCCATGGAGTTGTACTCCGAGGCCTCGTTGACGAACCGCTTGCCGGCCCGGTTGACCATGATGCTGCGCGGGCGCGTCCGCTCCAGGCGCACGCTGCGGCTGCGCGGCTTGCCGTCGATGGTGTCGCCCGGAATCCGCACGATCGGCACCCACCAGGCCTCGCTCATCGTGCCGAGTTCCGCGCCGTGCGCCATGGCCATGCGCAGCCCGTCTCCGGTGTTGTTCGGCGGGGACACCGCGCCGCGCATCGGGCCGCGCAGATAGGACCGCACCAGCTGCGGATCCCACTCGAACCCGCCGGTCGCCAGGATGACACCGTTGCGCGCCCGCACCGTGGATTCACCGGCGGCCGTGGCGATCCTGACTCCGGTGACGGCGCCGTTCGCGGCGATCAGCTCGGTGGCCCTCGTCCCGGTGCGCGGCACCACTCCGGCGTCGAGCACGCCCGCGAGCAAGCCGGCGACGAGGGCGGTTCCGGCCACGCAGAGATCGGCCGATTCGGCACCGGCGGCCGCGTGCAGCCTGGCCCTGGTCTCGGCGTCGAATCCGACGTTGCTCCAGTCCGCGGGGAAGGAGGTGATGCGGTCGCGCCACACCCCGAGGCGGCCCGGATCGAAGGCGGCCGGGCTCAGCGACCGGCCGCCGCCCGGCCTGCCGCCGGGCAGTTCCGGCTTGTAGTCGGGAAATCCTTCGGCGATCTCGAAGCGCACACCGCTGTGCGCCTCGACGAAGTCGACCATCGCGGCGCCGGTGCGCACGAAGACCTCGACCAGTTCGTCGTCCATCGAGTCCAGCGACTGGGCGTGCAGGTAGCTCAGCGCGTCGGCCACGCTCAGCGGCCCGTCGGCGCAGCGGTCGTGGGCGGGAATCCACGCGATGCCGCCCGACACCGCGCTGGTCCCTCCGACGGTCGCCGCCTTCTCCAAGACCGCCACCGACGCACCGTGCACCGCCGCGGTGAGCGCCGCGGTCAGGCCGGCGGCGCCGCTGCCGAGGACCACGACGTCGACCTCGGCGTCCGGCGCAGGCTCGGATCGTTGCTGCTGCGAAGCCACTGCGCGGATTCCTCTCGCGTGAACGGAAGTTGGCCTGCGCCGTGCCGGTTCCACTCGGCCGAGCCGAACGCGACGGGCGCGTGGAAGCAGGAGACTTTCATTTACATCTGAGAAGAATGTTATTCTCAAAACAAAGATGTGGCAATCCTGCCCGCACGAGATGTTTTTGCACTTCCGCCAAGAGAGTAGTGCCGCTTCAATCGCCCGGAAGCTTCCACAGGGATCCGATCCGCCCGGGAAGCAGCCGTTATCCACGGCCACAGGGAGCGAGTCACGCCGGTCAGAGCCCACCTTGCGGTCCAACTTTGCGTAGAGTACCGTTCTCATTTGAAGCAAGTATTATTCTTGTAGGTGAGACGACGGGCGAGCTCACTTGGCCGAGTGTGCGCCCGGCATCAGCCCGGCCGCGCCGACCTCGGCAAGTTCCCGGCAGACGGACCGCATGCCGTTTCCGGCGCACCGCGCCAGCTGCGGTCCGGCCGACGCGCGATCCGTCGTCACCGGGCGGCCGCCGAAGAGAACGGAAGGTTCAGCTGTGGGACGTGCCGAGGGGACGGGGTCGCGTTCATCGCCGCACGCGGACCGGGACGCAGCCGCAGGCCGGATACGTCACCGGCCTGCGGCTGCACACCGGCTACCTGAGGTGGCGCGACCACCGCATCCGATCGACGCGCCGGACCCGCGGCGGCCGCGAAGGAACGAAGCGTGCTCCAGTCGCCGTGCGGGCACACCGGATCCCGTGAGCAGCAGAGGAACACCATTGTGAGCATTGACGACGTGGTCGCCGACGAGGACCGCAAGAAGAACCGGTATCACTTCGACCGGCACACGCCGGAATACCGCCACCGGTTCCAGGAGATCACCGAGGAACTGCACGCGAAGTGCCCGATCGCCTGGAGCGACACCTACGACGGTCACTGGGTGGCCAGCGGCGGCAACGCGGTGTTCGAACTCGCCCGCTGCCCGCACGTCTCCAACGACCACGATCTGCACGGAGAACGCAAGGGCTATCAGGGAATATCGATTCCGCCCGCCCGGCGCGCGCAGGTGGTGCGCGGGGGGATGCTCGAGATGGACGATCCCGAGCACCGCCTCTACCGTCAGGTGCTCAACCCCTACCTCTCCCCCGCGGCGGTCCGGCGCTGGGAGCCGGTCATCGCCGAGATCGTGCGCGCCGCGCTGGACGAGAAGATCGAGAGCGGCCGCATAGATTTCGTCGACGACCTCGCCAACGTCGTCCCGGCCGTGCTGACCCTGGCCATGCTCGGCATCCCGTTGCGGCAGTGGTCGGTCTACAGCGAGCCGGTGCACGCCTCGGTGTACACGCCGGAGGACTCCCCCGACGCGGCGCGCGTGGCCGAGATGCACCGGGCGATGGGCATCGATCTCCTGACCAACCTGGCCGAGATCAAGCAGAACCCACGGCCCGGACTGGTGCACGCGCTGACCGAGTTGCGCATCGACGGCGCACCCGCGCCGGATCTCGAACTGCTCGGCATGCTCGGCCTGATCATCGGCGGCGGATTCGACACCACCACCGCGCTCACCGCGCACGCCCTGGAGTGGCTCTCGGAGCACCCCGACCAGCGTGATCTGCTCAGCCGGGAGCGCGACACCCTGCTCGACTCGGCCACCGAGGAGTTCCTGCGCTACTTCACGCCCGCCCCGGGCGACGGGCGCACCATCGCCGCCGATTTCGTCGTCGAGGACACCCGATTCCGCGAGGGTGAGCGCCTGTGGCTGTCCTGGGCGATGGCCAACCGGGATCCGGCGATCTTTCCCGATCCGAACGAGGTCGTCCTGGACCGCAGGGGCAATCGCCACTTCAGCTTCGGGCTCGGCGTGCATCGCTGCATCGGGTCGAACGTCGCGCGCACGGTGTTCAAGTCCATGCTCACGGCCGTACTCGACCGGATGCCCGACTACCGCTGCGATCCCGAGGGGACCGTGCACTACGAGACCATCGGCGTCATCCAGGGCATGCGGCAGCTGCCCGCCACCTTCACTCCGGGACCGCGCCTCGGCCCCGGGCTGGAGCAGACCTTGGCGAAATTGCAGCGGATCTGCGACGAACAGCGATTGGCGGCGCCGGTGACCGAGCGCCCCGACATCGCGCGGATCGATTGATCGTTTCCGGGAGACATTGCATGAGAACGCTTTCCGACGGCACGAGCACACCCGTCATCGACGCCGGCGTGCACATCTTCTTCGCCTCGAACGACGACATGCGCGGCTTCCTGCGCGAGCCGTTCAAGAGCCGTGGCATTCCGGACGCCGAGATGGATTGGTACGGCGCCCCCGGCGGGGAGTACGCCAAGGGGACGCGCGGGCCCGACCGCGGGTATCCGGCGTCGGACCCGGATGTCGTCGGCGAGCAGCTGTTCGGAATGCGTGGCGTCGACGTCGCGATTCTGCATCCCATGACCAGGGGCATCCTGCCGGACCGGCATCTGACCACGGCGGTGCTGGCCGCGCACAACGAGATGATGGTGTCGCGCTGGCTGGATTCCGGCGCGTACGCGTCCAGGTGCCGCGGCACCATTCGGGTGAATCCGGAGGACATCCAGGGCGCGCTGCGCGAGATCCGCAAGTGGGCGCAACATCCCCGGGTCGTCCAGGTCGGTGTCCCGTTGCAGTCGCGAGAGCTCTACGGCAAGCCGCAGTTCTGGCCGCTGTGGGAGGCGGCGGCCGAGGCCGGGCTGCCGGTGGCCGCGCACATCGAGACCGGCGAGAGCATCGGCTTCCCGCCCACGCCGTCCGGGCACACCAGGACCTATGAGCAGTACCTCGGGTTCATGGCGCTGAACTACGTCTACCACCTGATGAACATGATCGCCGAGGGCGTGTTCGAGCGGCTGCCGCGCCTGCGGTTCGTCTGGGCCGACGGCGCCGCCGACCTGCTCACCCCGTTCTCCTGGCGGATGGACACCTTCGGCAGACCGCACCTGGAGCAGACGCCGTGGGCGCCACGGATGCCGAGCGAGTACCTGCCCGGTCACGTGTTCTTCGTCCACGGCAGCCTCGACGGGCCCGGCGACACCGCATTCGCCTCCGAGTGGCTCGGTTTCACCGGCAAGGAGGACATGGTGCTGTTCGGCTCCAGTTATCCGCACTGGCATTGCGGCGACATCGACGGGCTGCCGTCCACGCTCACCGCCCAGCAGCGCGAGAAGCTGCTGTGGCGCAACGCATCCCAGCTCTACGGCATCGACATGCCCGCCGAGCTGGTCACCGAGTAGTCGCGAACGAGGGAGACGACCATGAGGCTGGCCCACCAGCAGCACCGCGCCCCGGCGCCCGAGCAGGTCGCCGTCCGGGTCGTCGACTCGGACGTGCACCCCGTGCCACGCCGCGGCGAACTCGTCGAGCACATCCCCGAGCCGTACCGCAGCTCCTATTTCCTCAGTCACCGGGTCGGCGAGACGATCGTCTACGACGCCCCCGATTACGCGCATTCCTACGCGATGCGGGTGGACACCTTCCCCGCCGACGGCGAATTCGCCGGCAGCGACCCGGAGCTGGCCTTCCGGCAGTTGATCGTCGAAGCCGGTTCGGACATCGCGATCCTGGAGCCGACGGTCAAGGCCGCGCGCCTGTCCGAGGCCACGCAGGCGCTGGCCACTGGCGTCAACCACTGGCTGGCCGAGCACTGGCTGGACTCGAAGAACAACTGGCACCAGCGCTGGCGCGGTTCGATCTGCGCGGCGATCGACGACCCGCCGGGCGCGGTCCGCGAGATCGAGCACTGGGCCGGGCACCCGTATATGGCGCAGATCCTCATCAAGGCCGAACCTCGACCGGCCTGGGGCGACCCGAAATACGACCCGATCTGGGCGGCCGCGACAAAGCACGACCTGGTGGTCAGTTGCCATCTCGGCCGTGGCGCGTACGAGACGATGCCCATGCCGCCGGTCGGTTTCCCCAGCTACAACCACGATTTCATGGTCACGTACTCGCTGTTGGCGGCCAACCAGATCATGAGCCTGATCTTCGACGGGGTGTTCGACCGCTTCCCGGCATTGCGGATCGTGTTCGTCGAGCATGCCTTCACCTGGATCCTGCCCTTGATGTGGCGGATGGACGCGATCTACGCAGCGCGCAAGTCGTGGACAGGGATCCGGCGCAAGCCGTCGGACTACGTCAAGGAGCACATCAAGTTCACCACCCAGCCGCTGGACTATCCGGAGGACAAGACCGAACTCACCAGGGCGTTCGAATGGATGGAGGCCGACAGGATCCTGCTGTACTCTTCGGACTACCCGCACTGGACCTTCGACGATCCCCGCTGGCTGGTCAAGCATCTTCCCGGGTACGCACGCGACCGCGTGATGTACCGCAACGGCATCGAGACCTATCACCTCCCCGAGACGGTGCCCGCCATCGACGGCCAGAGGCGGGTGTTCTGAATGCCGGAGGAATCCCAGCCGCCACGGCTGGCCCAAGGGCGCGAGCACGTCGTCGCCACCGTGGACGAGATCCCGCCGGGATCGTCCAAGGTGGTGCCGATCGGCCGGCACGGTGTCGGCGTCTACAACGTCGGCGGAACCTTCTACGCCATCGCCAACTACTGCCCGCACGAGGGCGGCCCGCTCTGCGCCGGCCGCGCCCGCGGGCGCACCGTCGTCGACGAGTCCGTCCCCGGGGACGCGGTGATGGTGCGGGACAAGGAATTCATCTACTGCCCGTGGCACCAATGGGGTTTCGAACTCGCGACCGGCACCACAGCGGTGAAACCCGAATGGAGCATCCGTACCTACCCCGTCCGTGTCGTCGGCGACGACGTCGTGGTCATGGCTTGAGGCGGGCCGCGTGAGCAGCGGGACCGGCGCGGGCCGGGTGTCCTCGGTGGAGATCAACGGCGGCAAGGTGGTGTACGAGATCCTCGGCGACGGCGGCGAACTCGTCGTCCTGACCCCGGGTGGCCGGTTCGGCATGGACGTGCCCGGCTTGCGTCCGCTGGCCGAAGCGCTCGTCGCGGGCGGCCGGTCGGTGCTGCTGTGGGACCGCCCCAACTGCGGCGCCTCCGACGTGCAGTTCTACGGGCAGACGGAATCGCACATGCGAGCGGCGACGCTCGACGGCTTGCTCGCCGCGCTGGGCGCGGGTCCCTGCGTGCTCGCGGGTGGCTCCGGCGGCGCGCGCGACTCGATGCTCACCGCGATGCTCTACCCCGAGCGGGTCGCCAAACTGGCGCTGTGGAACATCGTGGGCGGCGTCTACGGAATGTTCAATCTGGGAGCCTATTACGTGCTGCCCAGCTTGCAGGTGGTGCGCAGCAGCGGGGTCGCGGGCCTGCCGCTGCTGCGGGAGTGGCGCGAACGCATCGCCAAGAACCCCGCCAACGAACGGCGCCTGCTGGGCCTGGATCGCGACGAGTTCGTCAAGTTGTCGTTGCGCTGGCTCGGCGCCTACGTCCCGAAACCGGGACAGACGATCCCCGGGGTGGACGACGAGATGTTCGATCGCATCCGGGTCCCCACGTTGATCATCCGTGGCGGCGCAGGCGATCTGGACCATCCCAAGCGCACCTCGCTCGAGGTGAGCTGCCTGATCGAGGGCTCGACGCTGATCGATCCGCCCTGGCCGGAGGACGCCTGGGAACGCGCGATGGAGAACCGCGCGAGCGGAAGAGCGACGCACTACAACATGTTCGACACCTGGGTGCTTGCGGCCCCTGCGATCCTGAAGTTCCTGGACGGCTGATGCCCGCGCGATCGATGCCAGGGCTGCGCCCGCGTCGCTCAGCGGGTGTGAATCCGGACCTCGCAGTTCAGCGACGCCTCCAGCGCGGTGTGGATCCGGCTCTCTGGCACCCGCTCCAGATCGGACGCGCGCAGCGTCACCGACACCACGTCGAAACCGTCGGCGTCCAGCGAGCGGGTGATCTCGCCGGTCACGCCGAAACCGGCGAGCACGCCGCGTGCGTCGTCATCGGTCCCGCGGCTGACGAAGGTCACCACACCGGGCGCAGGCGCGGTGCCGAACGCCGCGGCGCACACCCGGATCGCCGCGTCCATCACGGCGGCGGAATCGTCGGTCTCGACCAGCAACTGGACTTCCCGCCGTCGCGCGGGTTTCGCCGCCAGATCGTCGTCCGGAAGCTGCGCCGCGATCGAGGCGGCCTGTGCGCGCAACCGGGTCGTCCCGTCCGCCAGCTGTGCCGCGGTGAGCTGCCCGTCCGGGTCGACATTGATACGCAGCACCGCGGTCCTCATGGCGGAAAGCCTAACCGCCGCCATGCGACGACGTCGCGTCCCTCGCTCGAGATTCAGCCGGAAGAGGTTGCCATGCAGGAAATTGTCGAGCCGGTCCCGGGGCTCACCGTGGCCGCGGCGCCCGGCTGCGTGCCGCGCCTGCTGCGGATGAGCGGCGGCGACGAGGATCTGGCCGCCTATCGGGAAGCCGGGGGCTATCGGCGGCTGCATTCCGCGGACGCGGTGCTGGCGGAAGTGCGCCGCAGCGGGCTGCTCGGCCGCGGCGGCGCGGCGTTCCCCATCGCCGTCAAGCTCGCCGGGGTGCGCGACGCCGGTCTACGCGGGCGCGAAACCGTCGTCGTGGCCAACGGCGAGGAAGGCGAGCCTGCCTCGATCAAGGACAAATGGCTGATGCGCCACCGCCCACACTTGGTGCTGGACGGGTTGCGCCTCGCGGCCGGGATCGTCGGCGCGCGGCGCGCCTATGTCTACGTCTCGGATCCGGCATCCGCGCGCCGCGTCGACGCCGCTCTGACCGAACTCGACCGGGCCGGAATCGCAGAGATCGCCGTCGAATTGGTCACCGTGGACCCGGCATATGTCGCCGGAGAGGAGACGGCGGCGATCCGGGCGATCAACGGCGGCCCGGCGAAGCCGTCCGACAAGCCGCCGCGCCCGTTCCAGCAGGGTGTGGACGGGCTGCCGACGATGGTCGGCAACGTGGAGACCTTGGCGCATCTGCCGTTCGTCCAACGGCACGGCGGTGCGGCGTTCCGCAGTGTGGGCACGGCGCATTCCCCAGGGACCTTCCTGGCCACCGTCACCGGCGCCGGGCGGCCGCCCGCGCTCTACGAGCTGCCGCACGGCACGAGATTCGCCGACCTGCTCGCCCTGCACGGCGTCGCGCCGGACCAGGTGCGCGGTGCCATGACGGGCGGCTATTTCGCGGGCATGGTGGACCGCTCGGTGCTGACGGCCACCCTGGACCACGAATCGCTGCGCGCGCTCGGCAGCGGGCTCGGCTGCGGCGCGATATCGCTGATCACCGCCGAATGCCCCGTCGCGGTCGCCGCGGCGGTACTGAGCTACTTCGACCGTGAGAACGCCGGCCAGTGCGGATCCTGCTTCAACGGCACCGCCGCGATGGCGGCCGCGGCCACCGCGCTGCGCGACGGGACGGCCACCGCCGCCGACGTCGACCGGTTGCGGCGATGGTCGGTGGTGCTGCGCGGCCGCGGCGCCTGCGCAACGCTGGACGGCGCGGCCAACGCCACCGCCACTCTGCTGGCGCGGTTCACCGCGGAGGTGACCGCGCATCTGGAAGGCCGGTGCCCCACCTGCGCCCGCGGCGTCCACCCGGCCGAGCGGCCCTTCGGCGTGGAAGCGGCGTCCGCCTCATGAGGATTCGGCTCGACCGGACGCTGTGCGACGGATTCGGCCTGTGCGCCGCACACGCGCCCGCGCATTTCTCGCTCGACGACTGGGGTTACGCGTCGCTGGAGGGTACCGGCGTCGTGGCGGCCGCCGATCAGGACGCGGTGTCGCGCGCCCTGCTGGATTGCCCCGCGCACGCCATCATCGCCATGCCGGAGCCCGAATCCGGCACTGCGTCGGCGTCTTCGGCGGACACCTCGGCGCAGCGGGAGCCGCCTCGATGAACGTGTACCGCGCTGCCGATCCGCGGCGGCGCCACGTCGCCCACCACATCCGTAGCTCCCACGGCGGGCCGGGCACACCGACAAACGAAGGCGGCGCGATGAGAATCGAAATCGACTATCAGGCCTGCGAGAGCAACGGCATCTGCACGGGCATCGTTCCCGAGGTGTTCGACCTCGACGACCAGGACGAACTACACGTCCTGCGGCCGGAAGCGACCCCGGAGGTCGAAGCGCGCGTGCGGGACGCGGTGGCGCAATGCCCGCGCGGCCATCTCGCTCAGCGAGTGATCCGGGCGGGCGGCCTGCGTCCACCGGCCGTGCCGGGACGAACAGCCCAGGCGCGCAACGCGATCGCCGGTCGATCCCCGGAACATCGGCGGCGCCGTCACCGCCGGGGCAGTCCCAGGATGCGCTCGGCGATGATGTTGCGCTGGATCTCCGACGTGCCGCCCGCGATGGTGCCCGCGAAACTGCGCACGAAGCGCTCGAACCAGCCCGGCGCGGTCTGCTCCAGGGTGAACGCGCTGTGGCGTGCGGTGACGTCCGGGTGCGTCAGTCCCCTCGACCCCGCCGCCGCCAACGCGTGTTCGGCTCCGCGTTGCACCGCTTCGGAGCCGAGCAGTTTCAGCACCGAGAGTCCGGGACCGGCGTCCTCGCCGCGCGCGGCCTTGGCCAGCGCGCTCGATCCGAGCAGGCGCAGCGCGTGCGCGTCGAGGACGAGACTGGCGTAGCGATCGGCGGCCACAGCGGTTTCCGGCCGGAAGTCGGCCAGCAGGCCGTCCAGCCGGTCGGCGAAGCCGAGCCACAGCAGTGTGCGCTCGTGCCCGAGCGATCCGTTGGCCACCTGCCAGCCCTTGTTCAGCTCGCCGACCAGGTTTTCGGCCGGTACTTCCACCCCGGTGAGGAACACTTCGTTGAAGTCGAGGTCGTCCGGAGCGCAGACCGAGGCGAACGGCCTGCGACGCACTCCGGGCAGATCGGTCGGGATGAGCAGGGCCGAGATGCCGCGGTGCTTCGGCGCGTCCGGATCGGTCCGCACGAACGCGAGCAGGACGTCGGCATCGTGCGCGCCCGAGGTCCAGATCTTGTGCCCGTCCACCACGAAACGGTCGTCGCGCAGGACCGCCCTGGTGCGCAGACCGGCCAGATCCGAACCGGCTTCCGGCTCGCTCATCCCGAGTGATGCGGTGCGGTCTCCACGCAGGATGGGCACCGCCCAGCGCCGCTGCTGCTCGGGCGTCCCGAACGTGATCAGCGACGCGGCGACGATGCCGACGCCCTGCGGATTGAAGTTCTCGTAGATTCCGCGCCCGGCCAGTTCCTCGCGGTGCACATACTGCTGCAGGATCCCGGCGTTGCGGCCGCCGAACTCCGGCGGATGGCCTGGCACCAGCCAGCCGTTGTCGAACAGCAGCCGCTGCCACCGGCGCGCCCATTCGGGAATGTGCGAGGTCGACCGAGGGCGTTCGCCCGCAGCGGATTCCGGCGGCAGGTGCCGGTCGAGGAACTCGGCGAACTCGGCGCGGAACGCTTCCACGTCGTCGTCGAAACTCAGTTGCACGGTACTCCTTCGCGATCGTCGCGCGATGCTCCAGCAACATCCGGCCGCCCGCATCGACTACCGCCGGAAATACTTCCATCTCACCACTTTGAGAATATGATTCTTCTTCAACGATAATATTAGTTTCACCGCGACGATGCCACACGGTAGAGGAAAAACGATGGTTCCGAGCGAGTACCGGGCATGGACGGACCGGGCGCGGCCGAGGGCGTGCGCGTCGGCACGCGGGACGCGGCGGCCATGACCGATGTCGATGGGCGGGGCGAGCCCGCCTGGAAGCAGCGCGCCGTGGAGCGGTCGCTACGCACGGCGAAGCTGCGCGCGGGCCAGCGCGTGCAACGGTTCCTGGACGCGGCGCAGGCGATCATCACCGAGAAGGGCAGTACGGACTTCACGGTGCAGGAGGTCGTCGACCGGTCACGGCAATCGCTGCGCAGCTTCTACCTGCAGTTCGACGGCAAACACGAACTCCTGCTCGCCTTGTACGAGGACGCGCTCGGCCGCACCGTCGAGCAGATCCGCGCGGCCACGGTCAACAGCGGCGAACCGCTGGACCGGCTGCGGACCGCGGTCGAGCTGCTGTTCCATCTGTGCCGGCCGGATCCGGACGCGCGCCGACCGCTGTTCACCGAGTTCTCCCGCCAGCTGCTCGGTTCGCATCCCGCGCAGGTCCGCATGGCGCACGCGTCGCTGTTCGGGCTGTTCACCGAGTTGATGACGGAGGCGCAGACGGCGGGCAGGCTGACCGCCACCGCCAACCCCCGCCGCCTCGCCGCGATGATCATGCACACCGTGATGTTCACCTCGCAGCCCGCCAACGCGGACCCCGGCGCGAAACCACTCACGCCAGAAGAGGTTTGGAGCTTCTGCGCCCACGGGATCACTGCCGGCCATGCCCCCACCTGAGGGCGATCGCCGCCGGGGTATCGACGCCACCGTCCGTCGGAGTGTCCGGAGAAGCTCGTAGACCTGCTCGATCACCGGGCGCGGCGCGACCCACATGCTCACTCGGCCGCAGCGTGCCCTTTGCCGCGAGCGCGCCACACCGACACGGCGAGCGTCGAGACGTCCAGCGCCTCGTCGAGTTGGATCTGTCCGTTGCCCGCCCGCTCCAGAAACGCTCGCACGACCGTGTCCGGGTCGTCGCTCAGTTCGTACACCGCCAGATACCGGTGCGCGGGCGCTTCGGCATTGCCGCCGGGCAGTGCGGCGGGAACGAGCTCGAACCGCTGCCCGCTCGTCACGCCGGGCACCTGGACCACTTCGGCCAGATGCCGGGTGTCGTACCACTCGTTGAAGGCGTCGTCCTGTCCCGCCACGGCGTTGGAGAACACCAGCATCTTCGATTCCGTCACGTTTCGCGTCCTTCCGCTCCATACCCGGCCCCTGCGCCAGGGCTTGTGTTCGTGCGAGTTCTGATTTCGTCCGGCATCAGGGTCAGTCGCTGGCCGGGAGCGGCTGGGCTTCCTTCAGCGCCAACGGTGTGCTGCCGACGCTGAGCGTGCCGGCACCGGCCTTGGTGACGAGGATTTCGGCGCCGGAGTCGTCCACATAGCGCTTACCCATCAGATTGCCGCCGGCGTAGTCCGCGACCGGCTCGGCGCCCGGAGTCCGCTCCGCTCCGATGGGGATCATCGGAAGACCCCCTGCGCGCAGGTCGTCGAGACTGTCGGCGGCCTTCACCACGATCACCTCGGTGTCGCATACCTGGCTGCGCAGGCGAGTGCCGTTCTTGACCATTGTCGTCCTTTCCTGACGGTGACTACGTTTCGGCGACCGGCTGCGGGCCGTACTCGTCGGCGAGTTCGCGGCGCAGCACCTTGCCGGTCGGGGTCGTCGGCAGCGAGTCACGGAAGACGATCCGATCGGGCGTCCGCGAGCCGCGCAGGCGGGCGCGGACGTAGTCGCGCAGCGCGGCGGGGTCCGGTGTCGCGCCGTTCGCGGGCACCACCACCGCCACGATGATCTGGCCCCACTGCGCGTCCTCCACGCCGACGACCGCCACCTCGCGCACCGCGGGGTGCTCGACCAGCACATCCTCGATCTCGGCCGGCGCGATGTTCTCCCCGCCGCGAATGATCGTGTCGTCGGCGCGGCCACCGATGAACAGGTAGCCGTCGGCGTCGAGCATCGCCACGTCTTTGGTGGGAAACCACCCTTCCTCGTCCAGCACCGACCCGATCCCGGTGTACCGCCCGGACACCTGCGGCCCGCGGACGAACAACTCGCCCGTCGCACCGGCGGGCAGCACCCGCCCGTCGTCGTCGCGGATCTGCACCTCGATGCCAGGCACCGGACGCCCGACCGAACCGAGCCGCCGCGCCACCGCAGGGTCGCCGGACCGGTGCGCCGTCCGGTGATCGGCCGGTCCCAGAACCGCGATGGTGGAACTGGTCTCGGTCAGGCCGTAGGCGTTCACGAAACCGACCTCGGGCAGCAGGTCGAGCGCCTTGCGGACCAGCGGGAGCGCGACCTTGGCTCCGCCGTAGGCGAGATTGCGCAGAGCGGGCAGTTTCGCCCCGCAGCGCTGCAGTTCGGTCAGGATGCGATCCAGCATGGTCGGCACCACGGTCGCGGTGGTGACCGACGCGCTGCCCGCCAGCTCCACCCACCGCGCGGCGTCGAAGTTGCGCAGATACACCATGGTTCGCCCGGCGTACAGGTTGGACAGGGCCGCGCTGATCCCGGCGATGTGGTAGGGCGGCACGCAGATCAGCGCGGCGTCGGCGGGCTCGGCCGAATCGAAGTCGACGGTCCCGGTGATGTAGCCGACCAGATTGTTGTGCGAGAGCTCGACCGCTTTCGGCTTGGCTGTCGTTCCGGAAGTGAACAGCACCACCGCCACCTCGTCCGGATCGGGCGACTCGATGCCGGCGCGGGGATCGGTGGTGGCCGCCGCCTCCGCGAATGCCGTCGCGCGCATGATCCTGCCGCCGAACGCGGCCACGATGTCGTGGTACTCGTCGTCGCAGACCACCAGCGGATCATCCAGCCGAGCGATCAGTTCACCCAGGGAATCGGCGGCCAGACGATAGTTCAACGGCGTGAACGGGATCGCCGCGCCCGCCGAAGCGAAGATCAGCAGCGGAAGCAGATGGCCGCCGGTGCCCACGTAAGCCACGCTCCTGGCGCCGGAGTTCGCGATCACCGCGGCGCCGCCCCCGGCGCGCGCGCTCAGTTCGGACGCGGTCCAGCGCACCTCGTCGCATACCACCGCGAGCCGGTCCGGGTTGACCGCGGCGGCCATGTCCAGCAAGAGCGAAACGCTCATTCCGCACCCTTTCCGCCATCGTCCTCGAACGCACGATATTGTCATTCTCTCGATCGGAGAATAACATATTCAGCCGCAGGGAAAGCGATGCGCAGGAAGGTCGGAAACCGATGTTCCGGGTGATCGAGGTGACCGCGGCGCCGGATGCGGCAACCGACGCGGCGCCGCACGGCGTCGTCGTGGCGGTCGCCACCGGTCCCATCGGCCCCGCGGCCGAACACTGGCTCGAGCACGCCAGCTTCACCCTGACCGAAGCGCACAGCGATGATCCGCGGGTCGTCACCGTCGCCGCCGTCGACGGGTCCGTCGCGGCGCTGCGCGAGCGCTTCGAGCGCCACCCAACGGCCGCCACCATCTGCGACGACGTCTTGCGCGCCGCGCAGGCCTCGGACGTGCGGACCGGTCTGCTCACGGAGTCTTTCGCGTACTCCACGCTGCAAGGCGGGCCCGAGTTCGGCGCCTGGCTGCGGGAGCGCGGACCGGCGGCGATCCCGCCGGAGGAAGCCGAGCCGCTGGAAGTCGTGCGCACCGGCCACACCCTGACCATCCGCTTCGATCGGCCGCATCGGCACAACGCGTTCGACAACCGCACCCGCGCCGCCCTGCTCGACGCACTCGCGATCGCCCGGCTCGATCCGTCGGTGCTGGCCGTCGAACTCTGCGGCAACGGCCCCTCGTTCTGCAGCGGCGGCGATCTCGCCGAGTTCGGCGCCTTCACCGACGTGGCCGCCGCGCATCTGGCGCGCACCCGCCACAGCCCGGCGCTCGCGCTGCACGAAGTGACCGCACGTCTCGGCCGCGCCTGTCGCGCCGTGGTCCACGGGCGAGTACTGGGCAGCGGAGTGGAGATGGCCGCGGCCTGCGGCGCCGTCGTGGCCGACCCCGGTGCGGAATTCGGCCTGCCCGAACTGGACCTCGGGCTCATCCCCGGCGCAGGCGGCACCGTCAGCGTCACCCGCAGGATCGGCCGCTGGCGAACGGGGTATCTGGTGCTCAGCGGCCGCACCATCCCGGCGTCGACCGCGCTCGTCTGGGGCCTCGTCGATGCCATCGCACCCCGTGGGCGGACTCGGTGATCGTGCCGACGAGGACGTCCCCCGAGGCCGTCTGGGCCGCAGGCGGATTGGCCTGGCTGACCGGAATGCCGGACGGCGAGCCCGATTTCACCCGCGCCGCAATCCTGTCCAGGGCGCAGGCCGTCGCCGCGGACTTCACCGCGCACACCGGGATCCGGATCGACGTTCCTCTCGAACTGAGCGGGCGCGCCGCGTTGTCGGGCGCGACCCGGCGCGGCCGCGTTTCCGTAGGTGGGGCGAGCCGCCTGCTCGCCACCCGGGACGGCTGGTGCGCGCTCACTTTGTCTCGTCCCGCCGATCTCGAAGCCGTCCCGGCGCTGCTGGAGACGGCGGCGCCACCGGAGGAACCATGGGACGCGGTGACGCGGTGGGCCGCACGTCACCCCGCGACCACGGTGACCGAACGCGCGAGGCTGCTGGACATCCCGGCCGCCATACTCGGCGAAGCCCATGCCGCGCCACCGCGGGTCCGCCCGCTCGGCCCCAGGGGACGTCCGCGCCCGATGGCCGGATGCCTCGTGGCCGACCTCACCTCGATGTGGGCGGGTCCGCTGTGCGGCCGGTTGCTCGCCGCGGCCGGCGCCACGGTGGTCAAGGTCGAGCACCCGCGGCGACCCGACGGCCCGCGAGCGGGCTCCCCCGCGTTCTTCGACTGGATGAACGCGGGAAAGCTCTCTTACGCCGCGGATTTCGACGCCGCGGCATTGCGAGAGCTGCTGACGGCCGCGGACGTGGTGCTGGAAGGTTCGCGCCCGGCCGCGCTGACCCGCCGGGGGCTCGGCCCGGATCGGATCGCGAGCCGCCCCGGCCGCGTCTGGTTGCGGGTGACCGCGCACGGCGCCGACGCCGCGAACGCCCATCGCCCCGGGTTCGGCGACGACGCCGCGGTGGCGGGCGGACTGGTCGGCGGCAGCGGAACGGAACCCGTCTTCTGCGCCGACGCGCTCGCCGATCCGCTCACCGGACTGGAAGCCGCGCGCATGGTCGCCGAGTCGATGGCACGCGGCGGTGGGGAGCTGATCGAGTTGTCGCTGGCCGCCGTCGCCGCGACGTACGCGGCGACGCCACCGGGCCCGGCGGACGCCCGCCACGCCGCTGTCCCGCCGACGCCACCGCCCGGCCCACGCCCCCGCGCCTCCACGCTGGGCGCGGACGCTTCCGCCGTCCACGCGATACTCGCCGCGCGACGAGCACTGGGCGACTGATTCGGTTCGTGCCGCGCCGCCGCTTCCGGTCGGCGGACACCGATCGACTGCGGAAACCCCGCACCCGCCGCACCCCTACAACACCCTTCATCCAGGCAGAGAACAATATTTACGCTGTTAGATAGCGTTTCCAGACCGTGAAGAAGATGCATTTTCCGAGTGAACCCTTCCTTCTGTGATAACGTCATTCTCGTCACAGTCGACGCAACAGACCCGGCGACGCCCCAGCTCTGCCGACTCGTTCCGTTGCGCTACCGCGGAGGTGGTGATGAGCCCGAGCGCCGGACACACCCTGAAATCGCCACCCGTCCAGGACGGCGACGACCAAGCCGAGGGAAGCGACCCGCACGGCCGAGCCGAGGAACTCGCGCTGGCCGCCGAGGCAGCCGAGGCGGAGGCGCTGGCAGCCGAGGCACGCGCCGAAGCGGCTCGCGCCCGCGTGCGCGCGGCCGAGTCGCGCCGTCGAGCACGCACTTCGGCGGGGACCGGAACCGCCGAAAAGGTCGCGGTTACCGGTTTTCCGCCCCAGAAGGTCACACTCACCCGGCGTCTTCGCGGTCGCACCACACCGGCCGTCGGCGCCATGGCCGTGATCGCCGTCGCGCTGGCGAGCAGTGGATACATGGTCGAGCACCATCACGACGTCACCCAGAACGACCGCCGCGCAGCCGAATTCACCGCCGCCGCGCGACAAGGGGTGGTCGCCTTGACGACGCTCGACTTCAACCGGGCGAACGAGGACGTGCAGCGCGTCCTGGACAACTCCACCGGATCCTTTCGCGGCGACTTCCAAACTAGGGCCGCGGATTTCACGACCGTGATCCAGCAGTCGCGGGTCGCCACCGAGGGCAAGGTGAACGCCACCGCGCTCGAGTCGATGACCGAGAACTCCGCGGTCGTTCTCGTCGCCGCCACTTCACAGGTCACCAATTCGGCCGGGGCGCGGCAAGAGCCGCGCGCCTGGCGGCTGAGCGTGACCGTGACGCGGGACGGAGATCAACTCAAGATGTCGAAAGTCGAGTTCGTACCGTGAGCGCCGACAGCGCGGCGGTCGCCGAATCGAAGCAGGACGTTCCCGAGCCGCCGGATACGCCGCCCTCCGAAACGACGGAAGCCGGCGGCCGGAAGCCGAAGGCGCGGCGCCTCTCCCGGGTGTTGCGGACCGAATACGCCTTGCCCGCGCTCGCCGTCCTCGTCGTCGCGTCGGTTGTCGCCGCCGCCTGCTTGTTCTTCGTGCAGTACCGGCCGGACAACCGTACCGATGGCGACGCCGCGGCGGCGCTCGATGCCGCATCGCGCGGCACGGTGGCGCTGTTGTCCTACGCACCGGAGACCATCGACCACGATCTCGATGCCGCGAAGTCCTTTCTGACCGGCGGCTTCCTGGCGTACTACAGCCAGTTCACCCAGCAGGTGGTGGCGCCTGCGGCGAAACAGAAGTCGGTCCGCACGAGCGCGACCGTCGTCCGGGCGGCCGTGTCGGACCTACGGACGGACGAGGCCGTGGTCCTGGTGTTCATCAACCAGACCACCACGAGCGCGGAGAAACCCGACCCCGCCCTCGCCGCCAGCAGCGTCCTGGTGACACTGCGCAAAGCCGACGGCACGTGGCGCATCTCAGCGTTCGACCCGGTCTAGGCGGCGCTCGACCCACTCGCTGTTGGGCCACCACAGCCCGCTCGTCGCCCACGGCCGCTCCTTCGGCAGGAGCGACATGCACACGCCCGACGGCGCGCTCGTCGCCTCGTTCGCCCAGGACGGTCTGCTCCGGTTCCGGCCGTGACCAGCCTTCTGCCCCCTCCCCGACGCACGGAATGGACGCCAGCGATGGACCAGAACCCACAGTCACACGGTTACAACGGGACAGACGGCCGCTACCGGGTCGTCCAGTGGGGGACGGGCGGCGTCGGGGTGCACGCGTTGCGGGCCGTACTCGATCATCCCGACCTCGTGCTCGCCGGTGTGCGGGTGCACGATCCGGCCAAGGCGGGCGTCGACGCGGGCGCGTTGTGCGGGTGGGGCGGCGTCACCGGAGTCGCCGCGACCACGGAGGTCGACGAGATCCTGGCGCTCGGCGCCGACTGCGTGCTGTACCTGCCCCGCCTGTTCGACGTCGAGGACGTATGCCGCCTGCTGGTGGCCGGCGTCAACGTGGTCACCACCCACGGCGATCTGCGGCACCCCGGCACCGTGGACCCCGCGGTGTGCGCGCGCGTCGAGGCCGCGTGCTGGTTCGGCGGGGCGTCGATTCTGAGCACCGGCTTCGCGCCCGGCTTCGTCACCGAGACCCTTCCCGTCGCGCTCAGCTCGATCCAGCGCAGGATCGACCGCATGTCGATCGAGGAGAGCGTCGACCTCACCCACCCGGGAACGTCGCGATTGCTCCTGGAGACAATGGGTTTCGGCGCAGCCGCGGCGCCGTTCGACCGGCAGCGGCTCGCCCACGCCGCCCAGACCTTCGGTCCGTCGTTGCGACTGGTGGCCGATGCCGTCCGGTTGCCCTTGGACGCGTTCGACGTGGCGGGCGAGGTGGCTGTCGCGGAACACGACGTACCGCTGGGGTGCACCACGCTGGCGGCCGGAACCGTTGCCGCGCAACGCATCACCATCTCCGGACGGGGCGGCGGCCGCGTCCCGCTGCGCTTGCGGTCCACCTGGTACTGCACGACCGCACTCCGGCAGGCCTGGCCGGTCCGCGAGACCGGATGGCATGTGGCGATCGGCGGCGAGACCCCGATCGAGATGGATCTGCGTCATCCCGGCGACCCGGGCGGGCTCAGCGTCATGTCGCCGCGGTACGCGGCCAACCGGGCCGTCAACGCGGTCTCATACCTGTGTGCCGCGCCGCCCGGCATCCGCACCGCCCTCGACCTGCCCCCGCTGACGGCCAATCTGGGTTGATCGGCGGCCGCGTCACCACAGGTGGTGAGACCGGTTCCGCGCCGGTGCGGCCCGTAGCCCGTCCGAATCGGTCGCGATGAGCGGACTTCTCGACCGCCCCGCGGTGTTCGCGTTCAGCCCACCGCGACGAGGTCGGTGCCGCCCCACAATCCGGTCAGCAGCAGTTCACCGCTGCGGAACGTCTCCGCGGCGCCGACGTTCGAGGCCGGCGCACCCGCCGCCGTCAGCGCACAGCCCTTGAACGCCCGCGCGGCCACACTGAGCCGGTGATGTACCGGATCGAGCCTGCGGTCGAGCTCCTCCGGCAGTTCTTCGCCCCACAGCGCGACTTCGATCAGGCCGTGATCCAGGCAGTCCAGCACGCCCTGCCGGACCCTGGCGTCGGCCGCGAACAACTCCTGGGCCACCGCGACGGCATGCGGCCAGGTGTCGTGCACCGGCGTGGCCAGCGACCGCTCGAGATCGAGCACGGTGGCGCCCAGGATCTGCAGCGACCGCGCGCCGGAGCAGTCGGCGAGCAGCACGGTCACCTCCCAGCCCGCCATCGTCCGGTCGCACAGCCAGCCGCCCGCGTGCCGCACCACGTCGACGGCGGTGGCGGCGACCACCGCGAGCCGGTACCGCAGCAGATGCTTGCGCGCGTGGGCGCGCCACCCGGCGACCGAGTGCGCCGGATCGAAGCCCCGATCGGCGGAATCGAACCCTCGAGCACTCATGCTCACCCTCCTGCGCTGGGCCCGTCGGCCGATCTCGAGCGGCGGGGCAATGACCGCGTGGGAGTGACCGACCCCTTTGGTAACACACTCTCGCAAAAATGAAACGTATCTTCTCCAACAGTGAGAATCAATACTTGCCACAGATCGGACCCTGTCTCCACGGGAGGTGATGCCCGATGTGAACATCGCCGACCGCTACCGCCGCTTTCGGGGCGGCGCCACCGCTTACCTGGCGCATTGACTACCACCGACCGGTTTGGAAATGTAGTGATCAAAATGGAGAAGGACGTTTTCAACTAACAGGAGAAGGCCGATGACTGTGACCCCACTTCCGGAGGACCAGTGGGACGACGCGGTGGACGCCGCGCTGTCGCGGATGCTGCCCGCGCACCGCCGAAATCCGCAGGCCGCCGGCAACGCGCTCGCGACGATGGTGCGCCATCCGCCCCTGACCAAGGCCTTCCTCGGCTTCAACGTCCATCTGCTCTTCGGCTCCACGCTGGCGCCACGACTGCGCGAACTCGCGATTCTCCGGGTGGCCCACCAGCGGGGCTGCGCGTACGAATGGCATCACCATGTCCGCATGGGCGCCGAGGCCGGGCTCACCGACGACGACATCGCCGCGGCGAGGGGCGAGCGGAGCGCCGACGACGATTTCGACCGCCTGCTGCTACGGGCCGTGGACGAACTCGGGGAGAAGTCGGCGCTGTCCGAAGCGACCTGGACCGCCCTGGGTGAACGTCTCGACGAACGGCAACGCATGGACCTGGTGTTCACGGTCGGCGGTTACACGACGCTGGCGATGGCCTTCAACACTTTCGGCGTGCAGGTCGAACACTGACTCGCCGCCGCCCCGGCGCCTCCGCGGCCGGAAGCCTCGGGGCGGCAGTGTCTTCGCGCTTCAGCCGCGCGGCAGGCCGAGCACCCGCTCGGCGATGATCGTGCGCTGGATCTCCGAGGTGCCACCGGCGATGGTGCCCGCGAAGCTGCGGATGTAGCGCTCGAACCAGCCCGCGGAGAAGTGGTCGAGATTCAAGGGATTCGGGCGCGAACTCATCGCGGGGTGGGCGAGCCCGTCCACTCCGGCGGCATCGAGCGCATGCTCCGACGCCGATTGCACCGCTTCCGAACCGAGCACCTTGAGAATCGAGAGGGCGGGCACGTCCTGCTCGCCGCGCGCCTCCCGCGCCAGGGCGGCCGATCCGAGCAATCGCAGCGCGTGCGTGTCCATCACGAGTCTCGCGTAGGCGTCGCGGTCGAGCACCGTCCTGGGGCGGAAGTCGCCGAGCAGGTCCTCCAGCCGATCGGCGTAGCCCAGCCACAACAGCGTGCGCTCGTGGCCGAGCGAGCCGGTGGCCACCGACCAGCCCTGGTTCAGCGCGCCGACCAGATTCCGCGCGGGCACGCGGACGCCTTCGAAGTAGACCTCGTTGAAATCCAGATCCTCCGGCGAGCACACCGACGGGAACGGTCGCCGCGTCACTCCCGGTGCGTCGGTCGGGATCAGCAGCACACTGATTCCCCGATGTTTAGGGGCCGCCGGATCGGTGCGGACGAAGGTGAGCAGGACGTCGGCGTCGTGCGCGCCGGAGGTCCACACCTTCTGGCCGTCGACGACGAATTCGTCCCCCTCGCGTACCGCCTTGGTACGCAGCGAGGCGAGGTCGGATCCCGCGTTCGGCTCGCTCATGCCGAGCGCGGCGGTGATCTCGGCCCGCAGGATCGGCACCGCCCAGCGGCGCTTCTGTTCCTCGGTGCCGAACGACAGCAGCGAGGCCGCGACGATCCCGACCCCCTGCGGATTGAAACTGTGGTAGATCCGCCGCTTGGACAACTCCTCCAGATGCACGTACTGCTGCAGCACGGTGGCATTGCGCCCACCGAACTCCGGCGGATTCGCCGGGAGCAGCCAGCCGTTGTCGAACAGCAGACGTTGCCAGCGGCGCGCCCAGTGCGGCACGTGCGCGCTGGAGCGGGAGCGCTCCGCGGCCTCGGCTTCGCTCGGGAGGTGTTCGGTGAGAAAGGCGACGAACTCGGCGCGGAACGCCTCGACGACGGGATCAAAGGTGAGCCGCACGGTACTCCTCGGCGATCAGCGCCCGGTGCTCGGCCGCGCCGCCGAGCATCAGCTCGCCCGCCTTGGCCCGCTTGAGCGCGAACTGTAGGTCGTTCTCCCAGGTGAAGCCCATGGCGCCGAACAGTTGGAGACCGTGACGGAAGACCAGCGCCTGACACTCCCCCGCGGCGGCCTTGGCCATGGACGCCGCCATCCGCCGCCGCGGGTCGTCGGCGGCCAGGCACAGCGCGGCGAAGAATCCCAGTGCGCGGGCGCGCTCGATCGCGATGTGCATATCGGCCGCCTTGTGCTGCACCGCTTGGAACGATCCGATGGTCGTGCCGAATTGGCGGCGGCCGCGCACATGGTCGAGGGCCAGATCGAGGATGCGCTGGCAGGCGCCGACGGTGGTGAGCGCGAGCCCGGTGAGCGCGTGCTGACGCGCGCGCGCCGGATCGATCTCGCTGCGGTCGGCGTCGGTGACTCGCACATCGGCGAAGCCGACCTCCGCGACGTGCAGCACCGGATCGAAGACCGGCGTGCGGCGCGCGGTCACCGCCGCGGCCGCGACGACGAACACACCGGCATCGGTCACCACGGCCAGCCGCTCCGCACGGTCGCCGTCGAGCACATCGCGCGCGGTGCCGTCCAACCGCCAACCCGTGCCGTCACGTCTGGCCATGACGCCGGAATACACTGCCGCACAGGGTCGTTCGATCCGAGCCGTCCCCGGAACGAGGGGCGCGAACTGGGACATCGACGCCAGGAAAGGAGTCGGGTCGGCGGCGCGTCCCAGTTCTTCGAGCACGATGGCCAATTCGACGCTCAGGGCCGGGTCCGTCAGTTCCGTCCAGCCGATGTCCACGTACGTCTGCCACAGCGGGCCGGGTTCGAGGTCCTTGTCCACGAGGTCACGGATCAGAGCGGGTGGGCACTGCTTCGCGGTGACCTCACGCGCCGTCTCGCGCAATAGTCGCTGGTCGGCGTCGAACTCGAACAGCATGTCGGCCCTCTTCTCCTGTCATGGCAGCACCAACATGAGAATATCATTCTCATTTCCGGAAGTGTCAATTCGACGGCGGTTCAGACAGCGTGCGCGTCGGCGACCCGGCCCGTCGCGCGAACCAGCGCGGCATTGACGCCGCGCACGAAAGTCAGCAGTGTCAGCAGTGCCGCGTCGTCCTGCGGCAGATCCGCGCCGAGCGCGGCGAGTTCCCCGGACAGCGGAGCCACCGCCACCTCCGCCCGTACCGCGACGAGTTCCACCCGCACCCGCCGCCGGTCTTCCACATCGCGACGCCGCCGCACGTACCCCGCCCGCTCCAGTCGGTCGACCACCGTGGTGACAGCGCCGCCGCGACCGACCCCGAGCCGGTCCGCCAACTGCCCCGGGGTGAGCGGTCCCGACATCCCGATCAGGTTCAGCGCGCTGAGATCGATATCTCGACAGGACAGCTGCCGATCCGTGTGATGAGCACGCGAGGGCGCTGCGGAGGACGCAGGTGAGGTGATCGATGCGCGTCAGCTGTTCGGCGGCGTCTCGGCCGCGCGGCGGGCGCGGGCGCGCCGCTTGCCCTCGTGCATCGCTTGCACCCGGGCTACCGGGATGGTGTGCCCTTCGGCGATCAGGTCGTCCGGAAGCCGTTGCGGTGCGGGCATTTCGGTCCGCCAAGGATCCCGGTCCGCCAGCCGGTCGAGCGCCGTGCGCAGGGTGAAATCGGTCGGCGTCACGTCGTGGAGCTCCGACCACGCGAGGGGGAAGGAGACCGGGGTGCCGGGACGGATCCGCGGACTGTAAGCCGCGACCACGGTCGCGCCACCCGCGCGCGTCGAGTCGAGGAAGACTTTGCCCTCGCGGTCTTCCTTGATGAACGCCGTGGTCCCGAGGCCAGGATCGAGGCGTTCGGCCCTGGCCGCGATCGCGCGGGTGGCGGCGGCCGCGTCGTCCACGGGTGTGCCCGGCTCCACCGGCACGAAAACGTGCACGCCCTTGGCCCCACTGGTCTTCACCGCGCCCGCCAATCCGTCGTTCGCCAGTGCCGCGCGGATCAGTTCCGCGGCCTGCGCGGCGTGCCCGAACGTCTGCCCCGGTGACGGATCGAGGTCGAGCACCAGATGCGTCGGACCGAGCGTGTGGTCGGCGAGCAGAAGCGTGGGGTGGTACTCCACGGCACGCTGATTGCCGAACCACAGAAGGGTGCGCACGTCGTCGCACAAGGCGTAGGAGATCTCCCGCCGCGAGCTCTCGGCCCACACCGTCACCCGCCGAACCCACTCCGGCGTGTATTTCGGCAAGTTCTTCTGCATGAAGGCGTCTTGCCCCGGCCGGATCCGCACGACCGACATCGGCCGGCCCCGCACTGCCGGCACCAGCCGCTCCCCGACCGCCTCGAGATAGTCCACCAGGTCGCGCTTGGTCGCCTCTGCCCCGTCGAACAGCGGCTGCTCGAGGTTGGACATCGCCACCCCGTGGCGAACCTCTTCCTGACCCACCGGGCCACCATGCCCGCCCGCGCGGACCGGGTCAACCCGCCACTCCACCCGAAGCCACGAAACCGCCCGGTACACCGAATCCTTCGGGCGTGTCCGCGCCGATTCGGGCTCGGTTTCGGATCACGACGTCGCGGGCGGCGTGCCGCCTTCGGGCAACTATGTGACTGAATATTCTTCGGCCATGCAATACAATGAAGTGGTGAAATAGTCACCGAAGTTGCTGAAAGATCTCGTATCCTCAGTGGGGCGAATGCCCGCGATTCGAGGAGCCCCCGTGGAAACAACATCGGTAACGCCCTGCGACGGCACCCTGTACGAGCGAGTCGGAGGCCACGCCGCGCTCGAGGTCGTCGTAGCGGACCTCTATGCCCGCATCATGGCCGACGATGAACTGGCGCCGTTCTTCACCGGCGTCAACCTGCCGCGAGTGCAGGGTCGCCAAGTCGAGTTCTTCGCCGCCGCGTTGGGCGGACCCGCGCCGTACCGGGGGCCGGGAATGAAGCAGATCCACCAAGGTCGTGGGATAACCCGCCACCACTTCGATCGCGTCGCCGAACACTTGACCGAGGCTCTCCGTGCCGCCGGTGCCCACCCCGCGGTAACGGCCGAGATCATCGCAGCGGTCGCTCCCCTCGCCGACGACATCGTCACCAAGGCGATCGAATAGCGGGGCGCCCTCTGGCGATGGCCGGGTGACGCTGCGAGCGCCGTGCACCCACCACGGCGGGACACCTCCAGCACGTCGGTGCCGACCGAGCGGTCACCCGGTGCGCCCTTGCGACGCGGAAGGGATCCCGAGGAGGCGATCAGGACGAGACGGCGATGACGGACCGGTAGGTGTGCGGGTCGTCGACGGCGTCGAGGAGATAGTCGGCGAGGTCGGCACGTGACGTGCGCGGGCCGACCTTGCTGTTCGCCCCCGGCGAGATACGGGGACTGCCGCAGGCAGGCGCATCGGTCAGTCCCGAGGGCCGGACCGCGGTCCAGCGCAGACCACTGTGTGCGAGCAGATCTTCCATGCGCGCCATGTCCGAGTAGACGTGCCGCATGGCCCCGCGCAGGACGGCGGCGAGCATCCTGGCGCCCGTTCCCGCGTCGGCCGGGACATCCAGCGCCGCGGAGGAGATCACGAGAACTCGTCCGCCCGGACGCATGGCGGCGACGATCTGGGCGGTGGCGGCGGAATACACCGTGGTGGGACCGCGCCCGGTCGCACCGAGCGCGGAGATCACCGCGTCGTGGTCTCGAACAGTCCGGTCAACGCTCCTGGTACGCATGGATCGGCCGTGACCACGGTGGGGCCGTGCGCGAGCGCCGCGGTGGTGGCCGGGCGGACGATCGCGGTGACGTGATGTCCTCGGGCCAGCGCCCGGTCGACGACCATGCGCCCGGTGCGTCCGGTCGCGCCTAGGACCGCGATGGCGGCCATCAGTGCGCGGCCGGCCGGGTGGCGGGCTGGGACAGGAAGGACACCGCCTCCATCAGCGGCTTGCGCCGGGTTTTCTGCACGGCCGCGATGCGCCACTGTCCGTCGGTGGCGCGGACGACGGTGTAGGTGGCGAGCTTTCCGAGCTTGCGCGGCGGCCGCTTCGAGGATTCGCCGCGCGTCACGACGACGGCGGTATCCGTGCCGTAGCGGCGGATGTCGAGGATCTCGACGGTCAGGCGCGTGCCCTTCAGGAAGCTGTCGAACAGCGCCTGGTGCGCGCGGCCGATCTCCTCGCCGCCGTGGTAGACCGTGCCGACATAGGTGATGTCGGTGGCGTCGGCGGTGAAGCAGGCGCCGTAGGCGGCGCCGTCGCCGCTGTCCCATGCCTGCGTGCTGCGCTCGATGAGGGCGCGGATGGCGTCGATGTCGGTGGTGGTGGTCATTTCGGTCTCCTTCTATTCGGCCAGCAGGGCCAAGGTGGCCCGGCGGGGAAGCAACCGCGATGCGGCGACGAGCGCCCGATTGTGCGGGCTGGTGAACACGACGGCGCCAGTTCTGCCCGACAGCGCTTTGCGCGCACGGTCCACCACCTGCTCGGGGGTTTGGACCAGCCAGGGCGGCACGTCGGTGGCGGTCTGCGAGGCGGTGGCGGTGACGCCGGGGCACAGGGCAAGCACCCGCACGCCCCGCGTCCGCTGCTCGTGCCACAGCGTTTCGGACAAGGACGTGACGAACGATTTGGTAGCGCTGTAGACGGCAAGGCCGGGTTTCGGTGTGTGCCCGAGGGTGGAGGACACGTTCACCAGGACGCTGCCTGCGGTGGCCGCGCCGAGGAAAGCGTGGGCCAGCACGACCACCGCCCGGCAATTCACGTCCAAGGTGGCGATCGACGCTTCGAGCCCGACCGCGGTGAAATCACCGTGCGCGGCGATCCCGGCATTGTTGACCAGCAGCGTGTAGCCGCCGCCGCGCAGCCGTTCCGCGACTGCCGACAGGCCGTCTTCGGTGCCGAGATCGGCGGCGATGCGGTCGTGTCCGTCACCGAGTTCGGCGATCAGCGCGTCCAGACCGTCGGCGCCACGCGCTACGGCCGTCACCGAATAGCCCTGTGCCGCGAGAGATGTCGCGAAGGCACGTCCGATCCCCGCGCCGGCGCCGGTCACCAGCGCTCTCACCGTTCGGCCTCCGGCTCGGTGGCCGGGTCGAACAGGAACGAGATGCGCTCCATGACCGGCTGCCGCTTGGTGTTGTGGAAACTGGCGATCCGCCAGCGACCGTCGGTCTCCCGCACCACCGTGTAGGTCTGCGTCTTGGCCAACTTCGCCGGGCGATCGCCTTCGTAGCGATCACCCCGGCTGGTGACGATCGCGACGTCGGCGCCGAAGAAGCGCACCCCGAGGAAGGAGTCGGCGAGTTCGGTGCCCTTCAGGAATCCCGAGAACAGGGCGCGGTGCGCCTCGGTCAGATCCCGGCGGCCCGCGTAGTGGGTGCCGAGAAACGTGGTGTAGGTGGCGTTTTCGGTGAAGCTCGCGCCGAACGCGTCGGCGTCGTTGCGGTCCCAGGCCGCGGTCATGGTGGCGATGGTCGCGCAGACGGCCCGCAGGTCATCGGCGCTGCCGCCGTCGGCGACGACGTCCACGCACGCCGCGACTCCGGCATCGCGGACATCCGAGGTCCGATCCAGCCACAAGTAACCACCGCCGACGCCGACCGCGGCCGCCAGCGCGGCGACCCCCACGACTCGGGCGACGGTGCGCCGCCGCGTTCCGGGGGACACGGTCGGTTCGGTCCCGGTACTGGCCGATGTCATCACGAAAGCCTCTCCCTCAGCATCATCTACATCGAAGATGTTTCTTCTTAGAAGATGTTTCTTCGTTGAGGAAGATACTAGGAAGCGTGGCTTCGCGTGTCAACACGGTGGAGTGCCGCCGACCCGAGGACGACGGCGCGGATCTGTTCCACCCTCGCCCGAGCCGCCGACGAACGCGGCGAGGCGATCAGCGCTTCACCGGCAGCGATCGGGCGGACGGGTGCCCGTGGTCAACCCAGCGTTTTCAGCAGTTCGTCGGCCACACCCGCGGAAGAGGCCGGGTTCTGGCCGGTGATCAGCGTGCGGTCCACCACTACGTTGGGGGTCCACGGATCGGCCTCCCGGAAGTCGGCGCCGATCTCGACCAGCCGATCCTGCAACAACCACGGGGCCTTGTCCGCGAGACCCGCCTGGGTCTCTTCGGCATTGGTGAAGCCGGTCAGGGTATAGCTCCCGAACGGGTTCGCGCCGCCCTCCCCCTCGACGGCGAGCAGCGCCGCGGGCCCGTGGCACACCACCGCCAGCGGCTTGCCGGATGCCAGGATGGCGGCGAGCAGCCGACCGGAGTCGGCGTCGACCGCGAGATCTTCCATCGGTCCGTGCCCGCCGGGGTAGAACACCGCCGCGTAGTCGGCGAGATCCACCTTCGCCAGTTCGACGGGGTTGTTCAATTCGGTGCTCGTGGCGATCACCCGCGCTCGATGGTCGGCGGTCTCCTGGCCGTCGTTCACCTCGGGCGCGAGGCTGCCCTTGTCCACGCTCGGCACGACGCCGCCGGGCGTGGCCACCACGATCTGGTGTCCCGCCCCCTTCAGTTTCTCGAACGGCACCACGAATTCCTCGGCCCAGAAGCCGGTCGGGTGCTCGGTTCCGTCGGCCAGCGTCCAGTGGTCGGCTCCGGTCATCACGAAAAGGATCTTCGACATGGTTCTGTTCTCCGTCGTCGGGAACCCGCACGGCCACGTGCGGGCTTTCGAGTCGTGTCGCCCTGCTCCGAGGCGCGGGAGGAAGTCGACCGCGAGCGCCCGGATCGTCAGCTGCGACACTGTCGACGCTAGCCCTCCGCGACCACGGGGCTCCACTGCGAACGACCGGTTCCCGGCATCAGATCGTCGATGAATTCGCCTTCGGCCGACGCGGCTGCCGCACCACCTACATGGCTCGCTCGCCACCGAAGACATGGAGTTCGCGACGATTCCCGTTTCACTTTTGTCCCGGATCAGGGCGATGTGGCGTCGCCGGTCGGGCGCTCAGCGCCATCCTCCCGCCTGACCTGGGCTTGTTTCCGCGCCATACTGGACCGGTGACAGAGATGGGACAGTGCGCGCAGGACACTGCGCGCAAGATGCTCGGTGGTTGCCCGGATATCGGCAGCTTCCGATTCTGGTTCGCCGACCAACGCTGGGAATGGTCCGACGACGCCGCCGCGATCTACGGGTACGCACCAGGAGAGGCCGAGCCGTCCGCCGAACTGCTGCAGCGCCACCTGCACCCCGACGACCGCGAGCGGGTAGCCCAGGCGCTCGCCGACGCCGTCGAGACCGCATCGCCGTTCTGCACCCGCCACCGGATCATCGACACCGAGAACGAGACGCACGACGTCATCGTCATCGGCGACCAGCTGTTCGACGAGGATGGCGCCGTAGCGGGTTCCGCCGGTTACCTCATCGATGTCACCGAGACGCTCGAAGACAACCGGCAGGAAGCCCTGGACGATCTGCTACCGGACGTGATCGACGCCCGCGCGGTGATCGAACAGGCCAAGGGCGTGGTGATGTTCGTCTACGGCGTCAACGCCGATCAGGCGTTCCGGGTGCTGCGCTGGCGCTCGCAGGAAACCAACATCAAGATCCGCACGCTGTCCGAGCAGCTCGTCGCCGATGTCGTCGCGATGGGTGGCGCGCTCGTTCAGCAACGCACCCGCTTCGACCATCTCCTGCTGACCCTCCATCGCCGGGTGAAACGCGGGCAACCCGTCGTCGACTAGCTCCCGTCTGTCGCTTCCGAGTCCCGCCGCACCGGAATGTGGATCGGTCGCGGGAGAGGCCGGTTACCGGCTGAACCCCGCGTCGGCCGCGCCCGCGGTGAGCGCGTCGAGGCCGAACGCGTCGACCGGGCCGAGCGCACCGGTGGCCAGCAGGCCGCCGTCCAGCGCGGTCTGCGCGCCCCAGGTGAGGATCGCGGCGGTGAAGTCGTAGGGGTCGCCTCCGGTCAGCGTCACCGACGCCAGGACGCGCCCGGTGTCGTCGAATGCCTCGGCGACCGCCCACGAGCGGGTGCGCGCCCGCGACCGCGGCGTCGGGCCGCCGGTCGAGCCCTGCACGACGCGTTCGAGCAGGCCCTCGGCCAGCCGTTTCACCGGCTCGACTCGTGCTACGGCGCCGGTGAGCACCGAACCGGCCTGCAGGCCGCGAGCCGCCGCCGAGGGCAGGCCGAGGAAGACGTCGGCCTCCCGCAGCCGCGGGTGGGAACGGTTGAGGGCTAGGTGTTCCGAGGCCGGAATCGACACTCCGGTCCGCGGGCGGCCCGCGACGCGGAAGGTGCGAATCCGCGCGCCGGCCCGCTCGGGCACGACACGGCCACCGCGGAGGGCGAAACCAGGTTCGAACAGCATTCCGGCCATGGAGGCGCGGGTGCCGCCGCTGGTGCCCGGGCTGGCCATGAAGTAGCCGATGTCCGCACGAACGGCCTCCGGCGCTTCACGCAAGGCGAGCGCGGCGGCGAGATTGCCCGGCACGTAATCGAACCCGAACGCGGACAGCAGGCCCACTCCGGCTTCGCGCGCCTGCTCGTCGCGGTCGAACACACCGCGAATGAACGGGCCCTCGCCCGTGGAATCGAAGTAGTGCGCGCCCGCCGCCAAGGCCGCCGCCAGTGCGGGCCCGCCGTAACGCAGGAACGGGCCGACCGTCGTCACCAGCACGTCGCCCCTCCCCAGCAGTGCCCGTACCGATCCGGGGTCGGTCACGTCCGCCACCGCGGTCTGCGCGCCACCGAGGTCGGCGGCCAACTTCTCGACGGCGGTCGCGTCGCGGGCGGCCAGCACGGGCGCCGCGCCACGGGCGATGAGGGCTTCCGCGGTCAGGCGGCCGGTGTACCCGGTGGCGCCGAACAACACGATCTTCGGCATTGGCAGTCACCTACGTTTCTGTGCGACAGCTCCCGTCGCAGCGACGGATTTCCGGGTCCATCGTCGCAGAGTCACGAGTGACGCTGCGATACCGTCCCGGTTCGATGCGCCGCCGCCGGCGGCCGAGCCGAAGCGGTGACGTCGATCGCTCGACGCGCCGGGTGGGCACGGTCGGTGAGCCGGACCTTCGGCCAGAACGGCCAGCACCGCCGCAGTGTCGTGGTAGTAGGGCCGGAACTCGGTGATCAGGCCGTCCCGGAAGCTGATCCATTGCAGGAGCGAGGTTTCCAGTATCCGACCGGTGCGGCGCGCACGCAGACGACCCTTGCTGTAGACCACGACCCCGGACTCGTCGCTGAGATACGCCGCCTCCGCCGCGTAGAAGGCCCTCAGGGTGCTCATCACATCAGCTGTCATGCGCACGATCATCGCCACCGCCGCCCTGCCTCGCTGGCAGGAATCAGCCCTTGTGATCGACCGGGTGATTCGCTGCCGCGGCCTTCGGACGCTCGGCCGCGACGGGCCGATCCGCGCTCGAACGCCGTGCTGGGCGCGGGCAGGACGTGGCGGCGTGTCCGCGCCCGGAGTGGGGGTGACGCGCGCCGGACGGCGCTACGGTACGAGCACCGAAGATTCTCCGCGTTCCATTCGACCGACAGCACTCATTCGTGGAGGAACATTGCCGAGCTCGTTCACTCGCAGGGGATTTCTGACCAGTGCCGCCACTTCGGCCACGGCCGCGGCTGCCGTCTCGACCGTCGCCGCGCCGGGCAAGGCCCGAGCGGACACCGATCCGGACAAGCCGAACATCCTGGTCATCATCGTGGACGAGATGCGCACACCCGTGTGGTTTCCCGATCAGCAGACGCTGGACACCGTCCTGCCGAATATCGCACGGATCCGCCGGGGCAGTGTGTCGTTCGAGAATCACTACACCGCGGCCAACGATTGCACGCCTGCTCGCGGTTGCCTGCTGACCGGCCTCTACGCCCAGCAGACCGGGGTCATGGTCGTGTCGGAGTCGACGCTGTCGCCCCTGTTCCCGACCTGGGGCTCCATACTGCGCGACCACGGTTACGACACCACGTACTGGGGCAAATGGCATCTCGGCAGCTACCCGGACCGCACCCCGGGGGCGCTGGAGGCCTACGGTTTCCACGGCGGCACCTATCCCTCGCCGAACGGCGCGCCGGGTCAAGGGCTGCAGGCGGATCCGAAGATCGTCGACCAATTCGCCGACTGGTTCCACAACGATTCCGGCAGCGCGCCATGGTGCACGACGGTGTCGCTGGTCAACCCGCACGACATCCAGTGGTGGCCGCGCTGGACCCGGCGCGACCAGTTCAACGCCGACATCCCGCGCTGGATGAACGAACTGCCGCCCAACTTCGAGTCGCTCGAACAACTGTCGCGCAAACCCCGCCTGCAGATGGCGCTGGTCGAGGTCTCGGCGGTGGCGTTCGGGGCGGCGCCCTACGGAACGCCGGAGGCCGTGCAGTCCTGGATCGAGATGCGCAACCTGTATCTGTGGGCGCAGCAGCAGGTCGACATCCAGATCGGCCGCGTGCTCGACACCTTGCAGTCGCGTCCCGACGTGGCCGCCAACACGGTCGTCGTCTTCACCTCAGACCACGGCGATTACGCGGGCTCCCACGGTCTGCACGGCAAAGGCGGCGCCGCCTACGACGAGGCGCTGCGCGTCCCGCTCTACGTCCACGACCCGCGCGGCTACCTGAGCCCGGTGAACGGGACGAGCACCAGAGACCAGTTGACCTCCAGTGTCGATTTCACTCCCCTGCTGCTCACCATCGGCACCGGTGGCGACCAGTGGCGCGGCGACGGGCGCTACGAACATCTCAGCGGGCGTCTGGATATCGCCGCACTCTGCCGCAACCCGGCGGCCGCGGGCAGGCCGTGGGTCGCCCACACCACCGACGAGGCTTCGATCGAGGAAGCGGCGATGCTGTTCAACCAGGACGCCCCGGGCCACGTCGCGATGGTGCGCACCCCGGAGGCGAAGTTCGCCTCCTATTCCCATTGGGTGCACGGCCGCATCCAGATCGACCCTGCGGCCGGACAGGAATTCGAACTCTACGACTACAGCACCGACGGCGGCAGGCTCGAACTCGACAACCAGGCCGCGACGGGGAATCCGCTGCGCGGCGAGATGGAATCGCTGCTGGACAACGTCATCCGCACCGAGATCCAGCAGCCGTTGCCGCCGTATCTGCGGGCCGCCCAGGACGAAGGCATCGGCGACTACATCTCGGCGCAGACGAACGTGCTGGTCCAAGCCGAACGGATCGGCAACGCCCTGCTGGATGCCGTGCCGAGGCCCTCCTAGCTCCTACAGCAAGCCCCGCACCCGCAGGTCGGCGACGTATTTCTCGATGAGCTCCCGCGAGATCTGCGGAATATCATGATCGGCGCCGATTTTCGCGGCTCGGACGGCGGCCCGGAATTTCTCCGCGGGCAGAGCCGAGCCGCGAACGGCCGGGGCCGGTCGCCGATAGGCGTGCAGCAACGGCAGCACCGACGCCTGACGCTGTCCGTCCGGTAGCGCCCGCAGCGCGGTCTCGAATCGGGTGACCCACTCGTCGTAGTCGGCGATCCGCTCGATGCGATGGCCCGCGTCGATCAGCCAGTCGACGAACTCGTCGAGCGAGCGGCCGTCGTCGTGCGGGTTGAGCACGTCGTAACTGTGGAAACCCGTCCCGGTCGCCGCGCCGAGCGTGGTGATCGCCTCGGCGGTGAAATCGGCGGGCAGTCCGTCGTAGTGGGCACGCCCGCGGTTGCCGTCGGCGTCGGTGCGGTAGAAGGAGAACGGCGCGATCCCGGTCAGCAGCAGGCTCAGCAGCAACCGGGTGAAGATGTCCGGCACGTTGAGCTGACCGGCGTAGCGCCGGTCGGCGAGGATCATGTCCGAGCGGAACACCGCGACCGGCAGGCCGCACAGGTCGTTGGCCTCGCGCAGCAGCACCTCGCCCGCCCACTTGCTGTTGCCGTAGCCGTTGGCGTAGCTGTCGTCCACCGCGCGCACCGCGCTGATCTCGCGGATGTCGCCGTCCTCGGCGAAGACGGCCGGGTCGATCTGCGTGGCCACGGCGACGGTGGACAGATAGGTGAAGGGCTTGAGCCGCGTGGTCAGGGCCAGACGGATCAGCTCGGCGGTGCCGACCACGTTGGGGCCCCACAGCTGCCGGTACGGCAGCACGTGGTTGACCAGCGCGGCGGGATGCACGATCACGTCGACACGGTCGGCCAGACGCTGCCACGTCCGGTCGTCGAGGCCGAGGTTCGGCTCACCGATATCGCCGGGGATCACCTCCAGATGCGCGGCGGCCAGCTCCTGGAACTCCTGGAGCAGAGCGGGATCCCCGGAGTCGAAGGCGCCCTCGAGACGCTTGCGCGCTGCGGCCGCGTCCGAACCCCGGACCAGGCAGATCAGGGTGCCCGCGCTGTCGTGCATCCGCCGCAGCCACTCCAGGCACAGGAAACGGCCGAGGTAGCCGTTCGCGCCGGTCAGCAGCACCGTGCGCGCCGTCGCGGCGGGACGCGGCAGGGTCGGCGCCTCGGCGATCGTGGGGGCGTCGAGGAACTTGTCCAACGTCAGATCGGCGGCGCGGACCTGGGTTCCGGCGCCGTGCACCGCGGCGTACGTGGCGCCCCGCGTGCCGGAAGCGCGCTCGGCCTCGATGTATCCGGCCACCTCGCGCAGGCCGTTGGCCGGGCTGATCACCACCGACACCGGCACCTCGATCTCGAAGATCTCGTGCAGCAGGTTCGACAGCGACAGCGCCGAGAGCGAGTCACCGCCGAGATCGCCGAAGTGGGCGTCGGGACGCAGATCGGTGTCCGCGCAGCCGAGTACGGCCTTCGCCGCGCGGCTCACCGTCTCCAGCACGGGCAGATCGTCCGCGGTGCGGCGCAGGTCGAGCAGTTCGTTCGCCTGCCCGGCCGCCAGCTCGGCGTACAGTTCCTGCAAACGCGGCTCGTAGCGTTCTTTCAGCTTGGGGCGCAGCAGCTTTCCGATGCCGCTGAGCAACCCGTTGCCGGTGGTGAACGGCTCCGGCTCGATGAGGAATTCGCGCGGGATCTCGTAGGACTGCAGTTCGGCGTCCTTGGCGAGCTGTCGCAGCGACTCGCTCAGCGCGGTCTTCATCTTCTCGGGGTCACCCCAGGCCAGCACGTCCTCGGTGGGCACGATCACGGCGAGCAGGTAGGCGCGTTCGCTGCTGCCGTAGACGAAGATCTGCCGGATCAGCGGACTGGTCGCGTAGACCGACTCCAGGCGCGAAACCGCGACGAATTCGCCCTGGGACAGTTTCAGCACGTTGTTGCGCCGATCGACGTAGACCAGGCGATCCGGGGCGAGTTCGGCGACGATGTCACCGGTCTTGTAGAAGCCGTCGGAGTCGAAGACCTCGGCCGTGATCTCGGGCCGCTTGTAGTAGCCGGAGATCAAGGTGGTGCTCTTCAACAGCAGCTCGCCGCGCGGATGCGGTTTGTCGGTCCGGAAGTAGCCGAGCTCGGGGACGTCGACGAGCTTGTAGTCGAGCACCGGCGGCCGCTGCACCCGTTCGTCGATGACGACCACACCGCCCGCTTCGGTGGACCCGTAGCCGTCGTGCAGCTCCAGATCCAGCACCGACTCGATGAACGATTTCATCTCCGCCGACACCGGAGCGCTCCCGCAGATCGCGGTGACCAGGCGACCGCCCAGGAAATGTTCGCGCAGTTCGGTTTTCACCTGCGTTTCCAGCGCGGCCCGGTCCACGCCGGGCCCGTCGCGCCGGTCGACTTCGCTGCGGAAGCGCTGGAAGATCATGTCGCACACCCGCGGAACGAAGAACAGCTCGGTCGGGCGGGCCAGCGCGATGTCCTCGAACAGCGTCGACATGTCGCTCTCGGCCGCGAAGTAGGCGGTGCCGCCGCGCGCCAGCACGCCGGTCAGCGATCCGCGCCCGGCCACATGGCTCATCGGCATGTAATTGAAGTTGATCGCGGCGACCTCGGGCCGGTTCGCCCATCCCCTGGCGACCAGCCGCTGGCCGTACATCGCGCCTTTCGGCGTGCCGGTGCTTCCCGAGGTGTAGATCAGCAAAGCCAGCGGGTCCGTACCCGGCTCCGCGACGAACAGCGGCGCAGGGGGCAGCGACCGGCCGCGCGCCAGCACCTCGTCGAGCGATTCGACGCGCACCGGGCTGCCCGCCGCGGCCAGCCGCGCGCGAGCCGCGTCGAAGGCCGCGCGCTGGTCGTCGTCTCCGGGGTGGTAGTCGAAGACGACCAGCCGTTGCGGCCCGGAGTCCGACAGCGCGCACGTCACCGCGGCGTCGAGCAGCTCCGGCGTCGCCGCGAGCACCCGCGGCTCGGTCTCCGCCGCGATCGCGGCGAGCTGGGCGACCGGGGCGCTGGATTGCATGGGGACCGCGACCAGGCCGAGGTGGATGCAGGCCAGGTCGAGGGTGGTGTAGTCACTGCTGGTGAAGCCCAGGATGCCCACGAAGTCGCCGGCCCGCAGCGGTGTGCCGGCGTCACCGTGCCACGCGGCGGCCACCGCGCGCACGCGCTCCCACAGCTCGCCGTAGGTGATGGTGTCGAACCGCGGCAGCAGGGTCGCGGTGGTGCGGCCGGTCTCGTCGGTGCGCAGTTCGGTCGCGCGCCGGCCGAGGGCGGGCCGGTCGGCGTAGCCGACCATGACCGTCTCGACGATCTGGGCGAGTCCGGCTCCGGGCTCGCGAATCTTCGCGGCGACCTCCGCCCGCGGTATGGCGTTGCGGATGTCGTCGTTTTCGGCATACAGCCGGGAGATACGGCGCTTGAGCCGCTCCCCGCGTGTTTCGGGCGCCACGACGACCTCCTTTGGTCCTTGAACGCGCTTTCATGAACACGTTAGCTCGACTAAGTACTTCGGGCAGATGATAGCCGTCGCGCAGGTCTGTGATATTGGACACGATGCCAGGAATGTCTGAAAAGTACCCGGTACTCCGTTGTGCCGCACGCTCAGACTGGTGCTGCCGGTACCAGTGTCAACGGGCTCCTGTTACCGGTGCCCGGCGCACCCCATGCTCAGTGCATGACACAGACCATATCGCCGGGTGCGGCGGCGGCAACGACGCCCGCCGCGGCTGCGTCCGCACCGGCCGCGCTGGGAGCGCGCCGTTCGTTCGCCGTCCTCGCCGTCATCCTCACCGGCCAGTTCATGGCGGTGCTCGATTCCTCCATCGTCAACGTCGCCATTCCCTCCATCCGCGCTTCGCTGCACACCAGCGGCGCGGCACTGCAGCTCATCGTCGCCGGATACGTCATCGCCTACGCCGTCCTGCTGGTCACCGGCGCCCGGCTGGGTGACCGGTTCACCCAGCGCCGCGCGTTCATCGCCGGACTGGCGCTGTTCACCCTCGCCTCGCTGGCCTGCGGTCTGGCCTGGAACGAGACCTCGCTGATCGCCTTCCGGTTCGCCCAGGGCGTCGGCGCGGCGGCCATGGTGCCGCAGATCATGACGCTCATCCAGCGCACCTTCACCGGCGCCGCCCGCGCGCGGGCGCTGAGCGTGTACTCGGCCATCATCTCCGGCGGCATGGTCGCAGGCCAGGTCCTCGGCGGGCTGATCGTCAACGCCGACCTGTTCGGCAGCAGCTGGCGCGGCGTGTTCCTGGTGAACGTGCCGATCGGTGTCGCGCTGCTCGCGGCGGCGCCGCGCATCCTGCCTTCGGCGGCCCAGCGGCTCGAGCGCAAGCTCGACCTTCCGGGGCTGGCCGCGCTCACCGCGTCGGTGCTGCTGCTGGTGCTGCCGCTGGTGCTGGGGCGCGAGCTGGACTGGCCGTTGTGGTCCTGGATCGCCCTGGCCGCCAGTGTGCTGGGCTTCGCCTTGTTCGTCGCGATCGAACGAGTCGTCGCCAACCGCGGCGGTGAACCCCTGTTCGCGCGGCCGGTGCTGACCGCGCCCGGCTTGGTGCTCGCCGCGGTCGCGCTGTTCGTGATCATGGCGACCTTCGGCGGCTGGATGTTCGTCATGGCGATCCACCTGCAGAGCACGCTCGGCTACAGCGCCTTGCACGCGGGCCTGCTGTTCGTCCCGCTCGGCGTCACCTTCGCCGTCGCCAGCCTGAACTGGGAGCGCGTCCCGGCCCGGTTCCACCCGGCCATGATCCCGCTCGGCCTGGTACTCGGGGCGGTGAGCATGGTCGCCCTCGGCGCGCTGCTGCGCGACGGCGCCGAGGTGGGACCGCTCGCCCTGACCCTGCTCGGCCTGTGCGGCGCGGGCAACGGCATCGCCTTCAGTCCGCTCATGACCCGCACGCTGGCCAAGGTGCCGGTGAGCCTGGCGGCCGACGCGAGCGGCATTCTGGTGACCAACGTGCAACTCGGCATCGTGGTCGGAATCGCCGGTTTCGGATCGCTGTTCCTGGGTCTGGCGGGCAGCACGGTGAGCAGTGCGGCACACGCGCTCGGCGGCACGGCGGTCGCCGAAGGGGTCACGGTCCTGCTCGCGGCGGCTTTCGCGGCCCGCGCGGCGCGGTAGGCCCTGCCCTCGGTTCGACAACCTTCGAATCATCGCGACGCAAACCATCGCCATCGACCGCCCGCCGCGCGCATGCTCGCAACGGGTGCGCCGCGGGTGGCCCGAGCCGGATCGTGCCCGGCTCGGGCCACCGATCGTCGCGTCCTGGTTCGCGGGATGAAAGAAGGTGCGGGATGGGCGTTTTCGCGCTCGGTGTAGAACTGGACGGGGAGGGGTTCCGCCCCGAAGCGTGGCGGCGGGCGGCACACGCGCCGGACCGCCTGCTCAGCCCGCAGACCGTGCGCAGGCGGGTGGCCGCCGCGGAGAACGCCGGGTTCACCCTGGCCACGTTCGCCGACTCGATCCTGCCGGAGCGCGAGATTCCCGGCCGCATCGACGCGGTGACGCGAGCGGCCTTCGTCGCGGCGACGACCAGCACGATCGGCCTGGTTCCCACCGTGGCCACCACCTACGCCGAACCGTTCCACACGGCATCGCAGGTGGCGTCGCTGGACTACGCCTCGCGAGGGCGGGCCGGCTGGATCGCCGAACGCGCCGCCGATCCACGCGCCGCCGCCGCCTGGGGACGCCGGCCGGTGTCGGAAGACGCGGATCTGGCTCGCGAGCAACGCGATTCGATCGAGGTGGCCCGTCGCCTGTGGGACTCGTGGGAAGACGACGCGGTGATCCGCGACTACGCCGGCGGCCGCTTCCTGGACCGGAACAAGCTGCACTACATCGACTTCCAGGGCGAGACCTTCTCGGTGAAGGGACCCGCGATCGTGCCGCGGCCGCCCCAGGGTCAGCCCGTGGTGTTCGGCGCCGAAGGCGAGGTCGACGTCCGGCTCGTCGCCGCCGATTCCGTCGCGGCGGCCGTGGCGGGTGGCTCCGGCGGGGACGCCCTGGCCTTCGCCGAAGTCGAAGTGACCTTGGATATTCCGGGCACGCGCGCCGCGCAGCGATTCGGCGAATCCTCCGGTTCGCCGGGCCGCCTGGCGTTCTCCGGCTCGGCCGGGGAATTGACCGATCTGCTGACCGAACTCAGCGCGCACCTGGACGGAGTGCGGCTGCACCTCGCCGTGATCGACGAGGATCTGCCCGTGCTCGCGCGCGAGGTCGTCCCCGCGCTGTTGCGCACCGGCGTCGCGCACCGCCCGATTCCCGGTTCGACCCTGCGCGCCAACCTCGGCCTGCACCGACCCGCCAACCGCTACGCGGCCACCCGCTGATCGTCAGGAGATCGTTTCCGTGACCGACTTCCCGCGTCCCGACGCCAAGGTCCACTTCGGCGTCTTCTTCCAAGGCGTGAACCACACCACGATCTGGTCCGACCCCTCCAGCGGCTCGCAGATCGACTTCGAGACCTTCCGCCGGGTCGCGCAGACCGCCGAGCGCGGCCTGTTCGACGCGTTCTTCCTCGGCGAGGGCCTGCGCCTGCGCGAGCAGGACGGCGCCATCCTGGAACTGGACATCGCGGGCCGCCCCGACGCGATCACCCAGCTGGCCGCGCTGGCGGGCATCACCGACCGCATCGGCCTGGTGGCCACCCAGAACACCACCTACAACGAGCCAGCCGATCTGGCGCGCAAACTCGGCGGACTTGATCTGCTGTCCGGCGGCCGGGCCGGCTGGAACGCGGTCACCACGGACAACGCGTGGACCGGCGCGAACTTCCGGCGCGGCGGATTCCTCGACCACGCGCTGCGCTACGAGCGCGCCGCGGAGTTCGTCGCCGCGGTGCGCGCGATCTGGGACGCCTGGGACGACGGCGCGATCGCGACCTCGCAGCAGAGCCCGTCGTGGGCGCGCGCCGAGGCGATCCATCCGGTCGTGCGCACCGGCCCGCACTTCGACGTGACGATCACGCCCACGCTGCCCCGCAGCGCCCAAGGCCATCCGGTGATCTTCCAGGCGGGCGATTCACCGGCGGGCCGCGATTTCGCGGCGGCGCACGCCGATGTCATCTTCTCCAGGCACGGAACGCATTTCGACGACGCGCTGGCCTTCGCGAACGACATCCGCGCGCGCCTGCGTGCGGCGGGCCGCCCCGAGGACGACATCCGGATCCTGCCCGGCACGCAGATCATCCTCGCCGAGAAGGAATCCGAGGTCGAGGAAAAGGTGCGCTGGGTGAAGAACGGCCAATACACCGGCGCGACCGCGCTGTCGCTGGCCGGCCAGATCTGGGGCCGCGACCTGTCCGATCTCGACCCCGACGGCCCGCTGCCCGCCGACGACCCCGAGCCACGCCCGATCTCGGAGACCCGGGGCGCGCCGCGTTCCGGCCAGGACCCGGTCGCCATCGCCCGCGAATGGCGTGCCAGGGCCGAAGCGCAGAACCTCTCCCTGCGCGAAGTCGTCATCGCCTCCACCGAACGCTCCGGTTTCGCGGGCACCCCCGCCCAGGTCGCCGACGAATTGGCCCGCTGGGTCCGCCACGGCGCGACCGACGGCTTCAACATCTCCCCCTACCTGGTGCCGACCGGCCTCGACGAAATCGTGGACTGGCTCGTCCCCGAACTCCAAGAGCGCGGCGTCTACCGCACCGAATACACCGGAACCACCCTCCGCTCCCACCTCGGCCTCCGCGAGCCCCTCACCCGCCGCTCCTGACCGCGTCGCGAGTGGCACACCAGCGAGCGCTCTGCTCGCGTTTCGCCGCGGTGGTGTGCCACTCGTGGGGTCAGAGGACGGATTCGATGGCGGCGATCAGTTCCGGCGCGTCGGGGGTGGTGCGAGGGCGGAAGCGGCCCGCCACCTTGCCGTCGCGGTCGATGAGGAACTTCTCGAAGTTCCATTGGATGTCGCCCGCGTTGCCCTCGGCGTCGGGGGTGTCGGCCAGGCGCTGGTAGAGCGCGTGGCGCTGCTCGCCGTTGACGTCGGTCTTCTCCAGCAAGGGGAAGTCGACGCCGTAGGTGGTGGAACAGAACTGCTGGATCTCCTCCGCGGTGCCCGGCTCCTGGCCCATGAACTGGTTGCACGGCACGCCGACCACGCTGAAACCGCGCGGACCGAAGGACTCGTGCAGTTCGACCAAGCCGGAGTACTGCGGCGTCAGACCGCATTTCGACGCCACGTTGACCAGCAGGACGGCGCGGTCGCCGACCAACTCGGCCAAGGTCGTCGGTTCCCCGGACAAGGTGCGAAGCGGAACTTCTCGAAGGCTCATAGGTACCGCACGCTACCGGATCAGCGACATCTCGGACCGCCGCGGGCGCATCGGCTCACGCTCAGCGCAACCTGGTCCGGCGCATCAGCCGCAGCGACATCAAGGTCATCTTCAGCTGCTTGTCATAGGGCTGACCGGCGCGGGCGGCGAGCACCTGCTTCTTCAACACGCCGACGTTCACCGTGTCGGTGTACTTCAACAGGCCCTGGTCGCCGTGCCGGGTGCCGACGCCGGACTGCTTCACGCCACCCGACGGCGTGCCCTTGGCGGCGTAGGTCGCCACGAAACCGTCGTTGATGTTGATATTGCCCGCTTGCAACTGCGCGGCGATCCGCTCGCCGTGCGCCAGGTCCTTCGTCCACACGCTGGCGTTCAATCCGTAGTCGGTGGCGTTGGCCAGGCGCACCGCTTCCCGCTCGTCGTCGAAGGGGTACACGGTGACCACCGGGCCGAAGGTCTCCAGCGTCGCGTGGGTCATCTCGGGAGTCACCCCGGTCAGCACGGTGGCCTCGTAGAACGCAGGACCGACATCGGGGCGCGCTTGCCCGCCGACGTGCACGGTGGCGCCTTTGGCCCGCGCGTCCTCGACATGGGCGGCGACCCGCTCCAGGTGCTGCGGGGAGACCAGCGAACCGAATTCCGGCGTGTAGTCGTAGGTTCCGCCGATCTTTCCGTTCAATTCCGCCGCCGCGGCGACCAACCGGCGCAGGAACTCGTCGTGGACGGCGCGGTGCACGTAGATCCGCTCGATGTGCATGCACGCCTGCCCGGAGTTGGCGAACGCGGCGAACACCGCGCCGGGAATCACCTCGTCGAGGTTCGCGTCGGCGAGCACGATCATCGGGTTCTTGCCGCCCAGTTCCAAACTGCATCCGATGAGGTTGCGGCCGGCCTGCTCGCCGACGATACGGCCGGTGGCGGTGGACCCGGTGAACATGACGAAGTCGACGTTGTCGATCAGGGTCGGACCGATGTCGGGTCCTTCACCGCATACCACCTGGACCAAGCCGCGGGGCAGCCCGGCGCGGTGCAGCAGCTCGACGCCGAACAGCACGCACAGCGCGGTCTTGTTGTCCGGCTTGAGCACGACGCCGTTGCCCGCCATCAGCGCGGGCATGGCGTCGGACAGTGCGATGGCGAACGGGAAGTTCCACGGCGCGATCACCGCGACGAGCCCTTTGGGCCGGTGCTGCTCGATCGATGAGGTGATCAGCGGCATCGCGCCGCCGCGCCGCTTCGGGCGCAGCACCCGCCGCGCGGTCTTGAGGTAATGGCTGATCACCATGGGCACGTCGCACGATTCCTCGACGGCCATGCGCCGGGTCTTGCCGCACCCGATCTGGATGAGATCGGCGATGGTCTCCACTTCGCCGAGGATCAGCTCGTGCAGCCGTTCGAACACCCGCAGCCGTTGCCGCAGCGGCAGCGCGGCCCACTCCGCTTGGGCCGCGCGGGCGGCGGCGCACGCGGCGAGCACGTCTTGCGGGGAGGACTGCGGAAGCGCGCCGACGGGCGCGCCGGTGTAGACCTCGGTCATCTCGTACACAGCCGCGTCACCGTCGGCGGCGACCAGGCCGGTCAGCCGGGCGAGCAGTTCACCGGTGATCCTGGCGGGCAGGGCGCTCTCCGCCTTGCCTGTGTGTGTTGTGCTCATCGGATCTTCTCCATGACGTCGGGCATCGCCGCAGGTGCCGGGCCGGGCCGCGGGACTGAATTAGAACACGTTCCGGTTTTGCCTTCATCGTATTCGCCCCGGCTCGCCGTGCCTACGGACCGCCGGGACGAATTCCGCTCACTCGTCGGCGACGATCGACAACGCTCGGGTCGGGCAGTAGCGCACCGCGCGCTCCACCTCATCCCGCGCCTGCGGCTGCGCGGCGGCGTCCAGGATCTCGACCTTGCCGCGTTTGGGGACGTGGAACGCCTCCGGCGCCTCGTCCTGGCACACCGCATGGCCCTGACACAGATCCAGATCGGCCAGAACTCGCATCACGGCTCCTTATCGCTCGTTCGGTCCAACGCCGTCCGGCAGGGGCCGGATCGGCGCCTCGGGCTGCACCTCGACCAGCACCAAGTGCGAGCCGCGCGGCGTGGACACCACCGCGACCACCGCCGCGGCCAAGTCGCTCGCGCGCAACATGTACGGATGCCGGGCGAACCCCCACGCCTTCCAGTCCTCCAGCACCGGGCCGACGACTTCGGGCGTGGAGTCCATGCCCATGCCGGTCAAGGTGGGGCCGGGCCGGACCTGCGACAGGCGCACGCCGCTGCCCTCGAGTTCCATGCGCATCTGCGCGGCCATCGCTTCCAGCCCCGCCTTGGCGGCGCTGTAGGCGCCCGTGCGCGGACGCGGTTCGGAGGCACAGTCCGAACTGATCAGCACGACGTCGCCGCGCTGCCTGCGCAGCATGCCGGGCAGCACCCGGTGCACGAGACGCTGCGCGCCGACGAGATGAACCTGCACCTGGCGGGCGAATCGCTCCGGATCCATCGCGTGTGCCTGCCCGAACTCGATATCGCCCGCACTGGAGACCAGGATCTCGGTGGGACCGAGCGCGTCCTCGGCGGCGCGCACGAATTCCTCGACCGAGTCCGGCTCGGTGACATCGAGGCGGTGGGCGAACGCTTCGCCGCCGTCGGCCCGGATCTTGTCCGCCAGTTCGGCGCACTGCTCGACGCGGCGCGCGCCGAGCGCCACCGGATGGCCGAGTTCGGCCAGGGCGACGGCGGTGGCCGCGCCGATCCCGGAGGAGGCGCCGGAGACGAGCGCGGGCCTGCGCTCGGGATGGGGGGCGAATCTCGGCATTATCGGGTCTCCACGGTGATGGGTAGGTGTGCGAAGCCACGCACGTTGGACGAGTGCACGCGCGCGATCCCGGATTCCAGGACGTCGTAGGACCGCACTCGCGAGCTGAATTCGGTGAGTGCGACGGTCGCCTCCAGACGGGCCAGGTGCGCACCCAGGCAGAAATGCACGCCCGCACCGAAACTGGCCAACCCGGACTTGTCGGCACGATCGATGCGGAAGCTGTCGCCGTCGTCGAACACCGCCGGATCGCGGTTGGCCGAACCGATCAGCAACAGCACCTTCGCCCCCGCCGGAATCACGCCGCCGTGATACGCCAGGTCTTCGGTCGCGGTGCGGGCGATCATCTGGCTGGAGGTGTCGTAGCGCAAGGTCTCTTCCACCCAGTCGGTGACCAGGTCCCCGTCCGCGACGACCTTCGCGTACTCCGCCGGGTTGCGCGCACCCCAATACAGGGCATTGCCGAGCAATTTGGTGGTGGTCTCGTTGCCGGCCACGACCATCAGGAACAGGAAACCGATGATCTCCTCGTCGCTGAGCGTGTCACCGCCGATCTCGGCGTCGAGCAAGGCGGAGGTCAGATCCTGTTTCGGGGCGCGCCTGCGCTCGGCCACCATCTCGGTGTAGTAGCCGAGCAGTTCGATCGACGCCTCGACGGCGGCCATCGGGATGTCGAGCACTCCGTCCTCACGATGGACCACCAGATCGGCCAATCGGCGGATCTCCACCCGGTCCTCGGCCGGGACCCCCATCAACTCGGAGATCACGTCCATCGGCAACTTGCCCGCGACCTCGTCGATCCAGTCGAAGTCGGCGCCGGCCAACGCGGGTTCCAGATACGACAGCGTCAGCTCCCGGATCCGGTCTTCCATCTCCGCGACGCGTTTGGGCGTGAATCCCTTGAACACCAATCGCCGCATCCGCATGTGGCGCGGGTCGTCCATCGCCAGAAACGACATGGTTCTGTGCGCGTGCGGCCCCCACGCGGCCGGATCCAGTGACACTCCGTTGGCGCTCGACAGCCGCACGCTGTCGCGGAACGCCCCCACCACATCCGGATGCCGCGACAACGCCCAGAACCCCAGATCCGGGTTGTGATACAGCGGCGCTTCTTCCCGCAGCCGCCGATAGGTCGGATACGGATCCTCGTGGAAGGAGTAGTCGTAGGGATCGAACACCAGCGGCTCCACCGCGGCCGTCATCGCCCGCACTCCCGAACCGATAACACGTTCCGCCACGCGGCGCCGCCTGGCGACCCGAGCGAAGACAGATAGCTGGACATGTGTCTGGACACTACCACCGAATGCCGGATCGCCACAATCGCCCGACGGCAGTTCTACCTCTCCGACTCGGACCATCCTGACGGAGAGCGCCGACGCGAGCCGAGCCATCGCGCTCCGCATTCACGGCAAGGGTGGCAGAGTTAGAACCTGTTATTGCCACCGATCACTTCGCGAGACTATATTCCGTACACGTGTCCAGACAGTATCGGAGTCAGCCATGAGCAGCCTTCTGCCGCCCGACGGATCCCGCCTGCTGATCGGCGGCAAGCTGGTCGAGGGCGCCGACGGCGTCTTCGCGACGGTGAACCCGGCGACCGAGGAGGTCCTCGGCCTCGCCGCCGACGCGAACGCGGCCGATCTCGACGCGGCCGTCGACGCCGCGCGCACCGCGTTCGACGAGACGGACTGGTCGCGCGATCACGCCTTCCGCGCCCACTGCCTCGCGCAGTTGCGCACCGCGTTGGAAAACCACGTCGACGAACTGCGCGAGATCACGATCGCCGAGGTCGGCGCGCCGCGGATGCTCACGAGCGGCCCACAGCTGGAAGGCCCGGTCGCCGACCTCGGCTACGCGGCAGGGCTGCCCGAAACCTACGCCTGGGAAACCGATCTCGGCCTGGCCGAGCCGATGGGCATCAAAACCCGCCGGATACTGCGCAGGGAGCCGATCGGCGTGGTCGGGGCGATCACGCCCTGGAACTTCCCGCACCAGATTAACTTCGCCAAACTCGGCCCCGCCCTTGCCGCGGGGAACACCGTCGTGCTCAAACCCGCTCCCGACACCCCGTGGTGCGCGGCGGCGGTCGGTGCGATCATCGCCGAGGAGACCGACATCCCCGCCGGCGTGGTGAACATCGTGACCTCCGCCGACCATACGCTCGGCGCCCGGCTCACCGCCGACCCGCGCGTCGACATGATCAGCTTCACCGGGTCCACCGCCACCGGCCGCGCCGTCATGACCGGCGCCGCGGCGACGCTGAAGAAGGCGTTCCTCGAACTGGGTGGCAAATCGGCGTTCATCGTGCTCGACGACGCCGACATCGCGGCGGCCTGCTCGGTGGCGGCGTTCTCGGTGTGCGTGCACGCCGGACAGGGATGCGCGCTGTCCACCCGGCTGCTGGTGCCACGCGCCGCCTACGAGCAGGCGGTGCAGGCGGCGGCCGCCACGCTCGGCGGGATGAAGCCGGGCGACCCAGCCGACCCCCGCACGGTCTGCGGGCCACTGATCTCCGAACGTCAGCGCGCCAGAGTGGAACGCTATATCGACATCGCGCGCGCCGAAGGCGGGCGGATCGTGGTCGGCGGCGGCCGGCCGGCCCGCGAGCGCGGATTCTTCGTCCAGCCGACGTTGATCGCGGACGTGCCCAACAGCTCGACCGTCGCCCGCGAGGAGATCTTCGGTCCGGTGCTGGTGATCATCCCGCACGACGGCGACGAGGACGCCGTCCGCATCGCCAACGACTCCCCCTACGGCCTGTCCGGCTCGGTGTGGGGTAGCGACCCCGAGCGCATCCGGCGCGTCACCGAAGGCGTGCGCACCGGAACGCTGAGCGTCAACGGCGGCATCTGGTACTCCGCCGACGTCCCGTTCGGCGGTTACAAGCAATCCGGCCTCGGCCGTGAAATGGGCATCGCCGGTTTCGAGGAGTACCTCGAGACGAAAGTCATCGCCACCGCGGCCTGACCGCCGCGGGACAACACAGAGGAGCTGAACTCCATGGCCCGTTTCACGGGAAGATCCGCCATCGTCACCGGCGCCGCGCAGGGCATCGGCGCCGCCTACGCGCAGGCGCTGGCCGCCGAGGGCGCGAACGTCGTCGTCGCCGACAAGAACGCCGAAGGCGGCGCGGCGGTGGTCGAGAAGATCGTCGCCGACGGCGGCACCGCGGTGTTCGGGCAGGTCGACGTGTCCGATCCCGAATCCGCCTCCGCGCTGGCCGATTTCACCGTCGCCGAGTTCGGCGGCATCGACCACCTGGTCAACAATGCCGCCATCTACGGCGAGATGAAGATGAACCTGCTGCTGACCGTGCCGTGGGATTACTACAAGAAGTTCATGAGCGTGAACATGGACGGCGCGCTCGTCATGACCCGCGCGGTGTGGCCGCACATGTCCGAGCGCCGCAGCGGATCCATCGTCAACCAGTCCTCCACCGCCGCGTGGCTGTACTCCAGCTTCTACGGGCTGGCCAAAACCGGGATCAACGGCCTGACCCAGCAACTGGCCTTCGAACTCGGCGGGTCGAACATCCGGGTCAACGCCATCGCGCCGGGCCCGATCGACACCGACGCCACCAAGTCGGTCACCCCGGAGGTGATCGTCGACGACATCGTCAAACGCCTGCCGCTCAAGCGGATGGGCACCCCGCAGGACCTCGTCGGCGCCTGCCTGTATCTGCTGTCGGACGAGGCGAGCTGGGTCACCGGGCAGATCTTCAACGTCGACGGCGGACAGATCGTGCGATCATGAGCGCCCGCATCGGATTCCTCGGCCTCGGCAACATGGGCGCGCCGATGGCCGAGCGGCTGCTGGAATGGCCGGGCGGGCTGACGGTGTGCGATATGCGGCCCGAAGCGGTCGAGCCGTTCCTCGCCGCCGGAGCCGACGCCGTCTCCTCCGCCGCCGAACTGGCCAGGAAAGCCACCGTCATCTCGATCACCGTGGTGAACGACGCCCAGGTGCGCGAGGTGATCACCGGACCGGAGGGCCTGCTGCGGACCGCCGCGCCGGGCACCGTGGTCGCCGTGCACTCCACGATCAGCGACCGCACCGCCGAAGAACTGGGCGCGGTCTGCGGCGAGCGCGGCATCGAACTGGTGGACGCGCCGATCAGCGGCGGCGCCCCCGGCGCGACCCGCGGCGCGCTCGCGGTCATGGTCGGCGGAAGCGCGGCGGCGTTCGAGCAGGTGCGCGAACCGTTCGGCTGCTTCGCCGACCTGATCGTGCACGCGGGGCCGGTCGGCGCGGGCACCCGGATGAAGCTGGCGCGCAACCTGTTGCACTTCGTCTCCTTCACCGCGGCCACCGAGGCGCAGCGGCTGGCCGAGGCGGCCGGTCTCGACCTCACCGCGCTCGGCAAAGTGGTGCGGCACTCCGACGCGGTCACCGGAGGGCCCGGCGCCATCATGCTGCGCGACACCACCGCCCCGATCCAGGACGGCGACTTCTGGTTGCCGATCCTGCGGCACGTGCGCGACCTCGGGGAAAAGGATCTGGGTCTCGCCCTGGAGCTGGGCGAACGGCTCGGCGCCGCGCTGCCGCTGGCCGCACTCGCACTCGACCGGCTCGGCCCCGGACTCGGCGTCGGGCCGGGCACCCTCGCATCGGAAAGGCAATCCTCATGAGCGACAACGGTTCCGGCGACTCCGTGCGGCAGCGCGGACTGGCCAAGATGGCCGAGGTCTACGGCACGGAGTTCCAGGAGTATCCCGGCGCGCACTTCGCCGTCACCGCCGACCACCTCTTCGCCGACATCTGGTCGCGGCCGGGCCTCACCATCCGCGACCGCAGGCTGCTGCTGCTCGGCGCGCTGGCCGCGCAGGGCGCGATCGACACCGCGGGCATCCAGATCGGGGCCGCGCTGCGCAACGGCGAACTCACCGAAGACCAGCTGCACGAGATCGCGGTGTTCCTGTGTCACTACGTGGGATGGCCGAACGGCACCAAACTCGACATCCTGGTGGGCACGATCGTGGCGCAGCAGAAGAAGGCCGCCCGCGCGCAGTCCGCGCCCGCCGAACAGTGAAGGATCCGTTGATCATGTCCGACGCCACCACCATCCGCCCCCTGCGCGCGAGCCGAGTCGAGCACTGGGACCTGCGCGCCGACGTCGTCATCGCCGGATACGGCATCGCGGGCGTCAGCGCCGCCATCGAGGCCGCCCGCGCCGGCGCGGACGTGCTGGTCCTCGAGCGCACCGGCGGCTGGGGAGGCGCCGCCGCCCTGGCCGGCGGATTCATCTACCTAGGCGGCGGCACACCGCTGCAACAAGCGCTCGGTTTCGAGGACACCCCGGAGAACATGGAGACCTTCCTGCTCGCGGCGCTGGGTCCTGGCGTGGACAAGGCGAAGATCGCCGACTACTGCCGCGGCAGCGTCGAGCACTTCACCTGGCTGGTGTCCTGCGGCGTGCCGTTCCGCGAGGCGTTCTGGGGCGAACCGGGATGGGAGCCGCCGCACGACGAGGGGCTGATGTACTCCGGCGGCGAGAACGCCGCTCCCTTCAATACGATCGCGAGACCCGCTCCGCGCGGCCATGTTCCGCAGATGGCCGACAAGCGCACCGGGGAGAAGGGCGGCGGCTACATGCTCATGAAGCCGCTCGCCGACACCGCCGAAGCGCTCGGCGTCCGCGCGGAGTACGACATGCGGATCGCGCGGCTGATCGTCGACGACGACGATCGCGTGGTCGGCGTGCTCGCCCGTCGCTACGGAAAGCAGGTCGCCGTGCGCGCCGAACGCGGCGTCGTGCTGGCCACCGGCAGCTTCGCCTACCAGAAGGAGATGATCGAAGGCTACGCTCCGCGCCTGATCGGCAGGCCCGCCGCGGCGATCGAGGAGCACGACGGCATCGGCATCCGGCTGGCGCAGGCGCTCGGCGCGGAACTGGCGCACATGGACGCGACCGAGGTGGCCTTCTTCGGGGATCCGCAGTTGCTGGCGCGCGGCATCCTGGTCAACGGGCGCGGCCAGCGCTACATCCCGGAGGACACCTATCCCGGCCGGATCGGCCAGGCGACGCTGATCCAGCAGGACAACCAGGCCTACCTGGTGATCGACGAGGCGTCCTACGAGGAAGCGCTGACCACCGAGACCTCCACCCCGTTCTTCCGCCAGCCCCCGACCTGGGTGGCGGAGACGATCGCCGAGCTGGAAGCCGAGATGGGTCTGCCCGGCCAGGCGTTGCAGGCCACCGTGGACTGCTACAACCTGCACGCCGCCGACGGCGCGGATCCGCTGCTGGGCAAGAAGCCGGAGTGGGTGCGCCCGCTGCGCGGACCGGTGGCCGCGTTCGACATGCGCGGCTTCACGGCCGGTTTCACCCTCGGCGGCCTGCGCACCGACCTCGATTCCCGGGTGCTGCACGTCTCCGGGGAGCCGATCCAGGGGCTTTTCGCGGCGGGCCGCTGCACCTCGGGTCTGTGCGCGGGCGGTTACGTCAGCGGCGCGTCGCTGGGCGACGGCAGCTTCTACGGGCGCAGGGCCGGCATCGCGGCGGCCAAGAACTGAACCGTTCCAATCCGCCTAGTAGGATCCAGACACATGTCCGAACCCGATTCCGTCATCCTCGAGGCGACCCGCCGCAGGCTCTCCGGCAAACAGGCCGACACCGTCGACAAGCTGACCCGCGCGGCGGTGGAAGTGCTCGCGCGGGAAGGGTTCGCCGGCATGACCATCCGGATGGTCGCCGCGGCTGCCGGGGTCGGGACGGCCACGGCGTACACCTACTTCTCCTCCAAGGAGCATCTGGTCGCGGAGATCTTCTGGCGGCGGCTGGTCGCCTCGCCGTCGCCGGTCAGCGAGGATCCCGACCCGACCGTGCGGGTGGTCGCCGAACTGCGCAACATCGCGATGCTGGTGGCCGACGAACAGGAGCTGTCGGGCGCGGTCACCAGCGCGCTGCTCGGCCGCGACCCCGACGTGGAGCATCTGCGCGGGCGCATCGGCGCCGAGATCCGCAAGCGCATCATCCGCGCTCTGGATCCGGACCCGGATCCGGACGTGGTCGAGTCGCTGGAACTGCTCTACGCGGGCGCGCTGGTGCGCGCGGGCATGGGCTACGGGTCCTACTCCCAGATCGCCGACCGGATCGAGGCTTCCGCGCTGTTGATCCTGCGGTAGCGGGGACAATGCCGGACGAGTTCGAGCCGGTTACCCGAAACCGGGCCGCGAGGCGCGTCCTTGCTCGTATCTTTTCCGTAGTCGGTGCAGATCGGAGTGGGAAAAGTGCAACCTGGTGAGCTTTCCGCGGACTACGTCGTCGTCGGCTCGGGATCGGCGGGCGCGGTGGTGGCCAATCGGCTCAGCGCCGATCCGGGCACCACGGTGGCGCTGCTGGAAGCGGGCCCGCCGGACAAGAACAAGTTCGCGCACATACCCGCCGGGTTCGCGAAGCTGTTCCGCTCCGAGGTGGACTGGGACTACCTCACCCAGCCCCAGCCGGAGTTGAAGAACCGCGAGATCTACTGGCCGCGTGGCAAGATGTTCGGCGGTTCGTCGTCGATGAACGCCATGATGTGGGTGCGCGGCTTCCGCGCCGACTACGACGAATGGGCGCTGCTGGCGGGTGCGGAATGGGGCTTCGCCGCGGCGGTCGAGCAGTTCCGGCGCATCGAACGCGTGGAGAACGCCCAGTATCCCGACGAAGGCACCGAAGGTCCGCTGCACATCTCCCGTCAGCGCAGCCCGCGCGGCCTCACCGCCGCCTATCTGGCCGCGGTGCAGGAGGCGGGTTACCAGCTCGAGCCGCCCAACCGGCCGCAGCCGGACGGGTTCACCGAGACCATGGTCACCCAGCGCGCGGGTCGCCGCTGGAGCACCGCCGACGCCTATCTGCGGCCCGCGCTGCGTCGTCCGAATCTCACGGTGCGCAGCGAAGCGCTGGCCACCCGGGTGCTGTTCGACGGCACCCGCGCCATCGGAGTGGAATACCGTCACGGCGGCGCCACCCACACGGTGACCGCGCGGCGCGAGGTCGTGCTGTGCGGCGGCGCGATCAACAGCCCGCAACTGCTCATGCTCTCCGGCATCGGCGACCGGGACGAACTGGCCCGCCACGGCATCGAGGTGCGCCACCACGCACCGGAGGTGGGCGCGAACCTGCAGGACCATCTCGTCGCGGGCATCGGCTACGGCGTCGCGGGGGATTCGCTGTTCGGCGCGGAGAAGCCACGCCAACTGCTGGACTACCTGATCCGGCATCGCGGCATGCTCACCTCCAACGTCGGCGAGGCGTACGGATTCATCCGCAGCAGGGCGGATCTGGAGTTCCCCGACTTGGAGCTGATCTTCGCGCCCGCGCCGTTCTATTACGAAGGACTCCAGGACCCGACCGAACACGGCGTCATCCTGGCGACGGTGCTGCTGCGCCCACAGAGCCGCGGACGGATCGCTCTGTCCGGCGCGGACCCGTCCGCCAAGCCTCTGATCGATCCGCGCTATCTGTCCGACGCCGCGGGCGCGGACCGCGCCGCCATCATGGCCGGGCTGCGCGTGTGCGCCGCCATCGCCACCGAACCGTCGATGAAAGCGGTCCTCGGCCCGCTGATCTATCCGCCGCAGGCGCCTGCGGAACCGGAAGCCGTGCTCGAGCTGACGCTCAACTCCTACGCGCACACGCTCTACCACCCGGTCGGCACCTGCCGGATGGGCACCGACGCCGCCAGCGTCGTGACACCTCGACTGGAAGTGCGTGGCGTACAAGGACTCCGGGTGGCCGACGCCTCGGTGATGCCGCTCATCATCCGCGGGCACACGCACGCGCCTGCGGTGTTCATCGGCGAACAGGCGGCCAAGTTCATCCTCGCCGGGTAGTACGAATCCCGTCCCTTGCGCGGCGCGCCGAAATGCTCGCCCCACTGCGCCGACTCGCGTGCCGATACCGCCGGGCGAACCGTTCGAGCGTTCGCGCGGCGTCAGAGGCCGGTGTAGCGGCGGGTTCCGCGCCGCTCGACGCGGTCGACCCTGTCGCGGTCCACGCCGAGCACCGGCCGGGCAACCAAGGATGAACCGGTGCCGTCGCGTGCCGCCCCCGCCGCCGCGGCGAATCACCGTGCGGCGCCGGCAGGCGAGGCAAGGGGCGAGTCCGGCCGGGGCGACCAGGCGTGAACCAGGTCGGCGGCGCCGCCCACCGCGCCCGCTGCGGCGCCTCGTGCGGCCCGGGAGCGCACCTACGACGCGACGAACAGTCCCAGCGAGGCGGCGGCCAGCAGGAGATACGGCAGCGGATACCCGATATGCGTGTAGCGCCGCGCCCGCAGCACGGTCAGCACCGCGCCGACGAAGTAGAGAACCAGCCCGGCCGCCGCGGCCACGCCGATCGGCGGAATCGCCAGACCGGTCAGCAGGCCGGCCCCACCGATCGCCTTGACCACAGCCAACGGTGTCAGCCACGATTCCGGCACCCCGTAGGCGCGCATATTCGCCCGCACCCACTCGGCGCGAAGCACATCGATCCCCGCCGCGAGCAAGGCGGCCGCGGCGGCGAGCACCGTGGCGACGACATAGGCGATGTCCATGGCAATACCCTTTCCTCAGGTGCCGCGCCCGGTCCGGACGCCGGTCACCGATGAGCTGTCCGATCCGTCATCTCGATGACGGACCGCGGAGCGGAAAGGTGACCGATGCCCACCGAAGACGGCTTGGCAGGGGATTTCGAAGCCCAGCGCGGCCACCTGCACGCGGTCGCCTACCGCATGCTCGGTTCACCGAGCGAGGCCGACGACGCGGTGCAGGAGACCTGGCTGCGGCTGGTCCGTCACGACGTCGATGACGTGCGCAACCTCCCGGGCTGGCTCACCACCGTCGTGTCCCGGATCTGCCTGGACATGCTGCGCGCCAGGGCGGCGCGGCGCGAGGAACCGCTGGACCACCCGTCGCTCGACAGGGGCGCCGAGGAGAACGAACCGGAGGGTGAAGCGGTCCTGATCGAGTCCGTAGGCCGGGCGCTGCTGGTGGTGCTGGACCGGCTCGGACCCGACGAGCGGGTCGCGTTCGTCCTGCACGACCTGTTCGCGGTGCCGTTCGACGAGATCGCGCCGATCGTCGGCCGCACCACGCCGACCACCAAGAAGCTGGCCAGTCGCGCCCGGCAGCGCGTGCGGGGCGTGGACGTCACGGCCGACCCGGAACGCACCGCACAGCGACATGTCGTCGAGGCGTTTCTGCGCGCGGCGCGCGGCGGGGACCTCGACGGGCTGCTGACAGTCCTCGCGCCCGACGTGGTCCGCACGGCCGACGCCGCCGCGCTCCCGGCCGGAGTGGCCACGACCGTGCGCGGTGCGGCCTCGGTGGCCGCGGAGACCGTGTTGCTGCGGCGGCGCTCGCAGGTCGCGGCGCTCGCGCTGGTGGACGGTCACGCAGGTATCGTCGTCGCTCCGCACGGCAGGCTGCTGCTGGCGCTCACCGTCACGGTGCGCGGCGACCGGGTGGCCGGATACCGGGTGATCGCCGATCCGTCCCGGCTACGCGAGCTCCCGATCAGCCTGCTGCACCGGTGATTTCGACCCCGATCGTTTCACGGCACCGGCTGCTCGGCGCGCTCCGCCGCTCTGCGCCGCCGGAATTCGCGCGGCGTCTCGCCGAAACGGGCCTTGAACGCCGCGGAGAACCACGCCGGGGTGAATCCGGCGCGGATCGCCAGCTCGCGGATGGGATCGGACTGCGCGGGATCCTCCAGCAGATCGCGCGCGGCGCGCAGGGCCTCCTCCCGCCGCACGTCGCGGTAGGTGGTGCCGGCCTGATGCAACACCGAGCGCAACTGTCGCGGTGACCAGCCCAGCGCGTGCGCCACCGCGGGCAGGCGCACGTCGCTGCGGCCGACGTTCGCTCGCACGTACTGCCGGATCTGCGCGACGACCTGAGCGTGATGACTACGCTGCGGATGGGTTTCGCCGAGCGAGATCAGGCTCAGCAATTCGGCGATCCGGTCACAGACGGCGTTGAACTCGTGATCGGACAGGTTCGCCTGCTCGGTGTGGGTGCTGCGGATCATCGCCTGGGTGATGCGGCCGAGTCCGGAGTTCAAGTCGATCGTCATGCCGCGCTCGGCGAGCGGTCCCGCCCGATGGTCGAGTTCGGCTCTCGGCAGCTGGATCGCGTAGGCGGACAACAGCGGGATGTGGATCTGGCACAGGTCGTCGAGGGCGGTCACCGCGGCCTGGTGCGGACTCGCCTTCGTCTCCTCGCCGCGATAGCGCACCGAGTACACGCCCTGTTCGGGGATGACCACCCAGTAGAAGTCGTCGCACGGACCGTGCCGGATGTTCGTGCGGGTGCGGTAGGAGGTACTGGTCCCGCGCTGCTCCCAGCGCAGCAATCGGTAGGCGGCCGACTCCTGAACCGTCAGGCCCGAATACCACCGTTCCGGATCGCCGTACCGGTAATCCATCGGAACGAAGCTGTTGGCGATCGCGGTCCACGATGGGGCATCGTTGGCGGTCACGCCGTAGCACTTCATGGTGACAACCTATCGCCGCCGAATCCACCCGATACCGTACTGCCCATCACCACGATACGGCTCGTCGACGGTCCTCGCGTCACTGGGAAGTTCTCGCCGCGACACGTGGCCCACAAGCCGGAACATCTTGCCCCCGTGTACATTACGCGGTCGCTCAGCGCGCGGGCACCCGGGCGAATCCGAGCGGCGGCGTGGGAGCGGGCCCGGTGCGCAGCACGGGGCGGAATTCGGGCAGCACCGGCAGGACGTCGGCGTTTCTGGCGGCATAACATCGCACGACGGGCAGCGCACGGGCCACCTCGGCGCGCTCCACCGGCTCGTGATCGATGAAACCGACGGCGTCCAAGCCGAGACCGAGCGTGCGCGCGATCCGCAGGATCGCGGAGGATTTGGGTCCCCATCCGATCTCGACGGCCGAGAACATCTCGTAGACGCCGTAGCGGTACAGCTTGTCCAGCGTCCACTCGCGTTCGCCGCGGCTGGCCACGGCATGCCAGATGCCCCGTTCACTGAGCACGCGCAGGGTGCGCAGCGCGGCGGGCCGCAACGCACCGACGGTCGCGTCGCACACGACACCGTCCCACAAGGTGTTGTCCAGTTCCCAGACAAGACATCTCAGAGCCGGTGTCATCGCCCTGCCCCTATCGTTGCGTCATCACTGCCTTTCCGCCGTGGCGTGCGCGGCGGATGGGCACTGCACACCATCCAGGACACGACACGTGCCGGACAAGACCCTGGTTGCATGGCCATGACCGGCGCGGGTGATCCTACCGGCATGTCGGCCGCGACTCGCGGCAACGACCGAACCCGCCGCCCCCGGCATACGGCGCCGAGCCCGGGGTCCCCGTGCTCGAAGCCGGCCGTCCGCCATGGGAAATCGGTCGCCTGTCCAGCTGCTGTGACCGATAACAACTCCCCGTCGAACCGTCTCACCTGCTCTCACAGAACCCGTCGATCGGGTCCGCAGAGCAGATCGACCGATTAGTGTGAATGCGCTGCACAGCAATCGTGGGCGGAAGGGAGTCGCCAATGTCCGTCGACAGTTCGGCCCGGCCGAGTCTGACCCTGTCGGGAAAGCCGATGTCGTCGCCGCTGAAGGACGTGCGCGGGCTATCGCGTCAGATGGTCGGCCACTTCGTCGAGAATGTCATCCCGTGCGGAACGCTACCGGGTGACGCGATCGCGGGCGACGTCACCACCATCACCCGGGTCTGCCTGGAGCTGGCGGTGAGCATGCTCGACGGCAAGGACCTCCCGGAGAAACTCCAGCGCCTCGGCGACGCCGCCGCGGGATGGGCGCGCGAGGGGGTGCCCATCGACACCATCCACCACTCGATCCACGAAGGCTTCAAGATGGGCCTGGAACTGGTGGTGTCCGACGCGACCATGAAGGACTACGACGACCTCGTCGACGGCGCCAAGATGGTCGTGGAGATGCTCGACATGATCAACTCGGCCGTCTCCATGGCCTACGTCCGCGAACTGCGCGCGGTGGTCAGCGAGCACCACACCGCCGTGCACACGCTGACCTCCGCGCTGCTCGGCGGGCACAGCACCTCGACCATGGCGCGCGAATGCGGCATCGCCATCGCGCCGTCGTATGCCGTTCTGGCCGTGGCGATCCCGCCGCACCGCGAAGAACGCAACCCGATGGTGGACGGCAAGGTCGTCGCCCGCAGGAAACTGCGCAGGGTGCAGGCCGAGCTGGCCACGCGCTGCGGCGAGGCCGCGCTGTCGCTGCTGAGCGTGGACGGCGGCACGGTGCTCATCCCGTCCGGGCATCTGGACAACGAGCAGCTCGACGCCCTGGTCACCCAGCTGTCGCACGCCGCGCAGGTGGGCGTCACCGCGACCATGGTGGAGGCCACTCCCGAGAAGATTCCCACCGCCGCCGATCAGGCGCACGAACTGCTGGACATGGTGCAGCGATTGGAGGCGGTGGCCGGGCTCTACCGGTTCGACGAGCTGGCACTGGAATACCAGCTGACCAGACCGGGGCCCGGCCGCGAGTACCTCGGCTCGCTGCTGGATCCGCTGGACGCGCACCCGGAACTGCTGGAGACGCTGCAACGGCACATCGCCAACAATCTCAACCGGCAGCGCACGGCACGCGTGCTGCACGTGCACACCAACACCGTCGACTACCGGCTCAAGCGGATCGGTCAGCTCACCGGATTCGACCCGTCCCAGCCGTCGGGCCTGTGGTACCTGCGCTCGGCACTGGTCGCCCGCACGTATCGCACCACCTGATCCCCGGCCGCAGCGCTCCCCTCGAGCGGCAAGACGCTGATCGTTGTGGCGTCACGCCTCGGCGATTACCGTGAGCCACCAGTTCCGAAGGCCGGTGTCGGCACAGCCCCGATCGTCGCGACCGGAGGTACCGAGGAGGTTGCGATGACATGGGCAGGCGCGTCGGCCGGGGAGATCGCGGCGGGGGTGCGCAGCCGGACGGTGTCCCCGCTCGAGGTGGCCGACGAGCACTTGGCGCGCATCGCGGCGCTGGACGCGCGGATCAACGCCTTCCGGATCGTGCGCCACGAGCAGGTCCGCCGCGAAGCCCGCGCGCTGGCCACCCGGGGCGATCTCGCCGACCTCCCGCTGGCCGGAGTTCCGGTGGCGGTGAAGGACAATCTCGACCTCGCCGGGTGCGTGACCGGCCACGGGTCACGCGCGGCGCGGCAGACCGCGGCCGAGTCCGACACCGAGCTGGTCCGCAGGTTGCGCGCCGCGGGCGCGCTGCTGATCGGCAAGACCAATGTGCCCGAGCTGTGCCAGTGGCCGGTCACCGAGAGCGCCGCGCACGGCATCACCCGCAACCCGTGGCGCCTCACGCACACGCCGGGCGGTTCCACCGGTGGCGGCGCCGCGGCGGTCGCCGCCGGGATGGCCGCGCTGGCAATCGGTTCCGATGGCGGCGGCTCGATCCGCATCCCGTCGTCGTGCTGCGGGCTCGTCGGCCTCAAGCCCGGGGACGGCGTGATCGCGCGCCCGCCCGAACTCGGCTCCAACTGGCTCGGCATATCGACGTTCGGACCACTGGCCACCACGGTGTCCGACGCGGCCTTGCTCCTCGGTGTGCTCACCGGCGACCGGTATCCGGCACCCGCCGCACCCGAGCGGCCCCTGCGGATCGGCATGACCACCGAGCCACCGGTGCTCGGCGCGTCCGTCGACCCGCAGGTGCGCGCGACCGTGCTGGCGACGGCCGAAGCGCTGCGCGCTGCGGGGCACACCGTCACCGAGGTGGCGCCGCCGTGGCGGCCGCAGGACGCGCTCGGCTTCCTCGCCCGCTACTTCGCCGGCGTCGCCGAGGACACCACCGACCTCAGCGCCGACCTGCTGGAACCACTGACCCGCAAGGTAGCCCGGGCAGGACGGGTTATCGGCCGGGTGCGCCGCGTGCCCGACGCTCCCCCGGCACGGCAGTCCGAACGATTCGCCGCGTGGTTCACCGAACACGACCTGCTGCTCACCCCCACCCTGGCTACCCCGCCGGTGCCGGTCGGGGCCTTCGCCGGAAAAGGCTTTCTGCGCACCCTGCTCGACGTGCCGCGCTTCATCCCGTTCACGCCGCCGTTCAACACGGTTCGCTACCCGGCGATATCCGTTCCCGCCGGGCTGTCGGACATCGGACTGCCCATCGGTGTGCAGTTCGCCGCGGCGCCCGGCGGCGAAACGACGTTGCTTGCGGTCGCCGCGCAACTGGAGCGGATTCGTCCGTGGCCGCGCCACGCCCCGCTGGGTGACGCGACGACACCGTAGCTGGTCGCCACCCAACGGCTGCGGTCGGCGTTGCCGCGTGGACGACGGACTCGACATCCACGCCAACCGGATCGAACGAGTCGGCATCGCGCGGCCCGCAGGGGATCTCCCCGTCCATATGCCGTTAATGTCGCGTTTACGATGTCCCGGTGCTTGTGAACGACGTGCAGGGGAGCTTGACCCCACCGGGCGAGCGAGTGGGTATCGAAGAGCTCCGCGAGCGTCGGTTCCGGCCGGTGGTCGTGTGGTGCGGTGTCGCGGTCATCGCGCTCGCACTCGTCGGCGGTGAAGTCATGGCCGCGCACATCGGTGCGCTGGGACCGCTGACCAGCCTGGCGCGTGACTATGCCGGAACGCCGAAGTCGGCGACCACACCGTGGGCGGGGTTCCTGCTGGCCCTGGCCGGGATCACGGCGCGCGCTCGCGTCGGCGCCGTCGCCGCGGCCGTCGCCGTGGACCTGCTGTTCGTCGTGATCAGGGCGGTCGAAGGACGTCCGTTCACCGTCGGCAACGGTCCGACCATCGTGCTCACCGCACTGGCGGTGGTCGCGTTCGTGCGGTGGGACGGGCAGCGCCGCCACACGGCGTTGCGCACCATCGCCTTCGGCGCGCTGCTGGTAGCGGCGACGAAGATCAGCGAGATCTGGCTGGACATCACCGCGTGGGCCTGCCCGCTGGTCCTCGATCCATACCTGCAGGCCGCCGACCGCGCCCTCGCCAGCCCGTCGTGGCTGGTCGGCCACGCGCTCGAGGTGGCAGGACCGGTGGCGACGGGCGTGGTGCGCTGGGTGTATTTCGAGCTTCCGCTGGCGGCCGTGCTGGTCGCGGCCTGGCAGTTGCGCGACGTGACGACCGGCGGCTGGCCACGGCACTACCTGGTGCGCACCTTCCTGACCCTCGGCGTGGTCGGACCCATCTGGTACGTGGCCTTCCCTGTGGTGGGTCCGGTGCTCGCCTACGGACCGCAGGGGCTCGGCTTCCAGATCGCCGACGTCTGGCCGGATGTCGTACCCGCGGTGCCGTCCTCGATCGATGCGCTGCGCTTCGACGGCATCACCCCGCGCAACTGCATGCCGTCGCTGCACACCGCCTGGGCGCTGTCGCTGTTCATCCACTCCAGGCGCGGCCCGCTGTGGTTGCGCTGGGGCGGGGCGTTCTGGCTGGTGTGCACACTCGTCGCGACGCTCGGGCTCGGCGCGCATTATGGCGTCGATCTGGTCGTCGGCGCGGCATTGTGCCTGACGGTGGAATCCGCGCTGCGCGATCCGGATCGGGGCTGGGACCGCGGGCGCGCGCGACTCGTGGCCATGGGTGTCGCCGTCTGCGCCGGGGTGCTGCTGTGCATCCGCTTCCTCGCCGTGCCGATGGCGACGCACCCGATCCCGTTCGGGATCGTGATCCTCGGCGCGCTCGGTGCGTTGTCGATCCTGTTCTACGCCACGTGGTTCGGTGCGTCCTCGGCGGCGGAATCGAGCGAGTCGGCCCGGGGGTGAATCAACCGCCGCGCCGATCATCGGCCCGCCCTGGTCAGCGATCGGCCTCGGGATGATCGCCACCGTGGTGCGCGGCCAGCGTCGAGGCCAGCGCCGCGCGATCGAGTTTGCCCCGCGGCGTGCGCGGCAGCCGGTCCACGACCAGCACCCGCACCGGCATACTCGGACTCGGCAAGGTCGCGCGCAGCCGCCGCCAGATCTCGTCGGCGGCCGGTGCGCCGGCGCCGACCACGATCGCCGCCGCTGGCGCCTCCCCCATGCGCGGGTCGGGCACGCCGACGCAGGCGGCTTCGGCGACACCCGGTATCGCCGTGAGCGCCGCTTCGACGGCGGCCGGTTCGACGTTGAGACCCGCCCGGATCAGCATCTCGCTGTCCCGGCCGAAAAGTCGCAGGCGGTCGCCGATGACCTCGCCCCGGTCGCCGACCGTCATCCAGCCGTCGATGGGACCGCCCGCCACGCCGTCCGCGGTGAGGTAGCCGTCGAACAGCATGTCGCTGCGCACGTACACCAGGCCGTCGCGGATGCTGGCCTCGACACCGCGGAACAGTTCGCCCGCCGATTTCTCGTCGGCGCTGCCGAGCCCGCGATCGAAGGACACGAAGCTCAGTTCGGAGGCACCGTAGAAGTGCACGAGCGAGGCGTTCGGCAGGACTTCACGCAACGCCTGCCGCCCCGCGCGTGGCCACCGGGCCGCCGAGGACAGCACTTCCCGCACGCCGCCGACCGGGCCGATTCCCGCCCGTACCACGTCCCACGCGATCGTCGGCACCGAATACAACTGCGTCGCACCGGCGGTCAGCGCGTCGGTAACAGGTCGCAGATCGACCGTCGCGCCGCGGGTCAAGGCGTGCAGCGCGCCGTAGAGGAAATGCGTGTGGTCCAGCACGCCGGGCACCGAAACCCGGTCACCCGCACCGATGTCGAACGTGTGGTCGGAACGATCCAGCGTGGCGGCCCACGACAGCTGATCGCGCACGAACAGCTTCGGCTCGCCGGTGGTGCCGGAGGTGATCCCCACCAACAGTTCCGCGCCCGGGTGCGCCCCGGCCACCGCGCCCTCGGATTCCAGTGCGGCGGCGGTCCGCACCACGCCGTCGAAACCCAGCCGCCGCAACCGGCGGTGCTGGTGCGGGGCGGCCACGACGGCGCCCGGCCCGGCCAGCGCGAGCACCCGGCTCAGCTGATCGGGCAGCAGGTGCCGATGCAGCAGGACCACACTCACCCCGGCGTGCATCGCCGCGGTCACCGCCACCAGAGATTCGACATCGGACGTGGGAAGCACCGCCACCCGATGCATGCCCTCCAGTCCCGCGGCGGTGCGCAGGACCTTCGACCAGAACCGCTCGTAATCGACCCGCTCGCGTTTCGAGATGACCGCGACAGCCGTGGGATTCGCCGCGGCCCGCCGCGCGATCCGCGCGGCGAGCAGCTCAGTCATCGTCCACTCCTCGCGCGGCGAGGGCGTCGCCCATCGCGTCGGCCGTGCGCAGCGCGCGCACCAGCACCGGCGTGACCAGCGCCGTCATCGACCATTGCAGCCCGCGGGCGCGCCTGGCCTCGGCGACGTCGCGCACGATCCCCGCCAGCAACGGGACACACCGGATGGCCAGCGCCAGCAGCAGGCCGATCCGCTCGGGATCGACACCCACCCGGCGCAGCGGACCGAGCCACCGGGTGACCGCGTCGAGCATGTCGGTCACCCGGGTGGTGAGGGTGAACAGCGCCGCCAGCGCCACCGACGCCACCAGCACGCCGCACACCACCGCGGCACGCGCGGGCGAGGTGATCAGCACCTGGAACACGGCGATGAACACCAGCATCCACACCAGCGGACGCAGCTGGGCCACCGCGACCCGCCACGGGATCCCGGCCACCGCGAACAGTCCAGCCACCACCACCCCGACGGCCAGCACCTGTGCCGGCGTGCGCACGAACACCGCGGTCGCCACGATCGACACCAGCAGCAGCGCCAGTTTCACCCCGGCGGGTATCCGGTGCAGCGGGGAATCGCCCGCGAGGTAGAGGCCGATCATTCGACCGACGCCCGGTATGCCGTGACGGCGTCGCCGGGCGTTCCGTCGAACACCACCGCCCCGTCGTCGATCACGATGACCCGTTCGAAGCTCTCCAGCAGCGACAGCTGATGCGTCACGACGATCACCTGCTGATCCACCGCGTCCAGCGCCTCGGCGACGACCCTCGCGTTCCGCAGATCCAGCAGGGTGGTCGGCTCGTCGGCGACGATCACCTCCGGCCGCCGGATCAGGACCGCGCCGATGGCGAGCAACTGTTTCTGGCCGCCGGACAACAGATGTGCCGGGTGCTCGGCGTGGCCCGCCAGCCCGAAACGCTCCAGGACCTCCTGGACCCGCGCCGCGATCTCCTGCTTGCGCAGCCCCGACCGCCGCAGCGAGAACGCGAGATCCTCGGCCACCGTCGGCATCACGATCTGGGTGTCGGGGTCGGTGAAGACGAACCCCACCTTCCTGCGCACCTGCGCGCCCTTGCGGGCGGCGTCGACGCCGTCCACCGTGACCGTGCCGGAACTCGGCGCCAGCAAGCCGTTGATCATGCGCGCCAGCGTCGATTTGCCGGAGCCGTTGGATCCGATGACGCCCACGCGGCGCTCGGTGATCCGCAGATCTATCTCGCGCAACACCTTCCGCTCACCGAAGCGGTGACTCACCGAGTCGAAGACGATCTCGCTCACGACACTCGCTCCACCAGCACGGCGATCCCCTGCCCGCCGCCGATGGCGCAGGCCGCCAGTCCGAGCGCCGGGCCGTCCGCGCACAGCATCCGACTCGCCAGGCGCACCAGCAGGATGGCCCCGGACGCACCCCACGGATGTCCCATCGCGATGGCGCCGCCCTGCGGGCAGATCGTGGACTCGTCGAGGCCGAGCTCGTCGGCCACCGCGAGAACCACCGACGCGAACGCTTCGGTGATCTCGACGACACCGAGGTCCGCCACGCCGAAGCCGGTGCGCCGCAACAGTTTCCGGATCGCGGGTACCGGACCGAGACCCGGTAGCGCCGGGTCGGATCCGGCCACCGCGCAGCCGAGGATCCGCAAGGCGGGCAGCCCGGCCGCCATCGCCTCGGTGGTCACCGCCATGGCCGCAGCCCCGTCGGAGATGCCGCAGGAATTGCCCGCGGTGGCGGTGCCGTCGGCACCGAAGCTGGGGCGCAGGCGCGCGAGCCGGGCGGTGGTCATGCCCGCTCGAATGCGTTCGTCGCGGTGCACGCCGCCGACCGGCACGATCTCCGCGGAGAAATCGGCCGCCGCGGCGAGTGCGTGGGAGCGGGCCGCGTAGGCGTCCTGCCGTTCCCGGCTGATGCCGCGCGCTCGGGCGAGATCGTCGGCGGCCACGCCCATGTCGGGATCGGGGAATCCCGGTGGCGCGAAGGGGGCGCGGGTGTAGCGCACCGGCTCGGCGTCCGCCACGGGCGGCCAGAAACGCCACGGGGCGGTGCTGGCCGATTCGACCCCGCCGGCCAGGATGAGTTCCTCCGCGCCGCTGCGCACCCGCAAGGCCGCCTGCATCACCGCGTCGAGGCCGGAACCGCACTGCCGGTCGACGGTGACGCCGGGAACCTGCGCACCCAACCCCGCGCGCAGGGCGGCGACCCGGGCGGGATTACCGCCGGGGCCGAGGCAGTTGCCGAGCACCACGTCGTCGACTTCGGCGTCGATGCCGGCCGCGCGCACGGACGCCAGCACGTCGCGCAGCACGGGAGCGGCCAGGTCGGTGATGGTCAGGTCGGACAATCCGTGGCCTGCGTTGCCGATCGGCGTGCGGCGCGGCGCTACCAGAACGGGGACCGGGCTCATGCCAGCAAGTCTTTCAGCTCGCCCCTGGCCACCTTCCCCGCGGCGGTGCGCGGCAGTGCGGGCAGCGGCACCCACCGGCGGGGCATCGCCTCTTTCGCCAGAACGCGACGCGCTCGCGACCGCACCTCGTCGAGCCCGGCTCGGCCGTCCAATTGCACCGCGGCCGTGACGGTTTCACCGAACACCGCATGCGGCGAGCCGATCACCGCCACCGCGGCGATGCCGTCGAGCGATTCCAGGACCCGCTCCACCTCCTCGGCGACCACCACGGTGCCGCCGACGTTGATCGCGCAGTCACCCCTGCCCAGCACGGTCAGCTCACGGTCGTCACCCAGCTCGGCGAGGTCGCCGACGCCGAACCAGTCCGGCGCGCCGAGGACCCGGTAGGGCGTGCGGACGTAGAGCAGTCCGTCGCGCACCTCGGCCTCGACCCCGTCGAGCAGCCGCATCGGCTCGGGAACACGCCGCGCCGCCACCAGCGAGACCTCCGAGGAGCCGTAGTACTCGACGACCTGCAGGTGACCGGCCGTCGCCAGCGCACCGTCGTCGAGCGCGATGCCCGCGACGATCGCGGTGCGCAGGCGCGGGCAGCCGGCCACCACGTCACGCAGTACCGCGGGAACCGCGTGCACCACCGTGGCCCGCGCCCGGTCATCGGTGACGCACGCGCCGCGCCACAGCGCGTGCAGCGCACCGAACAGATGCATGGTGGCGTGCAGCGGTCCGGTGAGCAAGACGCGGTCGTCCGGTCGGACGCCGGTGATCCGGGTGAACGCGGGGAAACTGTCGTACCAGGAGGCGGCCGTCCGCGCCAGCGGCCGCGGGTGTCCGGTCGAGCCCGACGTCGCCACCAGCAGGAACGCCGCCGGCGGAAGATCGGCACGGTGCGGTCGCGCGGCGGGATTCTCGACGAAGACCGGGATGCCGCGGCGGGCAGCTGCGCAGACACAGATCAGCGCGTCCGCAACGGGGAGGTCCGACGCGTCGTAGACCGCCGCGTCCGGGTCGCGGGCGATCCAGCGCTCGATCGCACGGTCGAGTTCCCGGTAGGTGAAGCGGCGGCCGCCGAAGTCGACGGCAGGCGCGTCGCCCGCTCCGCCGAGTTCGGGACTACGCACGGATCACACCGGGATACGCGCGATGCACCCCTTTGGCCACCACGGTCGCGACGACGACTTTGAGCAGGTCGCCGGGGATGAACGCGAAATTGGCGGTGACAGCGGCCCGCACGCCGAGATCGGTGCGCAGCAGCAGGCCCGCGGTGCCGAAGAGATAGATGACCAGCAGGCCGCCGACGGCGTTGATCAGCAGACCGAGCACGACCGGGTATTTCGGCAGGATGCGGGCGGTGCCCAGTCCGATGACCAACGCGGCGGGAATCCAGCCGATCAGGTACCCGGCACTGGGACCGGCCAGCGCGGTCAAACCGGTACGCCCGCCGGACAGCAGCGGCAGGCCGAGCATCGTGAGCGCCAGGAACACCAGCACCGCGGCCGTCCCCTTACGCGCTCCGAGCACCGCACCGGCCAGGATCACGCCGAGGGTCTGCACCGTGATCGGCACGCCGCTGAACCCGACCGTGATGGCGCCGGGCAGGCCGAGCGCCGCGATCAGCGCCGCGAAGACGGCGATCTGCGCCATGTCCCGCGCGGAAACACCGACTCTCGGCTCCCGAGAGTTCTCGACACCCTCCACGACAACCCTCCGCCTAGAACTTGAACGACGTTCAAGGTAGCAAACCGGCCAGAGCGGCGCGCACCGAGCGTCGCAGCGCTACCGGTGGGTCCACTGCGGCTGCGCGAAGTGGGCGACTCTGGCCGCCGACGGGTCCGTGCCGAGCAGGACGACTTCGCGGAATTGCCACAGCAGCGCGCCGGTCGGTGCGTGAATGGTCATCTTCGGGCCGAGCCGCATCTGCAGCAGACCCGCTTCGCCCGCGGGCGCGGTGTCGTCGCGCAATTCCGCTTGCCGCACCGCGTCCTCGGCGCGGACCCAGCGCGGGGTGTCCTCTGCGGCGACCCGGGCCAGATCGACCAGGTGCGCCGAGTAGACCTCGTCCGGATCCGGCTGTAGCCGCGTCGCGCCGGTCAGCGCCAGAACAAGGGGCGTGATCGTGAAACCGGATGCCGCCGGGAAGTCGTCGAGCGCGCCGAGCAGGTCATCGGGAGTCGCGTCCAGGCCCAGTTCCTCGCGCAGTTCCCGTAAGGCGGCTTGTTCGGCGCTCTCGCCCTCCTCCAAACGGCCACCGGGCAGACCCCACTGTCCGGCGTTGCGTCCACGGTAGGCCCGCTTGATAACGATCACCGACAGCGGTCCGTCGGACTCCTCCACCACGCAGAGCACCACCGCCGCGCGGCGCACACCGGGCAGATCGGCGACCTCGACGCGCGGGAACGCGGCCAAGCGAGCCTGCGCGAGCACGCGGAATTCGTCGATGCTCCTGGGTAGCGGCGTTTTCGAGGTCGACTCCATGACTTCGATCCTGCCCGACCCCGCGGACGAGCGCGACAAAGGAAGTCGTTGACAGCAACTGTCTCACCTGTCACCGTATCGGGAACCTCCGGGGCCCGGATGCGCCCCGGGCGTTCGCGATCGGAGCGTGCTTGATGGGATTTCTCGAGCCCGACCTGCCGGTGGTCGACATGGCGGAGTGGAGCAAGGGCACGCGGGCCGAGCGCATCCGTCCCATGGCCCGGCACTGGGCCGAGGTCGGCTTCGGCACACCGGTGGCGCTGCACCTGTTCTACGTCGCCAAGATCTGCCTCTACGCCCTCGGTGGCTGGCTCATCGTGCTGACCACCGACGGCATCGACGGATTCACCGACATCGGCGCCTGGTGGTCGGAGCCGATCGTCTTCCAGAAGATCGTGCTCTACACGCTGCTGTTCGAGGTGGTGGGGCTCGGCTGCGGATTCGGACCGCTCAACAACCGGTACTTCCCGCCGTTCGGCTCGATCCTGTACTGGTTGCGCCCCAACACCATTCGCCTGCCACCGTGGCCCGGACGGATACCGCTCACCAAGGGCGACAACCGCACGCCGGTGGACGTCGCGCTGTACGCGGCACTGCTGGCGATGACAGCGGTCGCGTTGCTGTCCGACGGAACCGGCCCGATACCGGAACTGGGCACCACCGTGGGTTTGTTGCCGCACTGGCAGGTGCTGATGGTCCTCGCGCTGCTCGCGGTACTCGGACTACGCGACAAAGTGATCTTCCTGGCCGCGCGGGGCGAGGTCTACGCCACCCTCACAGTCGCCTTCCTTCTCCCCGGAGCCGATTCGATCGTCGCGGCGAAGGTCGTCTTCGTCGTGATCTGGATGGGGGCGGCCACCTCGAAACTCAACAAGCATTTCCCTTTCGTGGTGTCCACGATGATGTCCAACAGCCCGGTGTTCCGGCCCAAGCCGCTCAAACGCGCGTTCTTCGAACGCTTTCCCGACGATCTGCGCCCCGGGCGGTTGTCCCGCCTTTTCGCCCACGGCGGCACGGTCGTCGAGATGTGCGTTCCGTTGGTGTTGTTCTTCTCCCACGGGGGTTGGCCGACGACGATCGCGGCGATCGTGATGGTGTGCTTCCACCTGGCGATCCTCACCGCCATTCCCATGGGCGTCCCGCTGGAGTGGAACGTCTTCATGATCTTCGGCGTCGTCGCGTTGTTCGTCGCGCACGCCGATCTCGGTCTGGACAGCCTGCGCGAGCCCGTGCCGGTGGCGGTGCTGTTCGTCGTGCTCGCGAGCATCGTGATCGCCGGAAACCTCTTCCCCCGCAAGATCTCCTTCCTGCCGGGCATGCGGTACTACGCGGGCAACTGGGACACCACCATGTGGTGCGTCAAACCCTCGGCCGCGGAGAAGATCGGCAACGGCGTCGTCGCGATAGCCAGCATGCCGCAAGCCCAGCTGGAGCGGTTCTACGGCAAGGACCGGGCGCAGATCCCGATGTTTCTCGGGTACGCCTTCCGGGCCATGAACACCCACGGCCGCGCCTTGTTCACGCTCGTGCACCGCGCCATGCCGCCCGGCCGCGAAGACGAGTACACCATCACCGACGGTGAGCGGATCTGCAGCACCGCCATCGGCTGGAACTTCGGCGACGGCCACCTGCACAACGAACAACTCATCGCCGCGCTGCACCGCCGTTGCCACTTCGAACCCGGCGAAGTGCGCGTCGTGCTCCTCGACGCCCAGCCGATCCACCGGAAGACCCAGCAATACCGCCTCGTCGACGCCGCCACCGGCGAGTTCGAACGGGGCGAGGTACAAGTCGCCGACATGGTGACCCGCCAGCCGTGGGCCGACGACGTGCCGGTGCGCGTGCACTACAGCACGGAGCAGTGATCCGACAGCAGCGGCTCAGGCATCCACCGACGTCATGACGCCGGTCTCGGCCGGTTCCGGTTGTTTCGGCGCCGGCGGCACCCACCCCCGCAACGGCTGCACGACCGATCCGTAGAACGCATCCGTCGCCGCTGTCACACTGGCGATGAACGTCGCGGCGGTCCCGGAGCCGGATCGCCTGTTGCCCATCGGAAAAGACTGTTCCAGCGAGAAGGACACGATTTCCCCTGACCGGCCGTCGGTCAGTGCCTTCGGATTCTCTCGCACGGTGTCGAGGTGCTCACACGCTTCGTTGCCCCGCACCGAGAACACCGCTTCGACCCGCACGTCACCCGGAGCGTCCACGAGTTGCCTGAGCAACCATGCCAGCCGCCGGCCTGCGGTGCCCTCACTCGGCGCGTCCAGCGTGGTACGGCAGCGAATCCTGTTGGTGCGCACATCGGCGACCACCGTCAGATCGCCCACGGTGTCCGGAATCCGCAAGACCGCCTCGAAGCTACCCTCGCCCGCCAATCGCTCCGCGACGGCCGCGTTGCGTGCGGCCGGATCCGCTCGGTGCCGGCGGGGCAGCACATGCTTCACGCCGACACCGAGCTCCGCGGTCAGCCGCAGCGCGAGATGCCGCGACAGCGACATCCAGGCGTCCGCGACGGTGAGGACCTTCTGGTCGCCGGCCCGGAGGGTGCCTGCCACCACCGCGTCGCGGACGGCAACCCAGTGGCGGCCCATGTCGACGAACTCGTGCGCCCCGGACCGAGGATGGCCGAGGTACCGCAGGAACTCGCTCAGTATCCAGTTCTGCAGATCGTCCTCGATGCCACCGTGTGACAGCAGCATCCGCGCTTCGTGCATCACCTCCGCCCACGACAGATGCCGCAGCGCCACCTTCGCGAGTTTGCGGCGATCGACCTGGACGGGAAGCTCGCCCGGCCCGGCGGGCACGTCGTTCGACAAGCTGACCACCACGTCGTACTTGTTCTTGCGCGCCACTTCGAGGTAGCTCTCGAGCTGTTCGCGCCTCAGCTTGCCGTTGCCCGTCTTCACCTCCAGCAAACCCGTCCACAGCCGGCTGCCCCGGACGACTTTGAGCACCGCGTCCGGAATGACGGTCGACTCTCCCCGCTGGTACTGCACCTCGACGTACCCCTCGAAGGCGCCCGCGGGAGCGCCCATCCTGGCGCACAAGGCCCGCGCGAACGGACGCACGGCCTGCATGGTGGCGATCAGCGCCGACGTGGCACGCCGTTCCTGCTCTTCTCCTGCGCCGACGCCGAACACCGAGAACAGCCGGGCCGGTTGCCATCCCTCGTGTTCGGCGAGCTCGAACTCCATCGGCTTCGCCCTTTTCGCGACCCGCTTGGCGGTCCGCACGCCCTTGGCAGGCGTTGCCGGAGCATCCGTTCGGGTGATCTTCTCCGGCGTGGCGGCACCGGCTGGGCTCACGTCCGCAGGCACGGTCCGCTGGGGTTCCTGCGCGAGGACGTCACCGAGCGGCCGGTCGACCGGATCCGGCTCGGTATCGTCGTCCACGTCCACGCCGAAGTCCATCGCCAGCCCGGCCAGCCCGGATTCCCATCCCTGGCCCACGGCCCGGACCTTCCACACCCCACCACGGCGGTACACCTCGCCGAACACGAACGCCGACTCACTGGTGGCATCGGCGGTGACGTACTCGGCGAGCGATTGTCCCGCGCCGTCCACGACCCGGAACGCGAGTTTGCCGAGCTGCCCGAAGGTGCCGCTGCCGACGCTGCCCGCAAGCGCCACGGTGTGCACCGTGTCCGCAACCGTGGACAAGTCGATCGCGATCCGGGCCTGCGCTCCTTCCTCGGTCGCGCTCGTTCCCAAGAAGCGCACAGATCCGTCGGGCGATTCCGGCTGGTTGTAGAAGACGAAATCGTTGTCCGAGCCGACCTTTCCGTCCGCACGCAGCAATAATGCGGACGCGTCGACTTCGATCTCCGTCTCGGTCCACCCGAGCACGACATCGATGCGAACCACATCGTCCGGCAGCGAGACGTTCTGCCCTTTGGCCAGAATCGACGACATCAAGGCTCCACCCTTCTACAATCCGGAACGCGCGGTGACAGGAAATCCGCGTCAGCCGGTTCAGATCCCGGCCCCAATGCATCGCAGGCAACCTGGCTGCGACGCACTGCTATTCGGGGTAAGCGATTCCGCTGTTACACACTCCGCGAAGGGACCGCGGTGCGGGCTGCGGCGTGGCCCCCGCTGGAGCCGACGCCCGGCTCCTCCTTGCTTCGGTTATGCGGATCCGACTGCGCGCTTTGTAGGGAATTTCATAGTTGGATGCGCATATCGACAAACTTACATGTTGAGGCTGGGCTTCCCGTCGGCGCGGTTCCATAGCGGAGACAGGTCGAGACCGTTGGCCTACCGCGCGAGAATGACGCTATTCGTCTGTGCCGCTGTTGGTTTCCACACCATCGCCGAGCGCTGCCTGGGTCGCGGCTTCGTCGACGCGGTTCTCCACCCAAGCCAGGAAGGTTCGAACGTCGGTGGCGGGCAGTGGGAGTGCTGCCGAGCGTGGGCGCTGGAAGCTGCGCAGGGCTGTTTCGATGAGGGGGGCGAACTCTGGCTCCGAGGCCGCGATCATCTGCGCGGCTCGGCGTTTGGCCAGCCAGCGGCCCGTGCGGCAGAACGCTACCGCTCGGCAGCCGTTCAGCACCCGGTTGTCGCCCAGATGGCCCTCTCCCCCGGCGTGTTCGCGAACCGAGCCCAGGAGCGCGGCATGAACGTCGCGCCGCGACGGTGCCGCCATGATCTGCCGCACGGGAGCGCCGTACAGGAGACACGCGGTCTGGTATGCGATGGAGCGGTCGATGACGTACCAGAACGCTGCCGAATCGGACGGATCGAAACTGACGCGGTTCGGCAGCATCGGACCGGTGTTCAGGTCCATGAGATAACCGGCCGCTCTGGATGGCGCTGCGACGAAATCCGCGTCGTAGACCACGAGCTCCAGCCCGGCCGCCGGGCAGGGCAGCTCCGGATGCGCGAGCGATTCGGCCAGGTCATGCAAGCTCCGCGCAGGCAGCGACGCGGCGACGACGATCACCACATCGACATCGCTGCGCCCGTGCCGATAGTCGGCGAGCGCGACCGATCCCACCGCGAAGACACTCACCAGATGAGATCCGCAGACGGTGCGAGCGCGCAGCGCGAGAGCATCGAGGTACGGACGCAACTCGGCTGGAAGGACGTGGGGATCCACCAGGACGTGGGTCATGCGGGCCAGTATCCCGCCGAGGCCGGGTCCCGGGCCGGAAGTCGCAGGAATCACCGGAGCTGTCCGCCGGCGCCGACTCGGGCCGCCCGGACCCGCCGAGGTCGATCAGGTGGCAGCCATGCTCGGAACTCGGGATCCTCCGGCACGATGCGAACCACTTCTGATCAAGCCGCGGCGCCCGACGGCCTCAGTGCGGCAGGCCCAGCCCGTCGGCCAGTACGGGCCAGGAATTCTTCAGCGCTTCCTGCCAATAGCCCCAGGAATGAGTCCCGGTGGGCTGGAAATCATAGGTGGCGGGGATGCCGAGGGAGTCGAGGCGATCGCGCATGTTGTGCGTGCACCAGTTCACCGCGGCCTCGATCACGCCCCCTAGCACCAATTGGTTGAGGTAGCCACGGGGGCCGGGTTGCATATGCGAGCCGTTGTAGACGTCGTACATTCCGGGAACGCCGGTTCCGGTGGACAGGAACAGGCGTATGCCGCGTAACTGGTCGGCGTGCAGGTACGGATCATTGGCCGCCCACATCGGGTCGTCGGGCGGGCCGTACATGTTCTCGGTGTCGCCCCCGCCCCAGCTCTCCACCGCGAGTTTCACGAACTCGCGCCCGATCGGGTCGCTGACCTGCGCGCAACCGCTGTAAGCCGCGACCGCCCGGTACAAGCCCGGTTTGGCGATGGGCAGTTGCAGCACCGAGGTACCGGAGGTGGACAGGCCGGCGATGGCGTTCACCCCGGTGGTGCCGAACTCGGCGTCGATCAGCGGCGGCAGTTCCTCGGTGAGGAACGTCTTCCACTTGTACACACCCAGTTTCGGATCGGGCGCGCGCCAATCGGTGTAATAACTCCAGCGCCCGCCCACCGGCTGCACGACGTTGACGTCCTTGTCGGCGAGGAACCGCAGCACATCGGTGTTCTTCTGCCAGGTCGCGCTGTCCTGACCCCCGCCGCCCCCGTTCAACAGATACAACGTCGGCCGCGGAACCGAACGATCAGCCGGGCGCAGCACCTTCACCATGATGTCCTGCCCCATCGCCGCGGAATGCACCCGCACCTGCACCGTGCGCTCGTCCTCCGCCCACGAACCGGTGATCGACGCGGCATCGGCCCGCGCGGGCGATGCCGTCGTGACCGTACCCGCGGTCACCGCGAACACCGCCGCCAGAACAACGAGCGCGTGCACCATGGAGCGGCAGACCATTCCGATTCGCACTCTCGCGGAATCCTCGACAGGTCCGGCAGTCCATCCGGCGTCGAAGTCCGAACGTCGTCTCATCGTTTGGTTTCCTCCACCGTCGCGTTCGTCCACCCGGCGCCGATGCAGCTGCTCGACGCACATGAGTTCCGCCAACGCTAGAACCGGGGAAAGCGGCGCAGCTTCCCCGTTCGACAGATCTGGACACCTCACGAATCGGCTGGATCGCCTCTGAGGGTGCGACACAAGAGGCGAGACCGCGCCGCTGTCAGCGTCGCCAGAACAAGTGGTGTACCACCCCGCTGGGGCTGGGGACCCGTTCCAGATGGAAGCGGTCGGTCAGTTCGTCCGGGGTGGCCCACAGTCTTTCCCCACGACCGAGTTCGACCGGGGCGACGGCGATGTGCATCTGGTCGATCAGGTCCGCGTCGAGGAACTCGCGGACGGTGCGAACTCCACCACCGATGCGCACATCCTTGCCGTCGGCGGCCTCGAAGGCCTGTGCCAACGCCTCCTGTGGAGACGCGTCGAGGAAATGGAACGTGGTTTCGCCCAGGGTGAACGATGGCCGGGGGTGGTGGGTGAGGACGAACACGGGTGTATGGAACGGCGGCTCGTCGCCCCACCACCCCTGCCAGTCGTGGTTGTCCCACGGCCCGCGCTGGGGGCCGAACTTGTTGCGGCCCATGATCTCCGCTCCGATGTTGTTGCGGAAGTCGCGCGTGAAGTAGTCGTCGAGGCCGTAGGTCCCGCCGGGGTCGGTCCGATTGGGCCAGTGCGCGGTGGCGCCGCACCAAGCGAACAGCGCGCTCGGATCCGCGTGACCGAAGGGCCGCTCCAAGGTCTGCCCTTCCCCGGCGCCGTATCCGTCGCTGTAGATGTTGAAGTTCTGCACGCGCACCTGTTGTGACATCGAAACCCTTTCTGATTGCAATTTGCAATCGGTTGGAATCTACCCATACCGATCTCGGGTCGCAAGCAGTTGGGCACGACATTCCGACTCCGGACGGGGCGGAGTCGGATCAATCCGGCGATGAAGTTCCTCGGCGCGCGAACGAGGGCGCAGTCGGCGACCAGACGCAGATTTCATCGCCTCACCGATAGAGAGGTGGCTTTTACCTATCAACGCACGGATTCGGCAGCACGCCACGATTACAGCGACGTCTCCGCCGACTCAGCGCAACACATGTCTTGGACGAAAGCCCAGAGACGCCTTCGGTCCCCGACACTGGGCAAGCGCAGCACGGAATGATAGAATCAGAACATCTCTCTATCATTTGGATGGGGCGGACATCGCCCACCCGGATGACGGGACGGTATTTTTTTCGGGTCTTCCGACCTCACTCGGCAGCGAAAGAGACGGCTGAGAATGTCGACGATGAAACAGGAACCAGTGACGACGTCCGCGCTCCGCCCTGTGGGCCCGGGTTCGGCGACCTGGCGATGGGGCGTGGACTGGCGCACCGTGCTGGCGAGCCGGGCCGTGCTGCTGCTGGAGGTGGCGCACCCGGTGGTGGGCGCGGGCGTCATCGATCATTCCGAGTTCCTCAGCGATCGGTGGGCGCGCATCACCCGCACCTTCGCCTCGGTGCGGCGGATCAACGGATTCCACGGGTCGGAGGCCGCGCTCGCCGAGGGGCTGCGGCTGCGCGAGGTCCACCGCGACATCGCAGGCACCGACGCGCACGGACGCCGCTACCACGCGCTCAACGCCGACGCCTATCTGTGGGTGCATGCCACCGGCTACGCGGGCCCGGCGGAGGTCCGCCGAGTGTTCGACGGACATGTCGACACCGACCGCGAGGAGGCGTTGTTCCGGGAATGGCAGGACCTCGCCGGAGTTCTGCGCATCCCCGACCGGGTCGTCCCGCGCACGCGCGCGGAATTCTGGGCGTACTACCGGCGCACGGTCGCGGACGTCCTCGAACGCAATGCCGCCACCGATCTGCTGCTGGAACTCGACCGCAAGCCGATGCCGGTGCCGCCGCGGCTGCCTCTGCCGCAAACGGTGTGGAACGGGTTCGCCGTTCCGCTGGCGGCACTGCTCCGATTGACCACCGCGGGCATGATGCCGCCCGAGTTGCGGGACCGGCTGGGATTGGCGTGGTCACCCGCGCGCGCGAAGCGATTCGACCGCGCCGTCACCACGGTGCGGATGCTGGATCGGCTGTTGCCGGACAAGATCCGCCATCCGGTCGCCCACCGCACCGCCGTGCTCCCCTGACATCGTTGTCCCGTCGAAGAAGCCGGAGAAGGACGAAATCATGAGCCAGCCCGCGGCCCGGGAAGCCGCACCCGCGACCACGCGAGCGAGACGACGCGAAACCGACTCGCTCGACACACTGTTTCTCGCCGACGAGATCTCGGCATGGTTGTCACCGGCCTACGGGGCGGCCAATGTCGTGATGCAGCTCGCCGACGCCGGCGTCGCCTACGGGGTGATGGAGAGCAAAGTCGACAGCGGCAACCTCCACAAGCACCCGATCAAGCGCGGTCGCACCACAATGACCTACATCGCGGTGGCTGTCGCGGGCAATGCCCAGGACCGTCGCATCTATCGTGAGGCGGTCAACGACGCGCATGTTCAGGTGCGGTCGTCGTCGCGAAGCCCGGTACGCTACAGCGCGTTCGATCCCCACCTGCAACTGTGGGTCGCGGCCTGCATGAGCGCGGTCTTCGAAGACACCCGCCGGCTGCGCGGTGGCCGCACCTACCACGATCCCGACGCCGTGCACCGCGCCGCGGCCGTCTTCGCGACCACCCTGCAAGTGCCGCGCGAGATGTGGCCCGCTGATCGCGCGGCCTTCCAGCAGTATCGGAACAACCGACTCGATCGGCTCGAATTCGACGACCGGATGCGCGATTTCCTCATCGGCATCGCCCGTCTCGACTTCCTCCCCGCCCCGTTCCAAGCGCTGTTCGGCGACTGGAATCTGTTCATGACCGTCGGCTACCTCCCGGCACAGCTGCGCGACAAGCTGGGCTGCACCTGGACCGCCGTCGAGCAAGAACGATTCGATCGCTGGCAGCGCCTGCTACGGGTGCTCGACCGGCTCACTCCGCGGGCCGTCATGCGACTGAGCATGCGCGCCGCGGTCTGGGATATGCGGCTGCGCTACGTCACCGGAGCCACCGTCGTATAGCCCTCGGCGGAATATGCGAGGTCGCCGTGCGCACCAGCATGGCGCCGTAGCGGCCCCGGTGATCGGATCACCTGTATCGCAAGAGCATTGCGGTCTCCGGGTCATACCAGCGGCACGCCTCGGGCGGCAGGTACAGATCGGTCGTGTCGCCCTCGGCGGCGCGGAAGCCCGGCGGCGCCTGGACTTTCACGGTCTGCCCGCCGACGCGGAGGGTGAGCAGGGTCGATGAGCCGAGCGGCTCGAGCACTTCGAGTTCGCCGCGCATTGTCGCCTCCGCGGGGCCTTCGCGCACCACGATGGCCTCGGGACGGATGCCGAGCCGGAGCGTGCCGCCCGCGAACGACGACAGCGCCGCCGGAACGGCGAGCGACTGGCCGCCCAGATCGAAGCGCGGCCCGGCCTCGGTCGCGGCGACCGGGCCGGTGAGGAAGTTCATCGGCGGGCTGCCGAGGAACCCGCCGACGAATTCCGTCGCCGGGTCGTCGTAGACCTCGGTCGGCGGGCCGCACTGGACGACCGCCCCGTCCCGCAGCACGGCGACGCGGTTGCCCAGCGACAGGGCCTCGACCTGGTCGTGGGTGACGTAGATGGTCGTGGTGCCCAGCTCCGCGACCAGTCTTTTCAGCTCGGCCCGGAACGACAGCCGCAGTAGAGCGTCGAGGTTGGACAACGGCTCGTCCATGAGCAGCACATCGGCGTCCATCACGATCGCCCGCGCCACCGCGACACGCTGCCGTTGCCCGCCCGACAGCCGCGCCGGGTAGCGGTCCAGGTACGGGGTCAGCTGCAGCAGTTCGGCGGCCCAGGCGACCTTGCGCCGGATCTCGTCGGCGGGCACGCCGTGCACGCGCAGGCCGAAGCCGATGTTGTCGGCGACCTTCTTGTTCGGGAACACCGCGTAGGACTGGAACACCATCGACAGGTTGCGCCGCCGTGGTTCGAGGTAGGTGACGTCCTTGCCGCCGATCACGATCTGCCCCGAGTCCGGCAGCTCCAGCCCCGCGATCATGCGCAGCAAGGTCGTCTTGCCGCAGCCGGACGGCCCGAGCAGCACCATGAACTCGCCGTCGGCGATTTCCAGCGAGACCTCGTCGGTGGCACGGGCCGTGCCGCCGGGATAGGTCTTGACCAGATCGCGGACCAGCACCTCGGCCATCAGCGAACCCCTGTCATCTGAGCGTCGTCCCCCACATGTTCACCAGGTAGCGCCGCATCACGAAGATGAACGCCAGCGCCGGGATGATCAGTGCGAAGCCGCCCGCGAAACGGTAGGCGGTCGACGCCTCGTCCAGCGCCGTGAGCACCTGCGCGGGCAGCGTGCGGTGCCCGAGCGTCACGATCGTCGCGCCGAGGATCTCGTTCCAGGACAGGACGAAGGTGAAGATCGATGACGCGGCCAGCCCCGGCAGCGCCAGCGGCACCACGACCCGGCGCGCGGCCTGCCACCGCGTGCACCCGAAGACCTGGGCCGCCTCCTCCAGATCCGGGGGCACCGCGACGAAGATGCTCGCCGTGATGAGTACGGTGGTCGGCAACGCGAGCGTGGTGTGCACCAGGGTCACCGCGAACACCGTGTCGTACACATCGAGCCGCAGGAACACCGTGGCCAGCGGCACCGAGAGGACCACGATCGGCAGCGCGCGCACGAAGAGGACGAAGACCTGATAGGTGTCCTTGCCGCGAAAGGCGTGCCGCGCCAGCGCGTAGCCCGCAGGCGCCCCGATGACCAGCGACCAGAACACCGTGTAGAGGCCGACGAGCACCGAATTGCCCAGCGCGCCCGCGGTTCCCGTGGCCCGGAAGAACGAGACCAGGGTCTCGGTGGAGAACTCGCTGGGAATCAGCGGCTTCGGGAACTCGGTGAGCGCCGCGCGGGAGGACACCGCTGCGAGTCCGATGAGCACGATCGGCAGCGCCATGAACAGGCTCACCGCCGTGCAGGCCAGCTGCACCCACACCGCGCGCCTGCGACGCCTGCGCAGTGGTGCGCGGTCGATCGGCGGCAGTGCGCGCCGCGCGGCGCTGTCGGAGGTCATCGGGCCTGCTCCGGCTGCCGGACCGCCCGCAGGTAGAACACGGCGGTGCCCAGCGAGATCGCCAGCACGATCAGTGAGACGGCGCTGGCCACCGCCGGGTTCTGCAGATTCGCGTACCACTCGTAGGTCTCGCCGACCAGCAGCGGGAAGTCCCGGCCGGTCAACGCCTGTGCCACGGCGAAGGCCTGCAACGCGAGGATGGTTCGCAGGATCAGCGCCACTTGCAGGCTCGGCCCGAGCAGCGGCAGCGTCACGTGCCGCAGCCGTTGCCAGAGGCCGGCTCCGAACACCTGCGCGGCCTCGTCGTAGTCGCGCGGGATCATCTGCACGCCCGCCACCACGATGACGAACACCAGCGACGTGGCGCGCCAGACCTCGGCGACCACCACGGCCAGCAGCATGGTGCCCGCGTTGCGATAGCTGAGCCACTGCACCCCGTCGTCGGACAGCCCGATGCCGACCAGCAGCGAATTCAGGTAGCCGCGATTGTCGAAAACGGCCAGCCACACCAGGCCCGCGGCCAGTTCGGAGATCGCCAGCGGCAGGCACCACAGATAGAAGTGGCCGCCGGCGAACCGCGGCCGGGCCTGTATGAGCAGCGCCATGCCGACGGCGAGCACGAGCTGGACCGGCACCACGATCACGATCAACAGAAGGGTGTTGCGCAGGGCGGTGAGCACGTATGGATCGTCGAACAGCCGTTCCCAGTTGGCGAGGGTGAATCCGCCGCCGCCGCGGAACGCTTCGAGCACCGCCTGCACGAGCGGCCAGCCGAACAGGGCCAGCAGCAGGACGATCGACGGCAGCAGCAGGAGCCACGGGGAACGTAGTCGCGACAGCACTGCTCACCCCACCCGGCAGAGGTCGGCGGCCGGGTCGGGAGCCCAGCACGGCACTTTCAGCTCGTCGAGGATGCCTTGCAGGACCCGGGCCTGCTGATCCAGCGTGGAGCGGATGTCGGCCCCGTCGAGCACGATCGAGCGGAAGCTGTCCTTGAAGACCTTGCTCACCTCACCTTCCCGCTGGCCGAGACCCACCGGCGGCAGCGAGAGAACGGCGCCGGGCGCCTCCTGCTGCCTGCGCACCGCGTCGGCCTCGAGCTGGATGGCCGGGGGCAGGTCGGCGGGGATCGCCGTGTCCACCGCCGGGAAGAAACCGTTGGAACGCAGCAGCCGCAATTGGGTTTCCGGGCGGGTGAGCGTGCTGATCGTCCGCTGCGCGAGTTCGGGATCCGTGCTGCCCTTGGGGATGGCGAGCCCGGCGATCACGGCCATGTAGCCGAGACCATGTGCGCCCCGGGGCGCAGGAAGCATCCGCCAGTCGCGCGGGTCGCGCTCGGGCGCGTGAACCAGGCGCACGACGTGGTCCCATGCCATCCGTACTTCCCCGCTGTCGAGCGGTTCCTGCATGAAGTCGGCATTCGTGCTCGACGGTGCGCAGTTGGCCCACAGCTCCCGCAGGTACTGCCACGCCGTCACGGCCTCCCTCGAGCGAAAGGTGGTGATCTGGCCGCCGGTGAACGAGGGCAGCAGGAAGCCCTGGACGAACCGGTGCAGCAGGCCCTTCGGCCCCGCGGGCAGCCCGAGCACGGGGCGATTGCCGTTGGCGCGCCGCGCGGCGACGGCCCAGTCGAGGAACTGGTCGTAGGTCAGCGAGGCGGCGTCGACTCCGGACGGCAGGTGCGCGAGCGCGTCCGTATGCGCGGCGAGCACGTAACTGGCTGTGGCCCAGGGGATGTACCACGTGCGATCGGTGCCGACCTTCGCGAGGTCGAGGTAGTCCGCCTGCCAGCCGCGTCCGCCGAGGTCGGCGAGCAATCCGGTGAGGTCTTCCAGGTAGCCGTCGGCGAGTGGCGCGATGTCGCCGTGCAGACCGCCGAGCAGACCGATCCTGGTGGCGCCCGCGTCGACCTGGCTGCGCACCTGGCCTGCGAACGGACTCTCCTCGATGGTCACGTAACCGACGCCGGGTGCGGCGGCGGCCAGCAGGGTGCGGAACCGCTCAGCCTCGTCGGCGGGACGGAACTGGGTGGACAGGAAGATCATGCCGCCGTTGCCGCTGGTCGCGAAGCCGGTGCAGGCCGCTGCGGACAGGGCCGCCGCGCCGGAGCCCGCCGCGCGCAAGAAGGATCTGCGCGTCAAACCGGACACCAGCATGCATGGCTCCTGTTCGGGCACAAGGTGTTTCCGACTTCGGTCAGGTCGGTCAACATAGGTGCGCTGAGAGATATTGTCAATATGCCCGCGACGGTCCGCAGCACTCCCCGATGCCCACCGAGCGGAGGGTGCGAGGATCCGCTCGGTGGGCTCACCGCCGCGCGCCGGGGACGTGCGCGCCGGACAGAGGCGGGTTGAGGGATCCCGTCCGGCGGGCGTAACGCGTGGCGGTCGGCGCTTCCGTCGAGCGGGCGCGGCGAAGTCAGGGCACGAGCCACGCCGCCCGGCGGAAACACGTCATTCGGTGAACAGCGATGATCGACGGCCTGCGCTGGCCGACGGCACCGATGCCCGGCCAACGCTAGAACCGGCGCACGCGGCCGACCACGCGCACCGAGCGCGTCTGGAGACCTCACGAACACTTCCGCCGCGACTAGGGAAACGGCACAAAGCAAATGCGGAAGCAGGCAATTCCCGAATTCGGCGAAGGGTCGTCCGGCACAAGCGATCGGCTGGAAAACGGTGAATTGTCCAGATCACCAGGTGATCACGGTTCCGCAACGTTTTGCGGCCGCATCATGGAGGACGCTGCACCCCAGCCGCCGGTGGCCAACCGGTGGCTAACCGTTTGGAGATTCCGTGTCCGCCATCGCGATTCCCGTTGCTCGCATCGTGCTCGGCGCGGTCGCCGTCGCCGCCGCGCTGACCCATCTTCCTTCCGCCGCGGCGCAGGGCACCGGCTCCGCCGAGGCGGGACCCGCGACCACCGCCACGCAGGCGCCGATCCCCGCGCCCATGCCGATACCGCGCGGACCGGTGACCGCCATCGTCGTGCTCGGCTACGGACTGCTGCCCGACGGCGGCATGCGCCAGGAACTGGTCGAGCGCCTGCACGCCGGATACGTGCAGGCCCTGCTGGCTCCCGTCTCGCCGATCATCGTGACCGGCGGCAACGCCCGCAACGGTGTCACCGAGGCGCGGGCGATGGCCGACTGGCTGATCGCTCACGGCATGCCGGCGGCGCGCGTCCATCTCGAACCGGAGGCGGGCACGACCGCGCAGAACGCCGAACGCTCGGCGACGATCATGCGCGCGATCGGCGCACGCGACGCCGTGGTGATCACCTCGGCCGACCACCTCGACCGCGCGGTGGGCACCTTCCACGACGCGGGGGTGGACGTCGTCGGCACCGTCACTCCCGAGCAGGTGCCTCCCCTGGCCTGGCGGTTCGGGCCGCTCTTCTGACGCGACCCCGCCGCCGACCTCTTCGCAATACAGGAGCAACCATGAACGACACCGCGGCGAATCCGGCCGAGCAGGCCAGGTCACTCGTCGACCATCGTTATCGTTCCACTCTCCGCTACGAGGTGGAACGGGAGAAGATCCGGGAATTCGCTCGCGCGGTCCAAGATTCCCATCCCGCGCATCGCAGCGAGGACGCCGCAGCCGAACTCGGCTTCCCCGGACTCATCGCGCCCGCCACATTCAGCTCGATAATCCTCACCAGAGTGCACCGCGAAATCCTGGACACGCTGATCACCGGTTACGACCCGACCCGGATATTGCACGCCGACCAGGTTTTCGACTTCGGCAGGCCGCTGGTCGCGGGCGACCGGCTGACCTGCGACATCTATTTCGAATCCTTCCGCCACTTCGGCGACTACGACGTTCTCGCGATCAAGAGCGTGCTGATCGACCAGCACGGCATCGTGGTGCAGACCGGCTCCAGCGCCTTGCTCGCCCGGGTCGGCGGGCGCGATCCGGGGTTGGCCGACGCCGTGCGCAGAGTAGCCATGCGCCATCAGCGCCCGGACGCACCGGCCCGGGGCAGCGCCGTCGTCCCGGCCGCGGCCGATCACCTCGCGCCGACGCCCCTGCGCCGGATCCCGCGTCCGCGTATCGATTTCGCCGACCTGTCGATCGGCGACGAACTGCCCGTGCGCACCATGCGCCTGTCGCGGGGCGACCTGGTCAACTACGCCGGGGTGACCGGCGAAGCCAATCCGGTGCTGTTCGACGAGCGGGTCGCGGTCGCCAGCGGCCTGCCGACCGTGGTCGCCCCCGGCATGCTCAAGCTGGGTCTGGCGACCTCGTTCCTGAGTTCCTGGCTCGGCGACCCCGCGACGCTCACCCGTTTCCGGGCGCAGTTCGCGCACAACACGCACTACCTGCGCATACCTGCCTTGGGCACAGGCGTGATCCACTTCCGCGGCCGGGTCACCTCGCTCGACCCGCGCAAGCGGCGGGCGACCGTCGCGGTCGACGCGCGCGCCGAAGGACGCAGACTGTTCGGCTATGCCGCCGCCGAGGTGCGCTTCCCGTAAGGCGGTGACGCGCGGGCCCGATCAGGCCGCCGTATCGGCCCGACCGCGGGCACCCGCCTGCGGCAAGCCGGTGAGCAGCGCCAGCCTGCGGTGCGATTCCAACCGGGCGGCGCGGTCGTACGTGCTGGTGTGCACGAGGACCTCGTCGGCGCCCGTCCGGCGCACCAGCCGCTCCAGTCGGTCGGCGACCTCGTCCTCGGTGCCGTACAGATGGCCGCGCAAACCCTCGTCGAAGATCCGGCGCTCCCGGTCGGTCATGGTGCGCGCCTCGATGTCCGCCGGCGGCAGCAGCGGCGGGAACTCGCCCCGGGTGCGTGCGTACACGGCCGACCACGCTTCCGGCAACAGCAGCCGGTGCGCCTCGGCGGTGGTGTCGGCGACGACGATCGACGCGGACACCACCACGTAGGCAGCCGCGGCCACCGCACCGGGACGGAACTGGGCGCGATAGCGCTCGATGGCCTCCGCCATGCGATCCTCGCCGCCGACCGCGGCGATGACCAGCGGCAGTCCGAAGCGGGCGGCGCGCTCGGCGCCGGACCCGGTCGCCAGCAGGAAAGCCGGGACGCGCAGTCCCTCCGCGGGCCACGCGTGCACGCCGTGCCTGCCCTCGGTGAAGTACGCCAGCAGTTCGGCGAGCTGGGCGTCGAAATCCTCCGCGTCGCGTTTGTCGTGCCCGAGCGCCCGCCGCACGCCGTCGGTGAAGCCGACCGAGCGGCCCAAACCCATGTCGATGCGCCCCGGGTAGAGCGATTCCAGCACCCCGAACTGCTCGGCGACCACCAGCGGCTGGTGGTTGGGCAGCATCACACCGCCGGTACCGATCCGGATCCGGGAGGTCGCCGCCGCGGCGGCGGCCGCGAGCACGGTCGGCGCGGAGCCGGCCACGCCGGGCACACTGTGGTGCTCGGACACCCAAAAGCGGTGATATCCCCACTGCTCGGCGAGCCGGGCGAACTCGACGGTCTCCCGCAACGCGGCCGGATGGCTCTGACCGCGGCGGACGCGCGAGCGATCGAGGACGGAGAACCGGACAGAAGACAGCGCCGAGGTCATACCGATGTCAACGCGACCGCGCCGCGCTGATTCCGCCGGTTCACGACGGCGTCGGCAGCCCCAGCGCCTGCGCCAGCACCCGCCACGCCTTCGGCAGCTGCTCCTGGAAGTCCGGCCAGGTGTGCATGCCCTGCGCGGTGTATTCCAGGGTGGCGGGGATGCCGAGCTCGGACAGCCGGCCGGCGAACCGCTCGGTGCAGGCCCGCGCGCCCGCCTCCAACGCCGCACCGCCGCCCGCGGTTTGCAGAGCGTCGGCGACCGAGGGGGAGTTCGCCACCGACACCAGATCGGCTCCGGTCGGCAGCCCGGTGGCCGCCGAGAGGTAGATGGCGGTGCCGCGCAGATTCTCCGCGTGCAGCAGGCTGTCGTGCGCGGCCCATTCCGGTGAGCTGGGCGGCCCCCAGAGATTGTTCACGTTGCCGCCGCGCGAGGCGACCGTGATGGTGGTCACCGCGTGACCGAGCGGATCGGCGGTCGAGTAGCACCCGCTCATCCCGGCGACGGCCCGGTACCAGCCCGGATGACGCTGGGCGAGCATCATCGCCGCCTGCGCGCCCATCGACACCCCCGCGATGGCGCGGCGCCCGTCGGTGCGCAGCAGCGACTCGACGATGGGCGGCAGCTCGGTGGTGAGGAAGGTCTCCCAGCGGTTGAGTCCCAGCGCGGCGTCCTGCCGGACCCAGTCGCTGTACATGCTGCCGGTGCCGCCGCCGGGAAGCACGACGTCCACCGGTTTGCCGGCGAAGAACTCGGCGGCTCCGCCCTTGGTCAGCCAGGCCGACGTCGGATCGCCGTCGACACCGTCGAGCAGGTACAGCACCGGGCGCGGCGCCTCGCCGCCGCCGCGCAGGATGTCGACGGTGATGACGCGGCGCATCGCCGCAGAGGCGATCGACAGCCGTTCGTGTCCCCCGCCCATGTCCTCGATCGACAGCAGCCCGGTGCGGGTCATGGCCGGGTCGACGGCGGGCGGCGGGGTCCGCGGCGCCGGATCGGCGAGCACGGGCGCAGCGGCGACGGTGGCGATGAGGGCCATCGCCACCGCGGTGATCGGCACACGGGGACTCATCCGGCCGCGGCGGCCCGTTCCGCTTGTCTGACCGCGGCGCGTTCGCGCTGCTCCTCGAACCGCCGCGCCCGCATCTCCAGGTCTTCGAGGTAGGCGTGCAGCTCCTCGCGGGCGCGTTCGCCGTCGCCGGTCAGATCGTCGCGTTCGAACACGCGCCACGCGCGCAGCACCGGACGCAAAACCACGTGGAGATGCTGGGGCAGGTCGTAGATGCCGTGCTTGGCCAGCAGCACCGCGTTGCGCCGGAAGTTCGGCTGGCCCAGCCCCGGCATCTGGAAGCGGGTGACCACGGTGGTGATGGCGCGCAGCGCTTCGTTCGGCACCAGGTCGATGGCCGCGGCGCTGATGTTCCGGTAGAAGATCATGTGCAGGTTCTCGTCGGCGGCAACACGCTGCAGCATACGCTCGGCGATCGGTTCTTCGCAGGCCGTTCCGGTGTTGCGGTGGCTGATCCTGGTCGCCAGCTCCTGCAATGTGACGTACGCCACCGAGTGGAGGAATTGCTGCTCTGTGTGGGGTGTGGCGAAGCCGGTGGTCATGTGCGCCATCCGGGCCTGCTCCAGCAGCACCGGATCGACCGCGCGGGTCACCACCAGATAGTCGCGCATCACGATGGCGTGGCGGTTCTCCTCCGCGGTCCACCGGCCCACCCAGGTACCCCATACGCCGTCCAGTGAGAACGAGTCCGAGATCTCCCGGTGATACGACGGCAGATTGTCCTCGGTGAGCAGATTCGTGATCATCGCGGTCTGCGCGACCTCGGAAAGCGTGGACTGGCCCGGCTCCCAATCAATTCCGCCGAGAGCGGCGAAATTGCGCCCGTCGTCCCACGGTACGTAATCGTGCGGATTCCAGGACTTCGCCTTGCGCAGATGATCATTGAGCAGGCGTTCTGCGGTGGGTTCCAGCTCGCGCAGAATATCGCGATCGGACAACGCGGTGGTCACTCGAACTCCTTTGCTCACCCCAGAGATCAGGGCACAGTCGACGATACCGGCGAAATATCAGGCGGAACGACCGATCACGCGATCGTTGGGCGCGGTGACGATGGCCATATGGCCGGGCTGGGGCAGTTCACAACCAGGGGTTTCGCCGGCGTCGGCCACCCGATACAGTCCCGGCGGCCTGCCCGCGGCCCGCAGCCGGTCCAGCAGATCGTGTGCGCGGCCGGCCAGTTCCGGGATGCGCGCGGTGCGGCCGGTGGCCACCGCCGCGGTCAGCGGGACCTCGGCGGCCTCGCCGACGATGGCGAGCACGTCGTCGGTCATGGCGAAGGTTCCGGTACGGGCGGGCACGTCGTCGAGCGGAACCAGCACCGTGCCGCCCGCGGCGGACAGCACCGAAAGCGCCCGTGAGCCGAGCGGATCGGCCAGTGCGGCCTGCACCCGGCGCAGCTTGCGCCGGGCCGCGTCCGTGCCCGTGACGGGTCTTCGCTCGTCCGGGTGCGCCGGAATGCCGAGCGCGACGACCTGATACGACCGCGCGATCGGAATGCCGGTCGCCCTGGCGAGTTCGCCCACCGCGTGCCCGCCGAGCAGCGCGGAGACCAGCGTCTGAGCCGCGGTCTGATGTTCTCGCGCGACCGCCCGGTGCTCGTCGACATAGGCGGTGGACGCCGCCACGGTCACCATCTCCAGCACGTGGACCGCCAGTCGCGCACCCGCGAGGAAATGATCGCTGTGCTCGTCGGCGGCCTCGTCGGCGAGGAATTCCAATCCGCTGCGAATTTCGTCGTGATACGCGGCCAGCACCGTTTCCAGTGCGATGCCCTCCCGCGCCCAGCGCGAGGCGAAACCCGCGATCTCCGGCGGCCGGGCGGTGGCGGGCGCCGGACGGGGAGCCATCAGTTCGACGGCGGCCGCGAGACAATTCCGCGCGGTCGTCGCGACGTCGCCGGACGCGTCGCGGCCGGAACGCCCGGCCAGGTGTGCGACGAGTTTCGATGTCAACGTCTCGGTACTCGTTCTCGGCTGCCTGCCCATCATGCCTCCCGAAGGTTAGCGTCGGATCGTGATGGAATCGAGATATGTGCCGCCGAATCGGGTAAGTCATCAGCGGCCGCCCGACCCGTTGGGCGCAATCACAAGTTTTTCGATGGTAATTCGCGGGGCCTCGTCGGGCACGAACGGAACCGCTGCGGCACCGCGCTTTTCGGGTCCCGGCACGCGCCGCCGCGGACCCACCGCATTCCGGAGGATGTGACGCAGCGCCGTCCGCGCATTTCCGGCGCTGCGTCGAGATCACCCTAGATCCGGGGGCGCCGCCGTGAGTAGTCCCCGCCCGCGCTCTGAGGACGGTTCATCGACACTCACGGCCACGATTGGGACGTCGCACAGTCCGTGTCGTCGCACCGGCCCGCGTCCTCGCGTGCTATGAACCGTTGGATCGAGAGGCAAACCTGTGAGCTGTTCCGAGAGTTCTCCCGAATCGCTGTGCAGCAGCACGCGCCGCCGATAGCATCGAGCGCCGCGCTGCCGTACGGCGTCGCGACGAGTTTCGAAGGGCGACAAGACATATGAGCGGTACGCGCGAAAAGCTGGACGAGCTGCGGGGGATCCTGGAGCTGGCCGAGGAACCCGCGGGCGAGAACGGCATCGCCAAGCGCAAGGCCAAGGGCATTCCCAGCGCGCGCGAGCGGGTGCGCGCGCTGCTCGACCCGGGGAGCTTCGTGGAGATCGGGGCGCTGGTGCGCCAGCCGGGCACACCGGGGGCCATGTACGGCGACGGCGTGGTCACCGGTCGCGGCCGGATCGACGGCAGGCCGGTCGTGGTGATCGCGCACGATCAGACCGTCTTCGGCGGCTCGGTCGGCGAGATGTTCGGGCGCAAAGTCGCCGCGGCACTGGATTTCGCCACCCGCAACGCCTGCCCGGTCGTCGCGATCAACGACTCCGGCGGCGCCCGTATCCAGGACGCGGTCACCTCGCTGGCCTGGTACGCGCTGATGAGCCGCCGCCAGGAACGGCTGTCGGGCTTCGTGCCGCAAGTGTCGATCATGCTGGGCAAATGCGCGGCCGGGTCGGTCTACGCACCGGTGAACACCGACATCCTGATCGCGACCGAGACGTCGTACATGTTCGTCACCGGCCCCGAGGTGATCAAGGAGGTCACCGGCGAGGAGGTGAGCATGGAGGAACTCGGCGGCGCGCAGGCGCAGGCCGCCACCGGCACCGTCCACCACGTCGCCGCCACCGAGCGTGACGCCTTCGACTGGGCGAGGAAGTATCTGAGCTATCTGCCGACGAGTTGCCTGGAGCCGGGCCCTGTCGTCAATCCCGGGCTGGAGCCGCAGGTCACGCCGCACGATCTGGAGCTGGACTCGATCGTTCCCGATGCCGACCGGCAGGGCTACGACATGCACGAGATCTTGCTGCGCCTATTCGACGACGGCGACTTCCACGAGATCAGCGCGGCCACGGCGCAGAACCTGATCACCGGCTTCGCCAGGGTGGACGGACGCAGCGTCGGGGTGATCGCGAACCAGCCGCTGGTGCTCGGCGGCGCGATCGACGCCAAATGCTCGGACAAGGCGACGCATTTCATCCGACTGTGCAACGTGTTCGGGTTGCCGCTGATCTTCGTCGTGGACACTCCCGGCGTGCTGCCCGGTGTGGAGGAGGAGCGCAGCGGGGTGATCAAGCGCGGCGGGCGGTTCTTCCGCGCGGTGATCGAGGCGACCGTGCCGATCGTGACCGTCGTGGTCCGCAAGGCCTACGGCGGCGGCTACGCCGTGATGGGCTGCAAGCAACTCGGCGCCGACGTCAGCTTGGCCTGGCCCACCGCGCGTATCGCCGTCATGGGCGCGGAGAGCGCGGTGAGCATCGTCGGCAAGCGGCAGCTCGCGCAGGTGGACCCGCAGCACCGTGCCGCGGTGCGCGACGCCATGATCGAGCAGTACAACACCACGGTGGCCACCCCGTGGATCGCCGCCGAGCGCGGTTACATCGACGCGGTGATCGAACCATCGCGCACCAGGCTCGAGATCCGCCGCGCGTTGCGCCTGCTGCGGGACAAAGAGGCGAGCGCCGAGCCCAACCCGCGCAAGCACAGCCTCTTCCCGGTCTAGGCGGCACATGGATCCGGTTATGTTGTGTCACAACGTAACCGGATCCATGTGGTGGGATCTCCGGCGATCCGCGGCGAATCGGGCCGTCCGGTGCGCCGATGCCTTAATCTCAGGACAGTGCCGGACCAGCGTCGTTCGCCGCGTCGCGGTCCGGCACGCGACGTGCCCGCTGCGCCTGTTCCCTACCCTCGCCCGGCGGGCACGCCGCACCACGGCTCAGCCGTGCCCCCAGGTGAGATCGGCCGTCATCCACTCGGTCTCCCAGCGGCGCAGCCGCCGCCGATCGAGTCCGCGGCGCAGCAGCAGGTAGCAGCCCACGAGCAGGATCGAAACGCCGAGCACCGCACCGGCGGTCAGCATCACCGCCTTGCTGGCGGGCTGGGTCGACGACGGCGGCTCGACGATCGCGCCGCGTTCGTTCAGCCAGATCGGCACGGTGGAACCCGGCTCGACCACCGTGGTCGACTGGTAGTCGCCCGTGTGGTCCACGCCGTCGGCGTCCTTCCAGGACACGCGCGCGGGCACCACCGGCGCGTACAGCGGCGCCTTCCCCGTTTCGATCACGGTGGCGTCGACGCGGTGCAGCCGTGCCGTCTCGGCTTGCACCGCTGCGGTCTCGACGCGGTACACCCGGCCGCCGACCGTCACCGCCAGTATGGGCACGACGATCAGGAACACCAGGGCCAGCAGCACCGCCACCCCCGTCTGCACACGGTCTTCGCCGCGACGCAGGGGGTTGCGATCCAAGCCGACGCGTCGGCACGTGCGGCGGTACATGTTCACCGACCCGGTAGACATGACGGTGACTCCTCGTTGCGGATTTCGGCGGTGAGGGTGACGAGGGTGTCGAAGAACTCCTCGACGAGGCCGGGCAGTCCCATCGGATCCGGGCCTGCCGCCCAGCTCTGCAGCGCCGCGAGCAGCATGCCCGCACCGGCGCCGACCGCGACGGCCGGACGCGGATCGGTCTGCGGATCCACCCCCAGCCGCGCGGCGATGATGCGGACCGATTCGCGTTGCCCTTCGATGCGGATGCGCTGGTAGCCGGCGAACAGTTCGGGTTCGTCCTCGAAGCGCTGGAACAGCGCCCAGCGGCGGGCGAGCAGCGACGCGCGGGCTCCGCCGTACTCGGTGGCGAGCCAGTCGTGGACGGCGCCGCGATAGGCGACCAGGGGCGGCTCGGCAAGGGGACGACGGCACAGGGCTTCGTTGAACAGATGCACGTCTTGGTCGACATCACCGAGGATCGCCTCTTCGATGGAGGCGAAGTGCCTGCTGAACGTGCGCCGGGTGACCCCGGCCCGCAGCGCGATGTCCTCGACGGCCACCGCGTCGAGGCCCCGCTCGGTGAGCAGGTCGAACGCCGCGCGCGACAGCGCCTCGCGGCTGCGCCGAGTGCGCAGCCGACGGCCGTCCAGACCGACACCGTCGTCGCTCATGCACTCGAGCATACCCCTATTGTCCCAATGGGACAATACTTTGCTCTTCCCCTGCATGCGCATCACCTCGCAGGAGAAAATGCCCCATTCGGGCGCGCTGAATCGCCTGGGATGCCGGGCCGGAGCGGGCGGCGGGGTGCGGCCTGCGGCCGGTCAGTTTCTCCGTTTGTCCACGGGTTCGTCGACCGTCGGCGCAACGCCGTCGCGCAAGATCTCGAGCATCCGACGGGAGTGCTCCGGTGACGGGGCCAGCAGCGAAAGCTGGTTCAGCACCGCGTAGTACACGTCCAGGTCGGCGATCTTGTCCAGATACAGCGCGCTGGTCAGCTGCTGGAGGTACACGATGTCCGGCAGATCGGACTCGGCGAAGCGCAGGACGGTGAACGCGCCGTCGGTGAGCGCCGGGCCGCCGACATGATCGGCCAGGATCTGGATGGTGATGTTCGGCTGTGCCGCCGCGTGCAGCAGGCGGTCGAGTTGGGCGCGCCAGACGGTCGAGCCGCCGATCCTGCGGCGCAGCGCGGCCTCCTCGATGAGCATCCACACCTGCGGCGGGTGCGCACCGGCGAGGATCTCCTGCCTGCGCATGCGCAGCGCGACCCGGCGTTCGATCGCGTCCTGCGGCTCGCCCGGATGCGACAGCGTCAGCAGCGCGCGGGCGTACTCCGGGGTCTGCAGCAGTTCGGGGACCGCCCTGGGTTCATAGCAGCGGATCAGGCGTGCCGCCTGTTCCAACCCCAGATAGGTGTCGAACCACTTCGGCAGCCAGTCGTTGTCCCGCGCCCACCAGCCCGACGCGTTGGCCTGCCTGGCCAGTTCCAGGTACCGATCCCGTTCCGCCGGGTCGGTCACCTCGTAGAGGTCGAGCAGGTCGACCAGATCGCGTTCCCGGCAGCCGGTGCGCCCGAGCTCCAGCCGGCTGATCTTCGAATGCGACCCGCGAATGGCCTCACCCGCCGCCTCGCGGGTGATGTTCTTGGCCTCGCGCAGGCGACGCAGCCGTCCGCCGAGGACCATCCGCAGGACCGTTGGCCCGCCTCCGGACACCGGCTGGGCGCCGAGCCCCGCCGCATCGGCCGCCTGTCGTACGTTCGAAGGACGCATGCCCCGAGTCTGCCATGGTGACCCTGGCGTTATCTACGGCCGAAAGTCCCTGTAGCGCCGCGCATCCGCAGGCGCACGGATCGGCCGCCGGGTCCAGCCGATCAGGCGGAACCCGACGGCAGCTCGACGATCTGCGGCTCCCGCTCGCGCAAGGCCGCGATGAGATCGCGGGTGTACTCGGGGGGCGCGGCATGCACCGACAGCAGGTTCGCCACCGCGCGGTAGGCCGCGAGATCGGCGTCCTTGTCCAGGTACAGCGCGCCGGTGAGCTGCTGGAGGTACACGATGTCCGGCAGATCGGACTCGGCGAAGCGCAGCATGGTGAACGCGCCGTCGGACACCGCGGGACCGCCCACGTGATCGGCGAGCACCTGCACGGTGATGTTCGGCGCGTCCGCGACCCGCAGCAGGTGATCGAGCTGGGCCAGCCACACCTGCGATCCGCCGATCCTGCGCCGCAGCGCCGCCTCCTCGACGATCAGCCACATCTGGGGCGGGTCCGGCCTGGTCAGGATCTCCTGACGGCGCATACGCAGGGCCACCCGCCGTTCGATCGCCTCCTCGTCCTCGTGCGGATGCGCGAGCACGAACAGCGCGCGGGCGTACTCGGGGGTCTGCAGCAGCTCCGGGACGACCCTCGGCTCGTAGCAGCGGATCAGCTGGGCGGCGTGCTCGAGCCCGAGATAGGTGTCGAACCACTTCGGCAGCCAGTCGGTGTCGCTCTGCCACCAGCCCGAGGTGTTCGCCTGCTCGGCCAGCCGCTTGAACTCCGCGCACTCGCGCTCGTCGGTGACGCCGTACAGCGCGAGCAGGTCCACCAGGTCGCGCTCCCGGAAACCGGTCCGTCCCAATTCCAAGCGACTGATCTTCGAATGCGAGCCGCGGATCGCCTCGCCCGCTTCCTCGAGCGAGATGCCGCACGCCTCCCGCAGCCGCCGCATCCGCGCGCCGAGGATCATCCGTAAGGCGGTCGGACCGCCCTCGACGGCGGGAGTTGTTCCACGCCCGATGGATTCGTTCTGAGGCCGCACTACCGAAGCACGCATGCACAGAGTCTCCCATGCTCGGTGCCCGCACTCCAGCACCGAACCGGGCGCACCGAGGCGTATGCGCAGGTGTAAGCACATTCGCAAGGTCATCCAGACTCGGTGGGCGCTCGTTCCCGCGGATCCGCTGGACGGTCACGAGCCGCGGTGGTCCCGCGTCTGTTCGCGTGCCCGACCATCGGTTCCTACGAGCCACCGAAGGGCCACCCGCCGGGCAGCCCGCGTGGCGGGAAAAAGGCGCGGGAACGAAATACGTTGCGTCCGAAGCATCCTGCCGCGTGCCCGTGCACCGGCGCGATGCCCGTGGTTCCGGCCCGCCGGTGGCGGCGGACCGGATGCTCGGTTCAGCGCAGCACGACGTCCGCCGTCGCGCGACCGAAGAGCTTGCGGTCCCCGCAGGTCGCGGTCAACGCGATGGTGGCGGCACGGCGCCGCGGATCCAATTCCTTGACCCGACCGCGGAATTCGATCGCGCTCGCTTTGGTCGCCGCTACCGGGGCGAACCCGGCGAACCGCACGCCGTACCGGGTGACGGCGGCCGGATCACCGAGCCACGAAGTGAGATACCCGGCGCCGAGACCCATGGTCAGCAGTCCGTGCGAGACCACGTCGGGCAGCCCGGCGCTGCGCGCGACCACGTCGCTGAAGTGGATCGGATTCGAATCGCCGGACACACCGGCGTAATTCACCAGGTCCCCCCGCGACAGCGGCACCGTGCGCGCGGCGAGTTCCATGCCGACGGACAGGTCCTCGAACGCGGGGACGGTTCGCGGCGTGCGCGGCTCGTCGGCCGAATCCGCTGCCACCACCTCGTCGAAGACCTCGACCAGTCCGCCGTCGTCACCGGCCTCGCGCCCGGCCGCCGCGTCCGCGCGGTCGGTGGCCGACTGCCCGGTCATGATCACGCCGTCGACCGCGGCGCGCAGATCGGCGGCCAGCTCGACCCCGGTCTGCGCCACCGCGGTGGTGTGCGCGGTCTGCAACACTTCCTTGTGCTGGTTGCTCAGCACGTTCCTGGTGACCATGAAATCCTTGTCACCGAACTGCCGGAACGACTCGATGTAGGAATCGCACCGCACCTCGTCGCCCGCGACGATCGGGCGGTGCACCCGGATCGACTGCTCCGTCTGCAGCACCTGGCCGAGGTCGTAGCCGCTGAGCACGGACTCGAACATCTTGCGCTGCATCAGCATGAGGACGATCGAGGAGAACGTCAGCGGCGCGACGAGCCCGTCGAAGCCGAGCTCCGCCGCGGCGTCTTCGTGCCGATGGGCGGGGTGGCCGTCCCGCAACGCTCGCGCGAACTCCCGGATCTTCTCGCGGCCCACCTCGTACGGGTCGGTCAGGCGGTAGTGGCGCCCCACCAGTGCCTTGGCTTGTTCGGACGCGGTGGTCGTGATGTCGTTCATGTGCCTCTCTCGGGAATGCGCCGTCACCCCCGCACGGCCCGGCCCACCGTACCGAAGACCGCGACGATGCCGCGGCGCGCACTCGCCAGCTCTGGGCATACGGACCGAAGGGGACACGGTTTGATCGCGAAAGCGGGCACTCCGCGTTACCGCACCACCTGGTGCCGTGCGACGGTCAGCACTCGTCCGGCGCAGGCACGCCCCGCAGCCTGTCGTCCAGCCACATCATGGCCTCCGGATAACCGAGCGCACCCGCGATGATGTGCTCACCGAGCACACTGCGGTAGACCGCGGGCACGCCGAGGCGGCACTGCTCCGAATAGAGATTGCGCGCGCCCTCGGCGGGGATCCAGAACTCCTGCTCGCCGTTGTAGACGTAGAGCGGAGTGGCCGACCGCATGCCGGCCATCTTGGTCACCCGATAGATGTCCGTGGCCAGCGCCGAGTGGAGAGGATCGGGGAAGTTCGCGGCGATGTCGATGGGCAGCATCAGCACACCGATCGCTCCATAGCTGCTGCCGCACATGTTCTTCACCGGCGAGGTGGCCACCCACTGGGCGAGGTTGTTCATCCGGGCCAGGATCTCCGGCCGCTCGCGCCCGATGCCGAACACCGCGCCCATGAATATCGCCGAGGCGAGGTTGCCGTTCATGCTGCGGGCCAGGATCTCGAAGTCGGCCGGTACGCCGCCCAGCGCGGCGCCGACGATCACACCGGCCAATTCCGGTGCGTAGCCGTCGATCAGCTTCACCGCGCCGTGGGTCGCGATCGCACCGCCGGAGTACCCCGCCAGAGCGAACTTCGCGGCGCCGAACTCGTCCGGGAACAGTCCGCGCACCGCCCTGATCGAGTCGAGCACGGCGTGCCCGGCCACGATGGGTTCGGCGTAGGCCATCGACGGGCCCTCGTGGTCCGGGATCAGCACGGCGTAGCCGCGCAGCGCCGCCAGATGCGTCGTGGGCGGCAGGAAGTCGGTGCTGCTGGTGTCGGGGTTGAGCCCGTGCGCGAGGGTGTATCCCGGCGTGCAGCCGCGGCCGAGGGCGTCGATGGGCAGGTTGTTCACCACCACCGGCCGCTGACCCGGCCCCGGCCACGGTGCGGCGGGCACGATCAGCGTCGCCGTGGCGTACGACGGCGCGCCGTGCGCGTCGGTCGTGCGGTACTTCACCAGCAGCGCACGCTGGATCGGCAACAGCAGCAACGGCGCCGCCGTGGCGCGCACGTCGCGGACCTCGATGACCTGCCCCTCGGCCCATTCGCCGAGATTCTCGGGGCGTAGGTCGAACATCGGATCGCCGACGGCCGATGGCATCGCGGCCGAGCGCAGCGCCGCCAGCGACGGCGACAGCGTAGTCGCCTCGTGCGTAGGCGAAATCGGCTCGGGCAGCGGCGCGATCGGCGGCGGCGGGATCACCTGATCGATGAGTTGTTGCAGCGCGGGCAGCAATCCCCCGGGCGGCGGGGCGGGCGGAGGCTCCGCGGCGGCGGGGACGGCCAGGACTGAGCCGGCGGCGAGCAATGCCACAGCAATGGCACGCGAAATCTTCATGGCACACGCCCTCGGGTGCGAAACGGCAACGTCGTCTGGCACCCGGGCGCACTGGCCTCGACCCCCGAAATGTCCCCTGTCAGACCGGGAGCCAGGACGTCAGGCTACGTCAACGCCCAGGACTGGACGCAGTAAAGCATCCGAGTTGTGTTGTCGCGTATCCATATCGCAACAACCGGGCCGGGACCCCTTTTCCGCGAGTGGGTCCCGGCTCGGCCGTGCGCGTATCGTCGCTCAGCAATTGCTCGGCGCCGGCTCCCCTCGGAATCGGGCGTCCAGCCAGTTCAGTGCCGCGGGAATGCCCAGCACCGCCGCGGTCAAATGGTCCGGAACGGGGATCTCCTCGGTCTGCACTCTGGCGCCCGCCGCGCACCACCGCTTGTCGGTGTTGACCACCGCGTCGATCGGGATCAGGCCGTCGATCGGCGAATGCCATTCGAACACCGGCGTCTTCGGCACGCCGTCGTAGAGTTCCAGGCTGTTCTCCTCGACCACGGCGCGGGCGGTGTTGTCGTTGATCATCGAGGTCGTCTTGGCGAAGTCCAGCGCGCCGCGGCCCGCTCCGGTGGAGAGGATGTCGTTGGTGCAGCTGTTGGCGATCTGCGCGCGAGCGGCCAGACCCCGTTCGTTCAGCTGGTCGCTGAGCGGGAACCGGGTCGGGTACTCGCGTTCCAGCCCGAACCCGGCGGCGAACGCCAGACCGAACACCGGATGCGGGTTGAGCCCCAGCCCCTCGAGCATCTTCACCAGATTCATCGGCACGCCGCCCATGGCCGCGCCCGCGATGTCGAGTTCCGGCGCGTACCTCGGCTGCAGGGCCGCCGCCCACGCGGTGGCCATCCCGCCGCCGGAGTATCCGACCATCGCCACCGGGCTGCGCTGCACACCGAGTTCGGCGACCTGCTTCACGGCGCGGATGCCGTCGAGCGTGATCTGCCCGCCGAGCTTCGCGGCGCCGTAGGCGAAATTCGGGCCGAGGTGGTCGGGCAGCGCCACGCTCCAGCCGCGCGCCAGCAGCACGTTCCAGCCCGGCGCTTCCCGCACGACCAGGTTGGGATCACCGGTGTAGAGCACCCGGGAGACCGAGCACTCCGAGCCGAGCCCGTTGATGATGTGCTGGAACGACAGCAGCGGGCCGTCGGGACGGTGCGCCTTCGGCGTCAGCACCGTGGTGGTCGCCGCGATCGGTTTGCCCTCCGAGCTCGTCGACCGGAACCGGATCACGGTCACCGTGGTCTCCGGGAAGATCGCCAGCGGCGGCATCACCCTGGTCGCGAGCACGTCGCCGGGCTTGCGGTCGGCGATGTCCGCGGGGGTCGAATAGAAGGGATCCGGATCGGGATCGGGATACAGCGGCGCGCCGGTCGCGGCGCCGGCCAGGCTCGCGACCAGCACCAAGCCCGCGGCCATCGCTCCGATCGCACGTGCGAGACGTCTTCGCCGCACTCCCCTACCCAACGAACGTGGGCCCTGACTCATCGACGTGTGCCTCCTGAATCATCCGACACTGTGCTCATCCTCGCAACGGGACCCGCGCGGAACACCACCCGGCGCGATCATGTTGACAATTCACAACATTGGGTCGCCGGGCCTGTGCTCGCGGTGCGCCCCGGCTGGTGACTGTACCCCACGACGCCACGTCCGTTCTGTGACATTTCCAGCCGATAACTTGCAACATGTTCTCAGCAGTGGCGTGGCTCTACCGTCAGTCCTACCGGCGCGGCTGCCGCGCCGGCGGGAAGGAGACGGTGGCATGGACGGCACTGTGCGCGGACTCGCCGACCGCGACGACACCCAGGATCCGCCGACCCAGCGGATCACCGTCTACTTCGACGGGCCGACCCCCGAGGACGCGCTGGTCCTGGAGTACGCGGCCACCAGGACCGAGGCGGGGAAGTTCACCTCGGCCGCCGCGCACGCCGGGCTCACCGTCACCGTCGACGGCCAGGTCCGCCCCGGCCTGCGCAGACTACCGTGCCGATCGCTCTGGCGCTGAGCGAGCGGGATCAGGGCCGGTCGAGCACCCCGCGCAGGAAGGCGAGCGCATCGGGGAACGCCTCGCGCGCCGCACCCAGATGATCGCCGGGATACCAGCCCACCCGCAGATCGGTGCCCGCGGAGCGCAGTTCGGCGACCAGCTCGAGGGTCAGCGGCGCGGGCACCTCCAGATCCGACAGCCCTTGACCGAGATACAGCGGCACGGCGTAGCCGCTCGTCGGCACCCGCAACATCGCGCGCACCGCGGCCAGCAGCGCGGGATCGTCCAACGGCCGTGCCAGCATGGCCCCGATGCCGATCCCGGACACCTGCGCGTCCGCCTCGACGGCGCAGTCCGCTTCCACGATCCGCAGGACGTCGTGGCCCACCGGGGTCAGATAGCTGTCGATGTCCAGCTCGGGCGCACTGGCGCGCAATCCGGCCAGCAGCATGCCGAAGTAGGTCGTCGTCTTCTGCAGCGGCAGGCGCGGCAGCCAGGGACCGGCCAACGGGAACACCGCCTCCAGATTCGACGGCGCGCCGGTCGCGGCCGCGCCGCGCAGCTCGAGGTCCGGCGCGTCGCCGGGAGCGAACCGGGCGGTGAACAGCGCCGCGTGCCCGCCCTGCGACTGACCGAACACCGCCCAGCGTGTGCCGAGCGAGGGGGCGACCGCCCGTGCGGCACGTACGCCGTCGACGATGCTTCGGGCCTGGGCCGGGCCGTCCAGATAGGGATGCACGCCGGGGGTCCCCAGTCCGACGTAGTCGGAGATCACCACCGCGTAGCCCGCGCGCAGCAGATCCGGGTACACCGACGACAGGTAGTAGTCGCGGGGTTGCAGCGTGAACGCGCACTGGTCGGCGATGCCCGAGGTGCCGTGCGCGTAGGCGATGATCGGCCAACCCCCTTGCGGCGGATCGCCTTCGGGCAGATACAGCACCCCGGTGCTCAGCATCGGCCCGCGCGGGCCACGCGACCAATACGTCAGCCGTTCGGCGGTCGCCGCCCCCGCCACGCGCAGCCGCCCCGCCAGTTCCACCAGGTCCGTCACGGTGCCGGGCGCCTCACCCACCCCGGCGTCCGCGGCCCCGGCCACCGCGATCGTCATCGAGACCACGACGCCCGCCGCCCCCGCCATGAATCGTCCACACCGCACCGACCGACTATGCCCAGCCGCGACCGCACCGGCAAGCCACCACAATCGGTGGCCCGGCCGGGGACCCTCGCCGGGACCGCGCCGGCTCGCTAGGCTCGGTTGAGCACGCCGGAAACCGGTGCCGAGGAGAACACAGGAGGTTCGACCGTGGCGCAGCGGTACCCGTATCGCGTCGTCACCCGGCGTCGCGCCACCGCGCTGCTCGCGACGGGCCTGATATCCCTGACGGCCGCCTGCGGCGCCGACTCGTCCGATCCTTCGGCCGCGGCCACGACCACGACCGTCCGCACGACGACCGCGACGACCACCTCCGCATCGCCCCTGGCCGCCCTGCCGTCCGTCGACCCCTACGCGGGACAGCCGCTGATCGATCGCGTCGCGTGGACCGAGACCATCGACGGTCCCCGGCTGCTCGTCTTCCCGACGCAGGCCGGGCGGCGGACCACCTTCCCCGGCTCGGACGAACGGGCATGGCAGGAGATCGTGGCCGAGTCGGCGGACGCGGAGGCACCCGGCATGCGCGATCAGTTCATCTGCCACTGGGCGTGGGCTCGGCTGGTCCAGCCGGACAAGCCGAGCTGGAACCTGGAACCGTGGCGCCCGGCGGTGGGCTATCAGGCCACCGTCGAAGCGCGCTGTAATCCCGGCGGCCCCGAGCGCTGAGCGCGGGCGCCGCCCCGACCGGAAGGAGCCATCCATGCGCGTCGTCATCGCAGGGGGGCACGGAAAGATCGCACTGCTGCTGGCACCCGTGCTCACCGCGAACGGCCACGAGGTCGCCGCCCTCATCCGCAACCCCGGCCACACCGCAGAGGTGCGCGCCACCGGTGCGGAGCCGGTGCTGTGCGACCTGGAGAAGGCGGGCGCCGACGAGGTGGTCGACGTCGTCAAAGGATGCGACGCGGCGATTTTCGCCGCCGGCGCCGGGCAGGGCAGCGGCGTGGACCGGAAATACACCGTCGACCTGGGCGGCTCCGTCCGGCTCGCCGAGACCGCCGAGCGCACCGGGGTACGCCGTTTCCTGCAGATCTCCTCGATGGGCGCGGGCCGGGCACCCGCGCCGGGGACCGATGAGGTGTGGGCGGCGTACATCGACGCGAAGACCAAGGCCGAAGAGGATCTGCGCGCAAGGGATCTGGACTGGACCATCCTGCGCCCCGGCCGCCTGACCGACTCCCCCGGCACCGGACGGGTGACGCTGGCGCCGCCACCGGTCGGGCGCAGCGAGGTCCCGCGCGCGGACGTGGCGGCCGTTCTGGCCGGGCTGTTGCCCGCCGCGCACACCTTCGGGCTGACGCTCGAACTCGTCTCGGGTGACACTCCGATTAGCCAGGCAATTGCACAGCTGACCGACTGAGCTGTGGCGCACCCTGCCACCGCCCTTGCCGATCGACCGCAACGGTCACGATGGGAGAACAACCGTGTTCAGCCGAATCGTCTCGATGAAGATCCGCCCCGGTTCCCGCGCCGAGTTCCTCGCGGCCATATCCCGCAGCGCCGACGCCTCCGTCCGGACCGAGCCCGGCTGTCTGCGCTTCGACATCTGCGCAGATCGGGTGGATCCGCACCGATTCTTTCTCTACCAGCTCTACACCGACGACGAGGCGGCAGAGGCGCACCGTTTCACCGAACATTTCCTCGCCTGGCGGGCCGCGGCCGACCAATTCGTCGAGCCGGGTACACAGATCGATTACAGCACGGACGTCCTATTCGGCCGCGACTGAAATTTCCGGATCCGGCACCGTTTCCGCAAACTTCCGGCCGCGAAATACCCACTGCGCACGTGCAATCGATCGTGCAGATGTGCTTGCATTTGAAAGGTACGGCGGCATAAACTCGGTCCCGCAACGCTTTACAGGGGACCATCAGGGGAGGCCGCGTGGGCGAGCCGAAGGCCGAAGCCGCCGTGGGTTTGCCGCCGCCAGACAAACAGGGGCGTTCGAATGGAACAACCACTTACCGGCGGTCGGTTCGGATCAGCCGACACCGCACTGGCCGACCAGCCAGCGAACGGTAGACATATGAGCACATTACCGGCCCACAGCGGCCACACCGATACCACTTTTTCCCGAGAAACCGCCGTGGCATACGTCATCGATGCCGTCGAATCCACCGGGGCGGCAACTCGGCACGATTTCGATATCGACCGGATCGTCACCACCGCGCACGCGATGGCCGACGACTGGGATCTCGAGGCATTGCAGCCTGCGACGTTCTGGCGAATCGCCTCCAGCTTCATCAAGCAGTAGACCGTTGCGCCGTCCGAGCCCGGCGGAGCACGAAACAAGCGAGCGGCCCCCTCCGAATTCGGAGGGGGCCGCTCGCTTATCGGGTCTTCGGCCGGGTGGGCTCAGTGCCCCTCGGCATACTTCTCCAGGATCGCGATCGACTTGTCCGGCTGCAAGGCCTGGACGCTGAGCCGGTCCATCACCGAGAGGTACAGCGCCAGGTCTTGCCGCCGCTCGAGATACAACGCGCTGGTCAACTGTTCGAGATACACGATGTCCGGCAGTTCCGCCTCGGCGAAACGCAGGATACTGAAGGAACTGCCCGCCGCGGCGTGCTCACCCGCGGTGAACGGCAGCACCTGGATCGTCACGTTGGGCAGCTTCGCCAGGCGGACCAGGTGCAGCATCTGCTCGCGATGCACCTGGCGACCACCGACCGGCCGCACCAACGCGGCTTCGTCGAGCACCGCCCACACCACCGGCGGATCCGCGCGGAACAGGATTTCCTGCCTGCGCTGACGCACCGCGACCCGCCGATCGGTGTCCGCGTCCTCGTAACCGAGCGCCACCACCGCCCTGGCGTATTCGGGCGTTTGCAGCAACCCGGGAACAAGATGCGACTCGTAGGTGCGGATCTTGCTCGCGGCCTGTTCCAGACCGAGGTAGGTGCCGAACCACTGCGGCAGCAGGTCGCTGTAGCGATGCCACCAGCCGGGCTCGTTGGCCTGCCTGGCCAGCTCGAGGAACGACTCGCGCTCCGCGGCGTCGTGGACGCCGTAGAGGGTCAGCAGGTCACGGATGTCGCGTTCCTTGAAGCCGGTACGGCCCAACTCGAGACGACTGATCTTGGCGTGCGATCCCCGGATCGCATCACCCGCGGCTTCCCTGGTGATGCCCTTCTTCTCCCGGAGCTTGCGCAACTGGCCGCCCAATGCGATGCGTAGCACGGTCGGACCACGTTCCGCGACAACGGATTGCACATGACCATCGTCATCGGGTTCAGCGATCATCGAGTTCGTCTCCGATACTCCGGGGGTTGCCCACAGTGTGTCACAACCACCTGTCGCGAAACACACCGCACCGACCGCCAATGTTACCGCTCAGCTAGTCAAATAGTCGAACTCCCCGGCCTTCGCGCCGCGGACGAACGCATCGATCTCCGGACGCGTATAGATCAAGACCCCACCTTCGGGGTCACGCGAGTTACGCACTGCCACCTGGCCGTTGGCCGTTTCGGCCACTTCGACGCAGTTGCCGCTCGGATTGCTGAAGGAACTCTTGCGCCAAGTTCCGATGATCTCGTTGGTGGATGTATCCGACATCTTCCCCACTCCTCCGTTACCGCAGTCAGGCGATTCGGTTCGTGCAGATGCACGTTCAAACGTTCTTGCATCTGCACCGACACCGGACGATAGCACGAAGTTCGCCCTCTGTGCGTCCGCTGGCCGGGACCACCAGGAGCCAGATGTGAAACGCGGTCGCCTCGACCCGGAAACATCGAGATCAGCTCCCCGATCCAGCCCGCTGGACGCGCGTGAATCTTGTACTGTCACAGTGCACATCGGATGTACCAGTCATTCGCGACGACCCCACGCGCCCACCCGCACGGCAGCGTCGCCGACCCGTTTCGCCTAGGAGTACAACCCCATGCCCGAAGACCACAGCCCGCTCATCCGAACCGACATCCCCCACTCCGCGCGGATCTGGAACTACTGGATGGGCGGCAAGGACTATTACGAAATCGACCGCATCGCAGGCGACGCCGGGATCGAGGTGGATCCGGACATCACCACCATGGCGGTGCAGTCGCGCCAGTTCCTCATCCGCGCCGTGCGCTACCTCGCGGGCGAAGTCGGCATCCGCCAGTTCCTCGACATCGGGACCGGCCTGCCCACCATGCAGAACACCCACGAGGTCGCCCAGAGCGTCGCGCCCGAGTCCAGGATCGTGTACGTGGACAACGATCCGCTCGTGCTCACCCACGCGCGGGCGCTGCTCACCTCCACCACGCCGGAGGGCGTCACCACCTACATCGACGCCGACTACCACGATCCCGAGCTGATCATCGCCGACGCCAAACACGTCCTGAACTTCAACGAGCCCATCGCCGTGATGTTCATGGGCGTGCTCGGCCACGCCAAGACCTACGACGACCTGCTGCGCATCGTGCACACCGTGCTAAATTCCGTTCCGTCGGGCAGCTACCTGGTGATGTGGGACGGCACCGACGACAGCAAGGCGTATGTCACTCTGTGCGAGAACTACACCGGCACCGGTGGCACTCCTTACGTCCCCCGTCCGCAGGCTCAGATCAAGGCCGTCTTCGACGGTCTGGAGCTGGTCGACCCGGGCTTCGTGTCCATCACGCAGTGGCGCGCGGGCGACACGGAGGTGGGCGAGTCACGGCCGATCTCCGCCTACGGCGCGGTCGCGCGCAAGCCGTAAGGCCCCTGAACACCAAACCGCAAGCGGCACAGCGGCGGTCGCCGGTCTCGCACCGGCGACCGCCGTCCGCTTTTTCTCCGCCCGATCGTGCAGATGTACTTGCATTTGCAAGCGACGGGGGAATAGACTCGAACCCGAAATCGGGGAGGTACGCAGGGAGTTCGAGCCTGCGCCACCAGTACGCCGGCCTCCCCGCCGCACGCCGGACGCGAGGGGTAGTCGAATGATGGAGCCATTCCGAACTTCCCCCCTGGTTGCCGTCATCGATGGCGCGGGCGCCGATCACTTGCGTCAGTACTCCGCGCCCGAGCCGGCCATGGCCGATTGCAGTGTGGAGCCCCGCGGCCTCACCTACCGGCAGGCCCGCGACATTCTCTACGCCCACGAGGTCCACGGCCCGCAGTGCAGGCAGTGGCTGGCGGCCGCCGCGTACCTGTCAGCCGGGCTGGACGACGAATAGTCCGGCATTCGCGTCACTACGGAGCGCGCCGCGTTCCCAAGCGATCTCACAGATCACTCCCGGTCCATTCGCCCCTTTCGTATAGTGATCGATCGACCTGGGCGCGATTTCTCGCACGCCCGGCGTGGCATTTGGGGAGCGAATTCGTCATGACCTACTCCGCGTTGGATCTGTCCGCCGACTCGTCCGACCCGGTGCTGGAAATCGGTGGACAGCCGGCTTCGGTGCCTTTGCAGAACACCGAGAGCGTGGCCTCGCACATGGTCGGCTATTTCGAGAACGTCATGGCCCCCTGCCGCACGTTACCCGGCGAGCAATTGCGCGGAGACGTCACGAAACTCACCCGCAGCTGCCTGAATCTCGCCGCCGAGATGTTCGACCGGCGCACCGTGCCGGACGAGCAGCAGTTGGGCCCGGTGCGCGCGGCCGCCGCCCGCTGGGCGCGGGAGGGCGTGCCGCTGAGCACCATCCTGCGCGCCTACCACGAAGGATTGCGCATCGCCTTCGGTCTGGTCACCGCGCCCGCCGAGGCCGACGACGTCGACGAGGTGCTGGTCGCCGCCGATCTGCTGCTGGAACTGCTCGAGGCGATCAGCGCGGCGGTGTCGGACGCCTACGTCGACGAACAGCACCTGGTCGCCAAGGAGCACCAGACCGCGGCGCAGACGCTCGCCTCCGCGCTGCTGAGCGGTCGCGGCAGCTCGGCCCTGGCCCGGCAGACGGGCATTCCGATCGCGGAGTCGTATCAGGTTGTGGCCCTGTCGATTCCGGAGCACGCGGACGAGCGCGATCCGCGGGTCGACGGGAACGTCGCCGCGCGCCGCAAGCTGCGCAGGCTGCAGTCCGAGCTGGCCACCGTTTTCGCCTCACGCGCGCTCGCGCTGCTCAGCGCCAAGGGCGGCACGCTGCTCATTCCCTTGGACGACGAGGCCGAGACCGTCCTCACGGCGGCGACGCTCGAGCTGCTGGCCGCCGCCGCCGAGGTCCCGCTCACCGCGACCGTCGTCCCGACCGACACAGATCGGATTCCCGAGTCGGCGGATCAAGCACACGAGCTGCTCAATCTGGTGCGCGTCGGCGTCCGGCCGCCCGGCCTCTACCAGATGTCGGATCTGGCGGTGGAATACCAGCTCACCCGCAGCGGCCCGGCCACCCGGCGGATCGCGACCATCCTCGACCCGCTCGACGCCCATCCCGAGCTGTTCGACACCATGCGCGCCTATCTCGGCAACGACATGAACCGGCAGCTCACCGCGCGCCAGCTCTACGTGCACCCGAACACCGTCGACTACCGCCTGCGTCGCATCGCCCAGCTCACCTCGATCGACCTGGCCACCTCGGCGGGCATCTCCCAGGCGGCGATCGCCCTGCTGGCCCGGGATCTGGATCGCAGCGTCGCCCGCCGCCTGTGACGTCCGCACCGTGACCCGATCGTCGCCTGTAACGGATTCGTGCTGGTCACCGGGCGGTGAACTTGCGATCCTGGTAGTGCCGCGACGTCTGGATGGTGAAATATGCGAATTTCGGAGATCCTGCGCAGGAAGGGTAGCGACGTCTCCACGGTCGCGCCCGATACGACGGTACGCGCACTGCTGGCCACCCTGGCCGAGCGGAACATCGGCGCGGTCGTCGTCTCCCCCGACGGCAACGCGATCGCGGGCATCGTCTCCGAGCGCGACGTGGTGCGCAGTCTGCACGCGTGGGGCGCGGAACTGCTGGACACGCCGGTGTCGGCGATCATGACCTCGGTGGTGCGCACCTGCGCGCCCGACGACCGGGTCGACGGCTTGCGGCGCATCATGACCGACCACCGCATCCGGCACCTGCCGGTGGTGCACGAGGGCAGGCTGGTCGGCATCGTCAGCATCGGCGACGTGGTCAAGAGCGCGATCTCGGAACTGGCGGACGAACGCGAGCACCTCGTGGAGTACCTGCAGGGCAGGTACTAGAGCTCGCTGACGTTCCCCAGGTCGGCCGAGAGCCAGCGCTCGGGGCGCAGGAAGACCGCGACCTGCTCGCCGTAGGCCTCGGCCGCCTTCAGGTATGCGTCGACCGATTCGGGCGGTAGATACCGCGCGACCATTTCGCGGTGCATCTCGTCGGTCATCGGAGTGGTCCGGGTGACCGGGCCTTCCACGCTCACGTACCGGACCGCGGGTTCGACCTGCTGCACCATCAGACCGAACCGTCCGGCCTCCCGGAGGTAGCGCATCTTCTGCGACTGCGGGCCGGTCAGGATCCAGGCCTCGCCACCCGGGCTGTACTGGTACCAGATCGGGACGGTGAGCGGGCCGCGACCGGCGCCCGCGGCCACCGAGAACGCCGCGACATGCGGCTGCGCGAGGAACTCTTGACGCTCTTGCAGGGTCAGAGGCATACGTTCCAGGCTAGTCGTGAAAGCCGTTGTCCGCGACAAAGCTTCGAAGTGCGTACCGGAATTGCGTATCGTGGGTGACGTCCGAGTTACCGGTGTGAAGGGAGCGTCACGTTGCGGTCCCCCGCCCCGAGATCGCCGGTGACGCGAACGGCGGAGGCCGCACGGCCGCCGGAAACGCCGGCATTCGCGCCAGCCGCGGTGCGGTCGCTGTTCCCGGCGCTCGCCGGCGCAACCGAGGTCTACTTGGACAGCGCCGCCACCACACAGAAGCCGCTGCCGGTGATCGAGACCATCCAGCGCTACCACAGCAACGGCACCGCCAACGCCGGCCGCGGCACCTACCCCTGGGCCACCGGTCTGACGGCGCGCATCGCCGGCGTCCGCGAACGGGCCGCCGCGTTCATCGGCGCCGAGCATCCGGATGAGGTGGTCTTCACCGCGGGCGCCACCGCCGCGGTCAACGCCGTCGCGCTGTCGTGGGGCCTGACGGCGCTCGCCGACGGCGACGAGATTCTCTACAACGCGAGCGATCACGCCTCGAACGTGTATCCGTGGCAGCACCTGCGCGGGCTGCTCGCCCGGTTCGGACGCCGCATCCACCTCATCCCCTACCGGGTGACCGCCGCCGGTGAGGCGGACACCGACGACATCCTCGCCAAGATCACCCCGCGCACCCGGCTGATCAGCACCGGGCATCTGCATCATGTCTTCGGTGGCCTCAGCACGCTGGAGGAATTGCGCGACCGGATCGATCCGGCCATCCTGCTGTGCTTCGACTGCTCGCAGAGCGGCGGCCATCTTCCGGTCGACGTCACCGCCCTCGGTGCGGATTTCGCGATCTTCGCCGCGCACAAGATGTTCGGCGCGCCCGGCACCGGGATCCTGTACTGCCACCGACGCGTGCACGACCGATTGGCGCCGTTCCTGCCCGGCGGCAATTCCGGCGTCACGGTGGATCCGGACGGCCTGCGGCCGGGTCCGATGCCCGCGCTGCTGGAAGGCGGCACGCCCGACATCCCCGGCATCCTGGCCCTCGGCAGTGCGCTGGAGGTGCTGGAATCGATCGGCCTCGACGTCGTCGCCGCGCACAACCGCGCCCTGACCCTGCGCCTGATCGAGGGGCTGCGACCGGTTCCCGGCCTGGAGTTCCTGCCCGGCCCGGCGCACGCGACCTGCGAGGTCGGCTACGGCATCGTCTCCTTCACCCTGGAGGGGATCTCGGCCGCGGACGCGGGGTTCGTCCTGAGCGAGTTCGGCTTCCTGGTGCGCACCGGCGCGCACTGCGTCCCCGCCGACACCGACGGCGCGGGCTCGGTGCGGGTCAGCACGCACATCTACAACACGCCCGACGAGATCGACCGATTCGTCGCGTGCGTGCGAACCATCGCCGAGGAGGTCACGTGAGCAACGACATCCCCCGCTACGACCGGAAGGCCGCGTCCAGGGTTCTGGCCGGACTCGCGCAGGCAGGGTTGTGCGCAGAACCGGCTCCGGCCCCCCGACATCGGCGATTCGAATTCACCTGTACGCCATTGGGTCTGGAGCAGGGCAGCCATCTCACCTACTCCCAGCGGCTGTATCTGGAACGGTTCATGCGGCCGTGCCGCGCGGACCAGGTGACCAGCGCGACCCATCGGATCGCGTGGACCGACAGCGCAGGCATCCCGAATACCGGGCACTTCCGCGCCGACGGCCTCGGCCCTGCGGTGCCGATCGCGATGCGCGAGACCGTGCTGGCGCTGTGGCGCCAACTGGACGATGACGCCGAGTTCGCCGCGCGGGTCGCGGCGCTCGGCACGGACGACCACGCCGTGCTGGCGGGCACGACCACCGACCACGATCCGCGCGACATCTTCCGGGTCGGCATCGAGGCCGCCGGGCGCGTACTGGCCCAGCACGCGCTGCTTGCGGCGCAGACCCCCTACCGCGATGCCGCCGAATTCGCCGAGGGGCTGCGCGTTTCCGGGATCTTCGCCGCGGTGGCCACGCGCTGGTTCTGGGAATTGCAGGCCTCCACCTACCGCAGGGGCATGATCCCGGTGACGCTCGTCGCGCAGCCCGACGGCACCGTTCGCTATTCGGCGGAGACGGTGGCGACCCTGCGCGCGATGAAGGATGCCACGATCGCCGACGCGCGTGCCGTGATGGAACGCGCCACCACGGTGGAAGGTCTCACGACGGCCGAGGCGATCGCCAAGTATCACGACGACCTCGACCTGATCTCCCGCCAGTACGCCTTGTTGCCGGAGGGCAGTCATCCGGCCTGCCTGGCGGCCATGCCGCATCAGCTCGACGGCGGGCATTCCAGCGTCCTCCCGCCGCTGGTGGACCGATTCGTCGCGACGTTCATCGAGATCGCCGACCGCTGCGCGGCCACCGAGGTGAGCGCCGAACTCGACGAGGCCACCGCCGACCGCGCCGCCACCGCCGAGGACCAGGTGTTCTACGTGCCCGATATGACCTGCAAGCACTGCGTTCGCACGATCGGAGGAGTGCTGGAGTCGATGGACATCCGCGTGGCCGAGATCGATCTGGACAGCAAGCGGGTGGTGGCCGAGTTCCGCAGTCCGCGCAATCGCGCCCGCGCGTTCGAGGCGATCCGGGACGGCGGCTACAACCCGGTTTCGCAGCGCCCCGACGACGTGCCGCGGGCGTCGGCCGCCGAGCCGTCGGAAGCCGCCGTATGACGCCATTGCCGCAGGCGTTGCCCGCGAAGCTGCATCCGATCGTCCGCGCCTTCCTCGACACTCCCGGCCTCGCGACGGAGACGGTGAAGAGATTCGGATCGCCAGCGCATCTGGTGTTCCCGCAGGTCTATTCGGAGAATCTGCTGCGCCTGCGCACCGTGCTGGAACGAACCCTGCCCGGGCACCGCGTCTGCTACGCGCACAAGGTGAACCAGTCGCGCGCCTTCGTCCGCACCGCCGAACGCGAAGGCATCGCCATCGATGTCGCCTCACCGCACGAACTGACCAGCGCCGTCGCCGCCGGGTTCGATCCGCCACGTATCGAGGTCACCGGGCCCAAGGGGGAAGCCTTCCTGCGCGATCTCGTCAGCCGCGGGGTCACGATCAACGTGGACAACCTCTGGGAGCTGGGCCGCATCGAGGAACTGGCCGCCGAGCACGCGGAAATACCTGTGCTGCTGCGGGTTTCCGGTTTCGACGCCGGGCAGGTGAGTCGGTTCGGGATGCCGCAGGCGCACGTCGAGCGGGCCTTCGATCTGTTGTCGGCGCGGCGCGGGCGAGTCGCTTTCCTCGGGTTCGCTTTCCACCTGGACTCCGGCGACCTCGGCGAGCGCGTCCGGGCGATCGACGCCTGCCTGCGCCTGATCGAGCGCGCCTACGAGCGCGGGCTCGCCCCTTCGGTGCTCGACATCGGCGGCGGGTTCCGGCAGGTGTTCACCGCCGACGCCGAACGGTTCGACGCCTACGTGCTCGCACTGCGCGAATCGCTGCTCGGCCGCGGGGAGCCGATGACCTGGGGCAGCAACACGTTCGGCTATCACGTCGCGGGCGGGGCGGTGCACGGCACGCCGGTGTTCCACAAGTACGCCAACACCGTCCCCGCCGACCGGATGCTCGCCGACCTGCTCGACGCTCCGCTGGAGCGGCACGGCGGGCGCACGGTGGCGCAGGTGGCGGGTGACAACCTGCTCCAGCTGTGGCTGGAGCCGGGCAAGGCTCTGGTCGACCACGCGGGGATCACCGTGGCCACGGTCGAGTTCGTCAAGGAGGTCGCCGACGGCAGCGTGCTGGTGCACGTCGACCTCAGCCGTGATGCGGTGACGCCCGCCGATCAAGAGGTCATGGTCGATCCGATCCTCCTGCACGGGGCAGGCGCGGGCGACCGCGCGACGGGGCCGGTCGGCGTCTTCTTCGCCGGAAGGCTGTGCTTGGAACGCGATCTGATCACCAATCACAAGGTGTGGCTGCCCGCACGACCCGAGCCGGGCGATGCGGTGGTGTTCCCGAATACCGCCGCCTACCACATGGACCTGTCGGCCGCGACGGCCTCCATGCATCCCTTGCCCCCGAAACTCGCGGTCACCCGTGGGCCGGGCGGGTTCCGCGTCGTGCCCGACGCCGACTACGAACCCGGCTTCCCCGCCGAGTCGTCCCGCCCGCCGCACAGCGCCCCGCCCGCGACCGGCCCGGTCCGATCCGTGAAGGCTCCCTGATGCGCTACGACCACATCACCGAACTCATCGGCAACACGCCGCTGCTGCGGCTCGACCCAGCGGTGCACGGGTTGGCGAAGGTCGAGCTCTACGCGAAACTCGAGTCGCACAACCCGTTCGGTTCGGTCAAGGACCGGGTGGCCTGGGCGATGCTCCGTGACGACTTGGAGCAGATCCGCGCCGAGGGGCGCACGCTCATCGAGGCGTCCAGCGGGAACACCGCCAAAGCGCTGCGCGTGCTCGGCGCGATGTACGGGATCGGCCTGCGCGCGGTGACCAACCGGATCAAGGTGGGCGAGGTCCGTGATCTGCTGCAGCTGTTGGGCACCGAGATCGTGGAACTGCCCGGTCTGTCCGAGTGCCCCGACCCGACCACGCCGAACGACGTCTACTCGGTGATCGAGGCGACCATGGCCCAGCAGCCCGGCGCGTACCGGCACCTGTCGCAGTACACCAACGAGAAGAACATCGAGGCCCACCACCACGGCACCGGGCGGGAGATCCACGAGGACCTGGCGGCCGACGGCATCACCAGGATCGACTATCTGATCGGCGGGCTCGGCACCACCGGCTCCACCAGGGGCACCGCCACCTACCTGCGCAAGCACCATCCCGAATTGCGCACCGTCGCGGCGGTTTCGGAGCGGCCGGACTTCATTCCCGGCATCCGCTCGGAGAGCGAGATGTGGGATGTCGGGCTGTTCCAGCCGGATTTCTACGACCGGATCGTCACCGTGGCGGCGGGCGAGGCCGTGGACGCGACGCTGCGCCTGGCGCGCGGCTACGGCGTCCTGGCCGGGCCGACCAGCGGCGCGAGCTACGCGGCCGCGCTGCGGACGCTCGGCGCGCTCGATCTGTCGGCGACCGATCCGGCGGATCCGGTCGTGGCGGTGTTCATCGTCTGCGATCGGCTCGAGCCGTACCTGTCGTACTTCAAGAAGCGCAGGCCGGAATGGTTCGGCCGCGCCGAACGCGAAGCGGAGCCCACCGCCGATGAGCTGGCGGCGGTGCCGCGCCTTTCGCCCGAGCAGCTGGCGGAGCTGGACCGGACCGGGCGCCCCACCATCGTGGACAGCCGCGGCGCCATGGCTTACCGGATCGGGCACGTGCCCGGCGCGTTGAACATCCGCGACGACCAGCTCGACGACATGTTCGGCCAGGGCATCCCGTTCCCGCGCTCACGCCCCGTCGTCTTCGTCTGCCCCGTCGGTGAGCTGTCGGTGCGGTTCGCCGCGCGCGCCCGGCGCGCGGGCTACGACGCCGCCAGCTTGGCCGGTGGCGTGGTCGGCTGGCGCGACGCGGGGTTGCCGCTGGAACGCGGCTGATCACCCACGGGCGCGCGAGCCCGCCGCGCGGCCGGAATCCGGTTCGGCGAGCCACGGGAGGGCGGGGCGGGTGAGCGCGGCGCCGGGGCACGCCGGCAGGCACTATCGTTGGGCCGTGCAGACAGGTCAGGACGCAGACGACGACGGGGGCCCACGGATCTGGGGTGGGACGACGCTCACCGAGCGCAGGGAGACGCGGCGGGCTGCGCTGTTGGAGGCGGCGCTCGATCTGATCGGCGAGTCCGGCGCCAGCGGGGTCACCATGCGGGCGGTGTGCCGCAAGGCCAATCTCACCGACCGCTATTTCTACGAGAGCTTCGCCAGCCGCGACGAGTTGCTGGACGTGCTCTACCGTCAGGTCGCCGAGGAATTCCTGGAACCGATGACGGCCTTCGCCGCCACCGACGACCCGTCCCGCGACCGCGCGCTGTCGGAGATCCTGGTGGACAAGGTGCTCGCCGACCCGCGCAAATCGCGGCTGTTCCTGGTCGAGCCGTATTCCAGCACCGGGCTCGGGCAGACCACCTTCGCGGTGATGCCGGTGTTCACCCGGATCATGCAGGACCATCTGTTCGCCCACATCGACGACCCGGTCAAGCGCAGGCTGGCGGCCGTGACCATGGCCAGCGGGAACGCGGGCATGTTCTCGGCGTGGCTGAACGGTTCGCTGCGCGCCACCAGGGAGCAGATCATCGAGCACTGCCTCGCGATGCTCACCGTCTACCGTTCGCTCTACCGTTGCTGACCGCACCGCATGGCGTCCGGACGGTCGGTCCCGGATCGGTTTCGCCAGTACGCCAGGGTGCTCTGCGTCCGGATGGTGGCGGCGTGATTGGGGCCGAGGGCACGCAGCTCCGCGACCAGCAGCACCTCCAGTTCCGCGACCGCGCGGGTCAGGTCGCCGTGCTGGGCGCGGCAGCCCGCGAGTTCGTTGCGGGTGTCGAAGGTGTCCGGATGATCCGGGCCGAGCACCCGCAGCCGGTCGCCGAGCAGTTTCTCCAGATCGGTGATCGCGCCGGCGAGGTCACCGCTGTCCGCGCGGTATGCGGCCAGTTTGCCGCGGGTGAGCAAGGTGTCGGGATGGTCGGGGCCGAGCACCCGTAGCCGATCGTCGAGCAGGCGGGTGAACTCGGCGCCCGCCCCGGCCAGATCACCGCTGCGCGCGCGGAACGCCGCGAGGTTGTTGCGCGCGCCGAGCGTGTTGGGATGGTCGGCGCCGAACACGCGCAGGTAGTCCGCCACCAGCTGCTCGAACTCCGCCCGCGCGCCCGCGAGATCGCCGCTGCCTGCCCGCCAGTACGCCAGGCTGTTGCGGGTGCGCAAGGTGTCCGGATGGTCGGCGCCGAGCACGCGGGCACGGTCGGCGCGCAACTGCTGGAACCGGGCGATCGCCCCGGCGAAATCGCCGACATCGCCGCGATTGGACGCCAGATTGTTCCTGGTGCGCAAGGTTTCGGGATGGTCGGGCCCCAGCAGGCGCAGCTGGTCGGTGAGCAGCTGCTCGAACTCCTCGCCCGCGCCGGCGTAGTCACCGCAGCGCGCGCGGTAGCTGGCCAGCCTGTCGCGGGTGTCCAGGGTGGCCGGGTCGTCGGGGCCGCACACACGCAGCCGGTCGGCGAGCAGTTGCTCGAAATCGGCGACGGCGCCGACCAGGTCGCCGCTCTCGGCGCGGTGATAGGCCCACCGTTCCCGCGTGGTGAAGGTGTCGGGATGGTCGGGCCCCAGCGACTCGGCGAAGTCGGGCGCCCAGGCGGCCCACAGATCGCGGTCGTCGGCCGATCTGCCGGTCTCCAGTTTCTCCAGGAAGTCGACGGCCAAGGCGGAATCGCCGTAGGCCAGGCAGTGCCGTACGGCCGCGCCGCGCGCGTAGTCGGCGGCCGGGTCGCTGTCGTCGGCCTGGATCGCCGCGACCAGGGCGCGGTGCGCGTCCGCGATGCGCACGCCGAGGCGACGGCATTCCGCCTGCAGCGCGGGCAGGAACGCACCGTGGGTCACGCCGAGCGACTCGCGAACGGTGCCGGGATGACTGCGGGTGACCAAGGTGCCGAGGTTCACGGCGATGTCGCGGACCCTGGCGGCGCTGAGGTCGACCCCGAGCGAGGACAGCGCCGCGTCCAGCAGTTCCAGCGGCAGCACCGGACCCACCCCCGCCGCGACGAGCACACCGAGCAAAGTCGCTGTGTCACTGGTGGTTTCCGGATCGAGCCCGCGTAACGCCGTCTCCACCCGCAGCGCGATGACCCGGTCGAGGCCGATCCCGGAGGCGACCGCGCCGTCGGTCAGCCCCGAAGCGACCTCCAGCAGCATGCGCGCGACCAGCCAGCCGCCTGCCACCACCCGCGAACCGCTCGCGTCCGTGGGAGTCTCCGCCAGCAAGCGCTGAATCCAGCCGATCCAGTCCACCGGGCCCAGCGGCGCCGTGCCGCGCGCGGAGTCCACCACGGCCGCGATGTCGTCGGCCGCCGGTTCGGCGACGTCGATCCGGTACATGTGCGCCAGCCCCGGATCGTCCTCGACGCCGGTGCCGGGCCGGATGCCGACGATCACGCGCACGTGCCGGAGATCTTCGCGGCGGGTCAGATCGGCGATCGCGGCCACCAGCAACCGCCTGGTTCCCTCCTGCGGCTGATTCAGCCCGTCGAACACCAGGGTGACCCGGCGCCCCGCCGTGGACAGGCGGGCCAACGGGCGGCGGACCAGGATGTCGAAGATGTCGAACTCGTCCCTGGGCCGGTGCGCCCTGGCCGCGCGCGCCGCCTCCCGGAAGCCGGGCAGGCGCGCGTCGAGTTGCGCGGCCAGCTCCGCCGCCACGGATTCCACCGAACTGTTCACCGTCAGGAACACCGCGGCGGTGATGTAGTCGGGGGTGACGGCGAGCCCGTCGACGAGGCTGGGCCGGATCAGCATCGCCAGCAGCGTGGACTTGCCCACGCCCGCCGGGCCGAGCACCGCGCGCAGGCGGTGGCTGCCCGCGTCGACGATCGCGTCGAGACGCTCGCGCACATCGGGCGTCAGCAGCAGGCGCCGGGTGAGCTGATCGACGAACCCGGCGGCGGAGCGCCCGCTCACCGCGTCGCGGTGGCGCGCGGTGTTGGGCACCAGCCACAGTCCGGGGTCGACGCCCTGCGTCGTGGACACCGCACCGGAGCTGAACGACAGATGCTGCGGCTGTTGGTGGATGCACTGCACGGCGATCGGATCGACCAGGTCCGAGGGCAGCAGGTTCTCCCCGCGCAGCGGCAGGCCCAGGTCGAAGGTGGCGAGCATGGTCCTGGTGAAGCAGCCGGAGTACGCGGGCCCGTCGCCGGAGGCGACCAGCAGTTCCATCCGGCCGCCCGACTGCGCCAGCAGATCGGTCCACCGGCGCGCGGCGCCTTGCACACCCTGACCCGCCTCGCAGGCGTCCACGAGCAGCACCAGCCCGTCCAGCGCGGCCCGGTCCAGCCGCTCACGGATCTCCTGGGTCAGGTGGAAGGCGTTGTGCGAGTTGGGATCACCGGGCGAATCGTGACCGAGCAGGTAGAAGTCCTCCGCGCTCGTCGCCACACCGTGCCCGATGAAGCCGAGCAGCAGGGTCGCCTGCCGCTGCGCCGCCGCCGTGAAGGCCGCGTCGACGGCCTCGAACAGTTGCGCGGCAGTGGGATTGAGCACCGGGCCGTCCAGATCGATCGCAGGCCGCCATCCGCCCGCTTCGGTCAGACTGCCGTACAGGCCGTTGGCGAGTTCCTCGGTGAATCCCAGTTCGCCCAGCGCCGCGCATTCCGACCCCACCACCAGCGCCAGCCGACCTCCCATGCAAGAAACATACCCGCGCCGCCGCGGCCGTTACGCCGCGCCGTCGCGCCGGTCCGGTACCGAAAGACGCTGCGGGAGACGTAGGGTGACGGTCCGGTGACCGGAAGAAGGAGATCACGCGATGACCGACCCGGTGGTGGGTTTGACGGGTACGCTCACATCGCCGATCCGAGGTGCCGGGACGCTGGGCGAGGTCCTGGTCGCGATTCGCGGGGGAACCGAGCTGTACATCGCACAGTCCACCGAGCCGATTCCGGCCGGTGCGGCCGTGCTGGTCATCGCGGTCCATCCGGGGCGCGTCGTCGACGTCGTCCCGTGGATTCCGCTCACCCCGGACCCGGCGGCAGAAACCTGAGAGAGCAAGGGAGACAGACGTGCTGGGTTACCACGTGCCGGACCCGGACGAGGCGATGCTGGTCAGCGGCGGCAAGAGCCGCGACAACGCGCCGTTCAAAGTAGTCATCGGACGCGGCGCCTGGGTCGTTCCGCTGTTCCGCAAGGTCCGCTATCTGTCGCTGGCGATGTTCGAAGCCGAGATCAAAGAGCGCTGCGTCACCAAGCAGGCGATCCAGCTCGACGTCCGCGCGGTGATCGCGTTCAAGGTCGCCAACGACACCCAGTCCATCGTGAACGCCGCGCAACGGTTCCTCTCCGAGCAGGAGCGGGAGATGTCGGTGCTGACCGGGCGCATCTTCTCCGGGCACCTGCGTTCGATCGTCGGCTCGATGACGGTCGAGGAGATCATCCGGGAGCGCCAGAAACTGGCCGACGAAGTGCTCGTCGCATCGAAGGTCGAGATGAGCAATATCGGCCTGTGGGTGGATTCCTTCCAGATCCAGTCCATCGACGACGGCAACCTCGGCTATATCGCCGCGCTCGCCGCGCCGCACAATGCCGCCGTCCAGCGCGACGCGCAGATCGCGCAGTCGCAGGCCGCGCAGGCGGCGGCGCAGGCCGAGCAGGAATCCCAGCGCAGGCAGGCGGAATATCAGCGCGAGACCGCGATCCTGCGCGCGCAATACCAGCGCGACATCGACAAGGCCAACGCGGAGGCGGCGCAGGCGGGCCCGCTCGCCGAGGCGATGGCGCTGCAGGAGGTGCTCACCGCCCAGGCCGAGCAGGCGCGCAAGGAGGCCGAACTGCGCGAGCAGCAGTTGCAGGCCGAGGTCGTCAAACCGGCTCAGGCGGAAGCGGATCGGGTGCGCATCCTGGCCGAGGCGGAGGCCGACCGCACCCGCATCCAGGCCGAGGCGGCGGCCTCGAACAACCGGATCGCGCTGGATCAGTTGTTGATCGAACAACTTCCGGAAATCGTGCGGCAGGCTTCGAACGGGTTGTCGAACGCGAATCTCACCGTGCTGAACGGACCGGACGGAGTGAGCGAACTGGTGAACGGAATGGTCGGTCAAGGACTCACCGTATTCAACTCGTTGCAAAAGGCGCTTTCCTCCGACGACGGCGAAAAGGCGCGTTAAAGTTGCCCAGTAGCGACGGCGACGAGGAGCGGGTGTTGGTGTCCATCGGGAAATTGGTGTCGTTCGACAGCTCTCGGGGATTCGGATTCATTCGGCCGGAGGACGGTGGACCCGACGTATTCGTCCACGTCAACGACATCGGCCTGGACGAGGACGAGTTGCGGCAGGGGCGGGTGTTCGAGTTCGAGGTGACCGAGGGCGACCGCGGACCCAAGGCGGTGAATCTGAGTGTGGTCGGTGGGTCGTCGGCGCCTCCCACGCGGCACAAGGGCAAGGACAAGCCGGGTTCGGGCCAGCTCACCGTCGCCGAGCACAAACGCCTGATCACCGAGCTGCTGCTGGACGCGAGCCCCGCGCTCACCGCGGGGGAGATCCTCACCATCCGCGACCGGCTCACCGCGTTCGCCGACCAGCACGGCTGGCTGGAGAACTGACCGGCGAAGTCCACGAACCTGTCGGGACCGCCGCCTACGATCGAGTCGAGGCCGCAGACCGATGAGTTCGGTCCGTGCGCTCCGTCGGTATGGGTGAGGATCGACCCCGAGGAGGATCGCGTGGATCTACCGGTGCTGCCACCAGTGCGGCCGATGCTGGCCAAATCCGTGTCCGCGGTGCCCCGCGAGCCCGGTCTGAGCTACGAACCCAAATGGGACGGCTTCCGTTGCATCGTGTTCCGCGACGGCAGCGAAGTGGAGCTCGGCTCGCGCAACGACCGGCCGCTGACCAGGTATTTTCCCGAGGTCGCCGAATTGCTGAAGCAGGCGCTGCCCGACCGCTGCGTGGTGGACGGCGAGATCGTGGTGGTCACCGAGCAGGGGCTGGATTTCGACACTTTGCAGAATCGCCTGCATCCGGCCGCCTCCAGGGTCGCCAAGCTGGCCGCGGAGACGCCGGCCAGTTTCGTGGCCTTCGATCTGCTCGCCCTCGGCGACAAGGATCTGACCGGGGAGCCGTTCGTCGAACGCAGGCGGCTGCTGGAGACGATCCTGGACACCGCGCTCGCGCGCGTGCACCTGACTCCGCTCACCCACGATCCCGACGTGGCCGAGGACTGGTTCACCCGTTTCGAGGGCGCGGGGTTCGACGGGGTGATGGTCAAATCCGACGACCTGGCCTATCTCCAGGACAAGCGGGTCATGCTGAAGGTCAAGCACGAGCGCACCGCCGACTGCGTGGTGGCGGGTTTCCGCTGGCACAAGGACGGGGCCGGGGTCGGCTCGCTGCTGCTCGGACTCTTCGACGACGAGGGCCGCCTGCACCACGTCGGCGTGGCCAGCAGTTTCACCGCGGCCCGGCGCAAGGAGCTGGTCGAGGAGCTGGCGCCGCTGCGGGAGAACGCGCTCGCCGACCATCCCTGGCGGGATTGGGCCGATGCCGCGGCGCAGGCGGCGGCGGAGGGCAAGATGCCCGGCGGCGTCAGCCGCTGGACCGGTGGCAAGGACCTGTCCTGGGAGGCGCTGCGCCCGGAGCTGGTCGCGGAAGTGCGCTACGAGCACGTGCAGTCGGGACGGCTGCGCCACGGCGGCAGGCTGGTGCGCTTCCGCAACGACCGGACGCCGCAGTCGTGCACCTACGCGCAGCTGGACGAGGTCGCGCCCGCGGAATTGAGCACGCTGTTCGGCGAAAGCGCCGCGCGATGACCGAGTCCGTCGACATCGAGACCGACGGCCGCACCGTCACGATCAGTAATCCGGGCAAGGTCTATTTCACCGAGCGCGGCGAGACGAAACTCGATCTGGTGCGCTATTACCAGGCCGTCGCCGAACCGTTCCTGAACGTGGTGGGCGGACGGCCACTGCTGCTGGAGCGGTATCCGGACGGGGCGTCGGGCAAATCCTGGTTCCAGAAACGGGTGCCGAAATCCGCGCCGGACTGGCTGCGCACCGTGGAGGTGTCCACACCCAACGGCACCACCAGCGACGCGCTCGTCGCCCACGATCTCGCCCACATCCTGTGGGCGGTGAACCAGGGGTGCCTCGGGTTCCACGTCTGGCCCAACCGCGCCGACAATCTGGAGATCTCCGACGAACTGCGCATCGACCTCGATCCTTCGCCCGGGATCACCTTCGCCGATCTGCGGCACGCCGCGATCCGCACCAGGGATCTACTCGCCGAACTCGGCATCGAATCCTGGATCAAGACCTCGGGGTCGCGCGGCTTGCATCTGTATTCGGCGCTGGAACCGAAATGGGACGGTTATCAGGTGCGGGCCGCCGCGGTGGCGCTGGCGCGCGAATTGGAGCGCCGGTATCCGGAGGACATCACCGCGCAGTGGTGGAAGGAAGAACGCGGCAACCGGGTCTTCATCGATTTCAATCAGAACGCGCCGCACAAAACGGTTTTCGGCGCCTGGTGCGTGCGGCCGAAGGTCGGCGGGCAGGTCTCGACGCCGATCAGCTGGGCGGATCTGGATTCGGTTGTGCCCGACGAGCTGACCATCGCGACCGTCCCGCCCCGCTACGCCGAATCGGGCGACCCGTGGGCCGACCGCGCGCCCCAGTCGATCGCGCCGCTGCTGGAGATGTCCGAACGGGATATGGCGGCCGGTCTCATGGACGCGCCGTGGCCCCCGCAATACCCGAAGATGCCCAACGAGCCGCCCAGGGTGCAGCCGAGCCGCGCCAGGAAGGCCGAATAGCGAGCGTTACTCGGTCCACAGCACCCAGGTGCCGCTGCGGCCGCTCACCTCGCACACCAGGGCTCGGCCGTCGGCGGTGCGCCCGGTCTTCGCGCCCGAGGCGTCGCACTTCGAACCCGCCTGCTGCACGGCGGTCGCGACGACGTGCGGGCCCGCCCACTGGTAGCCCCCGGAGGTGCTGAGACAGATCATGGTGCCGCCGTCGGCGGCGCTGCCGATCTGACCCAGCTGCGCCTCGGTGCACGACGAACCTTTCGTGACCGGTCCCTGGGGCGTCGCGGGAGTGGTCACGGCAGGGCTCGGCGCTGCCGCCGTCGTCGTCGCCACCGGCCGCTCGACGGTCGTGGGAATCGACGCGACAGGCGTCGGCGCGACCACGGCTCGGCGGTTCATCACGTCCGGCAGCCAGTTGCCGCTGAGCAGCACGAACCCGGCCACCGCGGTGATCTCGGCGACGCCGAGCAGCAACGCGAACATCGCCATGACCCGGCCGCGCGGATGGCTGAAGGCGATGAAGCCGAACACGATGGCGACCGGGAACAGTCCCAGCAGCGCCGCCACCAGCGCGACGATCGCGTACGGATTGACGATCGGCGGGATCTCCACCCGTAGTCGCCCGGTCCTGCGGCGACTCGGCGGCTGCTCGGGCCAGCGCTCGTCCTCGTCGTCCCAGCCGCCGTCGGGCTCGGGCTCCGACCAGCGATCCGCAGGCTGCGCCTGCGGCCAGCGATCAGCATCACGCCGTTCTGCCCGTGTCATTCAGGTCCCTCTCCACACCAACACACCGCGCAGGAACCTCGGACTGCCCGGACCCGCCCCGATATACCGACACAGAATAGGGCGCGCACGGCGAAAAGTTGATTCGAAGTGTCCAATTCTTGTGATCGGGCCGTGATAACCATGGTGCCGCAACTCGCGCGAATGTATTAGCCGGGGACCATGCTGGTCGACAGGCCACCGTCCTGACCGCAGCCTTCCGAGGAAGATTCGTGGCGGATAAGACGACGTCGACCGGGCGGGCTACTCCGCGGTGGCGCGTTGGGGCCGAAGATTTGCTCGAAGACAAACGCCGGTCCCTCCCGCGCCGAGTAGGGCTCCCCAAGGTTCTGCGTCGCCGGGACAGGTGAGCGCGGCGCCGCGAATCACCGGCGACGGCCCCGGTTCGCCGGACATCACCTCGTACCGCGCGCCCTGCGCCCGATTCGCCACCGACGGCGCGAGCTCACTGCCTGCGGTCGACCTTGGGCAGCGATTCGGTGACCAGCGTCAGCAACATGTCGCACAGCAGTTCGTGCACCTGCGCGCGGGTGAGCGTGCCGCGGGTGATCCATTCCCGGCCCGCGACCTTGACCAGCCCGCCGTAGGCGCGCACCATCGCGCGCAGTTCGGCGTCGTGCGCGGAATCGGCGAGGCCGACCATCAGCAGCAGACGCTCGGCCGCCGCGTCGTCGGCGGCGTCGAGGATCTGCTGCACTTCGGGATCGTCGCCGACGCCCTCGTGGCTGGTCACCTTCACCCAGGTGCTGCCGTGCTCGGCGATGGTGTCCAGCAGCCAGCGCACACTGGCGTCGACCCGCTCCCGCCAGCTGCCGGTGGGCACCACCATGGTGTCGAGCTTGGGCAACGTCACCATGCGCCGCACCACCGCGAGGTAGAGATCGCGCTTGTTGCCGAAATAGTGGTTGATCAGACCGCGCGCCACACCGGCGCGCTGCGCCAGCTCGGCGGTGGAGACGGCCGCGTAGGGGCGCTCGCCGAACATCTCGATCGCACAGGCGAGGATCTGCGCGCGCCGCTCGTCGGGTTCGAGCCTGCGGCGGCGCGGTAGCGCCGGGTCGGCGCCACCGTCCGCGGCCGCGCTCCTGGTGTCAGAGAGACCGGGCAATGAGATCCTTCATCACCTCGTTGCTGCCCGCGAGGATGCGCAGGACGCGGGCGCCGGTGTAGAGCTGGGAAATCGGATACTCCGTCATGTAGCCGTAGCCGCCGAACAGTTGCAGGCAGCGGTCAACCACGATACCGAGCTGATCGGTCAGCCAGTACTTCGACATGGCAGCGCTGGGAATATCGAGTTCGCCGCGCAGGTGTTTGCCGATGCAGTCGTCGAGGAAGGTGCGCGAGACCTTGGCGATGGTCGCGCACTCGGCGAGTTCGAACTTGGTGTTCTGCATCGCGAACAGCGGTTTGCCGAACGCTTCGCGGCCCTTGGTGTAGTCGACGGTGAGCTGCACCGCCTTCTCCATCATGGCGACCGCGATGATCGCCGTGACCAGGCGTTCCTGCGCGAGCATCTGCATCATCTGGTAGAAGCCCTGGCCCTCGGCGGCGCCGAGCAGGTTGGACGCGGGCACCCGCAGGCCGTCGAAGAACAACTCGGCGGTGTCCTGGGCCTTGCCGCCGATCTTGTTGAGGATGCGCCCGCGCTTGAAGCCGGGGGTGTCGTCGCCGACTTCGGCGAAGATCAGCGAGACACCGGCCGCTCCCTTGGCCGGGTCGGTCTTGGCGGCGATGATGATGCCGTCGCAGAGCCAGCCGTTGGTGATGAAGATCTTCGAGCCGGTGATGACGTACTCGTCGCCCTCGCGTACCGCGCGGGTCTTGATGTTCTGCAGGTCCGATCCGGTGCCCGGCTCGGTCATGCCGATGGACAGCACGATCTCGCCGCTGGCGGCCTTGGGCAGCACCCGCCGCTTGAGCTCTTCGGAGCCGAACTCGTACAGGTACGGCGCGATGATCGAGCTGTGCACGGGGATGCCCATCGATCCGTCCCCGGCGCGCGCCTGCTCCTCGATGATCGCGGCCTCGTGCGCGAAGGTGCCGCCGCCGCCACCGTATTCGGCGGGAATCGCCGGACACAGCAGGCCGAGTTCACCCGCCCGGTTGTACAGCGCGCGATCAGGGTGCCCCTGGGCGACGAATTTCTCCTCATGGGGCACGACCTCCTTCTCGAAGAAGGTCTTCGCCAGGTCTCGTACCGCCTCGACCTCGTCGTCACTCCACGCCGCGCGCGCCATCGCTCGATCCTTTGCTAGCTCCGGTCCGGCCCCGTGCCGGTTTCCGCCCCAGATTCCCGAACTATTGGCGAGTTGTCAACAAGTGGCGTGCGCGGTCGCCGCCGCCGTTCGCCCCTCCGGTTGACCAGGCCCGGCCGGAAGCGGAGGCGGGCGGTGCGACGGCCGGCCGGGAAGACCGCCGCCCGTGCCGCGTCACCGGTGGTGAGCTGCGCCATATTCGGGCGTTTCACCTTTCCCTCCATGGGTCAATCCTTCGTAGTGTCCGTATCGGAATTACTGACGTTGGGCACGACGGCGACGTGTCATCGGATCGGTAGCCGGCAGCGAATGAGGTAAGGACATGACCGAACTGCTCGACACCACCGAAACGCCCCGGCCGGACCGCGCCTGGACGGTCGACCGCGACGGGGCCGAACTCGCCGTCTTCGAATGGGGTGATGCCGCCGGGGAGCCCTTGGTGCTGGTGCACGGACTGACCGATACCCATCGCGTGTGGTCGACGGTCGCCGCCCTGCTGACCGACGGCTTCCGGGTCATCACCTACGACGTGCGCGGCCACGGCGAATCGGCCGTTCCGGCAGCACTGGCGCAGTATCGCCTCGGCACGCTGGCCGAGGACTTCTTCGCGGTGATCGACGCCGCCAGCCCGCACCGGCCGGTGCACGCGTGCGGCCACGGCTGGGGCGCGGTGCAACTGTGGGAAGCGGTCTGCGACGAGCGGGCCAAGACCCGCATCGCCTCCTTCACCGCCATCGCGGGCCCGAATCTCGATCATCTCGGCCTGTGGCTGCGCGCGCTGGCGCCCCACGCGGCCCGCGAACTCCGCGACCCGGGCTGGTGGTTGCACGGCGCGCGCTGGGCGCTGAGGCCCGGTCCGATGGCCCGCAGGCTCACCCCGCCCCGGGTGCGCGCCCTGCTCGTGGACAGGCTCGGCGCAGTCGCGCCGCTGCCCGCGCGGATCGCGCCCACCTGGCGCGGCGATCTGCTCGCCGGCGCGCGCATCGCGCAGGCGAATCTGCTGCATCACCTGGGCACGCCGCGGGTACGGCGGACCGCGGTGCCGGTTCAGCTGCTGGTCGACACCACCGATCCGTTCGTCCCTGCGGCCGTCTACGACGCCTCCGCGCGCTGGGTCGACAAGCTGTGGCGCCGCGCCGTCCCGGCGGATCACTGGCTGCCGATCACCGAGCCCTTGCTGGTCGCGGAGGCGATCGCCAACTTCGTCGACGATCTGCGCGCCGACCGCGCGGCGATCACCCCGCGCAGCAACTGAGCGGGGCCTACCGGCCGGGGCGTGGCTGACCGGGTGGGCGGGTTTGCGACAATGGGCCGGTCGTCTGCCCAGCTCGATGAAGGATGTCCGCACCCCCGATGGCCGAGAGCATGATTGATCCCGAGGACCTCGCGACCTGTCTTCGGGTCCTGGAGCAGGCCGGAGCGCTGGAGAAGGATCACCCCGACTCGGTGGCGGTGCAGCGAGCGGTCGGGCACATGTTCAAAAAGCTCAAGCAGCGGCGCCGCTCCGATGCGCGCGCGGCGGTGTCGGCGGCCGATCGCGCGGTGGTCGCCGCGACCGCGACCGGCTCACCGAACCGGATCGACGACGAGACGGCGGGCATCCCGATCAGTTCGAGCACGAACGGAGCCAGCGCTGGCACCTTGATCCGCCCGCGCCCCTGCTACATCTGCAAGCAGCGCTACACCCGGGTCGACGCCTTCTACCACCAGCTGTGCCCGGAGTGCGCGGCGCGCAGCCACGCCAAACGCGACGCCCGCACCGATCTGACCGGGCGGCGGGCCCTGCTCACCGGCGGCCGCGCCAAGATCGGGATGTACATCGCGCTGCGATTGCTGCGCGACGGCGCGCACACCACCATCACCACTCGCTTCCACAACGACGCCATCCGCCGTTTCGCCGCGATGGACGACAGCGCCGACTGGTTGCACCGGTTGCGCATCGTCGGCATCGATCTGCGCGATCCGGCCCAGGTGGTCGCCTTGGCCGACGACGTCGCCGCCCAGGGCCCGCTGGACATCCTGATCAACAACGCCGCGCAGACGGTGCGCCGCTCCCCCGGCGCCTACAGCGCCCTGGTCGAGGCCGAATCGGGACCGCTGCCCGCGGGCGCGCTGCCGGAAGTGGTCAGCTTCGGCAAGACCATGCAGGCGCACCCCACCGCGCTGACCGCCTCGCTCACCCCGGCGCTGACCGCCGCCGACGTCGCCGAACTGGCCTTGGTCGCCGGGTCGGCGACGCCGGATCGGATCGCGCGCGGCGTGGCGATCGACGCGGGCGGCCTGGTGCCCGACCTCGCGCACACCAACAGCTGGGTGCAGACCGTCGCGGAAGTGGATCCGACCGAACTGCTGGAAGTGCAGCTGTGCAATTCGGTCGCGCCGTTCATCCTGGTCTCCCGTCTGCGCCCGGCGATGGCCGCCGCCGCGGCGCGCCGGAAGTACGTCGTGAACGTCTCCGCCATGGAAGGGCAGTTCTCCCGCGCGTACAAGGGCCCTGGACACCCGCACACCAATATGGCCAAGGCGGCGCTGAACATGCTGACCCGCACCAGCGCCAGGGAGATGTTCGAGCAGGACGGCATCCTGATGACCGCGGTCGACACCGGCTGGATCACCGACGAGCGCCCGCACTACACCAAGCTCCGCCTCGCCGAGGAGGGTTTCCACGCGCCGCTGGACCTGGTCGACGGTGCGGCGCGGGTCTACGACCCCATCGTGCAGGGTGAGAACGGCACCGATCTGTTCGGCTGCTTCCTCAAGGACTACCAGCCCTCCCCGTGGTAGCCGCCGAGACGGGCTCCGCCGCGCCGGGGAAGGCTACGCTGGAGGCGTGCTGTACCGGCTGTTGGCCGACGCCACCGCCGTCACGCATTTCGCTTTCGTGGCCTACGTGGTGGTCGGCGGATTCCTCGCGTGGCGCTTCGGGCGCACGATCTGGCTGCACCTGCTCGCGGTCTGCTGGGGCTTCAGCACGATCGTGTTCGGCTTCGACTGTCCCCTCACGCATCTGGAGAACTGGGCCCGCGAGCGCGCCGGGGAGCAGCGGCTGCCGTCGAGCGGGTTCATCGACCACTATCTCACCGGCGTGATCTACCCCGAGAGCGCCCTCGGACTGGTGCGGGCGACGGTAGCGGCGCTGGTGGTGGCGTCCTGGCTCGGCTACGTCTCGGCGCTGCGCCGACGGGCCGCCCCGGCCGGTGCGCACGCACCGCGCTGACCACGGGTGCTCAGGCGCCGAGGTGACGGCCCACGAATTCGGCCACCTGCGCCCCGTGCTCGTCCAGATAGAAATGCCCGCCGGGGAACGTCGCGCGGTCGAATCCGCCGCTGGTGTGCGCTCGCCATTCGTCGGCCTGTTCGGGCCGCATCGTCGGGTCCTCGGTGCTGACCAGCGCCGCGATATCGGCGCGCAGCGGCTCTCCCGGCTGATAGCGATAGGTCTCGACCGCCTGGTAATCCGCGCGCACGGCGGGCAGCACGAGTTCGGCGAGGCCCGGCTCGGCGCGCAGCATCTCCAGCGGAGCCGGATCGGAGGCCAGCAGCACCAGGTCGTCGATGAGGGCGTCGTCGGAGGCCAGGTGCAGCCGCTTCGTCTCCTCGAATGCCGGTGCGGGGCGGCCGGATACGAACAGGTGGTGCACCGGCCGGCCGGCGCGCTCCAGTTCGCGCGCGGTCTCGAAGGCCACGGTCGCGCCCATGCTGTGCCCGAACAACGACAGCGGCTCCTTGCGGTCCTGCGCGAGCACCGCATGGGCGATCCGATCCGCCAGCGTGATCAGGTCGGTGATCAGGTTGTCACCCAACCGGTCCTGCCGCCCGGGGTACTGGACCGCGGAGACCTCGACGCCGGCACCGAACCGCTGGGCCAGATCCCGGTATGCCGTGGCCGAGCCCCCGCCCGGCGGGAAGCACAGCAGGTGATGCCGCGCGTTCGCGGCGGAGCGCAGGGTCCGCAACCACTCCGAGCCGGTGTCGCCGCCTGCCACGTTCGATCTCCCTTCGGTCGCCGGTCCCGCCGCGCGGCCGGACCAGACCACGGTAGTCGCCCCGGCTGCCGGACCGGGTCGAAGCCGCCACGAACCCGAGGTCACCGCGGCCGGGTATGACCGCGATCGGCGCGCCGCGATCACAATCCGACCCAGCGGTGCCGAAGTCGTGATCCCCGGGTTCGGTCGGGGGGGGGGGGAACGCGTCCGCGTCACCGGTCAGGACGACCGCCGCGACGAAGGCGCTGGCGGCGGATCGATCGGCGCATGCCCGCCGGGGCCGATCGGGCCGAGCACACAACCGCACTGGCGGCGCTGCGGCATCCGGCTCGATGGGATCCGCGGCATGATCCGTGCCGCCGAGGCCGCTCAGGCACGAAGGCCAGCGGATCTCTGTACCGACGCGGGCACTGTTCGCGGAGGCTGCTACGGCGCCAGGCGTGCCGAACGGCTCAGACCTCGCCGGGGCCGGTTTGGGAGAGCCGCTGTTCGAGTTCGATGATCCGCTGCCGACAGTCGGCCAATTCCGCTGAGCGAGAATCCATTTCGTCGGTGAGCTGAGCGATCCGGCCGAGGTAGCGGTGTGCGGGGTGGTCGGCCCAGTAGGCGCCGGCGCGGCCGTACTCCCGCGCGCGATCGACGTCGTCCGCGGCGACTCCCGCCGCGATCGCGTCCGTCGCCGCCGCGGCGAGCGCCGCCTCGAGCTGCCGCACGCGCAATCGCGTCGCCTGGTCGTGACCGGCGGTCCCGAGCGCCGCGCGCTCGGCGGCGAGGTCCTGGATCTCCCGGAGGTATCCGGCGTTCTGCGCGTCCTGCACGGCCATCAGCTCGTAGTCGAGGGTGATGGGCGCGGTGCGAACCCGGTCGGGCAGCAGAGCCGCGCGCGGCCGCAGGTCGATACCGAAGACCGGAACCCGCTCCCGCGCGGCAGAACCCGGCTTCTTCCTGATCGCCGGGACCGTGTATTCCGCGCTTCCGGCGTAGACGTTCGTCATCGTCGACCTCACCTACGGCCGCCGCGCCGCGATGCGGCACGACCGGCCGTGTTCTGCCCCTCTGCCCGCACGTGACGGGCGAGTCGTCGGATCGGCGCGGCGTCACCGCGCCGGGTGCTGCGGTGCAGCATGGGGACATCTTGGCCGAAGCCTCCGGTTCCGCGCCCGCCACTATCCTCACTGGCGAGAAAAGCGCTCGCACAGACTGTTTCGCACGAGCAGTGTCGAATTCCGGTCCAGCGCGGGGAACCAGGAAGCATCCGCGCGGACGCCCGCGCTCGTCAGCATTCCACCCGCTACCTCGGCGGCGTTCATGGGCGAATCGGTGGTCGCCGTCCGAGCGACCCGGCGGGCCAGACCCGGACGAGCGCGCCATCCTGGCGGCGACCGCACCGCCGGATCGAGTCGCCTCGCGCCCGCGCGCGAGGCCCGCTGGGCTCCGACACGAATCACCGCAGGTGACGCCACAGAACGACGCCGCGGCACGGCGACCGAGGTCCACACCGGCCGTGGTCGCGGTGACCACGGCGCCCGAGTTCGCCGCGACGGCAACTAGGCTGAAGCGAGTGAACACGCACGCACGGCTCGTCCAGGACTACGAGGCCGGTATCGGTGTCACCGCCTCGCGCATCTCCCCCGCGCCGGATCCGGGTAGCAATCTCGCCGCGACATTGCCGGTGTGGGCGCTCGCCGCCGGTTCGGTCGCGGCGCTCACCGCCGCGGCCAACCGCATGCGCGCCGCACGCGGTCTGGAGCACGTGGCGCATCGCATCGATCCGGAGCGCATCACCGCGGCCTTCTCCAGCGAGCGGCTGTTGCGCATCGGCGACCGCGTGCCGACACCGTTCGCCGAGCTCTCCGGCTTCTTCCCGACCTTCGACGGATGGGTCCGCACGCACGCCAACTATCCCCATCACCGGGCTCGGCTGTTCGCCGCGCTCGGCCTGCCCGACTCGGCACCCGTCGACCTGGCCGTCGCCCAGATGGCCATGATCCGGGCTTCCGACCTGGAGAACCTGGCCGCCGCGCAGGGCGCGATCGCCGTCCGGGTCCGCACCGAGCAGGAGTGGACCGCGAGCCCGGAGGGACAGGCAGCGGCGGCGGGCCCGTTGGTCGCGATCGACCCGCGCGCCGACCGCGGGGAGGCCGGGCTACCCGCGGGCGCGACACCGTTGCAGCCGCTGCGTGGATTGCGTGTGCTCGATCTGACCAGGGTGATCGCGGGCCCGGTCGCCACGCGGGCGCTGGCCTTGCTCGGCGCGGAGGTGTTGCGGATCGACCCGCCGCAGATGCCGGAGATCCCCTGGCAGTTCGCCGACACCTGTCAGGGCAAGCGCTCGACATTGGTCGATCTGCGCACCGACGGCATCGATGACCTGATCGCCGCCGCCGATGTGCTGATCACCGGATACCGGCCGGGCGCGCTGGAACGCGCCGGGGTACGGGCAGCCGCCCGCGCCGGGTTGATCCACGGGCGGGTGTCCGCGTGGGGTGAATCCGGTCCGTGGGGTGAGCGGCGTGGCTTCGACAGCATCGTGCAGGCCGCGTCCGGCATCTCGATCCTGGAGGGCGCGCCCTCCGTACCCGGCGCGCTGCCCGCGCAGGCGCTCGACCACGCGTCGGGTTATCTGCTCGCCGCCGGTGTGATCGACGCCTTGGTCGCCCGTAGCCAGGACGGTGCCGGGCGGGACGTGCGCGTGGCCCTGGCCCGCACCGCGTCCTGGCTGCTCGGCGCGCCGGACCGCACACCGCGTCACCCCGGGGCCGCGCAGCCGAACGCGGCGCTGGGGGTACGGCACGGGCAGGTCCTCACCGCGCCGCCCGTGCTCGCCGAATACTCCGACTACGCCTGGCCCGCGCCCGCCTACGGCGGGGACCGTCCGGCCTGGCCACTGCCCGCGCACTGAGCCGTCCGGCCGGGGCGCCGCGGGGATTCCGTCGTCGAACGGGCCGCTAGCCCTCGCCCCCGGTCAGTGCGGCGACCGCCTGTGCCAGGCGGTCGCCGTCCGGGAGGTTCGCTTCCGGCGCGATGGTCCGCAGCACGCCGAGCCCTTGGACGAGCACGAAATACAGCTCGGCGATCGCCTCGGCCTGGTCCTCGCTCAGCCGCGGGTGCGCCTGCCTGAGCGCGTCCGCGATGTCCCGGTAGGCCCCCGGCAGGCTCTGCGCGAAGAACTTCTGCAACTGCGGCGAGCGGGCGACGCGGACCAGGTTCTCCATGCTCGCCAGCATGCTGTCGTGGTTCTCGGCGAACACCGCGGGCATGCCGTTCCACAGCGCGGCGAACGCCGCCAGCGGCGCGGCGCCGCCGCCCTCGCGAATCTTCCGCTCCATGCTGTCACCGATCGCGGTGCCGAGCGAGTCGGTCAGCGCCTCGGTGATCAACTGGTCCTTGGAGCCGAAGTGGTAGCCGATCGCCGCCAGGCTCACCCCGGCCGCCGAGGCGATGTCGCGGGCGGTCGCCTTGGCGACGCCCCGCTCGATGATGACTTTCCGTGCTCCCGCCAGCAGATCCTCGCGATTTCCCATGTACCGAGGCTACAACGTCTTAGACATACGTACTAGACGTATGTCCTATCACCTGCGATCACCGAGCTATCGACACCTCGGCGTCACACCGGCGCCCCCGCTCGCTAGTCTCGTGCCGTGCGGCAGAAGATCCTCCTGGACGTCGACACCGGCATCGACGACTCGCTCGCGCTGCTGTACCTGCTCGGCTCCCCCGAGGCCGAGATCACCGGGATCGCCGCCACCGCGGGCAACGTCGCGGCGGCGCAGGTGGCGGCGAACAATCTGGCCTGGCTGGACGTCTGTCACGCGCCGGACATCGAGGTCGCGCTCGGCGCGGCCGAACCGCTTGCGATCCCGCTGCGCACCACCGAGGACACGCACGGACCCCAGGGCATCGGGTACGCCGAACTTCCCCCGTCGCCTCGCCGCCTTTCGCCGCGATCGGCCGCGCGGATGTGGGCGGATCTGGTGCGCGCGCATCCCGGCGAGATCGTCGGCCTGTGCACCGGGCCGCTGACCAACCTCGCGCTCGCCTTGCGGATCGAACCCGAGCTGCCGCTGTTGCTGAACCGCCTGGTGATCATGGGCGGCGCGTTCAACCACCCGGGCAACACGACACCGACCAACGAGTGGAACGTGCACGTCGACCCGGAGGCCGCCAAGGAGGTCTTCGACGCCTTCGCCGCGGCCCCCGCCCAACGTCGGCCGATCGTGTGCGCGCTCGACATCACCGAGACCATCGAGATGCGGCCCGAGCATCTGGTCCGCCTCGCCGAACGCGCGAAAAGCTACCCGGTGGAGGTCGTCTCCCCTGCCGATCCGCCCGAGGCCCGTTCATCGGCGAGCAATCCGATCGTCCGGTACGTCACCGATGCCGTGCGGTTCTACTTCGACTTCCACCACGGCTACGACTTGGGCTACGTGGCCCATATGCACGATCCGTTCGCGGCCGCGGTGGCGCTGGACCCGGCGCTGGCCCGCACCCGCCCGGCGACGGTGGACGTCGAACTGGCGGGCACCATCACTCGCGCGACCACGGTCGCCGACTGGACGGGCATGTGGGGCCGGGAGCCCAACGCCGAGATCGTGATCGGCACCGACCAGGAGCTGTTCTTCGAGCGACTGATCGCGCGGGTCGGCGACCTCGCGTGCACGGTGCATCCGCCCGCGACGCAGGAGGTCCGATGAGCGACGCCGACGAGACGACGTACCTGTCCGGATTCCGCGACCGGCTCGGGCTGCCCGGGATCATCGATGTCCATACGCATTTCATGCCGGACCAGGTCCTGCGGAAGGTGTGGGCGTACTTCGACTCGGCGGGCCCGCTGATCGGCCGCACCTGGCCGATCACCTATCGCGCCGACGAGCAGGTTCGCTTGAAGACGCTGCGGGACTTCGGGGTTCGCGCGTTCACCGCTCTCGTGTATCCCCACAAGCCGGACATGGCCGCGTGGTTGAACGAATGGACCGCCGATTTCGCGGCGCGCACCCCCGATTGCCTGCACACCGCCACGTTCTTTCCCGAACCGCGGGCGGCGAGCTACGTACGGGAGGCCGTCGAGCGCGGCGCCCGCGTCTTCAAAGCACACGTCCAAGTCGGCGGCTACCATCCGGGCGATCCGCTGCTGGACCCGGTGTGGGGCCTGCTGGAGGACGCGCGCGTCCCGATCGTCATCCATTGCGGTTCCGGCCCCGCACCGGGAACGCACACCGGGCCGGAACCGATCGCCGGCGTGCTGCGGCGTTTTCCGCGCCTGCGCCTGATCGTCGCGCACATGGGCACGCCGGAGTACTCCGAATTCCTCGATCTGGCCGAGACGTACGCCGACGTGCGGCTGGACACCACGATGGTGTGGACCGATTTCTCCGAGGCCGATGCCCCGTTCCCGGTGCACGAGCGCGCCAGGCTGCGCGCCTTCGCCGACCGCATCCTGTTCGGTAGCGACTTCCCCAACATCCCGCATTCCTATGGTCATTCGATCGAGGCGCTCGAACGGCTCGATCTGGGTGACGACTGGTTGCGGCGGGTCTGTCACCACAACGGGGCGGCGCTGTTCGGCCTCGCATAGCCGGTTTCGACCGGCTCGGGTTGCCACACCTGGGTAGCCGAAATCGGATCATCGCTGCTAGGTTGACCGTATTTACTTGGAGGCCAACGCTATTCGGCCGCAAAGCTGCGATACGGCCGCTGTCGCAAGATGGTGCAGGGAAGGAAGCCTCGAATGATCACGGATCCGACGCTCATCCGGATCGGTCAGGCCGTGCAGCTCAGCCACAGCGGCGAGCGGGAGGCCGCTCGTCGCCAGTTCGCCGAGATCTGGGACGAGATCGGCGGCGAGGAAGGGGACCCCCTGCAGCGTTGCACGCTCGCGCACGCGATGGCCGACGTGCAAGACGACGTGCACGAGGAGCTGATCTGGGACCAGCGAGCGCTGGCGGCCGCCGACCTCATCACCGATGCGCGGGTCGCACAAGCGGGGGTGTCGCTTCCGGTGGCCGGCCTGCGTCCCTCGCTTCACCTCAATCTGAGTGAGTGCTATCGCAAGTTGGGCGATCTCGATCGTGCTCGTGAGCACCTCCAGCGTGCGCGGGAGACGATCGGCGCGCTCGGCGACGACGAGTACGGACAGCTGATCAGGGACGGACTGGAGCAGGTGGCCGAACAGCTGCGCCGAGCCGGCATCGGATGACCGCAGAGGCGAACACCACGACCGCGGGAATGTGTGTTCGAATATCGGCGTGATTCGAAGTCGATCCTGGTCGTCGTCCAGCTACTGGCCTGCCGGCCGCTGACCGTCGTCGCGGCGCGCCGGATCGGCGTCCTGGCGGGTCAGCGGCCGTCGAAGGCGTTCAGCAGTTCCTCGGCCGCGAGCGCGGCGGTGAGGGTGCCGTCGCGGACCTGCTTTTCCACTTGCGCGCGAATGGCTTTCACCTGCGGGTTGTCCGCGAGCCTTCGCAGCAGCTGGTCGTGCACCATGGTCCAGGTCCAGTCCACTTGCTGGCGGCGACGCTTCTCGTCGAACTCCCCGGCGTCGGTGAGCACGCGGCGATGTTCCAGCACCGTGTCCCAGAACCGGTCCAGGCCGATGCCTTCCAATCCGCTCATGGTGAGCACCGGAGGCCGCCACAGCGCGTCGTGCGGGTGGATCAGGCGCAGCGCGCCCGCCAGTTCCCGGGCCGCGGATCTGGCCTCGACCTCGTGCTTGCCGTCGGCCTTGTTCACCGCGACCAGGTCGGCGAGTTCGAGCACGCCCTTCTTGATGCCTTGCAGCTGGTCGCCGGTCCTGGCCAGGGTCAGGAAGCAGAACACGTCGACCATGTTCGCGACGGTGACCTCCGACTGGCCCACCCCGACGGTCTCCACCAGGATCACGTCGTAACCCGCCGCCTCGAGCAGCACGATGGTCTCGCGCGTCGCCTTCGCGACGCCGCCCAGCGTGCCCGCCGTCGGGGAAGGCCGGATGTAGGCGTCGTGCTGCACCGACAGCCGCGCCATCCTGGTCTTGTCACCGAGGATGGAGCCGCCGGTCCTGGTCGAGGACGGATCGACCGCGAGCACCGCGACCCGGTGCCCCCGCTCGATCAGGTACATGCCGAGCGCGTCGATGAAGGTCGACTTGCCGACGCCGGGAACGCCGGTGATGCCGACGCGGTTGGACGGCGCGCCGCCCGCGCCCGCCTCGGGCGAAACCTTCAGCAGCAGCTGCTGCGCCAGCGCCCGGTGATCGGCCCTGGTGGATTCCACCAAGGTGATCGCCCGCGCCAAGGCGGCCCGCTCGTTGGCGCGGACCGCGGCGGCGAGGGCGTCGACGTCGATCGCCCGGCGCGCGGCCCCGGTCGGGGTGTCGCGCGCCGGGGAACCCGCTTCGCTCATTCCGTCGCGGCGGAATCCGCGGCGCCGCTGCCGAGTTCGTGACCGAGTTCGGCGCCGAGCTTCTTCAGCAGGTCGATCGCCGCGTCCGCGATCACCGTGCCGGGCGGGAAGATCGCCGCCGCGCCCGCCTGGTAGAGCTCGTCGAAGTCACCGGGCGGGATGACGCCGCCGACGATGACCATGATGTCGGGGCGCCCGACATCGGCCAGCGCCTGCCGCAGGGCGGGCACCAGCGTGAGGTGGCCGGCCGCCAGCGACGACACACCGACGACGTGCACGTCGTTGTCGGCCGCCTGCTGCGCCACCTCTTCCGGGGTCTGGAACAGCGGGCCCACGTCGACGTCGAAGCCGAGGTCGGCGAAGGCCGTGGCGATCACCTTCTGGCCTCGGTCGTGGCCGTCCTGCCCCATCTTCGCGACGAGGATGCGCGGCCTGCGGCCCTCGGCCTCGGCGAATTCCTCGACCAGCTCGCTCGCCTTGGTGATGTTGGTGACCTTCCCTGCCTCGTCGCGGTACACCCCGGAAAGCGTACGGATTTCGGCCTGGTGGCGGCCGTACACCTGCTCCAGCGCATCGGAGATCTCCCCGACGGTGGCCTTGGCCCGCGCGGCGTCGATGGCCAGCGCGAGCAGGTTGTTGGCCATGCCGCCCTCGGAAGAGGCCGCGGCGCGGGTCAATTCGGCCAGCGCCCGCCGCACCGCGTCGGGATCGCGCTCGGCGCGCAGGCGCCGCAGCTTCTCGATCTGCTCGGCGCGCACCCGCGAGTTCTCGACCTTGAGGACCTCGACCTGCTGGTCCTCTTCGACCTGGTACTTGTTGACGCCGATCACCGGCTGCTGGCCGGTGTCGATGCGCGCCTGGGTACGCGCGGCGGCTTCCTCGATGCGCAGCTTCGGGATGCCCTCGCCGATCGCCTGCGCCATGCCGCCGTGCGCCTCGACCTCCGCGATGTGCGCGCGGGCGCGGTTGGCCAGCTGGTGGGTCAGCCACTCGACGTAGTACGAGCCGCCCCACGGGTCGATCGGGCGGGTGGTGTTGGACTCCTGCTGGATCAGCAGCTGGGTGTTGCGGGCGATGCGGGCGGAGAAGTCCGTGGGCAGCGCCAGCGCCTCGTCGAGCGCGTTGGTGTGCAGCGACTGGGTGTGGCCCTGGGTGGCGGCCATCGCCTCGATGCAGGTGCGCGCGACGTTGTTGTAGGCGTCCTGCGCGGTGAGCGACCAGCCGGAGGTCTGCGAATGGGTGCGCAGCGACAGCGATTTCGTATTCTTCGGGTCGAACTTCGCCACCAGCTCGCTCCACAGCAGGCGCCCGGCGCGCAGCTTCGCGACCTCCATGAAGAAGTTCATGCCGATGGCCCAGAAGAACGACAGCCGCGGCGCGAACTTGTCGACCTCCATGCCCGCGTCGATGCCCGCCCGGATGTACTCGACGCCGTCGGCGAGGGTGTAGGCCAGCTCCAGGTCGGCGGTCGCGCCGGCCTCTTGGATGTGGTAGCCGGAGATGGAGATCGAGTTGAACTTCGGCATCTTCGCGCTGGTGTAGGCGAAGATGTCGGAGATGATCCGCATCGATGGCTTCGGCGGGTAGATGTAGGTGTTGCGGACCATGAACTCCTTCAGAATGTCGTTCTGAATGGTTCCGGCCAGCTGCTCGGGCGCGACGCCCTGCTCCTCGGCGGCCACGACGTACAGCGCGAGGATCGGCAGCACCGCGCCGTTCATCGTCATCGAGACGCTGACCTGGTCCAGCGGGATGTGGTCGAACAGCTGGCGCATGTCCAGGATCGAGTCGATGGCGACGCCCGCCATGCCGACGTCACCTTGCACCCGCGGATGATCGGAGTCGTAGCCGCGGTGCGTGGCCAGGTCGAACGCGACCGACAGACCCTTCTGGCCCGCCTGCAGGTTGCGCCGGTAGAAGGCGTTGGAGTCCGCGGCGGTGGAGAAACCCGCGTACTGGCGGATGGTCCACGGCTGGTTGACGTACATGGTGGGGTACGGCCCGCGCACGAACGGCGCGACGCCGGGCACGCTGTCGAGCGGATACCCCTCGGCCGCGATCGCGTCCCGGTCGGCCTTGGTGAACACCGGCGGCACGTCGATGCCTTCGGGGGTCGACCACACCAGTTGCTCGGGGGCGTACCGGTTGGCCGCGGCGGCGGCGCGCACGTACTCCGTCACCTGCGCGGCGTCGACCGCGGCGGGCTCCGGTGCGCCCTCGGCCAGCGGCACGTCGGCGAAACTGCCGATCACGTGCTTGATCTCACGAGTAGTCATCAGGCTCCCACCTTCTCCAGCAGGCCGGACAGCGCGGCGACGGCGTCGATGCGCGCGGCGAGGAATCCGTCCGGGCGCTGCGCGTCGTCCAGGCCTGCGACGGCCTTCGCCGCACCGGCCAGCAGCACGGTGGGCACGCCGGCGGCACGCAGTTGCTCCACCGCCGCACCGGCTTCGGATTCGTAGCGCTTGTCCGAGCCGCACAGCACCGCGATCGGCGCTCCCGCTTCGGTGGCCGCCGCGGCGATCGCCTCCACCGTGAGCGGCCCTGGATTGATCGACTCGATGCCGCCCGAAGCCAGCAGATTCGCGATGAAGGTGACCCGCACGTTGTGCTCGGCCACCGAACCGAGCGGCACCAGCAGCGCTTTCGGCCGCGCGCCGTGTTCGGCGAGGTAGGCGTCGGAACGGTTGCGCAACTGCTCGAACGCCGCGCCGTAGCGAGCGACCCGGCCGGCCTGCCGCGCCGCCTCCGACAGCGGCTGCTCGGCCAGATTCGGGAACTCGTTCACACCGGTGACAGCGGTCTTGCGGTGCGCGACGTCGGTGTCGCGCGCGGCCTTCGTGTCGGCGACGCGCTCGGCGAGCAGACCGGAATCCAGCGCGGCGAGGTAGCCGCCCGCCGCCTCGATCTCCTGGAGGAACTCCCATGCCTTCGCCGCCAGCGCGGCGGTGAGGTCTTCGACGTACCAGGATCCCGCGCCGGGGTCGGCCACGTGGCCGAGGTGCGATTCCTCGAGCAGCAGCAGCTGGGTGTTGCGGGCCATGCGGTCGGCGAACGCCTGCGAGACGCCGAGCTCACCGGGCGGCAACGCGACGTCGAACGGCAGCACGGTCACCGTGTCGGCGCCGCCGATGCCGGCTCCGAACGCGGCGAGGGTGGTGCGCAGCATGTTCACCCACGGATCGCGCTGACTCATCATGGCGGCCGAGGTGACCGCGTGCTGCGGTGCGCCGCCGAAATCCGGTGCGCCGCAGACCTGGGCGACCCGCGCCCAGAGTTGCCTGGCGGCGCGGAACTTCGCGATGGTGGCGAACTGGTCGTCGGTGGCCGCGAACCGGAACTCGAGTTGTCCCAGCGCGTCGGCGATGTCCAGGCTCTCCGTCATCGACCGCAGGTAGGCCAGGCCCGCGGCGACGGCCGCGCCGAGCTCCTGCGCGTCGGAGGCGCCCGCGTCGTGGAAGACGGTGCCGTCCACGGTGATCGCGCGTACCGTTTCCTTGCGCCGGGCCGCTTGTCCGGCCAGCGTGGCGGCCTCGGCGAGACCGATGTCGGCGAGACCGGCGAAGCGGCTGGTCAGCGGCGCGGCGCCGAGCGAGACCCGGATGTCCTCGCGCGCGGGCGCGGTGTAGCCGTCCAGCGCGGTGAACACCTGCGCCGCCGCGGCGGCGACCTCGTCGCCCGCGTCCAGTGTCAGCGGGGCGAGTTCGAAGAGCAGGCCGCGCAACGCGGTCGGCAGATCCGCCACCGGCACGCCGCGCTCGCCCGCGCCGAGCCAGATCGCGCTGATCCCGTTCTCCAGTCCGGCCAGGATCTCGCGGTTGGCCGCCGCGGCGTCGCGCTGGGCGAACCGCGCGCTGACGAACCAGCCCCGGTGCACGTCGCGGGTGGCGTCCCGGCCGCGGACGAAGGGGAAGGCGCCCGGCAGGGGCAGCTCCGGCAGTTCATCCCGCCGGGTGTAGAGCGGCGCGACGGTGAGCCCGTCGTAGGTCGTCTCGTCGAGCAGTCGCTCGGGCTCCTCGGGAAGTTCGCTCACCTCGACACGGCGAGCCTTCGCCAGCACCCCGGCAACGCCCTTGCGCCATGCGCCGTATTCGGGCACCGGGTCGGCCCCGGCATCAGAAGCAATCGGCATAGCTTGCTGTTCCTCTTCCTCACCACGGGCGCACCGCCAGTGCGCGCCCGAACCCTCACATTCGCCCAGCTCAGCGACTACTTCGGTTAACGGGCATTCGTCCCGCTTCCACTGATGCTAGCGGCAGTGTTCCCGGCCGGTTGATCCTGCCCGCCACTACCAACCGGTAACCTGTCGGCCGTGACGAGGCTGATCCGTGACCCGCGTATCGTCGCGCTGATCACCGGCGCGGTGGCGCTGTTCGGCGCCGCGCTGCTGGTCCCCCTGCCGTCGCCGCGTCAGGTGCAGGACTGGGCGACGTCCGTCGGGCCGGTCTTCCCGTTGCTGTTCTTCCTGGTCCACGCGCTGGTGACGGTGGCGCCGATCCCGCGCACCGTGTTCACCGTCAGCGCGGGACTGCTGTTCGGGCCGCTGCTGGGCATCGCGCTGGCGGTGGGCGCGACGACCGTCAGCGCGGCCCTGGCGATCCTGCTCATTCGCGCGCTCGACCGCAATCAGGTCGCGGCCCGGCTCACCCATCCCGCGGTGCGCGCGATCGATGAACGTCTCGCCCGGCGGGGGTGGCTGGCGGTCGGCTCGCTGCGGCTCATCGCGGCCGTGCCGTTCTCGGTGATCAACTACTGCTGCGGCTTGTCCTCGATCCGCTTCTGGCCGTATCTGATCGCCACGGTGCTGGGTGTGCTGCCCGGCACGATCGGCACCGTCATCCTCGGCGACGCGCTCACCGGAAGCACCCATCCGGCGATGCTCGCGCTGTCCGGCGTCTGCCTCGCGGTGGGGCTGGTGGGCTTGCTCGTCGACGCGCGCTGGAAGCCGCAGGCCCCCGCCGCGGTCGACACCGCCGCGCCCGTCCCCGCTGCCGATTAGGTCCGCTCAGTCCGCCACCAATTCCACCGGGACGGCGATCACGTCCACCATGGCCCCGTTGCGCAGCACGGTGACGGGCAGTTGCACACCGATCGCCTCGGCGAACAGCTGCCGCTGAATGCCCTGGGCGTCGCGCACCTGCGACCGGGCCACGCTCAGCACCAGATCACCGCGGCGCAGCCCGGCTTCCTCGGCGGGGCCGCCACGGACCACCTCCATGATGCGCACCCCGGCGGCCTGCCCGGTGCGCTCGGCGACCGGCTCCGGCAGCGGCGCGGGCACGCCGACCAGACCGAGGTACGCGCGCCGGACCCGCCCCTCGGTGTGCAGCGTGCGGATGATCCGGCGGGTCGTCGCGTTGATCGGGATGGCAAGGCCGAGCCCGATGCCCGCGACCGCCGTGTTGACGCCGACCACCCGGCCGGCCGAATCCGACAGCGCGCCACCGGAGTTACCGGGGTTGAGCGCGGCGTCGGTCTGGATCACGTCCTCGATCACCCGCCCGGCACGGCGCGATGCCACCGGAACCGCGCGTCCGAGCGCGCTCACCACGCCCGCGGTCACCGAGCCCGCCAGGCCGAGCGGATTCCCGACCGCCACCACCAGCTGGCCGACCACCAACCGGTCGGCATCCCCCAGGGGCACCGCGCCGGGCGCGCCGCCGCGGGCGCGCAGCACCGCCAGATCCGACAGCGGATCGATCCCGACGACGTGGAACCGGGACTCCACCCCGTCGGCGAAGACCACCTCTCCCTCGCGGGCCGCGCCGACGACGTGCGCGTTCGTCAACAGGAATCCGTCGTCGGTGAAGACCACCGCCGACCCGCTCCCCCGCCTGGTCCGCACGCTGGCCACGTGCGGCGTCACCGAGGCCGCCACGGCGATCACCGTGCGGGAGTAGGCATCCATCGCGGCGTTGTCCACGCCGACCACCACCCTGTATGCCGGAATTGCACTACCGGGTCCAGGATGCCCCCGGGCGGCGGACGACGCACCGTGTTCGCCACAGGCGCAACCGGACCACGGGTGAGCCGGGCGTGTCACTGGGCGGCGGATCGCAGGCGGCGATTCGCGAATTCCGGGCTTCGCGCCGAACCCGCCGGAACCGGTCTCGGGACACGTATCCGCCGGGACGGCGGGCGCGAACCTGCCACCGGCAAGCCGCTGCACACCGCATGCCGATCCGGTGTGCCGAGTTTCCGCAGCCCCGCGGACTCGAAGGGAACCGCCGCCAGGCGCGGGTCTGCGCGCCTACGCCGTCGGCACCCGGTCGAGAAAACCGTGCACGCTCGTGATCCGGCCGTCGGCTCCCAGGGTGATCACGTCCGAGCCTGCGACCGGGGCGCTGCCGTCGGCCGCGGAGACCAGTTCCCAGGAGAAACGGGCGATGTCGTGGTGGCCGTCGACCGCGCCGAGGCGGCGGAACTCGAAGCCGGGGAACTGCGCTTGCACGCCACCGATGGCCGCCGCCAACTGGGCGTGCCCGCTGACCTCCGCGAGGGGATCGGTGTAGCTTCCGTCCTCGGCCCAGGCCGCCGCCACCGCCGCGGCCCTGGCGTCCTCGTCGGTGGCGTTCCACGCGGCGAAGTACCGATCGACCGCTTCCTCGTAGCGTGTCATGATGAATCCTCCTGTGCGGTAAAGGTTTTCCTCAGCCGTACCGGTCTTCCGATCGGCTGTCTCCAACCTTGCCTCGCTAGGAGCGCAGAGTCGATTACGCGCGAGGTAATGATCGACGGACACCCGCGATCGCCTGGCGACTCAGCGCAGCAAGCCCTTTCGGTTCAGGTAGGCCAGGGGAATCAGCGCGGCCACCAGGGTCAGCAGCGTGGTGAGCAGAAGTCCGGTCTGCCAGGACAACTCGGCGATCAGATCCACGCCATAGCAGGTGGCGATCAGCGCGGGCGGCAGGAAGACCGCGGCGACGGCGAACCTCTTGACGATCTCGTTCTGTTGGGCATCCAGCCAGGCCAGCGCCGATTGCTGCTGATAGCGGGCCTTGTCGTACTCGATGCTCGCCTGCTGCCCCACCCCGTCGATGTCCGCGAGCAGAACGCCGATGGCATCGTTCAGCTCGCCGCGGCCGGACGGACCGTCCGCCCGCAGGTGGCGCGCGGCGCGAGCCAGTTGCAGCTGCGTAAGCCGAGTGCGCGCGACGATGCGCTCGGTGGCGTTCATCCGCGCCAGCGTGCCGCGCACGTCGGTGATCGCGAGATCGCTGCGGTTGTGGCCGGAGATCGCCCGCTCGATCTCGGCGTGCGTCGCCTCCAGCGCGGCGCCGGCATGGTGGAGCACCCGCTCGGACGCCTCGTTCAGCGCCCACAGCAGCGCGTACATCACGCCGTGCGCGGAGCCGGCGAGTTCCGGGTTGCGGCGCATCTTCGCCACCGCCTTGTCGAAGGGGACGAAATGCTCCGACGGCTGCAGCGTCACCAAGAACTCCCCGCCGAGGGCGAAGACGATCGTGGCCCGTTCGACGGCCTCGCCGCGCTGGTAGTCGGCGACCACGGGGAGATAGAGGAAGTTGTCGGTCTCCCACACCTGGTCGCGGGCGGCGGTGAAGTCTATGCCGAGCCGTTCCCGGAGCACAGCCGCCGTGTCGGCGTCGTCGGCGGCCAGCGGAATCCAATGCTGCTGGAGCACTTCGGTATCGAAGTGATCGGCGGTCACAGCGCTGAGAAAGGTCGTCATCGCCTACCGCTGCCCGGAAGAGGATCGGATCGGCCAGTAGCCGGTCGGCTCGCGGTCCGGCCCTGGTGGGCGAGGCGATGATTCGGCTTTCTCTGGCAATGTGGCCATAGCGGGGGCTCCAATACATACTGTCGTGCGGGGCTGGCGCACCCTTCCGGGGCAGAGGGCGCGCGCACAGGGGGCGAGCAGCGTCGAAATGAACGTCGCGCCGCGGCGAAGGACTACGTGTGTCGGCCGAACCCGGACCTGCCGTCCGTACGCGTCGTAACACAAGGGTGGCGTTCGCGCCGCATCGGCCGACCGGGGCACCGTTGCCCGCTCGCCGATCGCGGACACGGATCAACGACGCGGCGGCGCGACCCGTTTCTCGAGGGCGGCGCGGTTGTCGATGTCGATACTGTCATCCGGCATCTGCCGCTCACCTCGCTTCGTCGATCGACCGGCGCACGAATTGCGCCATCCATCATTAGAAACCCGCCGATCGGGGTACGTCAATCGATGGCGCAAGTGTTCGACAGCGCGCCATCCGGCGGAAATCTCGGGGCACGAAAACGCCGGACGACAGCGCGCGACAGCAATTTTCGGAACCGATGCGGGCGAAGGAGCGGGCCGCATCCATACCGCCATCCGATCAGCGGTGGCAACCCGCGACGGCGAGCAGGCCGAGTGGCGGCGCGGAAGGGGCCGCCACTCGCCGGGCTCTCAGTGACTCCGGTAGTAGTCGGCGAGTGCGCCGAACGCGGCCTTGGGCTCCCAGGGAACGCCGGGGTAGGTCTCGCCGTCACGGTCTTCGAGCACTTTGACCACGCCGTAGCCGGCCAGGTCCAGGTCGTCGCGCGGGTCGCCGTCGGGGCGGTGGACATGGTCGTAGAGCGCGAGGACGAACACGAACGCGCTGTCGACGCCCTCGGCGTCGAAGATCTCCAGTAGCTCGCGCAGATACCGCCCCTGCCCGTCCTCGTCGCGGGCGTAGTCGCCGTTCAACCGGACCGGCCCACGGATGTCGTCGTACTCGACGATCTCCAGCCCCCGCGCTCCGAGATCACCGGCGCCCGCGAAGGTCGCCGCGCCGAACTCGGTGATCGCCAGCGGCTTTCCCTGCGCGACGAGTGCGCGAACGCCTTCGCCGAACCGGCCTGCGGTCTCGGCCGTCCGGTACAGGTCCACCGACACGATGTCGAACGGCGTCCAGTCGACGCGTTCGAGCGGGATGGACGCGTAGGTGATCGGGCCGCCGAAGCGTGCGCGAACGACCGACACGGCCTCGCCCAGGAAGTCGTTCACCCGCGCACCGACTGCGGCGACCAGCTCGCCGAGATCATCGGGCTCGGCGGTCAGCAGCCGGACGCGCTCTTCGACGGTGTCGCCCGGGAAGAACCCCTTGTGCATCAAGCTCAGTTCGGCGCCGGTCACGAACACGACCTCGGCGCCACGCGCGCGGATCCGCTCCGCCCGCTCGGCGCAGTCGGCGAACAGGGTAAGCATGTCGGCCACGCTCGACTCGAGAGGGTACGGCGAGAACCATACTTCGAGACCGAGATCGGCGGCGCACGCGGCAGCGATCTCCAGTCGTTCGGGATCGCCGCCGATGATCCTGACCGCGTTGCAGTGCAGCTCGTCGCGAATCAACCGCAGCTCGCGTGCCACGATCTCGCGGTCGAATCGGACGCGGGAGGACCGTCCGCCGCGGACGAAACCGGTCTCATAGCTGATGCCCTTGGCGCGCATGGCAGCCGTCCTTTCCTCAAAGTAGGGTACGAACCGTACCCTAAATCGCGCGGGGCATCCCGGCGAGCCCGCAGTCGGCAAGTACGATCGGCACCTATTGCGAAAGGGGTCACGGTGGAGGATGCGGCGCGGCGGCCTGGCGCCGGACAGACGCGCAGGCGCGGACCAGCCCTCGAAGAGGCGATCCTGCGGGCCGCGGCGGACGAACTGCTGGAATCCGGGTACGCCGCGCTGACCATGGACAAGGTCGCGGCACGAGCCGGAACCAACAAGAACGCCATCTACCGGCGCTGGCCCAACCGCCTGACGCTCGGCATCGCCGCCTACGGGCAGCTGGCCACGGCGATGCGGCCGCCCGACACCGGAAACCTGCGCGAGGACGCGCTCGAGCTGCTGCGCCGCGTCAACCGCCATTGGAGCTCGCCGTCGGGCGCGATCCTGCGCGAACTCATCGCGGCGGCCGGCGGCGCCGCGGAGCTGCTGGCACAGCTTCCCGGCCAGTCCGGCGACGCGACCGCGGCCCCTTGGCTCACCATCCTCGGCCGCGCGATCGCACGCGGCGAAGCCGCTCCGGAAGCACTGCATCCGAGGGTGGCGACCGTGGCTCTCGTCCTGCTCCGCAACGAGTTCGTCGTCCGCGGCGCGCCCACCGCTCCCGACGACGTCCTCGTGGAAATCGTGGACGAGGTCTACCTGCCGCTCGTGCGCCGTCGCGGCCCGGACGCGGGCTGACCACCACCCGGGCCGCCCACCCGTTGCCGAAGTGGTCGCCCGTTCAGCTCAAGTGGAGGCGATTCGTCCGGTTCGCTGCGCCGGACACCGCCGCCGCCGCTCGCGCACAGCTCGGGGCCGGATTCTCATTCGCGCAGGTAACGAACCGGCGGGTACCGTTCGCGGCGCATCACACGACCGCGCGCACCGAACCCGCCAGTAGGGTTGACCACGGCGTTGCCAGCCCGGATGCTCGTGGTTGGCCGAAACAGCTCGAAACCGGATATTCGAACGATCTTCATCGTCGTAGCGCCGAGTTGTGGCGGCGACGACACCGATGCGGACCCGCACCGGTGTCCGGTACTCGAGGGGAGATTCGCGTGACCCACCGCCTGACCGATATCGATTGCGTGAGTGCCCGTGGGCACTCCGCGCTAGGGGGAACCCTGGCGATACAGGCGGTCTGGCGTTACGACCGTCCCGTCGATCTCGCGGCGCTGGAACATTTCCACGAGGCATTGCGGCACGGCAGACTGGGCCGAGCGGTCGCGCCCGCGACGATCCCCGCCGCCGGGGACCGGTGGACCACCCGAGTCGAATTCAGCCCGCTCGAGGTCGCGGACGAGCCCATTGCCGCAGGCGATCTGGAGGCCTGGATCGCCGAACAGGGGCACGCGGAGTTGCGCACGTTCGGCGGCCCCGCGTGGCGTTTGGCGGCGACCCGCATCGACAATGGGGAAAGCGCGGTGTCGCTGCTGGTTTCGCACACGCTTGCGGACGGCTCCGCATTCTGCGCGGCGGTGACCGACGCCGTCGCGGACAAACGGCTCGACCTGTCCTACCGCACCGACGAGTTCGGCCGGATGCGCCTGCTGGCCGCCGACCTTCGCGACGCCGCGCGGCGGGCCCGCTCGTTCCCGTCGGCAGCCGGTCTGGCGCTGCGGTTGGCCGTCACCGGCCGCGGCGGGGCCGGGCCCTCCGAGGACGAGGCGCGCTTCCGGCTTCCCACCGTCACCGCGACGGTCCCGGCGCAGCTCTGGCACGCGGCGGCACGGGCAAGAGGCGGAACCGGCACCACCTTGGCGGTGGCGATGATGACCGCCATCGCCACGCGGCTCGGCCGCACCGACGAGGCGGGCCGGGTTCGCATGATGATGCCGGTCAGCACCCGCACCGCCGACGACCTCAGGGCGAACGCGCTGACCTCGATCGCCTTCGAAGTGGACGTGCGCGACGGCGCACCGGCCGACCTCGCCGCACTGCGCGCGGTGATGAAGGAAAAGCTCACCGCGGCCGCCGCCGGCGGACAGGACGTGCCGCCGCTGGTTCCGGTCGCGGTGGCGCTGCCGCGCGGACGCTACGCCCACCTGGCGCGGCAGGCCGCCACCGACCCCATCTCCACGGTGTGCTCCAGCCTCGGCAAGCTCGACCCCGAGATTCTGCGCATCGACGGCCGCCCGGCCTCGGCGATGATGCTCGGCTTGGTCAATCAGAGCCTGAACTCGCCCCGCGTCGTGACCGAGCGCGGCGGCAACCTGTACGTCGCGCTGGTCGAGGCCGCCGACCAGATCGCGCTGCGCGTCATGGGGTACCACCCGCCCGCCTTGCTCGACGCCGGGCAGCTCAGCGAACTGGTGCGGACCGCGCTCGCCGAGCACGAGCTCACGGCGACCTTCTGGTAGCACCCCGATGCGGCCCGCTTGTCACCGCCATGTGGCACGATCGCGTTCGTGACCAGCAGACCCGCCGCCACACAGCACCTGCGGGACCTCGCGCGGCTGCGCCGCGTCCGCGACCGCATCGATCGGGAGTACGCGCGGCCGCTGGACGTGGAGGCGCTCGCGCGCGACGCGCACATGTCGGCCGGGCACCTCAGCCGCCAGTTCCGGCTCGCCTACGGCGAGTCGCCGTACTCCTACCTGATGACCCGCCGCATCGAACGCGCGATGTCGCTGCTGCGCCGTGGCGACCTCAGCGTCACCGAGGTGTGCTTCGCGGTCGGCTGCTCGTCGCTGGGCACCTTCAGCACCCGTTTCACCGAGCTGGTCGGCGTGCCGCCGAGCGTCTACCGGCGCGAGGCGGGGCGCGCCACCGCGGGCATACCGTCCTGCGTGGCGAAACAGGTGACCAGACCGATCAGGAATCGAGAAGCGCCGGTTACCGAGCCGCAATTAGCCTGACTGCCATGGACATCACCATTCACGCGAGCTTCCTGCCGCACGACGACGCGGAGGCGGCCCTCGCCTTCTACCGCGACATTCTGGGTTTCGAGGTCCGCAACGACGTCGGATACGAAGGTATGCGGTGGCTCACCGTGGGCCCCGTCGGTCAGCCCGAGACGTCCATCGTTCTGCACCCGCCGGGCGCCGATCCCGGCATCACCGAGGACGAGCGTCGCACCATCACCGAGATGATGGCCAAGGGCACCTACGGCGGCATCCTGCTGGCAACCAAGGATCTGGACGGCGCCTTCGAACGGCTGGCGGCCAGTGACGCGGAGATCGTCCAGGAGCCGACCGAGCAGCCCTACGGCGTGCGCGACTGCGCCGTGCGTGATCCGGCCGGCAACCTGATCCGCATCCAGCAACTGCGCTGACCCGCCCGAAGCGAACTGGTTGAATCGAGCCCGGCGACGCCGAGGGAGACCGCCGCGGCGGCCCCCGCCAGAACAGATGGAGACACGATGAGCACGGCCACGACGACGGACACGCAGGCGCCCGCGCCGCACGCCGCCGACAGCCACGATCTGATCCGCGTGCACGGTGCGCGCGAGAACAACCTCAAGGATGTCAGCATCGAGATCCCGAAGCGAAGGCTGACGGTGTTCACCGGCGTCTCCGGCTCGGGCAAGAGCTCGCTGGTGTTCAGCACGATCGCCGCGGAGTCGCAGCGGCTGATCAACGAAACCTACAGCGCGTTCGTCCAGGGCTTCATGCCGACGCTGGCCCGGCCCGACGTCGACGTGCTCGAGGGACTGACCACCGCGATCATCGTCGATCAGCAACGTATGGGTTCCGACCCGCGCTCCACGGTCGGCACCGCCACCGACGCCAACGCCATGCTGCGCATCCTGTTCAGCAGGCTCGGGAAGCCGCACATCGGCTCGCCGCAGGCGTTCTCCTTCAACGTCGCCTCGATCAGCGGTGCGGGCGCGGTCACCACCGAGCGCGCCGGAAGGACCGTGAAGGAGCGTCGCAGCTTCAGCGTCACCGGCGGGATGTGCCCGCGCTGCGAGGGCAGGGGTTCGGTGTCCGACATCGACCTCACCCAGCTCTACGACGATTCCAAGTCGCTGGCCGAAGGCGCGTTCACCATCCCGGGCTGGAAGTCCGACAGCTTCTGGACGGTGCGGGTGTACGCGGAGTCGGGGTTCATCGACCCGAACAAGCCGATCCGCAAGTACACCAAGAAGGAGATGCAGGACTTCCTCTACAAAGAGCCCACCAAGGTGAAGGTCGAGGGCGTCAACCTCACCTACGAGGGCTTGATCCCCAAGATCCAGAAGTCCTTCCTGTCCAAGGACCGGGAGGCGATGCAACCGCACATCCGGGCGTTCGTGGACCGGGCGGTCACCTTCGCCACCTGTCCCGAGTGCGACGGCACCCGGCTCACCGAGGCGGCTCGCTCGTCGAAGATCGACGGGATCAGCATCGCCGACGCCTGCGCGATGCAGATCAGCGACTTGGCCGAATGGGTCGGCGGGCTGAACGAGCCGTCGGTGGCGCCGCTGCTGGCCGCGCTGCGCCACACGCTCGACTCGTTCGTCGAGATCGGGCTCGGTTACCTTTCGCTGGACCGGCCCTCCGGCACCCTCTCGGGCGGAGAGGCCCAGCGCACCAAGATGATTCGTCATCTCGGCTCCTCGCTCACCGACGTCACCTACGTCTTCGACGAGCCGACCATCGGCCTGCACCCCCATGACATCCAGCGGATGAACGACCTGCTGCTGCGGCTTCGGGACAAAGGCAACACCGTGCTCGTCGTGGAGCACAAACCCGAGGCGATCGTGATCGCCGACCATGTCGTCGACCTCGGTCCAGGGGCTGGCACGGCGGGCGGCACCGTCTGCTTCGAGGGCAGCGTCGATGGCCTGCGCGCGAGCGGCACCGTCACCGGCCGCCATTTCGACGACCGGGCCACGCTCAAGGCCACCGTACGGGAGCCCAAGGGCAAGCTGGAGATTCGCGGCGCGACAGCGAACAATCTGCGCGACGTCGATGTGGACATTCCGCTGGGTGTGCTCGTCGCCATCACCGGCGTTGCGGGCTCGGGCAAGAGCTCGCTGGTGCACGGATCCATCCCCGCGAGCGAAGGCGTGGTTGCGGTGGACCAGACGCCCATCCGCGGCTCGCGGCGCAGCAATCCGGCGACCTACACCGGGCTGCTCGAGCCGATCCGCAAGGCGTTCGCGAAGGCCAACGGCGTCAAGCCCGCGCTGTTCAGCGCGAATTCCGAAGGCGCGTGCCCCACCTGCAACGGCGCGGGCGTCGTCTACACCGACCTGGGCATGATGGCGGGCGTCGCCACCACCTGTGAGGAGTGCGAGGGCAAGCGGTACCAGGCGTCGGTGCTGGAATACCACCTCGGTGGCCGTGACATCAGCGAAGTGCTCGCGATGTCGGTGCTCGAGGCCGAGGAGTTCTTCGACACCGAGGCGGCGCGCACCCCGGCCGCACACGCCATCCTGCGCAGGCTCGCCGACGTCGGGCTGGGCTACCTCAGCCTCGGCCAGCCGCTCACCACGCTGTCCGGCGGCGAGCGGCAACGGCTCAAGCTGGCCACGCACATGGCCGACAAGGGCGGGGTCTACGTCCTCGACGAGCCGACCACCGGCCTGCACCTCGCCGATGTCGAGCAGTTGCTGGGCCTGCTCGACCGGCTCGTCGACTCCGGCAAGTCGGTCATCGTCATCGAGCACCACCAAGCGGTCATGGCGCACGCGGACTGGATCATCGACCTCGGGCCCGGGGCCGGACACGACGGCGGCCGGGTCGTCTTCGAGGGCACTCCCGCCGATCTCGTCGCCGCCCGCTCCACCCTCACCGGCGAACATCTCGCGGCCTACGTCGGCGCCTGAACGGCGCGCGGGAGCGGGTGGCCTGCGCGCCGGAACGCGGGACCTTTCCTCCGGCCGCGCGTCCGAGAACGAGCGGCCGGAGGGCAGCGGGTCAATTCCAGCTGTCGATCTTGACGTCGTCGGGATCCGGCGCGCCTTTGCCGGTTTCGATCAGCGACTTCAGGCTCAGCAGGAAGACCGCCCATTTGGTGCTGCAGTGGTGCATGAAGTCCACCGGTTCCCGCCAGCCTCGGTGCGTGAAGAGGACGGAGGTGTAATCGCCCTCCTGATCGAGACTCCAGTCCACCTGGGTGCCGATCCATTCCTCGGGTCCGCCGACCACCTCCCACAGCACGCGCTTCGCCGGGTCGAGTTCACGCACCCGCATGTCGAATCCACCCGCCGCGAAGCGGAATTCGAGCAGGCCGCCGACATCGCCGCCGTTTCCCTCGGTATCGGTCGTCCACCACCCGGACAGTCCCTCGGTGGTGGTCAAGGCGGCGTAGACCTCGTCCACCGGCGCCTCGATGCCGACTTTGTGCAGGATGTCCACCATGTTCGATTCCTTTCACTGTTGATCTTGTTTGCGCTGAATCGCCTCCGCGATGCGCTTGATCCGCCGGAGCCTGGCGTCCCACGCCGCCCCCACCGAGGACAGCTGGGCCACGGCGCGAGCGAGTTGGGCCTCGTCCACCCGGTACCGCCGCTCGCGCCCGGCGGGCGTCGCGTGCACCAAGCCGACCCGGTCGAGCACGCCGAGATGTTTCGCGACCGCCTGCCGGGTCACCGGCAGGCGCTCGCTGAGGCTGGTCGCCGTGCCATCCCCCTCCGCGAGCAGCAGGTCGAGCATCCGCCTGCGCGTCGGATCCCCGATGGCCGACCACAGGTCGTCGTCGACGGCGGCGGTCACGGCGTCGACACCAGCCGCGCGATGTACTCCCCGAGCCGGGGCACGAAGGTGTCCCACCCGGTGGTGTGGTCGCGGTAGAGCTCCTCGAGCTTCGCGGCTTCCCAGCCCATCTCCCGGAAACCGGTCTCGGTGAGCCGAATCCTGGTACCAGCACCGGACGGCGTGAGCTCGAACGTCACCAGCAGCGAACCGGCGGGGTCGTCGACCACTCCGCCCGGATGGCACCAGCGGAACGAGAACACCCGGGGCGGCTCGGCGCGCTCCACTTTGATCGGCGCGACCTGGGCCCGGTCACCCCAGACGAGTTCGCCGACGGCGCCGGGAGCCGCGCTGAACTCGGCGTCGTCGCTCCACCACTGCGAGATGTGCTCCGGGCTGCTGACCACCTCGAAGACCACCTCGGGCGAGGCGTCGACGTGTATCTCCCGTTCGATGCTGCCGTACTCCATCATCGCGACCTCCAATATGCAACGTTTGGTTGCATATGACGCTAGTCGACGGCCAGTCATCACGCAACTATTGGTTGCATATCCTCGCGAGCTCGAACCGAGCCCTCCTTGCCTGCGACACATGCGACATTTATAGTTTTTTCGTCGCACCACGAGAGAGGGGTCGAGGATGACCGCACATCTTGAAGCCGTGCCGGACGAGGCCACGCAGGAGGACCCGCGGCTCGGACCGGGCACGCTGCTCTGGCGCTACCTCGGTGACCTGCGACTGTTCCTGGTCGCCGCGCCGTACGGCATGTTGGAGCTGATGCATCCCGCGGTGGGGGCCGGCGTCACCGAACACTCCGACTTCTTCGGCGATCCCTGGGACCGGGTCCTGCGCTCGATACCCGAGATCATCGGCACCGTCTACGACCCCGTCGAACGCGGCACCGGTGCCCGGGTCCGCGACTACCACCGCGACATCCGCGGCACCGATGCGCACGGGGACCGGTACCACGCCCTCAATCCCGAGACCTACTACTGGACCCACGCCACGATGGTGCAGGCGGTCATCGACATCGCCGACGTGTTCGGCGACGGACTGACCGGCGCCGAACGCGAGCAGCTGTACCAGCAGAGCAAAACCTGGTTCCGGCGATACGGCGTCAGCGACCGGCCGATGCCCCCCGATTACGCCGGCTTCCAGCGGTACTTCGACGACATCTGCCGTGACGTGCTGGAAGCCACCGAGTCGGCGCGCTGGCTGACCGATCGGCTCCGGTTCACCAGCGACATGCGGCTGCCGTATCTGCCGCAACCGGTCGAACGGCTGCTGCGGCCGGTGATCATGTCCGAGTACCGGGTGATCACCGCCGCCATGCTGCCCGAGCCGGCCCGCGACAAACTCGGCCTGCGCTACAACCGGGCCGATCAGGCCCACTTCCGCGCCGTCGCGACGCTGATCCGCAACGCATGGCCTTTGATTCCGGAACCCCTGCGCTACCACCCCCGGGCGCGCGCGGGCATGCGCCACGCCCGGGCGGTCGGGCAGGATTAGGTCCATGCGCAGTGCCCGGCAGACGAACGCCGCCTTCGATGTCGACCGGCTCGCGGCAGGCATCGAAGGCGACCCGCAGGCCACCCGGATCATCGACGCGGCCCTGGCGGAGTTCCGCGACCACGGCATCGACCGGGTCCGCATGGAGCACATCGCCCGCCGCGCCTGCCTGCACCGCGCCACCGTCTACCGGGCCTTTCCCAGCAAGGACCTGCTCGTCACCACGGCCTTGACCGTGTGGCTGCGGCGCGTCCTGTCCGGGATCACCACGGCCGTAGCCGACCACACCGACGTACGCGACCGCGCGGCAGAGGGCTTCGCGATCGCACTGCGCACGCTGCGCACGGATCCGCTCACCAACCGCATCCTGCTCGCCGACGAAGGCGGCCAGCCCTTCGTCATCACCTACGGCGCGACGCTCCTCGCCGCCGCGCGCGCGTTCTTCGCCGAACAACTCCGCCGCGCCGACGACATCGGCGACATCGATCCCGACGCGTCCGCCGAGATCGCCGCGCGCCTGTCCCTCACCCTCCTGCTCATTCCGGACAGCTACTTCTCGCTCGATACCGACGAAGAAGCCCGCGCCTTCGCCCGTCACCACCTCATCCCCACCGCCATTCGCTAGCGGCGACCGCGTCCGTACCGGCCTCGACCGCTTCCGACTTCCCGGCAGGTGGCATTCGGATCACGAGAGCACCGTTAGAACACGGGCTTTCGGGGCAAGTCTCCACCTTGTGACCGTCCTGCCGCGCCAGAGCCTTGCCGTCCCCGCCGGAACGCACCACGCCTTCGTGTTTCGAGACGCCGGGGTGGTGATCGGTAATGTCGGACACGTGAGTAGCTGGGTGCGCCGGAAGTTCCACGGCATCGGACGAATCGATCGAGCGATCGGCGGAGCGGTCGCCGAACTGCCCGCCTCGGCGGTCGACCACGGTTTGCTGCGGCTCACCAGCAGTGCGAATTTCAGCGGACTGTGGCTGGCCATGGCGACATTGCTCGCCACACGCCAAGGCGCGCCGCGGCGGGCCGCGCTGCGCGGTGTCGTCTCCGTCGCCGGAGCGAGTCTCGTAGTGAACGTCGGCCTCAAGTCGCTGATCGCGCGGCGCAGGCCCGCCGCCGAACTCTTGCCGGTGCACCGGCGACTCGTCCCGACCCCGAGGTCCTCCTCGTTCCCCTCGGGCCACAGCGCCTGCGCCGCGGCATTCGCCACCGCCGTCGCACTCGAAAGCCCGCGTACCGCACTGGTTGTCGCCCCGTTGGCCGCCACCGTCGCCTACTCGCGGGTGCACACCGGCGTGCACTGGAGCTCCGACGTGCTCGTCGGTGCGGCCGTGGGTTCCGGTGTCGCCCTGGCCACGCGTCGCTGGTGGCCCGTGCGCGAATCCGATGAGGCGCAGGCCCGTCCGGTCCGCGAAGTGCCCGTGCTGGTGGAGGGTAAAGGCCTTGTGGTCATGGTGAATCCGATGTCCGGCGACCCGAATTACGATCCGACCGACGACGTCGTCGACGCCCTGCCCGCCGCCACCGTGCTGCGCACGCGACCCGATCTGGACTGCGCGCAGCAACTCGAGCAGGCCATCGCCGAGCACGGTGAACCGGTGCTCGCGGTCGGCGTCGCCGGTGGTGACGGCACGGTGGCCGCGGTGGCCGCGGTCGCGTTGCGCCACGAGCTGCCGCTGGTCGTGATCCCCACCGGCACGCTCAACCACTTCGCCCGGGATCTGGGCGTCTACGACCTGCGCGAGGTGATCGATGCGACCGGCGCGGGCGAGGCGGTGGCGGTGGACATCGCCGCCGTCGAATGCGAGGACGACACCGGCTCCCGCACCCGTCACCTGATCAACACCGCCAGCCTCGGCGCCTATCCGGACCTGGTGCAGCTGCGCGAGAAGTGGCAGTCGCGCTGGGGCAAGTGGCCCGCCTTCGCCGCCGCGCTCGTGGTCACCCTGCGCCGGGCCGAGCCGATCGAGATCTGCCTGGACGGGCAGTGGCGGCGAGTCTGGTTCCTGTTCGTCGGCAACGGTCCCTACCACCCGCACGGCGCGGTGCCCGCCTTCCGCGACCGGCTCGACGCCGGGCTGCTCGACATCCGCTGGCTGCGCGCCGACCTGCGCTGGTCGCGCACCCGCGCCGTGCTGGCGCTGCTGCTGGCGGCGATCGGCCACAGCAAGGTCTACGGTGAACGCCAGTTGCCGGAACTGCTGGTGCAGGTACCCACGCCGCAGGCGCTGGCGACCGATGGTGAGGTGGTCGGCACAGCCACCCGGCTGCACTTCGCCATCGCCGGACAGCTCGCGGCCTACCGCCGGGACGAATCCAATCCGCTCTGGGCCGACCGCAGCCGTCCGCACCACCGCCGGGCGCCCTGGCTGCGCGACGTCTTCCGAACCGGGCGGCCGTTCCAGCGGCGAGCGGGCGAGGACTGAGCGAACGCGCGTTACTTCATCGAGCGCAGCAACCCGAGGTCCGGCTCCAGCGCGCCGTCCTGCCCCAGCACCAGGAAGTCCGCCTCGACCGCATCGCGCGCCAGCGCCCCGGACCGCACCGCGTGGTAACGCACGACCGACCAGAGGAAGACATCCAGGTCGTCGAAGCGGGTGCCACCCTCGACCACTTCCTCCTCGTGGAACCAGAGCGCGACCTGCCCGTTGGTGAGCACGACGTACAGGTTGCCGCCGCCGTCCGCGCCGATCGAGTAGACGTCGTCGTCGGTGAGCTCGGTTTCGTAGTCGGAATCCCTTATACCGCAATCATTTCCGGCGAAGTCGAAACCATAGGACCAATCGTGGATGTCCAGGAACTGCGGCATCCGCCCGGACCGCACCCTGCGGTCGAACGCAGCCAGCGCCGCCGCGGACGCGGGCGCCAGGCGCTGGAGAAAGGGCGCCACCGGCCGGGTCTGCTCCGGCACGACGACCGGCGGGCGATCGGCGAACCATCTCGCCAGCTCGGCGTCCAAGTCGCGTTCGACGTATCCGGCCAGGTCGGCACGAGTAAGTGTCATCGCCGGATCCTACGGCCCCGCAATGGCATTCGCTGAACGCCGAGAACCAGCCCGTTGCGTGCGCCGGACCACCCGGCACCGAAGGAAGCTCGACCCCGGCCGACGCCTCCGTCGGCACTAAGCTCCTGCAGCTATGGCACTCAGCGCGACACTGCATACCTTCGCCGTCCAGTTGGCCGACGTCGATCGAGGCGTCTACCAGGAGCTGGAGTTGCGGGTGGCGCGGCATCCGTCCGAATCCGCGGAGTTCATGCTGACCCGGGTGCTCGCCTACTGCCTCGAATACGAGGAGGGCATCGCCTTCAGCGACGGTGGCGTCTCCGCGACCGACGAGCCCGCCGTGCTGGTGCGCGACCTCACCGGACGCCTGACCGCCTGGATCGAGATCGGCGCACCCGACGCGGAGCGGGTGCACCGAGGCAGCAAACTCGCCGACCGCGTCGCCGTCTATACCCACCGCGACCCGGCCAAGGTACTGGCGCAACTCACCGGCAAGCGCGTGCACCGCGCCGAAGCGATACCGCTGTACAGCTTCGACCGTGAATTCATCGATGCCGCCGTCGCCGCGACCGAACGCCGCAACGCCATGACCGTATCCGTCACCGAGCGTCTGCTGTACCTCGACCTCAACGGCACCGCGCTGAGCGCACCGATCCACGAGCACCGGCTCACGTAGGTTTCGATCCGTTCGTTGGCGAAGGACGGATCCGACCGGTCATCGGATCCGGCTTTCGCACTCTCCGAATTCGGCTCCCGTCGCGAAGCAGTCGTACAGCCCGCTCTGCACGTCGCCGCTGGTGGGAGGCTCGCCGCACAGGAGACCGCAGCGCTGATAGTTCGGAACGGCGCTGCCGTCGGGCCGGTGGCAGGTATCGCTGTCACAGGTGTAGTCGCGGGTGTGGGGATCGCGAGGGATCGGGCCTCGGCTGTAAGACCACACGAACGCGTCGGTGTTCTGCACCTGTGTGCAGTAAACCGTCCGGCCGTCGGCGAGGTGGCCCACCGCGCCGTGCTCCTGGCAGTAGTCGTTCAATGCGACCGTCGAGCTCGCCGACCCGCTGCCGGGCGACAACGGTGCGGCAGCCGATGTCGCGAACATCGCGGCCAGAAGCGTCCCCGCCCCCACACAACCCACCAGAACACGGCGCCCCACCCCCCGCTCGCCTGACCGAGGCATCCTTCCCTCCCTTCCTCCGAGTCCAGCGGACTATACGCTCCGCGCCGGTTCCCCACGAGTGGCACACCATCGAGACTTCTTCTCGCATTTCTCCGCAGCCATGTGCCACTCGCGGGGTGTCAGAAGAGGAAGTAGCGCTGGGCCATGGGGAGGGAGGGGGCGGGGTCTTCGTGCCAGACCTCGCCGTCGATGCGGACGGTGAAGGTGTCGGGGTCGACCTCGATGCGCGGCATGGCGTCGTTGTGCGGCAGGTCCGTCTTCCGCACGCCACGGACGTCGCGGACCGGCACGAGTCTGCGCCGGACCCGCAACCGGTCGGCGAGGCCGTCCTCGATCGCCTGCTCGGACACGAAATGCAGCGACGTCGCGGCGGCGGCCGCCGGGGCGGCGCCGAACATGGGGCGCGGCAGCACGGGCTGCGGCGTGGGAATGGAGGCGTTGGCGTCGCCCATCGCGGCCCAGGCGATCGCGCCGCCCTTGAGCACGGCGTGCGGGCGCACGCCGAAGAACGCGGGCTCCCACAGCACCAGATCGGCGAGCTTGCCCACTTCGACCGACCCGATCTCGTGGTCGAGGCCGTGCGCGACGGCCGGGCAGATGGTGTATTTCGCGATGTAGCGCTGGACGCGCGCGTTGTCGGCGGCGCCGTCGCCCGGCAGCGCGCCGCGGCGGCGCTTCATCACGTGCGCGGTCTGCCAGGTGCGCAACACGACCTCCCCGATGCGGCCCATGGCCTGCGAGTCGCTGCCGATCATCGAGATGGCGCCCAGATCGTGCAGCAGGTCCTCGGCCGCGATGGTGGAGGGGCGGATCCGGCTCTCGGCGAAGGCCAGATCCTCCGGGATCGACGCGCTCAGGTGGTGACACACCATGAGCATGTCCAGGTGCTCGTCGAGGGTGTTGATCGTGTGCGGGCGGGTCGGGTTGGTGGAACTGGGCAGCACGTTGGGATGGGCGGCGACGGTGATGATGTCGGGCGCGTGCCCGCCGCCGGCGCCCTCGGTGTGATAGGCGTGGATGCCGCGGCCCGCGATCGCCGCGAGGGTGTCCTCGACGAAACCGGCCTCGTTCAACGTGTCCGAGTGCAGCGCCACCTGCACCCCCGCCGCGTCGGCCACGGTGAGGCAGGCATCGATCGCGGCGGGGGTCGAGCCCCAGTCCTCGTGCAGCTTGAAGCCCGACGCCCCGGCCCGCAATTGCTCCCACATCGCCTCGGCGCTGACGGTGTTGCCCTTGCCGAGCAGCACGATGTTCACCGGCCAGCCGTCGGTGGCCTCCAGCATGCGCGCCAGATGCCACGCGCCGGGCGTCACGGTGGTCGCCTTGCTGCCCTCCGCCGGACCGGTGCCACCGCCGATGAGGGTGGTGATGCCGCCGCCGAGCGCCTCCTCCAGCAGCTGCGGGCAGATGAAATGCACGTGACAGTCGATCGCGCCCGCGGTGAGGATGCGGCCGTTGCCGGAGATGATCTCGGTGGACGGCCCCACGACCAGGTCGGGATGCACCCCGGACATGGTGTCGGGGTTGCCCGCCTTGCCGATCGCGCTGATCCGCCCGTCCCTGATGCCGACGTCCGCCTTGACGATTCCCCAGTGATCGATGATCACCACGCCCGTGATCACGGTGTCGGGAGCGCCCTCGGCGCGCGTCGCGCGGGATTGGCCCATGGATTCCCGCAGGACCTTGCCGCCGCCGAACACGGCCTCGTCGCCCGCGCGGCCGGGTCCCCCGCTGCGGTCCTCGGTGATCTCGATCAGCAGATCGGTGTCGGCCAAACGGATCCGGTCGCCGGTCGTCGGTCCGAACAATTCGGCGTATCGCGCCCGGCTCAGCTCACTCATCGCGTCCTACCTCCCCGCACCGAGTCCCGCGCCGGTCATCGAGACGGCCCGGCGGTGTACGGCTGATCCCGTGCACCTCGCGGGCGCCGCCCAGCGGCACCAGCCGCACCCGTTGCGCGAGACCGGGTTCGAAGCGCACCGCGGTACCGGCCGGGATGTCGAGGCGGTGACCGTGCGCGGCCGTTCGATCGAACTCCAGGGCCGCGTTCGCCTGCGGGAAGTGCACATGACTGCCGACCTGCACGGGGCGGTCGCCGGTATTGATCACGTCGAGTTCGATGCGCGCGGCGCCGGCGTTCAGTTCGACGACGCCCTCGGCGCAGAAGTATTCGCCGGGGATCACACCGCGCCTCGATCCGTCCCGGGGACGCTCGCGAACCGCATCCCGCCCGCCTAACCGATCGGGTGGTGCACGGTGACGAGCTTGGTGCCGTCCGGGAAAGTCGCTTCGACCTGGACCTCGGGGATCATCTCCGGCACCCCTTCCATCACGTCGGCGCGGGTGAGGACCGTCCGCCCGGAGGACATCAGCTCCGCGACGGTGCGGCCGTCGCGCGCGCCTTCCAGCACGTGGTCGGTGATCAGCGCGACCGCCTCGGGATGGTTCAACGCGAGTCCGCGCGCCCGCCTGCGCCGGGCAAGCTCGGCGGCGTAGCTGAGCAACAGGCGCTCCTGCTCGTGCGGTGACAGTCGCATCCTGGCTCCTCACCGGTTCACCGTGACGGGTGAGGCACATTCTGGCACGCCCGTTCCGCCGCCGCCGGTCGAGCGGTCAGGACCGATGCGGCAGATTCTGCAATCGCACCTGCCCGCGGGCCACGGTGCGGCCCTGCTCATCGGTGATGACGACCTGCCACAGTTGCTGCAGCCTGCCCCGGTGCAGCGGCGTCGCCTCCCCCGTCAGAGTGCCTTCGCGCACCGCCCGCAGGAAATCGGTGTTGTTGTTGACCCCGACGACCGTGCCTCGGTCGCCGAACCAGATGCCGCCGGCGATGCTGGCGAGCGTCTCGATGACGGTGCAGTACACGCCGCCGTTCTGGATACCGGCGGGCTGGTAGAGATGCGGTTTCACGACCCACTCGCCGCGCACGCGCTCCGGGCTCAGCTCGGTGTAACGCAGGCCGATCAGATCGGCGAAGGTGCCTTCGCTGTAGGCGTTCATCTGCTCGGGTGTGACATCCGCCAGCGAGCCGAACTGACGGGTTTCCTGCTGTGTCATGTACTCACTGTCGCACAGCGCCCGGACCAGGCCGTCGCGGCCTCACCCGCCCGCCAGCGTGACCGTCCGGCCGTTCAGCGGCTGGGTCGGCCGGTTGCTGTGCGCGAACAACGTCCGGTACCGGTCGGCGTCGGCCGGGGCCACCGCGACGGGATTGCCCAGCACCGTCCACGAAACGCCCTCGCTGCACGGCGGGGTGGTGAGCGAACCCTGATAGCGGTATTGGTCGGTCGCACCTGGCAGCATCGCGCGCAGATCGATCGGGCCCGGCACGACGGTCTCGGCGTCGACGGCCCGCGGCGCGACCGAGAGGATCGGCGCGAAGGCCGACGGTCCCGGCGCGGCGCGCAGCAGCACACCGAGCACGGCCACCGCGCCCGCCGCGCTCTTGTGCACGAAGTGCGCTTCCATCGTCGTGCCCACGCCGTCCACGGTGTGCTCGCTGGGCAGGTGGAAGTGGAATTGCACGAGTTCGTACGGAACACCGTCGACGACGATGCGATTTCCATTTCCCGCTGGAAGATTCGCCTGCACCGTGTGCCCGTTGTTCCGCAGCGTCACAGCCGGGGCCGCGTGATAGTCGATGGTGATGTGCTCGGACGGCTCGAGTTTCGCGTGACCTGGCAGGTCGACGGGCGACTGCTGGTGGCCGCTCTTGCAGGTCAGGTAGTCACGATCCAAGTCGGCCCAGTGATCGGGGCCTTCGGCGTCGTAATCCCAGTGCGGCGCAGGGGTGCTTCGCGCCCGCTGCTCACCGAATCCGCAAGCGGGCACGGCGAGCAATGCGACAGCGGTGAGCACGGCAGCGATCGAACGGCGGCGGGACGATCTGCGGGTGGACAAGCTGACAACCTCGAATTCTGTTGACCGTCGTGCGTCCGGTCCGCGACGGTGGGCATCGGCGCGGCCTCGGAGGTGGCGCGCCGATGGGCGCGACACGGCACCGGGCCGGGTTCCCCGGTGCGGCGGTGGCCGGGCGAGGACGGCCGGACGACGAATACCCCTGCTGTACAGGGGGTTCGCGATCGTGTCGGCGTCAGCGTAGAACCAGGGCCGGACGGCGCGCCAGAGTCGGCGACGCACTTCACAGACGGACAGAGCGGCGGGCCCCACCGAAGGTGGAGCCCGCCGCGGCAAGGGATCGGGGGTCACCGCAGCCCTCGGGACGCTCACGCGATCCGTACGCCGGATCCGAGTATAGGTCAGGCTTACCTAACTAAGCAACCACCCGACCGCCGCACGGGCAGCCCGCGCTCGGCCATCGCCGCCAGCAGGGCCTGGCCGCGGCGCGCACCGGCGACGGAATCGGTCCGCGCCAGATCGGGCACGTAAGCCGAAGCGCCCGCGACGGATTCACCCACCAGGGACCAGAACCGCCGTGCGCTCAATCCGGAGCAGCGCGTCAGGTTCCGCTGGACGACGGTCAACGCGGACTCGCAGCGATGCGCGAGCCAGACGGACATCGCCTCCGGGCACGGCAAGGCGACCACACCGGGTCCACCCGCCAGCGGATCGCCGTCGACCACGCGAATCGTGGTGTCGGACAAACCCGCCCAGTCGATGCCGCCGTCGTTGTCCGTGTGGATCCAGAGATTCTCCAACCCGGGGTCCCATGCCCGACCCTCCGCGACGAGCAGCGCCACCACCCGTCCGGCGATCGCATGGATCAGCGCCGTGGCAACCACTTCCGCCGCGATGTCGGCGCTGATCATCTCCGCGGCATGCCTGCGGTACATGAGTTCGACGCGACCTTCGCGCACTCCGTCCGCCAGTTGCCACCAGCGGCGCTTACCCTGCTCGGCGATCGCGGCGACGGCATAGACCCGTGGATGCTCCGGCTGCAGCGCGCGCAGCCGGGCACAGGCGCGTCCGAACGCCGTCGTCGAGCGATGTGGCGTGGTGATGAGCTCGGTCATCGAACCTCCTCGGGGATCGGCTCCGTCGCGCGGCGCGGCGGACATTCGGCCGTGCCCGTCCGTACAGCGAAAGATAGGTTAGGCTTACCAGACCTAGCAACCGTATCGTTGATTTCAGGAGCAGTTCGTCGCCGTGACCTCTCTTGCCACCGTGAGGCGGCGACGTCTTTGCGGACTCCTCGTCTCGACCGTCCTACTGCTGCTCGCCGTGCTCGCCGGTGTCGCGGTGGGCGCGCGCTCGCTCGCACCGGGGACGGTGTTCGACGCCGTGCAGCACGCGCTCGCCTGCCCGGGCGGACCCTTCACCTGCGCGGCCGGTTCCACCGAGGAAGAGATCGTGCGCGGACTGCGCCTGCCGCGCACCGCGTTGGCGCTGGTCTGCGGCGCGGCGCTGGGAACAGCGGGCGCGCTGGTACAGGGGTACACCCGCAATCCGCTCGCCGACGCCGGGTTGCTCGGACTGAACGCGGGCGCGGCGTTCCTCGCCGCGCTGAGCGTGTACCTGTTCGCCTTCAGCGCACCGGAGCAATACATCTGGTTCGCGCTCACCGGCGCGCTGATCGCCGGGGCGGCGGTGTTCGCGACCTCTTCGGTGGGCGGCGGCAAGGCGAGCCCGCTGACCCTCGTGCTCGCCGGCGCGGCGGTCACCGCCTTCCTGCAGGCCATGACGAACGCCGTCGTGCTGTTCGACGCCGCCGCGCTGGACACCTACCGATTCTGGGTGATCGGCACCGTCGCGGGCCGCGACGCCGCGGTGTTCTGGCAGGTGCTGCCGTTCCTGGCCGCAGGGATGCTGCTGGCGGTGCTGGCGGCGCCGGGACTGAATCTGATCGGCCTCGGCGACGACGTGGCGCGCGGGCTCGGCGTGCATGTCGGCCGCAGTCGCGCGCTCGGACTCGCGGCCGTCGTGCTGCTGGCGGGCGCGGCGACGGCGGCGGCCGGGCCGATCGCCTTCCTCGGCCTGGTCGTTCCGCATCTCGCGCGGGCGATCACCGGACCGGATCATCGCTGGCTGATTCCCTATTCCGGGCTCCTCGGCGCGTTGCTGCTGTTGATCGCCGATGTGGCGGGCCGGGTGGCGGCTCGCCCCGGTGAGCTGGAGGTCGGCGTGGTGGTCGCCGTGCTCGGCGTTCCGTTCTTCCTCGCGTTCGTGCGCAGACGAAAGCTGGTGAACCTGTGACGATCTCGCTGCGCACCACGGGTGCGCGACCCGCGCTGCGCGTCGGGCCGGTGTCGACGGTGCTGCGACCGCGGATGATCCTGATCATCGCCATCCTGATCGCGCTGGCGCTCGCGCTGTTCTGCCTGGACATCGCGGTGGGCGAGTCCCACATGCCGCTCGGACGCGTGCTGGAGGTCCTGACCGGCGGCGGTACCAGAGCGCAGCGGTTCATCGTGCTGGAATCCCGGCTGCCGCGCGCGCTCACCGCGCTCGTGGTCGGCCTCGCGCTCGGGCTGGCCGGCGCGATCACCCAGTCCATCCTGCACAACCCGCTGGCCGCACCGGACATGCTCGGCATCACCTCGGGCGCGAGTTTGGGCGCGGTCGCCGTGCTGGTCGGCACCGGCGGCGCGAGCACCGGGCTGGCCGCCTCGGTCGGCGCGCCGGTGGCGGCGCTGGCGGGCGGCCTGCTCACCGCGGTCGCCATCTACCTGCTCGCCTGGGGACGCACCGCCACCGGCGGGTACGGCGCGACCGGGCTGCGGCTGGTGCTGATCGGCGTCGGCGTGAACGCCCTGCTGACCGCGGCGATCAGCTGGCTGCTGACCCGCGCCAGCCTGGCCGATGCCCAGCGAGTGCAGTTGTGGCTCAACGGATCGCTCAACTCGGCCGACACCGCGCACCTGACTCCCGCGGCGATCGCCGCGGGGATCGCCGCGCTCGTCGCGCTCGCCGCCGCCCGCACGCTCGCCGCGCTGCGCCTCGGCTCCGACACCACGCGGGCGCTCGGCGTGCGCGTCCAGACCCAGCAGGCCATCCTGATCGCGGCTGCCGTGGTGGCCGCCTCGGTGGCCACCGCCGCCGTCGGGCCGGTCGGCTTCGTCGCCCTCGCCGCGCCGCAGATCGCCCGCCGCCTGCTGCGCACGCCGGGCGAGCCGCTGGTCGGCTCCGCGGTGGCCGGGGCCATCCTGGTGGTCGGCGCGGATGTCGCGTCCCGCACGGTGTTCCCGGTCGACCTGCCCCTCGGCGTGGTGACGGCGGCGTTCGGCGGGCCGTTCCTGCTGTACCTGCTCGTGCGTATGAACCGGAAGGCGACGCTGTCATGACGATCGCAGACCTCACCCCTGCCGCCACCGAGCGGGCGAGCGCTCCCGGTCACCGGCTCGGCGCCGAGGAGATCACCCTCGGCTACGGCGATCAGGTGATCGTGAACGGGCTGAGTTTGACCATCACTCCGGGTGTGATCACCACGGTCATCGGGCCAAACGGTTGCGGGAAGTCCACCCTGTTGCGCTCGCTCGGCCGCCTGCTGCGCCCCCGGGAAGGCCGGGTGATGTTGGACGGCAAAGCCATTTCGACGATGAAGACCAAGGACGTCGCCCGCATCGTCGGCATGCTGCCGCAGTCGCCGGTTGCGCCGGAAGGGCTCACCGTCGCCGATCTGGTCGCCCGCGGACGTCATCCGCACCAGTCCTGGTTCCGGCAGTGGTCGGGCGCCGACGAATCCGAGGTGACGACGGCGCTGGAACAAACCGGGATCGCCGACCTCGCCGGCCGCCCGCTCGACGAGCTGTCCGGCGGCCAGCGTCAGCGGGCCTGGATCTCGATGGCGCTGGCGCAGGGCACCGACATCCTGCTGCTCGACGAGCCGACCACCTACCTGGATCTGGCGCACTCCATCGAGGTGCTCGACCTGGTGGACCGATTGCACGCCGATCTCGGGCGCACCGTCGTCATGGTGCTGCACGATCTCAATCTCGCGATCCGCTACAGCGACCAACTGGTCGTCATGCACGCCGGGCGCGTCGTCGCCGCGGGCGCGCCGGGCGAGGTGGTGTCGGCCGAGCTGCTGCGTGAGGTCTTCGACCTGGACGCCAGGGTGCTCGAGGACCCGGTGTCGGGGCGGCCGATGATCGTCCCGATCGGCACGCGGCACGTGCGTGGAAAAGTGGGCGGACCGGCTGCCACACCGCCCGAGACCGCGCCGTATGAGAAATGACACACCAGCTACTCCATAGTTACGACACCCCGTAGTACGCATCCTCGTCGTTGAGTCCCTAAAATTAGGGAATGGCAGGTCTTGGTGAACTCGAGAAAGCGGTCATGGATCAGTTGTGGTCGGCCGACGAACCACAAACGGTCCGGCAGGTGCACGAGGCGCTCGCCGCACGCCGTGAGCTCGCGTACACCACGGTGATGACCGTGCTGCAACGCCTCGCGAAGAAGAACCTCGTGGTGCAGCGGCGCGACGACCGCGCCCACCGTTACGCGCCGGTGCACACGCGCGACGAACTGGTGGCGAGTTTGATGGTCGACGCGCTGCAACAGGCCGACGCGGCGGGCAGCCGCGCCGCGGCACTGGTGCACTTCGTCGAACAGGTCGGCAAGGACGAGGCTGCCGCTCTCCGCGAAGCACTCGCTAAGCTCGAAGCAACCGAGGACTCGGCGCCGCCGCCGCAGTAGACTCCTCGGGCGCCCTGGCCCCACAACGCAGTGAGCTGAGTCGATGAACGCAACCGCGCCGGTATTCGCCGGACTGGCATTGCTTCTCGCGGGGCCTGCCCCGGCCTTGCTCAGCCGGGCGACCTGGACCTATCGGACGCCTCGGGCAGCGCTGGTGCTCTGGCAGGCCATCGCGCTCGCCGCCGTGCTCAGCGCGTTCGGCTCCGGGCTGGCCATCGCCGCCGAACTGCTGGTCCCCGGCCCCGACGGCCGCCCGACCACCGCGCCGACCAGGGAGATCGACGCGCTGGGGTTGCCGTTGTGGCTGGCGTACGTGTTCGTGTTCGCGCTCACGCTGCTGATCGGCGCCCGGTTGATCTACGCGATCATCCGGGTCGGCGTGCACACCCGCAGGCGGCGGGCGCGGCACCGCATGCTCGTCGATCTGCTCGACCAGAGCGGTCCGCACCGGCGCGCGGCCGACATCAGGGTGCTGGCCGCCACCGAGCCGATCGCCTACTGCCTGCCCGGCCTGCGCCAGCGCGTCGTGCTCAGCGAGGGCACCCTGACCAATCTGGCCGACGCCGAGGTCACCGCCATCGTCAGCCACGAGCGTTCGCATCTGCGGGCCAGGCACGATCTGGTGCTGGAGGCGTTCACGGCCGTGCACGAGGCGTTCCCCAGGGTGGTGCGCAGCAAGGCCGCGCTCGGCTCGGTGAAACTGCTCATCGAGCTGCTCGCCGACGACTCGGCGGTCAAGGTCACCGGGCCGAAACCGCTGGCCCGCGCTCTGGTCGCCTGTGCGAAGTCCACCGCGCCGCAAGGCGCGCTCGCCGCGGGCGGTCCCACCACGCTCATCCGCATCCAGCGGCTCAGCGGCCGGATCGGCGACATCCGCATCGCCACGGCCGCCTATCTGGGATCGGCCGCCATCCTGGTGGTGCCGACGCAGGCGGTGGCCGTACCCTGGCTGGTGGAACTGAGCCGGCTGTTCCACGGCTGACTTCCCGGCGCGTATCCTGGAGCTTCGGCCCGTCTCCGGTCGGCCATCCTCTTCGCTCCACCCGGCGCGCGTCATCCTCGCGCCACCGCGCGGTGAAACCGCATCGCGCGCCGCTCTCCATCCCACCGAACAGCGCGTTCCGCGTGGAACCCGCCGTGCGACGAAAGGCACATCCTCCTCGTGACCCCCTCGACCACCGTCGCCGCGGCGCCCCCCGCGACCTTCGCGGATCTGGGCCTGCCCGCCGTGCTCGTGCAGGCACTGCGACGCGACGGCATCGAGATGCCGTTTCCCATCCAGGCCGCGACGACGCCCGACGTCCTGGCGGGCAAGGACGTACTCGGCCGCGGACCGACCGGTTCCGGCAAGACCTTGGCCTTCGGCCTCCCGATGCTCACCCGGCTGGCGGGCCGGCCGGCCAAGCCGGGCCGCCCGCGCGGCCTGGTCCTGGTGCCGACCCGTGAGCTGGCCGCGCAGATCGAGCGGGCGCTGGACGAACCGGCGCTCGCGCTGGGCCTGCGCGTCGCCTCGGTGGTGGGCGGCGCCCCGATCAAACGCCAAGCCGACCGGCTCGCCCGCGGCGTCGACCTGCTGATCGCCACACCGGGACGGCTCGCCGACCTGCTCGCCCAGAAATCCGCCGATCTGTCCGACGTGACGATCACCGCGCTCGACGAGGCCGACCACATGGCCGACATGGGCTTCCTGCCGCAGGTGACCAAGCTGCTCGACCGCACGCCGCGCGACGGTCAGCGCCTGCTGTTCTCGGCCACGCTGGACGGCGAGGTCGACAAGCTGGTCAAGCGTTACCTGCGCTCCCCCGTCACGCATTCCACCGCGCCGCCGTCGGCCTCGGTCGCCACGATGTCGCATCACCTGCTCTACGTCGGCGACAAGGTGACCAAGCGCGCGGTCGCCACCGAGATCGCCGCCCGCGAGGGGCTGACCATCATGTTCGTCCGCACCAAGCACGGCGCCGACCGGCTCGCCAAACAGCTGCGGGCGGCAGGCATCCCAACGGGCGCGCTGCACGGCGGCAAGGCGCAGAACAACCGCACCCGCACGCTCGCCGCGTTCGCCGACGGCTCGGTGCCGGTGCTGGTCACCACCGATGTCGCCGCCCGCGGCATCCACGTCGACGGGATCTCCCTCGTCGTGCACGTCGACCCGCCGCCGGAGCCGAAGGCGTATCTGCACCGGGCCGGGCGCACCGCCCGCGCGGGCGAGGACGGCGTGGTCGTCACGCTGGTCATGGACGAAGAGCGCCGCGAGGTGGAGGCGATGGCCCGGAAGGCGGGTGTCGAGGTCGACGGGGTCGCGGTCCGTCCCGGCGACCGCGCGCTGGTGAAGATCACCGGCGCCCGCCGTCCGTCCGGTGTCCCCGTGGTCCCGGCTTCCGCCGCGCCCGTGGCCGCCCAGGCGCCCGAACCCGCACGCCGCCGAGCGAACCGGCGCTCGGAGACAGCTCCGGCCGGTGGTCGCGGCGCCGGTGCCGTGAAGCAGTCCCGATCGGGCTCGGTCTCGGGCCGTGGTGAATCGGTCACCGCGCCGGGACGCCGGCGCGGCCACGCGAAAGTCGCCGGGAAGCCCGCCGCGGGCAACACCGCCGGATACGGTGCGAGTTCGGGCGAGGGCGCGTCCACCCGCCGTTCCGGCGCGGCGGGCGGATTCTCCGGACGCGCCGCGGCTTCCGGCTCCGGCGACACGCCGGGCCGGCCCCGGCGACGCGCCGTGCGAGCCCAGCAGTCGCCACAGCGGGGCAATCGCGGAGCAAACTAGAAGGTGTCGACCCACGCGGCAGCGGCCGTCCTCTGCGCATTGCTCGCGGCGCTGCTGTTCGCGGTCGCCGCGGTCGCACAACAGCACGCTGCTGCCGCGGTGCCGGAGGACGCGTCGCTGATCCGCTCGCTGCTGCGTACCCCGCGCTGGTGGGCTGGGGTCGTCGGCGACGCGGGCGGATACGGCATGCAGGTCCTCGCGCTCGCGTTGGGGGCGGTGCTGCTGGTGCAGCCGCTCCTGGTGAGCGCGCTGGTGTTCGCGCTGCCGCTGTCGGCCCGGCTCAACGACCGCCGCGTCGCGCCGCGCACCTGGGCGACCGCGCTCGTGCTGGCAGCCGCGCTGGCCTGCTTCCTGCTGGTCGGCAATCCGACCGAGGGTGATACCAACGCGCCCCTGCGCGAATGGCTCGTGCCGCTGGGCATCCTGCTCGGATTGATCGTCGCGGCAGCGGTCGGTGGGATCGCCGCGCGTGATCCGGCGTGGCGCGCTCTGCTGATCGGGGCCGCGAGCGGAGCGCTCTACGGACTGGCCGCCGCGCTCACCGACTACGTCACCGATCTGTTCGAGCACGGTCTCGGCGACGTGCTGAGTGGCTGGCAGACCTGGGCGCTGGTCGGAGCAGGCGTCACCGGCGTCTATCTCCAGCAGCGCGCCTATCAAGCGGGACCCCTGACCGCGTCGCTGCCCGCCGTCACGGTCGTCGAGCCACTGGCCGCGGCGTTCATCGGCATCGCCGTGCTGGACGAGCGGTTGCGGACGGACACCGCGGGACTGGTCGTCACCGCCGGTGCGGTGGTCGTGATGGCCGCCGCGACGATCATGCTCTCCCGCTCGCAAGCCGCCGCCTGAATCCACGGGTGCGGCGGCCCCGCGCGGTGCTCGCTCGGCCCGACCCCATCGAGCAGGCCCAGGGTGCGCTGATGCTGATTCCAGGAAGGCGTGACAGCGGGTCGAAACCGGACGAAATCGGACTTCGGATCCCTTGTCGAAGAGCCGTCGCCGGAGGCTTACTGAATATGTAGCGGTTGCCGCAGAAGATCGACATCCGTTGCACGATAATCTCTTTCACTACTCGGCTTGGAGTCGAACCATGGCAGCTGTACTCACCTCCCTCACCCCCGACACCGGCCCGGCGACGACTTTCAGCACTGTGGTGATCACCGGCTCCGGGTTCAGCAATGTCGGTCCTCTGACCGTGCGCTTCGGTACGAAGGCGACCACGTTCACCATCGACTCCGACACCCAGATCACGGCCATCTCCCCGACGGGAACAGGCACGGTGGACGTCACCGTCGAAGTGGAGCTGGACGGCATCAGCAACGCACTCCCCTTCACCTACGTCTGACCGCGCGTGCGCCCGGGCCGTCGGTGGGCAACTGCCTGCCGACGGCCCATCGCGTTGTGTCCCGCGCCTTTGCCCGCACCCGTTACGACGCGATCGCGTCCTCGGAGAACGGCGCGCACCGGTCGGCGCGCGGATATCATCGGTCGAGTGCGCTTTCTCCCCGGTCATCAGCCGCCGTACGACCTGACCTACGACGACATCTTCCTCGTCCCGAACCGGACGGACGTCGCGTCGCGCTTCGACGTCGATCTGTCGACGACCGACGGGTCCGGCACCACAATCCCCCTCGTCGTGGCGAACATGACCGCCGTGGCCGGGCGCAGGATGGCCGAGACCGTGGCCCGCCGCGGCGGCATCGTCGTCCTGCCCCAGGATCTGCCGATCACCGCGGCCGCCGACACCATCGCCTTCGTCAAGAGCCGCTCGCTCACCGCCGACACCCCGGTCACGCTCGCCCCCGACCGCTCGGTCTCCGAGGCGGTGGCCCTGATGCACAAGCGCGCGCACGGCGCGGTCGTGGTGGTCGACGGCGGACGTCCGGTCGGTGTGGTGACCGAGGCCGCCTGTGCCGACGTCGACCGCTTCGCCCGCCTGCGCGAGGTCGCGGTCACCGATTTCGTCCGGGCGCCCGCCACCACCACCCCGCGTGACCTGTTCGATCTGCTGCACGCCGAGCACGCCGACTTCGCGGTGCTCACCGCCGAGGACGGCGCCCTGGCGGGGATACTGACCCGCACCGGCGCGCTGCGCGCGGGCATCTACCAGCCCGCCGTCGACACCGCGGGCAAGCTGCGCGTCGCCGCCGCGGTCGGCATCAACGGCGACGTGGCCGCCAAGGCCAAGTCCCTGGTGGATTCGGGCGCCGACCTGCTGGTCATCGACACCGCGCACGGACACCAGACCAAGATGCTCGAAACGCTCACCGCCGTGCGCGATCTCGGGCTCGGCGTCCCGCTGGTCGCGGGCAACGTCGTCTCCGCCGACGGCACCAGGGAATTGGCCGCGGCGGGCGCGGACATCGTCAAGGTCGGTGTCGGGCCCGGCGCCATGTGCACCACCAGGATGATGACCGGCGTCGGCCGCCCGCAGTTCTCCGCGGTAGCCGAATGCGCCGCGGCGGCCGCGGAAATCGGCGTGCACGTCTGGGCCGACGGCGGCGTGCGTCATCCCCGCGACGTGGCGCTGGCGCTGGCCGCAGGCGCGTCCAACGTGATGATCGGCTCCTGGTTCGCCGGTACCTACGAGTCCCCGGGCGACCTGCGTGTCGATCGCGACGGCAACGCCTACAAGGAAAGCTTCGGCATGGCCTCCAAGCGCGCCGTCGCGGCCCGCACCGCCTCCGACAGCGAGTTCGACCGCGCCCGCAAGGGACTGTTCGAAGAGGGCATCTCCAGCTCCAGGATGCGGCTGGACCCCGAGCGTCCCGGCGTGGAGGATCTCATCGACCACATCTGCTCCGGCGTCCGCAGCGCGTGCACGTACGCGGGAGCGCGCACGCTCGCCGAATTCCACGACAAGGCCGTGCTCGGCGTGCAGTCCGCCGCGGGGTTCGCCGAAGGCCGCCCGCTGCCGAGCGGTTGGTGAGCGCCGACACGCGCATCGCACCGGCACCGGCCCGCGCCGCGCGGCACGTGGGCCGGTAGCATGGTGGTTGCCGGACACCGGCACCACGACTCATTTGCGAAAGGATCCAGTTGTCACCCGCGTCCGAGGGCGCCGCACAGGAGGGCTCCTCTATCGAGCCGGGTGACCAACCCGGCGTCCTCCGCTCCGCAGTAGTCCCATTCCGCACAGGCCGTCACGCAGCACCGTCCGGGTGGTGCTGATCATGTCCGTCGCGCTCACCGCGCTCAGCCTGATCGGATTCATCGCTCTCACCGTCGGCACGGCCCTGTTCGTCGCCGCGGAATTCTCCCTCACCGCCCTCGAGCGCAGCACCGTCGAGGCGCACGCCCGCACCGGTGACGTCCGCGCCCGCATGGTCCGCAAGGCGCATCGCACGCTGTCGTTCCAGCTGTCGGGCGCCCAGCTCGGCATCACGATCACCACCCTGATCACCGGTTATATCGCCGAGCCCGTGCTGGCCAGGCTGCTGCATCCGGTGTTCGCCGGCCTCGGGCTGAGCGATGCCGCCGCGAGCGGCGTCGCGCTGACGCTGGCCCTGGTCCTGGCCACCTCGCTGTCGATGATCTACGGCGAGCTGGTGCCCAAGAACATCGCCATCGCCAAGCCGCTGGCCACCGCCCGCGTCACGGCCGGACCGATGATCGCGTTCTCGGTGGTGTTCAAGTGGATGATCCATTTCCTCAACGGCACCGCCAACTGGGTGGTGCGCAGGCTCGGCGTCGAGCCCGCGGAGGAATTGCGGTCGGCCCGCTCGCCGCAGGAACTCGGTTCCCTGGTCCGCACGTCCGCGCTGCGCGGCGCGCTCGACCAGCCCACCGCCCAGGTGATGGACCGCTCCCTGCAATTCGGCGAGCGCAGCGCCGAGGAGCTGATGACGCCGCGGGTGAAGATCGAATCGCTCGACAAGGACGACACCATCGCCGATCTGATCGACGCGGCGGGCCGCACCGGCTACTCCCGCTTCCCGGTGATCGACGGCGATCTCGACAACACCCTCGGCTTCGTGCACGTCAAGCAGGCGTTCACCCGCCCAGCGCACGCGCGCACCACCACCCCGCTGTACCGGCTCGCCCAGCCGGTCCCCATCGTGCCCGCCAGCTTGGACGGCGACGAGGTGCTCGAACGGGTCCGCGCCGACGGCATGCAGGTCGCCCTCGTCGTGGACGAATACGGCGGCACCGCGGGCCTGGTCACCATGGAGGACATCATCGAGGAGATCCTCGGCGACGTCCGCGACGAGCACGACGAGGAGGAGCGCGACGTCCGGCGCGTCATCGACGGCTGGGACTGCTCGGGCCTGCTGCGCATCGACGAGGTGTCCCGGGCGACCGGATACGACGCGCCGGAGGGCGAGTACGAGACGCTGGGCGGCCTGGTGCTGACCCGGCTCGGCCGCATCCCGGTGCCCGGCGACGAGGTCGTGCTGCCGAATCCCCGCTCGCAGCAGTGGACGGCGCCGGAAAGCCACGGTTCCGGCGGCTGGATCGCCCGGGTGGAGCGCATGGACGGGCGGCGCATCGACCGCGTCCGCCTGATCCCGGTCGACGCCGACATCATCGCGACCAAGGAGCACAGCCATGGGTGACCTGTTCGGCGTCCTGCTCACCGTCGTGCTGCTCGGCGGCAACGCCTTCTTCGTCGCCGCCGAGTTCGCGCTCATCTCCGCCCGCCGCGACCGGCTGGAAGCGCTGGCCGCACAGGGCAAGCGCAACGCGAACACCGTCATCCGGGCGGGTGAGAACCTCTCGATGATGCTCGCCGCCGCGCAGCTCGGCATCACCATCTGCTCGATCCTGCTCGGCCGCGTCGGCGAACCCGCCGTCGCGCACCTGCTGGAAGGTCCGTTCGAGCTGCTCGGCCTGCCGCAGCAACTGCTGCACCCGGTGGCCTTCGCCCTCGCGCTGACCATCGTGGTGATCATGCACATCCTGTTCGGCGAGATGATCCCGAAGAACATCGCGCTGGCCGGGCCGGAACGCAGCGCGCTGCTGCTGGTGCCGGTGCACCTGATGTGGCTGCGGCTGGCCCGCCCGCTCATCGCGCTGTACAACCTGGCCGCCAACCTGTCGCTGCGCATGTTGCGGGTCGAGCCGAAGGACGAGCTCGAAGCCACCGTGTCGACAGTCGAACTGGCCGAGATGATCGGTGAGTCCCGGTCGGAGGGGTTGCTCGACGAGGAAGAGCACCGCCGCCTCACCCAGGCCCTCGGCACCAGCGACCGGGTGGTCGCCGACGTGATGGTGCCGCGGGACGCGACCAGATCGATCCCGCTGCGCGGCAACGGGACCACACTCGGCGACATCGAGTCCGCCGTCGCCGAGACCGGTTTCTCCCGCTTCCCGGTGCGGGCGAACGACGGCTCGCTGGTCGGCTACCTGCACGTCAAGGACGTGCTCGACAAGGTGGCCGACGAGAGCGCCGGCCCGGGGACGCCGATCCCGCGCACCGATATCCGCCCGCTGCCGACGGTGGGCATGGGCGCGACGCTCTACGAGGCGCTGGCCCGGCTGCGGCGCACCAACAGCCATCTCGGCCGGGTGGTCGACGACCGGGGCAACACCACCGGCATCGTCGCCCTGGAGGACTTGGTGGAGGAGTTCGTCGGCACCGTCCGAGACGGAACGCATCGAGTGGGCGAGTGACGATCGGGCCAGGCGGGGTGCGGTAGCAATGCGGGTGTTGTCCGGTGTGCGGTGGCGAACGTCCGCCGCCGCACATCGGGCCCGGCTGGACGATCTGGTCGGGCCCTATCTGGAGCGACGAGCACATGGTTCGTCGCACCCGGTGATCGATTTCTTGTTCACCTACTACGGGCACAAACCCGCGCAGTTGCGGCGTTGGCATCCGGGATACGGCATCGGGCTGGCCGACGCCGCGGAATACCGGGGGGCCCGCGGCTACCGCCACGTCGTCACCGATTCCGGTACGGACTGCTACTCCGCTGATCCCGCCTACCTCGGCAAACGCCGGGATACCGTCGCGTTCGTCGCGCAGTTGTTGCGCGCCACCGCGTCTCGGCCCGCCCACCTGTCCTGTTTCGGCCTGCACGAATGGGCGATGGTGTACCGCACCGAGGACATCCGCCACCAGAAGGTTCCCCTGCGGCTGGGACACGCGGGCACCGACGCCGTGCTCGACTCGATGCAGTTGCGGTGCACGCATTTCGACGCCTATCGCTTCTTCACTCCGGACGCCGTGGGCCGCAACGCCGAGCCGCTCACCCGCGCCGACCAGCTGCGCCGCGAACAGCCGGGCTGTCTGCACGCGAACATGGATCTGTACAAGTGGGGCTTCAAACTCGTCCCGCTGATCTCCTCGGACCTGCTGCTGGACTGCTTCGAGCTGGCTTGCGCCGCCCGGGAACTCGACATGCGCGCCAGCCCCTACGATCTGTCGGAGTTCGGTTACGAGCCGGTTCGCATCGAGACGCCGTCCGGGCGCGCGGAGTACGTTCGCGCGCAGTCCGAGTTGGCGCAGCGCGCGGCCGGATTGCGACGCACCTTCCTGGGTGTCTGCCAGCATCTCTTGTCGGCGCATCTCGATTCCGCCGCTCTCGGCACCGAACCGACTCAGCCGCGCTGACCACGCCGGACGGAAAACTTCGCGAATTCGGCCGCGATTCGGCGAAACTCACGCTCGCGCCGAGCGGAATCATTACCATTCAGTCAGTTCGGCGGTGACTGTCCCAGCCACCCTGGGCAGCCAATCTCGACGACGAAGTTGGGGGGTCGCGACGATGCGCCCATCGGCCACACTGCGCCGCGCCAAACCGCTGGCTCTGCTCACCATCGGCCTGATCACGGCCGCGCTGCTGCCCGTGAGCGCGTCGGCCGATCCGCGATCGGCCCCCCGTGACGCCGTCCAGGAATTCCTCGACGTCGGGCGCACCTCGGTCCCCCGCGCCGACTGCGGACCCGGCTCCGCCCCCGAGAACGGACTGCAAGGCGATGTCACCGCCGCCGATCGCGACAGTGGGCGCAGCACGCAGGGCTACCGGTGCAACATCTCCTTCGTCGGCGGCTACGCGGGCCGCGGCGCGGGTATCACCTCCACCAGCTTCGAGCACTGCGCCTATCTGGGTTCGTTCTTTCCCGGCGACCTGATCAGCGAGGGCCGCGGCGTCCAGGTACTCGACGTGTCCGATCCGGCGCGTCCGCGGCCGACGGTGACGCTGACCGAGCCCGCGATGCTGGCCGGAACCTGGGAGAGCCTCAAGGTCAACACCGAGCGCAAACTGCTGGTCGGCACCGGCGTGCCGGTCGGCGAGGGCGTCGGCTACCTGTCGGTCTACGACGTCTCCGATTGCGCGCATCCGCGGCTGCTCAATCCCGGCCCGGGGACGAATCTGGCGATGCCGCTGCCGATCACCACGCACGAGGGCGGCTTCTCCCCCGACGGCAACACCTATTGGGCCTCGGGGATCGCGCCCGGCTTCGTCAGCGCGGTCGATCTGACCGATCCGGCCAACCCGCACGTGGTCTGGCAGGGACTGACGGGCATCGAGGCGCACGGGTTCGGCATCAGTCCGGACGGCAACCGGATGTACATCTCCGCGCTCGGCGGGTTCACCGTCCTCGACATCAGCGCGGTGCAGCGCCGCGACCCCAACCCGCAGGTGCACCACCTGGGCCGGGTGTTCTGGACCGACGGCTGGGCGACCCAGCACAGCATCCCGGTCAGCTACGACGGCAAGCCCTACCTCTACACCGTCGACGAAGGCGGTTCCGGCGGAGTCAAACTCATCGACATCTCCGACGAGACCGCGCCGAGGGTGGCCGGCAAGATCAAGCTCGAGATCAACCTGCCCCAGCACATGGACAGCAATATCGGTTCGTCGATGGGCGGTTCCGCCTTCGCCTACGAATCGCACTACTGCGCCGCCGACCGGCAGGAGAACCCGACCGCGTTGGCCTGCGGATGGATCTCCTCCGGCATCCGGGTGTTCGACATCCGCGATCCCTACGCCATCCGCGAGATCGCCTACTACAACCCGCCTGCCCGCACCGGGCAGAACCTCGGCCTGTGGAACTCGCCGCACGCGCTCGCCTCGATCATCGGCGTTCCGCTCATGAGCACCCCTTCGGCGGTGCGCGCCGTGCTCGAGGGGCAGTTCAACCCGCTGGATGCCCTTACCCCGCGCACCGGCCGCCTCGCCTTCGGCGACGTGTCCACCGACTGGTGTCTGTCGCCGCCGGAATGGCGCGGCTCGCAGCTCTACGTCGCGTGCTCGGACAACGGCTTCATGGTGCTGCGACTGGACGACGACGTGTACTCGCCTCCGGCGGACCAGCGGTCGATCGTCGGGTCGTAGCGATGCCGCGCTGGATGCGGATCGCCGCCCTGGCTTCGACGGCCTTCGCCCTGCTCGTGCTCGGCGCCGCGCTGCGGCCGCTGGTGTTTTCGGAACACCGTTCGGCCGCACCGGTTCTCACCGAGGTCGAGATCGGCTTCGTCCAGGACATGACCACCCATCACCAGCAAGCCCTGCTCATGGTGCAGCGGCTGGACCGCGCGGTCGATCCGGCGGTCACCCGGCTGGCCGAACAACTCGACCGCGCACAGCGCATGGAGATCGGCACCATGCTCGGCTGGCTGCGCCTTGCCGACGCGCCGCCCACCTCCGCACAGCCGATGGCGTGGATGCACAGCGCGGACGCGTCGCCGCATCGGCACCACGCCGCGGCCGCGCAGACCGCCGGGGTGATGCCGGGGATGGCGAGCGCGGCGGAACTGGACGAGTTGGCCGCGGCGCGCGGCCCGAACGCGGAGATCCTGTTCCTGCAATTGATGTTCCGCCACCACCAAGGCGGAATCGCGATGGCCGAGGCCGCCGACGGTCTGCTGCGCTCCGGGCCGGTCAAGGAGATCGCCCGGTCCATGATCCATGGGCAGGGGCAGGAGGCCGGGGTGATGGGCATGCTGCTCACACGGCGCGGGGCGGCCCCGCTGCCCTGACCACCGGGCCGCCACGGCACCGCATACGACCCGCAGCCGGAGGCTTCGCTGACCTCGCGGCCGGCTGCGAGGCGCATGCTCCGGTCGTACGGAAGGTCCGCGAACACGGCGGCCCGGCTGAGGACCGGCGCTCTCCCGGCGGTATCGTCGGCTGGGCCGGGTCATGATCGTCGGCCGGAAAGGTTGGGCAGCTGATGATTCGGACCGATGCGTTCACAGTGCCCCCGCACGTGCGTGGTTATCCGGGCGTGGCGTTCGGCGGATATGTGGCGGGAGTGCTCGCCGCCGCGAGCGGCGCCACGCAGGTGCGCGTCGACTTCCGCCGCGGAGTGCTCGTGGACACTCCGGTGGTGCTGGCCGCCGACGGCTCCGGCGGCGCATCACTCACCGACCTGGACGGCGCGATACTCGCCGAGGCTTCCCCGTCGGCGGTCACGGTCACGCCACGGCCCGCGCCCACGTGGGAACAGGCGCGGACAGCGAGCGCGACCGCGGGCGCACTGCGCAAAATGAGCCACTGCTACGGCTGCGGCGCGGCTTGTGCCCCCGGACGCGGATTACGCCTGTCGCCCTGGGCCATGTCCGCGCACGACATGGTCATCGCCGCCTGGACACCGGATCCGCTGCTCGCCGGCCCGGACGGCTACCTGCCCACCGAAAACGTCTGGGCCGCTCTCGATTGCCCCGGTGGCTGGGCCGCGATGGCTTTGCGTGACCTGCGCCCCGGAGCGGTCACCGCCGCCCTCACCGCCACCCAGTTCCAACCGGTCCGCGCCGGCGACCCCTACGTCTCCTACGGCTGGCCGGTCTCCGCCGACGGCCGCAAACACACGGTCGGCGTGGCCTTGGCCCGCGCCGACGGAACGCTCTGCGCCCTCGCCGAGGCGCTGTGGATCGAGCCCCGCCAACCGCTGCCCTTCGAATGGTGACCCACCCCACCCGAACCTGTCGGTGGCTATCGGTAACCTCCGCGCCATGCCTTCGTCGGTACACGAAGTCCTCATCGAATTAGTCAGGCGCAGAGCGTGGTCAGGTAGACCGGCCAGCTCCACATCTTGTCGTCGTCGCGTTGCAGCTGGACTTCGACGACGATGCCGAGAACCGGGACGTCGGCCTCGGTGAGTGTGACGGACCAGGTCCGCACGGTACTCGGTGGGTTCGATATCAGGTAGGTCGCCCGAATCGACGCGGGCGTGATCGAATTCCGGGAGGGACAGTCCCAGTGTGGAAGTCAGCAAGATCAAAGCATGCCGCGACAACGCCCGCCTGACCATGTGGATAGCCCGCGCCGCCAACGCCGACACCCTCGAAGCGATCTTCGGCGACCGGGTTCAGTGAGTGTCGGCGAAGCGGTACCACTGGCCGTCGAAGGCGGAGTATTCGATGCCGTTGGTGGCGGGTGGACCGAGGTGGGGTGGGGTGGCCGGGTCACGGAAGAAGGCGAAGCCCTCCGAATTCGAGTCTCCCGACTGGGTATAGAACAGGCAGCCGCCGTCGCGGGGGGTGATGAAGGTGATCGTGTAGACGCCGAGGCGGGTGCGGTGGCCCGAATGCGCGCAGTCGACGGCTTGGTCTTCGAGAATCCCCCGGGAGAGGCGCCAGCCGGTGTCCTCCGGGACGTCGTAGAGCGTCAGCGCCAGGAGCACGACGATGAGCACGGGCGAGGCGAGGCTGTGGAAGACGGCACGGTAGCGCAGCAGCCCGAGCAGTCCGAACAGGACGGCGATCCCGCCGAGCACGCCGAGCACCGCCCAGAGCACGACGAGGGTCGGAAACGTGCCCTCCGCGGCGAGTTGCCAGAACAGCGCCGCGCAGCAGAGCGCGACCAGGGCGGTCACCAGCCCCATCCACAGCACGAACCAACGAGGAATACGCGACCGCGTGCGCACGGACCCTGCGGAGTTCACGTGTTCAAGATACGAGGGGCAGCGGCTTCGCGCGCGGGATCGGCGGCGAAATCCCCCGGGGCGTCAGGGATCACGACGACGCGGACGCCGCAGCGGGCGTGGCGCAAAAGGTACGCGGCCCATCCGAATCCGCGGGCCACCCATGGTCCGATGCAGAGCTGCCCGGCGAATTCCGCGACCTGCTGATCCCGCGCTCACCGAGCAACGGTGCCCACAGTGTGAAAACGAACAATTCGGAACGTTTCACGATTGCGGCCCGAATCGGAAAATCCCCCGGCCAGTACACCTGACCAGGGGATTTCACTACTCGGAGCACATCGTGCACCGCATGCTCACAGCGGCGGGAAGCCCGCCGATCCGGTGGCCATCCAATTCCAGAACATCGCCGCGCGATTGGCGAGCAATGCCACGATGTCGAGCACAACGCTTCCCATGAATCTTCCTCACAAATCGAACGATCTCGTGCGGCACCCAGGGTAACGGACCGATAAACAAGAGTCGAAACTCCGATTGCCCGCAAAAGCACGAATCCCCCGGCCGAAAGACCGGGGGATTCGCGACACCCGGGGACTAGACGCAGGCCAGCGCCTTCGCCTCACGACGACGGCGGTGCAGGATCGGCTCGGTGTACCCGTTGGGCTGCTTGGTGCCCTCCAGGATGAGCTCCTTGGCCGCCTGGAACGCGATGCTGCCGGCGAAGTCCGGCGCCATCGCCCGGTAGTTCGGATCACCCGCGTTCTGCCGGTCGACGACGGGGGCCATCCGCTCCAGGCTCGCGACCACTTCCTCTGCGGTGACGATGCCGTGGCGCAGCCAGTTGGCCATCAGCTGGCTGGAGATGCGCAGGGTCGCACGGTCTTCCATGAGCGCGACGTCCTTGATGTCGGGCACCTTCGAGCAGCCGACGCCCTGGTCGATCCAGCGCACCACGTAGCCGAGGATGGACTGCGAGTTGTTGTCCAGCTCCTGGCGCTTCTCCTCGTCGGTCCAGTTCGGCGCGGCGGCCAGCGGGATCTCCAGGATCTCGTCGACGGTGGCGCGGCGACCGCCCTTGGCGATCTCCTGCTGCCGCTTGAACACATCGACCAGGTGGTAGTGCGTGGCGTGCAGGGTGGCGGCGGTGGGCGAGGGCACCCACGCGGTGTTGGCGCCCGCGCGCGGGTGACCGATCTTCTGGGTGAGCATGTCGGCCATCAGGTCCGGCATGGCCCACATGCCCTTGCCGATCTGCGCCTTGCCGGGCAGGCCTGCCGCGAGGCCGGTGTCGACGTTCCAGTCCTCGTAGGACAGGATCCACTGCTGGGACTTCATGTCCGCCTTGCGGACCATGGGCCCGGCCTCCATGGAGGTGTGGATCTCGTCGCCGGTGCGGTCGAGGAAGCCGGTGTTGATGAACACCACCCGCTCGGCGGCGGCCTGGATGCAGGCCTTGAGGTTCACCGTGGTGCGGCGCTCCTCGTCCATGATGCCGACCTTGAGGGTGTTGCGCTCCAGCCCGAGCACGTCCTCGATCCGGCCGAACAGCTCGTTGGTGAACGCGACCTCGTCGGGGCCGTGCATCTTCGGCTTCACGATGTAGACCGAGCCGGTGCGGCTGTTCTTCAGCTGCACGTCCTCGGCCAGGCTGTGCTTGGCGATCAGCGAGGTGATCAGGCCGTCCATGATGCCCTCCGGCACCTCGCTGCCCTCGGCGTCCAGGATGGCGTCGGAGGTCATCAGGTGACCGACGTTGCGCACGAACAGCAGCGAACGGCCGTGCAGCACCAGCTCGCCGCCGTCCAGCGCGGTGTAGACCCGGTCGGGGTTCATGGTGCGGGTGAAGGTCTTCTCGCCTTTGGTGACCTTCTCGGCGAGATCGCCCTTCATCAGGCCGAGCCAGTTGTGGTAGCACAGCACCTTGTCCTCGGCGTCCACCGCGGCGACCGAGTCCTCGAAGTCCATGATCGTGGTGACGGCGGACTCCAGCACGACGTCCTTCACACCCGCGGTGTCGGTGCTGCCGATCGGGGACTGCGGGTCGATCTGGATCTCGATGTGCAGACCGTTGTGCTTGAGCAGCACCGAGCTCGGCGCCTCCGGGTCGCCGAGGTAGCCGACCAGCTGGGACGGGTCGGCCAGACCGATGCTGGTGCCGTCCTCCAGGCCGACCTCGAGCTCGCCGTCGACGATCTTGTAGGACGTCGAGCCGATGTGCGAACCGGTGATCAGGGTGACCGAGTCGTCGAGGAAGTTGCGCGCCCACTCGATGACCTTGTCGCCGCGCACCTTGTTGTAGCCGGCGCCCTTCTCCGCGCCGCCCGCCTCGGAGATGGCGTCGGTGCCGTAGAGCGCGTCGTAGAGCGAGCCCCAGCGCGCGTTGGCGGCGTTGATCGCGAAACGGGCGTTCATCACCGGCACCACCAGCTGCGGGCCCGCGGTGGCCGCGATCTCCTCGTCCACGTTCTGGGTGGTGATCTGGAAATCGGCGGGCTCGGGCCGCAGGTAGCCGATCTCGGTCAGGAAGTTCTTGTAGGCGGCCTTGTCGTAGTTCGCGCCGGGGTGCTCCGCGTGCCAGGCGTCGACCTTGCCCTGGATCTCGTCGCGTTCGGCCAGCAGAGCGCGGTTGCGCGGAGCGAGATCATTGATGACCTGCTCGGCGCCGGCCCAGAACGCGGCGGAATCCACGCCGGAACCGGGGAGCGCCTCGTTCTCGACGAACTCGTGGAGAACGCGTGCCACCTGGAGCCCGCCGACCTGAATCCGCTCTGTCATCTACTGCCTCACTTCCGGGAAAGCCGAGTGGGAAAACAGTGCCATGTTACCCATGGGTAGCGGTGTGACCGCGCGCCGGGTCGCCCAGGCCCTGTGCCCGAATCCGTCCGCCACGCCGAGGCGAGCTGGTCGGGCACCCGGCGGGTCGTGAGCCGTCGGCGGTCGGCCGGACAGCCCCTTGATCCTAACGTGCGCCCGATTTAATGTACTGATCGGAACATTTCCGAGCGCAGGAGTCGAGTTGTCACTCACCGACAAGGTCGTCGTCGTCACCGGGGGAAGCCGGGGGCTGGGCAAGCAGATGGTGCTCGCGTTCGCCGAGGCGGGCGCGGACGTGGTGATCGCCAGCCGCAAGCTGGACAGGTGCGCCGCACTGGCCGATGAGGTGCAGGAACGGTTCGGCCGCCGCGCCCTGCCGGTGGCCTGCAACGTCAGCGACTGGGCCCAGTGCGACGCCTTGGTGCAGACCGTCTACGACGCGTTCGGCCGGGTGGACGTGCTGGTCAACAACGCGGGCCTGTCACCGCTGTATCCCAGTCTGGACCAGGTCACCGAGGCGTTGTTCGACAAGGTCATCGGCGTGAACCTCAAAGGACCGTTCCGGTTGTCGGCGCTGATCGGCAGCCGGATGGCGGCCGGCGGCGGCGGCGGCTCGATCATCAACATCTCCTCGATCGAGGCGATCAGGCCGGAGCCCTTCGCGGTCCCCTATTCGGCGGCCAAGGCGGGTCTCAACGCCCTGACCGGCGGACTGGCCCAGACGTTCGCGCCGAACGTGCGGGTCAACACCATCCAGTGCGGGCCGTTCGAGACCGATATCGCCACGGCGTGGCCCGACGAGCTGCGCGCGGAGCTCACGAAGCACAACGCCCTGCGCCGGGTCGGCAAGCCGGAGGAAATCGTCGGGGCGGCTTTGTTCTTCGCCACCGAGGCCTCCGCGTTCTGCACCGGAGCCACCCTCGCGATCGACGGGGGATGGCGATGAAGGCGCTGACTTACGAAGGACCGCGGGAGATCTCCTACGGCGAACGGCCCGATCCCGTCCTGCCAGGATCCGACGGCGCGATCGTCCGGGTCACCGCGGCGGGCATCTGCGGCAGCGACTTGCACATCTACGCCGGCCACGGATTCGTCGCGGGCGCCGGTTACGGCGTCGGGCACGAAGCGGTCGGCGAGATCGTGGAACTGGGCCCGTACACCCGCGGCTTCGCCGTCGGCGACCGCGTGCTGGTCGCCGCGTCGGCCGGGTGCGACGGCTGCGCGCAGTGCCGCGCCGGAATCGTCACCGCGTGCGCTCGCCACCCGCTGCCGGTTGACGCCTGCTACGGGCTCGGCGGCGCGCTGGAAGGGTGCCAAGCCCAGTTGCTGGCCGTCCCGCACGCCGCGGGCAACCTGGCGAAGCTGCCCGGCGAGGTGAGCGACACCGCCGCCGTCGTGCTCACCGACAACGCGCCCACCGCCTGGTACGGGGCCCGCCGCGCCCGCATCGCGCCGGGCGACACCGTGGTGGTGATCGGACTCGGTCCGGTCGGGCTCATGGCGGTCCAGTCCGCGTTCGCGATGGGCGCGGCCCGGGTGCTCGGCGTCGATCTGCTCGCCGAGCGCCGCGAGCGCGCCGCCGATCTCGGCGCCGAGCCGGTCGAGTCGGACGATCCGAAGCAGGCGATCCGCGAGATGTCGCGCGGCGGAGCGGATGTCGCGATCGAAGCGGTCGGAGCCGACGAAACGATCAAGCTGGCGATCAGCGCCGTCGGGCACGGTGGCCGGGTCAGTGTGATCGGTGTGAGCCACAACCGCGCCTATCCGTTCCACCTGATGGCGGCGCAGGTGAAGGACCTCGAATTCCACATCGGGCTGTGCTCGATCCAGTACGAGCTGCCCACGCTGCTGAAACTCACCGCGGGCGGCAGGCTGCGCCCCGAGGCGGTGGTCACCCACCACCTCCCGATGTCCGAAGGAGCCGCCGCCTACCGTCTGTTCGCCGAGCGGGCCGACGGGGTCGGCAAGATCGTGCTGGACCCTTCGGCATGACCGCCCCGTCGCGCAGGCGGGGCCGTCCGCCCGCGGCCGAATCGACGGCGAGCGACACCAGGGCGCGCATCGTGCGGGCCGCGATCGAGTTGTTCGCCGAGCAGGGCTTCCACGGCACCGGCGTGGCCGAGATAGGCGAGCGCGCCGACGTGCAGCGCGGCGCGCTGTACTACCACATCGGTTCCAAAGAAGAGCTGCTCTGGCAGATCCTGCGCGACTACACCCAGCTCATGCTGGCCGAGGCCGAACAGATCGCCGACGGCCCCGGCGATCCGATCACCAAACTGCGCGCGCTGATCCACAGTCATGTGCGGCTGATCATCCGTCATCAGCGCGAGGTGTCCATCCAACTGCGCGACGTCGGCGCGCTCACCGGCGAGCGCGCCGCGCAACTGCAGGACCTGCGCGACCGGGTGCAGCACTGCTGGCAGCGCGTGGTCGACGCAGGTCATGCCGAAGGGCTGCTGCGCACCGACGACCACGTGGTCACCAACAGCGTGCTCGGCATGCTCAACACGGTGTCGTTCTGGTACCGCCCGCGCGGCGGACGCTCCCCCGGCGAGATCGCCGACATCCTCGCGACCACTTTGCTCGACGGCGTGGTGACCGGCACCGCGCGGGACACGAAAGGCTGACCATGGCTTGGGATTTCGAGACCGACCCGGAATACCAGCGCAAGCTGGACTGGGCCGCGGAGTTCGTTCGCACCGAAGTGGAGCCGCTGGACCTGCTCTACCCCAATCCGTACGACCGCACCGACCGCGAGGCGATGGCGCTGATGCGGCCGTTGCAGGAGCGAGTCAAGGAGCAGGGCCTGTGGGCCTGCCACCTCGGGCCGGAGCTGGGCGGCCCCGGCTACGGGCAGATGAAGCTCGCTCTGCTCAACGAGGTGCTCGGCACCTCGGTGTGGGCGCCGTCGGTATTCGGCTGCCAGGCGCCGGATTCCGGCAACGCGGAGATCCTCGCCCACTACGGCACGCCCGAGCAGAAGAAGACCTATCTCGAGCCGCTGCTGGCCGGGGAGATCGGCTCGTGCTACGTGATGACCGAGCCGACCGGCGGCTCGGACCCGACGCTGTTCCGGACCCGCGCGGTGCGCGACGGCGACGAGTGGGTGATCAACGGTGAGAAGTGGTTCAACTCCAACGCGGAGTTCGCCGCCTTCCACATCGTGATGGTGGTGACCGATCCCGAGGTCAGCCCGTACCAGGGCATGTCGATGTTCATCGTGCCCGCGGGCGCGCCCGGGCTGGAGATCGTGAAGAACTACCACGTGGCCGGGTTCAGCGAGCACGAAGGCCACTTGCGGTTCACCGACGTCCGCGTCCCGGCCGACCATCTGCTCGGCGCGGAGGGCGAGGGTTTCGTCGTCGCGCAGACCCGCTTGGGCGGCGGGCGGGTGCACCACGCGATGCGCACGGTCGCCATGGTGCGCAAAGCGTTCGACATGATGGCCGAGCGGGCGGTCTCGCGCCCGATGCGCGGCGGTCCGCTGGCCGGGTTGCAGATGACCCAGGAACGCATCGCCGACAGCTGGATCGAGATGGAGCAGTTCCGGTTGCTGGTGCTGCGCACGGCCTGGCGCATCGACAAGGAGCAGGACTACAAGAAGGTGCGCAAGGACATCGCCGCCATCAAGGTCGCCATGCCGAAGGTGATGCACGACATCGCCCAGCGCGCGCTGCACCTGCACGGCGCGCTCGGCGTCAGCCAGGACCTGCCGTTCGTCGACATGCTCAGCTACGCGGAGGTGATGGCCATCGCCGACGGACCGACCGAGGTGCACAAGATCACCCTCGCGAAGGAGGTCCTGAAGGACTACGCCCCGGGCGACCCGGTGTACCCGAGCGGATACCGGCCCGCGCTGCGCGAGAAGGCCCGCGAACTGGTCGCCCGGCGTCTCGAGCACGTCGTGGGGAATCTCTGACGGAGTTCACGACGCGCGCCGGGCGGCCGCCCCCATGGGCGCGGGGTCCGCGTACCCCGCGACGGGGCTGAGCCGCAGCACCGACGGCATCCGGCGGGTGAGCGCGGGCGGACCGGTGAAGGCCACCCGGCCCGCCCGCAGCGCGTGCGCCAGCGGCAGCCGCCCCAGCCACACCTGGTACAGCGAGGCGACGTCGGAGCTGATCGCGACGTCCACCGGATAGCCGGGATCGGATTCGCAGACCGAGGGCACGCCGGCCTCGATCACGATCCAGAAGCGGCGCAGGTCGTCGGTGAAGCGCACGTGCAGCACGTGGCGACGGCCAGGGAACGACGAGGTGTCGACCCTGGTGTGCATCCACCACACCAGCAGGGCCGGGTCGCGCTCGTCGTCGCGCGGCGCGCCGAAGGTCCAGCGCGCGCCCCATTCGCCGAGGCCGAACAGGATCGGTTCCAGGTCCCGTCCGGCGTCGGTGAGCAGGTACTCCCCGCCCGGTTTCGCCACCAGCCCGGCTCGCTCGAACTGCCGCAGGCGTTTGGCGAGCAGGCTGCGCGACAAGCCGGGCAGGCCGCGCGCGAGGTCGTTGAACCGGGTGGTGCCCAGCAGCAGGTCGCGCAGGATGAGCAGCGACCAGCGCTCGCCCACCATCTCGAGCGCCCGGGAGATCGGGCAGTACTGGCCGTAACTCGGCGTCGAAGTCGTCATGGCACCTCGCGAACGGGTCTCGTCGGCGGACCGGGGCGGTCCACTTTCTGCACTATCCGGTTATCGCGGCCGTTCCTAACTTCGAAACATGACCACTACAGCTCCTGCCCCCACCGACGTCACCACCGACTGGATCGCCCGCGCACGCCGCGTCGGCGAAGCCCTCCGTCCCGAGGTCGCCGCCCGCGACCGCTCCGGCGAGCTCTCCCTCGCCGCCTTCGGCTCGCTGCGCGAGAGCGGGCTGTCGGCGGCTCTCGTTCCCGCCGAGTTCGGCGGCGGCGGGGTCACGCACCGCGAGATGGGCGCGATCCTGCGTGAACTCGGCCGCCACGATCCCTCCACCGCCGTCGCGTTCGCGATGCACACCCACCTGGTCGCCGCCCAGGTGTGGCGGCACAACCACGGCATCGATGCCGCGCCGCTGTTCGCCAAGGTGGTCGCGGGCGCGATCCTGGTCAGCACCGGCGCCTCCGACTGGGTCGGCTCGGGCGGACGCGCCGAGCGGGTCGAGGGCGGCTACCGGGTGCACGCGCGCAAAGCGCCGGCCAGCGGATGTGAGGCGGGCACCGTCCTGGTGACCAGCGTGCGCTGGGACGACGCACCCGGCGGGCCGCAGGTGCTGCACTGCGCGATCCCGTTCGCCGCCGAAGGCGTGCGAATCGAGAAGACCTGGGACACTCTGGGTTTGCGGGCCAGCGGTTCGCACACCGTGGTGCTCGACGATGTGTTCGTGCCCGACGCGGCGGTCTCGCTCATCCGCCCGGCGACCGTGTGGCCGCCGCTGTTGAACGTCGTCATCGGCGCGGCGATGCCGCTGGTGATGGCGGCCTACCTCGGCATCGCCGACGGCGCGGTCGACCTGGCCACCGCGCTGGCGGCGGGCCGGGCCGACGCGCCGACCGTCCAACTGGCCGGTGAGATGGCCACCGCGCACACCACCGCCGGCGATCTCGTGGACGCCATGTTCACCGGGTCGGAGAATCTGCGTTTCGCCAACACCGATCAGTACGCGAGCCGGACGCTCAGCCGTAAGACCGCCGCCGCGGACGCGCTCGTGCGGACCGTCCGCCTCGCCATCGAAACCGTCGGCGGACTCGGCTTTTCGCGCGACTGCGAACTGGAAATGCGCTACCGCGACGTGCACGGCTGCCTGTTCCACCCGCTGCCACGGGCCAAGCAGACCCACTTCACCGGTCACGTCCTGCTCGGGCACTCCCCGATCGGATGACGTCCTTTCCGCCAACGCCACCCCCGCTCGCCCCCATACTCGGATGGGGGCGAGTTTCCCCACGTAGTGCACCAGCCCTTCCGGTCCCGCGACGACACTTCGAGGAGCAGCCATGGCGTCCGCACGGAGCATCGCTCGATCGCCGATCACCTGGGTGACGGTGACACTGCTGATCGCCGGCCTGGGCGCGGGACTGGCCGCATTCCAGCCGTGGCGGCTGTTCACCGACACCACCGTGCAGGAGGCCGCGCCGTCGGCTTCCCCAGCGCCGGGCTCCGGCGGGCCGTCGCAGCCGCGCACCATCGCCGAGGGCGCCTTCATCTCACACGAGCACACCACCACCGGCGCCGTCACCGTCTTGCTGCTGCCCGACGGCAGCAGAGTGCTGCGATTGACGGACCTCGACACCTCCGACGGCCCCGACCTGCACGTCTGGCTCACCGACGCGCCGGTGCGCGCGGGCCGCGACGGGTGGTTCGTCTTCGACGACGGCGACCACACCGATCTGGGCAAGCTCAAAGGCAACCACGGCTCGCAGAACTACCCCATTCCCGCCGATGCCGACCTGGCCCGGCTGACCAGCGTCGCGATCTGGTGCGACCGGTTCGACGTGTCCTTCGGCGCGGCCGAACTGCGACCGGCCTGACCCACCGCGCCGCCGCCGGAAAATGACCCGACAACGGCGGGTGCGCTGTGCCACCATGTGTTTCGACACCGGTCACCGCCTCGAGGTGGCCGCAGAGCAGTGGAGAGGAGGGGCGGCAGTGATCCCGGAGACGACGAAGCGAATGAATGCCATCGCGGCGTGCTCGTCGGCCGCGGGCGACGCGCTCGGCAGGCCGTTGCGCGCGCGGCACGACGAACCGGTCGGCAGCCGCCTCCAGATCCTCGGCTGATCGCCGCGACTCTGCTCATTCGCTCCCGCTCGCACGAAACATGGTGATTCCCATGACCTTTTGCCGTGCCGCCGATCAGGCGGCGATAACCGCCGACAATTGGATACACACCGGGGTACTCGTGCTGAACGCCTCCTACGAGGCGCTCGACGAGATCAAGGCCGACCGGGCCGTCGTGCTGCTGGTCGCCGGAGCGGCGGAGTCCGTCGCCGACCGCGAGCCGCGTTTCCCGATCCGGTCCCGGCACGTGGAAATCGCTCTGCCGCAGTCTATTCGGTTGCTGCGCTACGTCTACCTCGAGCACACCGTACTGGTGCACGACGAGAGCAGGGCCACCTTGGCGGGCGTGCTGCGCCGCGACCGGAACCGGTGCGGTTACTGCGCCGGGTGGGCGCGCACCGTCGACCACATCCGCCCACGGTCGCGGGGCGGTCCGAACACCTGGAGCAACCTCGTGGCCTGCTGCGCGCCGTGCAACACGGCCAAGGCGGACCGCACCCCGGAGGAGGCGGGCATGCGCCTGCTCTGGGAGCCGAAGGCCCCCACCCACCGGATCCGGCAGCAGCGCCGGATCTGGAAGCAACTCGCCGCGACCTGACCACGACCCGAGAAAGGAGAAGATCGCGATGACGCGCACCGAGACCACCGCCGTCGCGGAGCTGACCCTGGCCGACCTGCTCCCGCTCTCGGATTCCCGAGGGTGGCACCGGGCGGCCTGCCGCGGCGACCCGAACCACGAAGCCTGGTTCCCGTACCCATCTCAGGACTTCGACTACGCCCGGGAAGTCTGCGCCCGCTGCCCGATCCGGGATGCCTGTGGCGAATTCGCCGCCCGTACGGGGCAATCCGGCGTGTGGGGCGGACACGAGTTCGACCGCGGACGAGTCATCCGCGACTGAGGAGTCCCGCCGTCGTGCCGTCCGGCGCGGCGGGGGGACAGCGCGACCGCGCCGCACCCGTGCCGGTGCGGGGGAGCCTCGACGACTTCGCCCGGCGCCGGTGACCATACACTGAGCGCGTGGGCACTCATCGCAGCGCAACCAGATCCCGGGGCGTCAGCAAAGGTCCGGTTATCGCAGTGCTCGCTGTTGCGTTACTGGCCGCGATCGTCGTCGGCTGGTTCCAGTTGCGCGATCGCGCGGCGAATCAGGACAGCGCGGCGGCGGCCGAATGCGTGGAGGGGCCCGCGACGCTCTACGTCACCGCCGATCCCGGGATCGCCGCGCAGGTGCGCGCCGCCGCCGACGGCTACAACGCCACCCAGCCGAAGGTGCGCGACCACTGTGCGCGGGTCGAGGTGACCGCGCAGCCGTCCGCCGCGGTCGTTTCCGCGTTCACCAGCGGCAAGCCGTGGGATCAGGCGCTCGGCCCGCAGCCTGCGCTATGGATCGCCGATTCCACCCGCTCCATCGAGTCCATGCGGGTTCCCGGCCTGATCGAGGGCACGCCGGTGTCCGTCGCCGCCAGCCCGATCGTGCTCGCCGTGCCGGAGGACCTGCGTCGCGCCCTGGAGCAGGCCGACGCGTCCTGGGGGGATCTGCCGCGATTGCAGCAGGGCTCGCTCGGCGAGATCGGCCTGAACGGCTGGGGCGGGCTGCGGATGGCCCTGCCCGCGGGTGACGCCACGCTCGCCGCGGCCACGGCGGTCGGCTCCGCGGTCTCGGGCGCGGAACCGCTCAGCGAGCAGGCCGCGCGGTCCGGCCAGGTGGTCGCCGCGATCTCCGGGCTCGCCGCCGACGCCCCCGAAGCGTCCGACGCCGCGGCCGCGCTGACGCGGCTCACGGCACAGGACGGACCCGTGCACGCGATTGCCGCTACCGAACAGCAACTGAAGGGGTTTCCCGGCGTCGCGGCGTTCCGGCCCGCCGGGTCCGCGCTCGTGGCCGACTACCCGGCCGCCTTGATGTCCGGCGCGTGGGTGGACAAGACGCAGAACCTCATCGCCGGACGGTTCACCGACTACCTGCGCAAGCCCGAGCAGGCGCAAGCCTTCGTCGCGGCGGGATTCGCCTCGCCGCAGACCGCGGCCGCCGTCCCGCCCCGTGGCGCGCTCGACAAGGTGCGCGCCACCCTGGCCGACCCCGTCCTCGGCGTGCGGTCCACCGCCCTGGTCGACGTGTCGGCGTCGATGGGGACCGCGGAGGGCGCCACGACCCGTCTGGCGAACGTCCTGGCCGCGCTGAATTCCACGATGACGGTCATGCCACCCGAGTTCGGGCTCGGTGTGTGGACCTTCGGCAAGAACCTCGACGGCAGCACGCCGTACCAGGTGGCCGCCGCCACCGCCCCGCTGACCACCGACCAGCGCACGAAGATCGGCACCGCGCTGAGTTCGGTTCGCCCGAGCGAGAACCGATCGGACCAGGCCTACCCGTCGCTGATCGCGGCGTACAAGAGCGCCGTCGCCGGGTACACGCCGGGCCGCACCAATTCGGTGCTGCTGATCACCGACGGACCCGACGACGATTCGTCGGTCACCGGCACCCAACTGGCGGCGGACATCACCGCGGCGACCGACCCCGCCCGGCCGGTGCGGGTGGATGTCGTCGTGATCGGCGGCAACGGCACCCAGACACTCCAGGACCTGGCGAAACAGACCGGCGGAAGCTACACCCGGCTGACCACCTCCGACGACATCGGCTTCGGCTCCGCCGTCGTCAAGGCTCTCACCACGCCGTAGCGCCCTGCTCTGCGGAAGACCGAACTCTCACCAGTCCATGCACGACGCCGTCGGCAGCGCGGGCGGCTGACCCGATCCGGCGAACACCTACGCGAAGGCGGCCGCCGCGCGGTGAGGCAGATACGCGACCGGACCGGTGGTCAGTCCGCGTACGCCTCCAGCGGCGGACAGGCGCACATCAGGTTCCGGTCGCCGTAGGCGCCGTCGATCCGGCGCACCGGCGGCCACACCTTCGCCCTGGCATGCCCGAGGCCACGGGGATACACGGCGACTTCCCGGCTGTAGGGGTGATCCCACTCGCCCACCAGCGACGCCGCGGTGTGTGGCGCGCCGCGCAGCGGGTTGTCGGTCACCGGCCACACCCCTGCGGCGACCTGGTCGATCTCCGCCCGGATCGCGATCATCGCCTCGATGAAATCGTCCAGTTCGGCGAGGTTCTCGCTCTCGGTGGGCTCGACCATCAACGTGCCGGCCACCGGGAAACTCATCGTCGGCGCGTGGAACCCGTAATCGGCCAATCGTTTCGCCACATCGTCGACGGTGACGCCGGTGCGTTTGGTGATCTCGCGCAGGTCCAGGATGCACTCGTGCGCCACCATGCCGCGCTCGCCGGTGTAGAGCACCGGGAAGTACTCGTCGAGCCGCCGCGCGATGTAGTTCGCCGAAGCGATCGCCGACAGCGTGGCGCGACGCAGCCCGTCGGCGCCCATCATGCGGATATAGGCCCAGGTGATCGGCAGAATCGAAGCCGAACCGTACTTCGCCGCCGACACCGCGTGCGACCCCGTTTCCAGCGGATCGCCGGGCAGGTACCGCGCCAGGTGCGCGCGCACCGCCACCGGACCGACCCCGGGGCCGCCGCCACCGTGCGGGATGCAAAAGGTCTTGTGCAGGTTCAAATGGCTCACGTCGCCGCCGAAGCGGCCCGGCCGCGCGAGTCCGACCAGCGCGTTCAGGTTCGCGCCGTCCACGTAGACCTGTCCGCCCGCGTCGTGCACCAGCGCGCACAGCTCGGCGACCTCGTGCTCGTACACGCCGTGCGTGGACGGATAGGTGATCATGATGCAGGCCAGGCGATCGGCGTGATCGGCGATCTTGGCGCGCAGGTCGTCGAGGTCGACGTCGCCGTTGGCGCGGCACTTCACCACCTCCACCCGCAGCCCGGCCATGGCCGCCGACGCCGCGTTGGTGCCGTGCGCGCTCGACGGGATGAGGCAGGTGTCGCGATGGGTGTCGCCGCGATCGAGGTGGTAGCGGCGGATCGCCAGCAGTCCCGCGTACTCGCCCTGGCTGCCCGCGTTGGGCTGCAGGCTCACCGAGTCGTAGCCGGTGATGTCCGACAGCCAGCGTTCCAGGTCAGCGATCACCCGCAGCAGACCGGGCGCGTCCTCGACCGGCGCGTAGGGATGCACCCGCGCGAATCCGGGCCAGGTGATGGCCTCCATCTCGGCGGTGGCGTTGAGCTTCATGGTGCAGGAGCCCAGCGGAATCATGCTGCGGTCCAACGCGATGTCCTTGTCGGACAGTGCGCGCAGATACCGCAGCATCGCCGTCTCGGTCCGGTACTTCGTGAACGCCGGGTGGGTCAGGAACTGCGAGGTCCGGTTCTCGATCGCCGCGACCGGCGCGGGCGCACCGGATTCGGCGGACACCGCGGTACCGAAGGATTCGAGCACGGCCGCGACGTGCGCGTCGGTGGTGGCCTCGTCACACGCGATGCCGACGTGGTCGGCGTCGACCAGGCGCAGATTGATCCCCCGCGACTTCGCTTTCGCCACAACGGCTTCCGCGCCGCCGGGCACGTGCGCCAGCACGGTGTCGAAGAAGCTGTCGTGCACCACGGCGCCGTCCAGCCCGGCCGCGATCGCCGCGGCGTGCCCGTGCACCCGGCGAGCGATCGCCCGCAGCCCGTCGGCGCCGTGGTAAGAGGCGTACATGGCGGCCACGACGGCCAGCAGCACCTGCGCGGTGCAGATGTTCGAGGTCGCCTTCTCCCGGCGGATGTGCTGCTCGCGGGTCTGCAAGGCGAGCCGGTAGGCCACGGCGCCGTCCGCGTCCACCGAGACGCCGACCAGGCGGCCGGGCAGCTGGCGGGCGTGCGCCTGCCGCACCGCGAGGTATCCGGCGTGCGGGCCGCCGAAACCGAGCGGGACGCCGAAACGCTGGGTGGTGCCGAAGCACACGTCGGCGCCCTGCTCACCGGGCGGCGTGATCAGCGTCATCGCCAGCAGGTCGGCCCCGACCGCCACCAAGGCGCCGCGCTCGTGTGCCGCGGCGATCACCTCGGTCAGGTCGACGATGCGGCCGGACGCGCCAGGCGTCTGCGCGAGCACACCGAAGAACTCCCCCTCCGGCAGCTCACCGGCCGACAGGTCCGCCTCCACGATCTGCAGGCCGAGCGGTTCGGCTCGGGTGTAGAGCACGGTCCTGGTCTGCGGGAACAGGTCGCGGTCGACGACCAGCCGGGCGGACTTCGATTTGCCCGCGCGTCGCAGCAGCGTCATCGCCTCGGCGGCGGCGGTGGCCTCGTCCAGCATGGACGCGTTGGCGACATCCATGCCGGTCAACTCCGACACCATGGTCTGGAAGTTGAGCAGCGCCTCCAGCCTGCCCTGGCTGATCTCGGGTTGATAGGGCGTGTAGGCGGTGTACCAGGCGGGATTCTCCAGCAGATTGCGCACCAGCACCGGCGGGGTCAGCGTGTCGTAGTAGCCGAGCCCGATCATCGAGGTGGCCACGGTGTTGGACGCGGCCAGTTCGGCGAGTTCGGCGAGCACCTCGTGCTCGGAGCCCGCGGTGGGCAGCCCGGCCAGGCCGTCGCCGTCCAGGATGCTCGCCGGCAGCGCGGCGGCGGCCAGCTCGTACAGCGACGACACGCCGACGACGTCCAGGATCCGGGCCAGTTCCTCCCGGTCGGGTCCGATATGGCGGTCGGCGAATGAGCGAGTCACAACAGCTCCCAAGGTCGGGCGGGGTCGACCGGGCGGTCGACGGGTACCGGCCCTCCCCCTCTGTCGTGGCGCCTGAGAGATTCGGGTACCCCGACCGGTGGCCGAGCCCCTTTCCCCATGGGCGGGCGGCTCGAAGCCGCCGCTTTCCAGAGGCGCCGAAGCCCGCACGGTCCTTTTTGCCTGAGAGATTGACGGGGAGGTGCTGCTCCTTCGGCGCTCGGACTCGTTTCCGGACCGAGGCTCTCCCGCACGGCGGCGACGCACCGCCAGTCTAAGCCGACGACACGCCGGAGCGCGCCACGGGACCCCGCCCGCCCCGTGTCGTTCTGGTCACTCGTGGACCGAGCCGGCGTCACCCGTCAGATGGCCAGTCCCGCGCGCAGCCTCGTCGCGGCGAGCACGATGGACTCCGCTTGCACGCCGACCAGACGAGCCAGCGGCACCGCGACGCCGGGCGCGTTGTGCTCCACGTCGGCGCACCATCGGTCGAACACCGCGGCGAACCGGTCGCGCTCGACGGCCAGCGCCGGCGCGCCGCCGCGCGCGTACTCCTCCTCCAGCAGGCGCAGCAACATGCCGCCCAGCCGCAGGCGCAGCATCGCGGTCCAGTCGTACTGCTCGACGAAAATCTCGCCCCTGGTCGCGATCCGATCCCGCTGCGGCACGGACTGCCTGCTCACGGCGAGACCGGGCAGCCCGGCGACCAGTGCGCGCACCGATCGTTCGAACGGGCTGCGACCGCTCAATTCACCGTCCACGCGGGCCAGCACCGCGGCGGCGACCTCGGCCATGGCCCGATAGTCGGCGGCCGTGGCGTCGAGCAGGTCGCCGAGCACCCGGTCGCCCGCCGAGCCGTCGCCGATGCGGGAATCCACCCAGAGCGGCAATTCGCAGACCAGGATGGCCGTGCCGTAGCGCGCCGCGTAGTCCCGGCAGCCGCCTCCGCCCAGCGCGGCGACCGCGTCGAGCCCTTGGGCCGCGAGCAGATCGGCCATCGCACCGAACAGCGGCAGCTCGAAGACGCCCGGCGCCAGCGCGCGAGCGCCCGGCGCGTCGGGTTCGCCCTGGTAGATCGGCACGCCCGCGGCGGAAAGCCCGGCGGTCAACGCCGCCCAGTACTCGGGATCGCCGCCGGCGGTGTAGAAGAACCCGCCGCCGAATTCCGCGTTGTGCAGCGAGGCGATCAGCGCGGGCCGGGTGCGGTCGATCAGCGCCATCATCGCCTCCGTCTCCGGCAACGGCACCCCCACTCGCTTGCCGCGCCACTCGGTCGGGAAGCACCATTCCGGCTGCTCGGTCGCCGGTGGGCGGTAGAAGCCGCGTGCCACGCCGGTTCTGGTGTGCGGACCGGCGAACCAGCCCTCGTTCAACCGGGTGCCGTCCGGGTCGACGCACAGCAGGAAATGCCAAGTGGCGCCCACTGTCACCGTCTCGTCCGCCGCCATCCGGCCGAGCAGGTGACGGATCGTGGCCATGCCGATGGGCTCGTTCGGGTGCGGATTGCCGAACACCAGAATGTGCCGGTCGCCGGACCCGATCGTCACCTCCCGGATCGGGTCGCCGCCGCGGGAACGTCCGAGTTCGGTGATCGAGATCCGGTCCGGATGACCGGCCGCCAGCGCGTCGGCGAATCGGTTCAGTTCGTCGACGGTCGGAAACGCGTCGATGCGGCCGATCGGGCCGACGAGCCCGGTGATGTCGCCTGTCTGCACAGCGCCCCCCTCTCGCTGCCACCGTGGCCCTGCTACCCACCGCCGACGGCATGTCCACAACGCACGGCCGGGAGGCTCGACGCCTTGCCCGGCCGTGCGTGCGTTTTGTTCATTTCGTTCCGCGCCGAACCCGCGAATCCTAGCCCGTCTTGCGGTTCATCCGCGCCTTGCGACGGAACGACAGCTCGTCCTCCGGACGTTCGGTGATCGCCGACGCGCGCTCCGCGGGGAAGTTCGCGATGGCGCCGGTCAGCTCCCGCATGGCGCCGCTCACCGCGATCCCGAAGACGCCCTGCCCGCCCTGCAGTAAATCGACGACCTCCTCGGCCGAGGTGCACTCGTACACCGAGGTGCCATCGGAGAACAGCGTGATCCCCGCCAAGTCCTGCACCCCTCGACTGCGCAGATGATCGACGGCGATCCGGATGTTCTGCAGCGAGATGCCCGCGTCGAGCAGCCGCTTGACGATCTTCAGGACCAGGATGTCCTTGAACGAGTACAGCCGCTGACTACCCGAGCCCGCCGCGCTGCGGATGGAGGGCACCACCAGACCGGTGCGCGCCCAGTAGTCGAGCTGCCGGTAGGTGATTCCGGCCACCTGACACGCACTGGGAACGCGATAGCCCACCAGATCGTCGGGTACCGAGTCGTCGGGGAACAGTCCTGGCTGTACCACATCCTGCGATTGCTCTGCCACTGACCACTCCCTTGCTTCGCCGACGCATTCCCAGCCTCATCGATGACCCGGCGCCGTCACCGACCGAATCGGTGCGGATTCGGCCGAAACGGTCGTGGCCCAACTGTCGAGATTACTCCCCACGATTGTCCAGCCAGCGACGTCATCGAGCCAAACGCGACGCGCGGGAAAAGTCTCGACCTCTACTTCAGCTATCGGTCGCCTTGAAGTCGTCGGGAGACACCGACTCCAGGAATTCTTTGAACTTCTCCACCTCGTCCTCGCGCTCGTCCGGCATGACGAGGCCGGCCTCCTCCAGAACCGACTCCTCGGCATGGATCGGGCAACCCACCCGCAAGGCGATCGCAACCGAATCCGACGGCCGCGCCGAGATCCGCAGATCGTTCTCGAAGACCAGATCCGCGTAGAAGGTGCCCTCCTGCAGATCGACGATCCGCACTTCCTTCAGGGTGTGCCCCAACTCGGTGATCAGGACCTTGATCAGGTCGTGCGTCAGCGGGCGGATCGGGGTCACCCCCTCCTGCTCGAGCACGATCGCCGTCGCCTCGGCTTGCCCGATCCAGATCGGCAGATACCGGTCGCCCGCCACTTCGCGGAGCAACAGCACGGGCTGGTTCTGTGGCTGCTCGACACGGATGCCGATCACGCGCATTTCGCTCATCGCACTGCCTCCCATACTCGCCGCCGGCCCGGCATGACCGCTGCAGAGCTCGCCGTACCACGAGTCTAGGCGAACCGGCACCGGTCCAGCGATCCGTCTGCACAGCAGAAATCAGGGTGTTGGATCGCCGCGACCTCCGGGCCGAGGGGCCCGACGGGGGTCAGCCCCCGAGCGAGCCCCGGACCGAGGACTTGACCAGACAGGTGTGCAAGGTCAGCGACAGCGCGGCCAGTTCGCGCACCGTCTCCTCCGCGCGGGCGCGCGCACCAGCGTCCCGGCTCTTCGCGATCGGGGCGACGATCTGCGCCACGAGCGCGGCCTCCCGGTCGGCGGCGAGCTTGAACGCACGCAGATGCCGTGCCTCCAAACCGAATTCGGCCATCGCCCGTGCGGTTTTGGCCAGCGTGACGGCGTCGGCGTCGAAATATCCCGCCGGGCCCGGCGTGATCAAGTTGGCCCGGATGAGGTCGTTGAGGAACTTCTCCTCGATCCCGGCCTGGTCCAGGAGATCGGCGCGGGTGACCCGGATTTCGTGATCGAACCGCAGATCTTCCGGGGAGATCTCGCTCGGCACGACGCCGAGCCTGCGCGGGGCGGCCACCGGGCGCGCACCCCGCTCGGAACCCGGCACGGCCGGTTCGGTGTCGGGCGTGCCCCGCCCGGACTCCGGCGCCCCGGGCCGGACGGAGTGCGCTCGGGCGCGGGCTTCCCGCACGCCGAGCGTCGCCGCACCGCTATCGATCGCCTCGAGCTGTTCCTTGATCACCTTCAGCGGCAGGTACTGGTCACGCTGCGCGGTCAGTACGAACCGGAGCCGTTCCACATCCGCCACGGAGAACCTGCGGTAGCCCGAAGGCGTCCGCTCCGGCCGGATCAGGCCCTCCGCTTCCAGGAAGCGGATCTTGGAGATGGTGACGTCGGGAAAGTCGGGGCGCAGCAGGTCGAGCACGGAGCCGATCGACATCCCTCCGCGTGCCCACTGCGCCGCACCGGTCACAGCGCCGGGTCCTTCATGACTCCGAGCCTTTCATGAGTGCGCGACCCGGCGCCGACGCTGTCATAGACTCCCCGCGCCCGCCGACGAGTCGGACACCTGGGCGCGCGGTCCGGTGAGGAACACCAGCCGGAACTTGCCGATCTGGACCTCGTCACCGTTCTGCAGTTCGGAGGAGTCCACCGGCTCCCGGTTCACATACGTGCCGTTCAGGCTGCCCACGTCGACGACCTGGAAGGAATCGTCGTCCTGTCGGAACTCGGCGTGCCTGCGGCTGACGGTGACGTCGTCGAGAAAGATGTCACTGTCGGGGTGGCGCCCCGCCGACGTGGTCGGCTGATCCAGCAGGAACCGCGAGCCCGCGTTCGGGCCGCGCTTGACGACCAGGAGGGCCGCGCCAACGGGCAGACCCTCGACCCCTTGGACCGGCTGCTCGCCGGTCGGCTCTCCGGAGCGCGACGCGTCGACCTCGTTCAGGAAATCCGCGCGGAAGACCGACGTCGTCTCGGCCGCGGTCTCCCCGTAACCCGGGTCTTTGTTCTCGCTCACCGTTTCTCTCCTCCTCGAACCTGATTATCCATGCAAGCAGGTGATGCCTCTGGCACCACGACCTGCCGTCGAGTCTCTAGATTCCCGGCGCAGCCGCCGGGTGCATCTGTTGGCATTGACCGTACCCTGCCGGGCCGCACCCGTGCAGGTAGAACTGGGAAGGCTGCCTCAGCCCCCGATAACTCCTTGATAACCTGCGGCATCGAGCAGTTCACCGAGCGTCGCGTCGAGACTCGCCGCATCGCCCACCTCCAACTCGAACAGCCATCCGTCACCGTAGGGATCGGTGTTCAACGTCTCCGGCTCCGAGGTCAGCTTGTCGTTCACCGCAACGACTTTCGCGCTCAGCGGCGCGTAGATGTCGGACACGCTCTTGGTCGACTCCACCTCCGCGATGCTGTCCGCGGCGGCCACGTCCGCGTCCGTCTCGGGCAGCTGCACGAACACAACGTCACCGAGTTGAGACTGGGCGTAGTCGGTGATGCCCACCCGCACCCGGGTCGGGGCGATCCGGCGTACCCACTCGTGCTCCTCGGTGTAGCGCAGATCCTCGGGGGTCTGGGTCACAGGCCGTCCTTTCGTTTGAACGTTGCACGCAAACTCTATCGGCTAGGCCGTCCGATGCCCCACAGCCGGTATCGCTCTTGCGACCGCGATGGCTTTGCCGGTATAGAGCACGCCGGTCCAGACATAGACCACGGTGCCCCAGATCAGCAGTGCCCCGCCGAAGGCACGCCCGAAACCGGCGGCAGCCCAGTCCATCTGCCCGGCCAGCAGCCACGGCAGCGCGGACATCAGCGCGAAGGTGGCCGCCTTGCCCAGGTAGATCACCTCCGGCGGGGGCAGGTCGCGGCGCTTGTACACCGACAGCGTCGCGGTGAGCACGAGGTCGCGCCCCACCAGGATCACGGCCACCCACCACGGCATCAGGCCGCGGATCACGAAGGCCGCCAGCGTGGTGACCAGATAGAGCCGGTCGACGAACGGGTCGAGCAGGGCTCCCAGCCGGGAGGACTGCTCGAGCAGCCGGGCGAGCTTGCCGTCCAGGAAGTCGGTGACGCCGCTGACGACCAGCAGAGCGAACGCCCAGCCATCGGCCCGCTCGATCAGCAGCAACCACAGGAACAGCGGGACGCCGAGCAGGCGCAGCACGCTCAGCACGTTCGGCACGGTCAGGATGCGGTCGGCGAAGATGCCCCGCACTCCGCCGTCGGCGGCGCGTTCCTCCGGTTGGGTGGCGCCCGATTCGGTTGTCACGCCCCGTGCATACCCCACCGACCCCGGTCCTCGCCATCCGCACGGGCCGAATTTCCGGATATCGGGGCGGCGTCCCCCGTGCGAGGATGGTTCCCGCCACAGCGCGGCGATGACAGAATGATTTGAAATATTTCTCACTGTGTGGCCGGTGAGCGAGAGGAAGTCATGTCCGCATTCGACTACGACGTGGTGGTGATCGGCTCCGGCTTCGGCGGGAGCGTCAGCGCCCTGCGGCTCACCGAGAAGGGTTACCGGGTCGGCGTGCTCGAGTCGGGCCGCCGATGGAACGCCGAGGACATCCCGCGCACGAATTGGAATGTCCGCAAATCGATCTGGGCGCCGCGCCTGGGCCTCACCGGTCCGCAGCGGATCAGCCTGCTCGGCAAGTGCGCGGTCTTCTCCGGCGCCGGCGTGGGCGGCGGCTCGCTGATCTACGGGAACACGCTCTACGAACCCCTGCCGAACTTCTACACCGACCGGCAGTGGGCGCACATCACCGATTGGCGCGCGGAACTGGCGCCCTACTACGACCAGGCCAAGCGCATGCTCGGCGTGGCGCCGAACCCGCGCACGACCCCGGCCGACGAGGTGATCCGGGAGATCGCCGAAGACCTCGGCGTGGCCGACACCTACCATCCGACCGATGTCGGGGTGTTCTTCAACGAGAGCGATCCGGGCACCGAGGTCGACGACCCCTACTTCGGCGGAGCGGGCCCGCGCCGCAACGGCTGTGTGCACTGCGCGCGCTGCTTCACCGGCTGCCCGCACAACGCCAAGAACACCACCACCACGAACTATCTCTACCTCGCCGAGCAGGCTGGTGCGCAGGTTCACCCGATGACCACCGCCACCGCCGTGCGGCCACTGCCCGGCGGCGGGTACGCCGTCGACACCGAGCGCTCCGGCCGCTGGATCCGCAAGCAACGCAGAACCTTCACCGCCGAGCAGGTGGTGTTCGCCGGCGCCGCGCTCGGCACCCAGAAACTGCTGCACAAGATGCGCGACGACGGCGCGCTGCCGCACCTGTCCCCCCGGCTCGGCGAACTCACCCGCAGCAACTCCGAGGCCATCCTCAACGTGGTCAGCCGGGCCCGCCGCGACTTCGCCGAGGGCATCGCGATCACCTCATCGATCCACCCGGAGCCCGACACCCACGTCGAGGTGTGTCACTACGGCAAGGGCCAGAACGCGCTGTTCCCGATGTCGGTGCCGATCGTGGACGGCGGCGCGTTCCGCTTCCTGCGCTTCCTGCTGGCGATCGTGCTGCATCCGCTGGTGTTCCTGCGCAGCCTCGACGCGCGGCACGCCTCGGAGAAGTCGGTGATTCTGCTGATCATGCAGTCGCTGGACAACTCGCTGACCTCGTTCCGCGAACGCGGGCGGCTGCGCACCAGGCAGGGCACCGGCGAGCCGAACCCGACCTGGATCCCGCTGGCCCACGACATCGGCAGGCGGTTCGGCGCGAAGGTCGACGGCGACACCCACGGGCTGATCATGGACGTGTTCGACATCCCGGCCACCGCCCATTACATCGGCGGCTGCGTGATCGGCGACAGCCCGAGCACCGGCGTGGTCGACCCCTACCAACGGGTTTACGGCCATCCCGGCCTGCACGTCGCGGACGGCTCCGCGGTCACCGCCAATCTCGGCGTGAACCCCTCGCTGACGATCACCGCGCAAGCCGAGCGCGCGATGGCGTTCTGGCCCAACCGTGGCGATCCGGACCCGCGACCGGAACTGGGGTCGCCCTACCGGCGCGTCGCCGCGGTGCCGCCCGCGCGACCAGCGGTACCCGCCGCTGCGCCGGGCGCTCTGCGTTTGCCGATCGAGCCCGCACCGCCTCGCATTCCGGCCCAGTGAGGCCGACACCACGCGGCAGGGACGGTTGCCACCGGCTAGCGTGATCCGTCGTGTCAGACAGTGGTATCGACCTGCGCTCCTATGTTCCCGCCGCGGAGGTGCGCGCTCGGGGACACGCGCTGCGTCAGCGGGTTCCGGTCATCGCGCGGGACCGGGAGGCCACCGGAGCCCGGCGTCCCAGCGTGCTCGACTTCGTCGCGGCGAGCAACGCGGGCCGGCTGCCGCATCTGATCCCGCTGCGGATCGGGCGGATGATCGCCTCGCCGTTCACCTTCTACCGGGGTGCGGCGGGCTTGATGGCGGCCGATCTGGCGGGCGGCCCGGACAGCGGTCTCACCGCCCAGCTCTGCGGTGACGCGCACCCGGCGAATTTCGGCCTGTACGGCACCGCGCGCGGCGAGATCATCATGGACATCAACGATTTCGACGAGACCGTGCCCGGCCCGTGGGAATGGGACCTGGAGCGCCTTGCGGCCGGTCTGGTGCTGGCCGGCCGCGAGGCAGGCGCCGACGAGGACGAGTGCCGCACCGCGGCGCGCGACGCCGCCCGTTCCTACCGCCTGGCCGTGGCGGAGCTGGCCGCGATGCCGTTCATGACGTCCTGGTGCGCGCTGCCCGACGAGTCGGTGCTGGCCAGGGCCAAGGCCGACGACCTGCTCGACGACTTCGAGAAGGCGGCGAAGAAGGCCCGCAAGAACACCAGCGCCAAGGTGGTGGCCAAGTGGACCGAGCACCTCGAGGATCACCGGACCGGCATCCGCAAGCACCGCTTCGTCAGCGATCCTCCGATTCTCACCGCGGTGGACGAGCGCGTCGCGGAGGCGGTGATCGGCGGGCTGGAGCGTTACGCCGACACCCTGCCCGAATCGCGGCGCAATCTGCTGGCCCGCTTCGCGGTGTCCGACATCGCCTTCCGGATCGTCGGGACCGGCAGCGTCGGCCTGCACAGTTACCTGGCGCTGTTGCACGGCAACGACGGCGAGGCGCTGGTCCTGCAGGTGAAGCAGGCCGCGACGGCGGCGCTCGCCCCGTTCCTGCCGACGCCCGCCGCCCGGCACGAGGGTGAGCGAATCGTGCGGGGCGCCAGGCTCGTTCAATCCGAGTCCGATCTCCTGCTCGGATGGACGTCCCTCGTCCCGGGCGGAGACGGCGCGGAATTGCCGTTCATCGTCCGGCAATTCCGCAACATGAAGGGCAGCATCGATCCCGCCGAGCTGCCCGCGGACGATCTCGACGACTACGGACGGCTGGCGGGCGCGCTGCTGGCCAGGGCCCATTCCCGCTCGTTGGACCCGCGGTTGCTCTCGGGGTATCTGGACGACGACGAGCGCTTCGACGACGCGGTGGCCGCGTTCGCGGTGCGCTATGCCGACCGCACCGAAGCCGACCATGCCGAACTGACCGAGGCCGTGCGAGCGGGCCGGATCGACGCCGAGGAGCCGGAGTAGCCCGGCCACCGCGCTTCGCGCCCGACACGCCGCCGGGCGGCACTGGCGCGGCGAATCCGTTGCGGCACCTCGTATCCTGTCCACTGTCGAGTGCCGACGTGAAGGGTGGACGCCAATGCTCGTGCGAGTCCAGAACGCCGCAGGCACCAATGCCGAGCGGGCGCTGATCGATTGGCTGCGCACCTGGAAGGACCCCGACAGTCCGCACGGTGTCGCGACCATCACCTGCAGCCTGTTCCACAAGGATCGGCTGCACCAGTTCGATGCCGTGATCTGGACCCCGACCAGTTGCGTGGTGATCGAGGCCGACGCGCTGGTCGCGCGCCAGGACGGCGTGCTCGAGGTCCCGCTGAACGGCGAGTGGACCATCAACGGCGAACCGGTGGCGACGGAGAGCCGCGACCGCCGCACGCCGCTGGACAAGTCGCGCGAGCACACCTTCGCGCTGCAGGAATGGCTGGCCGCCCGCGGCCTCGGGCAGCGGGTGGTGCACGGCGTCGCCCTGCTCGTCCCGATGCCGGGCGCGCAGCTGCAGCTCGAACAGCGGTGGGCCGACCCGAGTTTCGACGTGATCATCGGCGACGATCCGCGGCGGCTGCGGCACTATTTCGACGCGCTCGCCACCGAGGAGAAATTCCTCTGGACGGCCAACGACGTCGCCGTCGCGTTCCGCGGTCTCGGCATCCTGCCCTACCTGCCCGCGCCGCAGGAGTTGCTCAACGAGGGCTTCCTCGGCCCGATCGACATCACGCTCTGGCACGGCGGGCCCAACCAGGCGCAGGCCGAGGCCTACGCGGAGGAACTCGCCCAGGCCGAACGGGAAGCGCAGGCCTCCGGCTTCGTCATCCGGGCGCCCTGGTACAGCCCGTGGAAGCTGTACCCGCGCGAGTCCGGCGACATGGACTTCGGGCGCGCGGTGATGCGCACCGTACTGGCCATCGGCATGGTCGTCGGCTTCGTCTGGGTCGTGTGGTTCCTGGTCACCGCGCTCGCGGCGTACGGACCGGGCTGACCGGCCGCCGGCGAGCGCGGCGGCAGGGCCGCTACGACGACGCCGGCACCGGCTGGTCGCGCTGGAAGACGCTGGCGTCGTCGAGCATGGCCGCGCGCAGCATGGTCTCCGGCACGCCCATGGCCTCCACCAGGGTCAGCGCGTGCGGACGCAGCCGGTCGACCAGTTCGTTCACCCCGCGGCGCACGGTCTTGGCCCGGTCCACCGACATGAACCGGTGCATGATGTACCAGGCCTGGTTCTCCTCGATGGTGGAGTAGACGAACAGGTCGCACATCCAATCGGCGAGTTCGCGCGCGGCCGGATCCTCGATGTCGGAGATTCCTTCGATGAACGCCTCCAGCACCAGCCGGTCGATATGCGCGGCGCCCGCGGCCAGGATGTGGTCCTGGGCGTTGTTGAACGCCTCGAACGGGCCGGTCTCCTCGGCCCTGGCGCGCAGCCGGTGCGCGGCGGTGCGGACCAGGTAGTCCTCACGGTCGGCGAACAATTGCAGCTGCACCACCCGGCGCGACAGGTCGCCCTCGTCGATGGAGTCGTCCCCGCGGTCACGCAGGGTCTGGATCAGTTGACGCACACCGGACCGCTTGCGCACCACGTCACCGGCCATGGTGGCGGCGAAGCGCACCCAGCCCAGCGCGTCCAGGTCGCGCACCTCGTCGGCGTAGGCGGTCAGCAGTTCCTTCGCCACCAACTGGGTCAGCACGACGTTGTCGCCTTCGAAGGTGGTGAAGACATCGGTGTCGGCCTTCAGCGTGACCAGCCGGTTCTCCGTGAGATACCCCGCACCGCCGCACGCCTCGCGGCATTCCTGGATGGCGCGGGTGGCATGCGCGGTCTGCGCGACCTTCAGGCCGGCCGCGCGCTTCTCCAGTGCGCGCTGCGCGCCGGGCTCGAGATTCTGGCCGGTCTGCACCAGGTGCATCCGCCGCACCAGGTCGTTCTGCGCGAACGCGAGCGCGTAGGACTTCGCGACCAATGGCAGCAGGCGGCGCTGATGGCTGCGGTAGTCCAGCAGCACGGTCTCCACCCCGGTGTCGGGGTCGGAGAACTGGCGGCGCTGCAACGCGTAGCGCACCGCGATGCTCAAGGCCACGCGCGCGCCCGCCGCCGCCGCGCCGCCGACACTGACCCGCCCGCGGACCAGCGTGCCGAGCGTGGTGAAGAACCGGCGGCTCGGATTCTCGATCTCCGAGCTGTAGGTGCCGTCCGGCGCGACGTCGGCATAGCGGTTGAGCAGGTTCTCCCGGGGCACGCGCACGTGATCGAAGACGATGCGCCCGTTGTCCACGCCGGGCAAGCCGCCTTTGAGACCGTCGTCGTAGGTGGTCACGCCCGGTAGATCGGCGCCGTTCTCGTCCCGGATCGGCACCAGCAGGCAGTGCACGCCTTTGTTCTCGCCGCGCGTGATGAGCTGCGCGAACACCGCGGCCATCCTGGCGTGTTCGGCCGCGCCGCCGATGTAGTCCTTGCGCGCCGACGGCGTCGGCGAGTGCACCACGAACTCCTCGGTCTCCGGGTCGTAGGTCGCCGTGGTCTCCAGGTTGGCGACGTCGCTGCCGTGCCCGGACTCGGTCATGGCGAAGCAGCCGAGCAGGTCCAGCGAGATCAACCGCTCGATGTACTCCCGGTGCCGTTCGGTGCCGAGGTTCTCCACGGCGCCGCCGAAAAGTCCCCACTGCACACCCGATTTGACCCACAGCGACAGATCCGCGTACGCCAGCATCTCCAGGCCGACCACAGCGGCGCCCGGCTCACTGGTGCCGCCGTTCTCCCTGCGGAAACCGCGTTCGGCGAAACCCATGGTGGAGATCGCCTTCATCTGCTCGAGCACCCGCGCCCGAGCGGCCTTGTAGTCGAGGTAGGGATCGGCGGTGAACTCCTCCCCGGCCAGCAGGGTGCGGGCTTCGTCCCGGACGGCCGCCCATGGGCCGTCGAGTGCCGCGCGAAGGTGGTCCGCCGTCGTTGCCGTGCCGCTAGTCATGTCTCGACGATAGCCCCGTACACGCGCGGCAAACCGTGACGCAGGACAAGTCGGCGCAAGGTCTTGCTCGACCGTTGAACGAGTGTTTAATATACTGAACATGTGTTTAACCAACAGCCCGTTCCGCAAGGATCCGCCGAGGATCTGACCACCGCGGCGCGCATTCGCGATACCGCGATCGAGGTGTTCGGCGAACACGGATTCCAGGTCGGAGTCCGCAAGATCGCCGCAGCCGCCGGCGTCTCCCCCGGTTTGGTCAACCATCACTTCGGTTCCAAGGACGGCCTGCGGGCCGCCTGCGACGATCGGGTGTTGCAGTTGATCCGCGACGAGAAGGTCAAGGCGATCACCGCGTCGTCGGTGAAGGCGGGCATGCTCGATGCCCTGGCCGAGATCGAGTCGTACGCGCCGCTGGTCGCCTACATGGTGCGCAGCCTGCAGGCGGGAGGACCGATGGCGGAATCACTGTTCGAGCACATGGCCGCCGATGCCGAGGGATACATCGAGAAGGCGGTCGAGGCGGGCACGATCAAACCGAGCCGCGATCCGGCGGCACGCGCCCGTTACCTGATGCTGCTCAACGTCGGCGCAACGATGCTGTACATGCAGATGCGCCAGCACCGCGACGAGAAGATCGACTATCGCAAGGCGATTCGCGAGCTCTCCGAAGAACTCACCCCACCAGCCCTGGAGTTCTACACCCAGGGGCTGCTCACCGATCCCACGATCTTGGACACATTCACCAAGGAGAAGTGATGTCCGACATCATCGAAGTCCGCGATCTGCGTAAGACTTTCGGTCACGTCACCGCGCTGGACGGCCTCGACCTCACCGTGGCCGAAGGCGAGATCCACGGCTTCCTCGGCCCCAACGGCGCGGGCAAGTCCACCACCATCCGGGTGCTGCTGGGCATCCTGCGCGCCACGGGCGGGCGAGCCAGGTTGTTCGGCCGCGACCCGTGGGCCGACGCGGTCGCCCTGCACCGCGAATTAGCCTATGTGCCAGGCGATGTCACGCTGTGGCCGTCGCTGTCGGGCGGGGAAACCATCGATCTGCTGTCCCGGATGCGGGGCGGTCTCGACGTGCGGCGGCGCGACGAGCTGATCGAGCGCTTCGATCTCGATCCCCGCAAGAAGGCACGCACCTATTCCAAGGGCAATCGCCAGAAGGTCGCGCTCGTCGCGGCGCTGGCCTCCGACGCGCCGCTGCTGCTGCTCGACGAGCCGACCTCGGGTCTGGACCCGCTGATGGAGCAGGTCTTCCGGGAGTGCGTGCGCGAGGCGCGGGAGCGCGGCGCGACCGTCCTGTTGTCCAGCCACATCCTGTCCGAGGTCGAGGTGCTCTGCGACCGGGTGACCATCATCCGGGCCGGGCGCACGGTGGAGAGCGGGTCGCTGTCGGATCTGCGCCATCTGTCGCGCACGTCGATCACCGCCGAATTGACCGGGGACGCGGGCGATCTGAGCCGCATCCCGGGCGTGGAGGACATCGAACTCGACGACCACACGCTGCGCTGCCAGGTCGACAACGAGCACCTCGGCGAGCTGATCCGGGTGCTCGGCGACGCGGGCGTGCGCAGCCTGACCAGCACGCCGCCCACGCTGGAGGAGCTGTTCCTGCGGCATTACCACGTCGACGGTCACGACGCCGAGTCCGGCGCGGCCACCGGGGAGAAGGTGCGAGCATGACCACCGCCATCGCCGGCCGCGCCGCGGCGGCGCCGGCATTCGGTGTTTCCGGCGACTTCGCGGGCACCGGACGGTTGCTGCGGTTGTATCTGCGGCGCGACCGGATCGTGCTGCCGCTGTGGACGCTGCTGATCGGAGTGATGCCCGCCTTCCAGGTCGTCAGCATCAAGGATCTCTACGACAATCAGGCGTCCCTGGACAGCTTCGCGCGGACCACGGCCGACAGCCCCGCGTTGATCGCCATGTACGGGCCGGTGTTCAGCTCCGCGCTCGGGTCGATCGGCACCTGGAAGGCCGGGGCCATGTACACCATGATCGCCATCGCCACGGTGCTCACGGTGATCCGCCACACCCGCGTCGAGGAGGAGACCGGCCGCGCGGAGCTGGTGGGCGCCACCAGCATCGGCCGCTACGCCGGTCTCACCGCCACCGTGATCATGACCTACGCGGGCGCGGCGCTCGCCGGAGTCGTGTGCGCGCTGTCGCTCTACGGCACCGACCTGCCACTGGGGGGATCGCTTGCCTTCGGCTCCGCCCTCGCGGCGTCGGGCATCGTCTGGGCCGCGGTGGCCGCGGTCGCCGCCCAGGTGAGCTCGGGCGCCAGGGTGGCGCGCGGCGTGGCGTTCGGCGCGCTCGGCGCGGCCTTCGCCCTGCGCGCGGTCGGTGACGCCGGAAACGGCGTGCTGTCCTGGTTGTCCCCCATCGGCTGGTCGCTGCAGATCCGCCCGTACGCCGAGGAACGCTGGTGGGTGCTGCTGCTGTTCGCCGCACTCGCCGTGCTCGCCACCGCCGTCGCCTACGCGTTGCTCGGCAATCGCGACATCGGTTCGGGACTCATCGCCGAGCGTCCGGGGCCGTCCGCGGCGGCGGCGATCCTGTCCGGCCCGTTCGGGCTCGCCTGGCGGTTGCAGCGCGGCACCCTGCTGGCGTGGACGATCGGCTTCGCCCTCTACGGCCTGCTCATCGGCGGCGCGGTGAACAGCGTCGGCGACATGCTCGACGGCAGCGCGTCCATCCGCGACATGGTCACCAGGATGGGCGGCTCACAGCAGTTGCAGCAGTCCTTCATCACCTACGCGATCACGATGCTCGCCGCGGCCGCGTCCGCCTACTCGATCTCCGCCGCCCTGCGGTTGCACGACGAGGAGACCAGCGCCAGGGTCGAAGCCACGCTGTCGGGCGCCGTCGGGCGCGTCCGCTACGCGCTGAGCCACATCGGCTTCGCGCTGCTCGGCCCCGCCGCGGCACTGCTGGTCTCCGGCGTGGCGATCGGCGTCGTCTACGGCGGCACCGGCGGCGACCTCGGCACCAAGCTCGGCCAGTCGCTGGCCGCCGCCGCCGTGCAGGTGCCCGCCGTGTGGGTGGTCACGGGGATCGCGGTCGCGCTCTACGGCGTCGCACCGCGGTTCGCGCCGGTCGCGTGGGGCGTGCTCAGCGCCATGGTGGTGATCTTCTTCGTCGGCTCGCTCGACGGCCTGCCGCACTGGATGCTGGATCTCGTGCCGTTCGTCCACCCGCCGAAGGTGCCCGGCTCCGAATTCCAGGCTCAGCCGCTGCTGTGGCTGCTCGCGCTCGCCGCGACGCTGCTCGCCGTAGGCATCACCGCCTTCCGCCGCCGCGACCTGCGCTGACAGGTCCGGCTCGTGGCCCGCGCGAATCCGCTTCGCGCGGGCCGCTTCCCCGGCCACTGGAAACCTGCACCGACGATCGCGCACCCGAGCCGTCCTCGACGCGGGCACGTTCGCGTCGAGGCCGACGCCAGGGCGGTCGAGCTGCGTAACGCGACGGGACAGGTCGTGCTGCCCATGGCGTTCGAGCTTTCAGCGCGACACGGGCCCAGCCCCCACGATGAGCGACCCGGGCCGCACCCTCACAGTCACGCCGGTGGGCGCGCCCCGAGCGCCTCAACCAGTCCGTCGGCGAGGATGCGCCGGCGTGTCACCCGGCGTGCTCGATCCCCAGCTTCCCCGCCAGGCGGGTGAGATAGGCCCGCACATCCTCCGCGGAACGGTCGGGCAGTCCGAAAACCGCTTCCGTGACCCCGGATCCGGCCCAGCGCGCCAGTTGCGCGGCGTCGTGCCGCCCGGCCAGCGCCACGACCTCGGGGCTGTCGGCGCGTTCTTGCTCGCGCCATACCCGGTGCAGCAGAGCGATCTTCTGGTCCAGGTCGTCCTCGGTGGGTGTGGTGATCCATCCGTCGGCGTGCTTCGCCAGCCAGGTGAAATTCTTCTCGGTGCCCGCCGCGCCGAGCAGGACGGGAATGCGCTTCTGCACCGGCTTCGGCCAGGACCAGCTCGCGCCGAAGGTGACGAACTCGCCGTCGAAGCGGGCCTCCTCTTCGGTCCACAGCGCGCGCATCGCCTCCAGGTGCTCCCGCAGCACCGTCCTGCGCTTGCCCGCCGGCACGCCGTGGTGGGCCAGTTCGTCGGTGTTCCAGCCGAATCCGACACCGAGGCTGACCCGGCCGCCGGAGAGATGATCCAGCGAGGCGATGGTCTTGGCCAACGTGATCGGATGGTGTTCGGCGGGCAGCGCCACCGCGGTGGACAATCCGATGCGCTCGGTCACCGAAGCGGCGGTGCCCAGCGCGACCCACGGGTCCAGGGTCCGCAGATAGCGGTCGTCCGGCAGGCTCGCGTCGCCGGTGCGCGGGTGCGCCGCGGCACGGACCACCGGGATGTGGGTGTGCTCGGGCACATAGAACGTGTCGAATCCGGCACGCTCGGCGGCCACCGCCGCGTCCGCGGGGGTGATGCCCCGATCGCTGGTGAACAACACGATTCCGTACCGCACCGTACGCGCTCCCATCGCCGAAATTAGAACAAGTTCTACCACGGATCGCCGGGGGCACCAAGGGGCCGGGCACAACCGGCGCGCCCGCCGCGACCCGCACGGATGCCGAGAAGTCATCCGATGACTAGGTTCGCCTCCATGAGTCCTGACGCAACTTCCGTAGGCGATCCCACCACCGAACGGGTGGATCACTTCGGCTGGCGTCGCGGGCTTCGCCTGCGGCGCGCCCGGCCGATTCCGGTCGTCACCCAGGCCGTCGGCCTGCTGGTCGCGGACCGGCAGGCGACCGCGGACACCATCGTCACCGCGCCGACGCCGTTGCAGCCGATCGACCTCACCGACGACGCCAGGGTCGCCGAGGTCCTCGACCTCGCGGTCCGGGTCGGCGAAGTGGTGCTGGCCTCAGGCACCGGCGTGGTGGACACCACCACGACGGTGCGGTTCATCGCCGCCACCTACGGGCTGTCCCGTTGCAGCATCGACGTCACCTACGACGCCATCCGCATCTGGGCCGACCGCGGCCCCGCGCTGCCCCCGGCCAGCACGATGCGGATCGTGCACTACCGCGCCCTGGATTTCACCCGGCTCGCCGCCGTGGACCGGCTCACCCGCCGGATTCGCAACGAGGTGGTCCCGCCGCAGCAGGCCCGCGCCGCACTGGACGCGATCACCTCGGCGCCACACCCGTATCACCGGTGGACGGCCACCGCGGCGTGGTCGCTGATGGCGGCGGCGATCGCGGCGCTGCTCGGCGCGGGCGCCCTCGTGGCCGCGGTCAGTTTCGCGACCACCGCGGCGATCGACCGCGCCAATCGCGTCCTCAATCGCTACGGGCTGCCGTTCTTCTTCCAGCACATGGTGGGCGGGGCCATCGCGGCGATCCCGGCCATCGTGCTGGCGAGCCTGGCCGCGCGCCTGCGGATCGACGTCGACCCGACCCTGATCATCGCGGCCGGAATCACCGTGTTGCTCAGTGGATTGCAGCTGGTCGGCTCGGTGCAGGACGCGATAACCGGCGCGCCGATCACCGCAACGGCCCGCATGCTGGAGGTGATGATGATGACCGGCGGCATCATCGCGGGCATCGCGCTCACCCTGCGCATCGCCGATCTCCTCGACGCCACCGTGCCGCCGGTCTATCTGACCTCCTCCCGCGACCTCACCGACCTGCCGGTGAAGATCCTGGCCGGTGCGGTGGCCGCCCTGGCGTTCGCGCTCGCCTGCTACGCCGAACGACGGGCGCTGGCCGCAGCGGCGGGCAGCGGCGCCGCTGGCATCATCTGCTTCCTCGCCATCCAGGAGGCGGGTTTCGGCCCCGTCATCTCCTCCGGCGTCGCGGCGACGCTGGTCGGCCTGGCCGGTGGCCTGATGGCCCGCCGCGCGCTGACACCGCCGCTGGTCGTCGCCGTCGCGGGCATCACTCCGCTGCTTCCCGGCCTCAAGGTCTACCGCGGGCTCTACGCGCTGCTCAACGACGAACTGCTGATCGGGGGCAATCAGCTGCTGTCGGCCTTCGGCATCGGCTGCGCGCTCGCGGCGGGCGTCACCCTCGGCGAATGGTGCGACCGCACCGTGCGCAGACCGCGGATACTGCGCCGGTTCGGCTCGCTGCGCCGCCCGATCGTGCGGCGCCGCCGCCGTTCGGCGCCGGCGCAGTGAGCCGCGAGGCGCATGCGCGCCGAACGCCCGCCCGGTAACCTCATATCGAACTGGTCAGGGCGCCGCGATCGGGCGGCGCCCCGGTGTGAGGTGAGGTGGTTCGGACATGTCGGAAGCAGTGCCGTTCTCGACGCAGATCCGCACCGCCACCGCGCAACAGCATGCGGAGGCGGAGAACTCCCGCTTCATGAGCGACATGCTCGGCGGATCGCTCGGTGTCGACTCGTATCACCGCTACACCGGTCAGCTCTGGTTCATCTATCGCGCGCTCGAACAGCGGTGGGCCACGCTGGCCGACGACCCGGTGGCCGGGCCGTTCATCCGGCCCGAGCTGGCCCGCACCGCCGAACTCGAGCGCGACCTCACGCATCTGCTCGGTCCCGGCTGGCGAACCGGCCTGGAACCGTTGCCGGCCACCGCCGCCTACGCCGAACGCATCGACGAGTGCGCGCGCGAGTGGCCCGCCGGGTACATCGCCCATCACTACACCCGTTATCTCGGCGACCTGTCCGGTGGGCAGGTCATCCGCGGCACCGCGGAGAAGCTGTGGAACCTGCCCCATCGCGGCGACGGAGTCCGCTTCTACGTCTTCGACGGCGTGGGTAATCCGGCGGCGTTCAAGCGGGAATACCGCGGCCTGCTCGACCAGCTGGACCTCGACGACCTGGAACGCCGCCGCGTGCTCGACGAGGGCAAGCGCGCTTTCGCGATGAACACCGCGGTCTTCGAGGAACTCGCCGAACAGTTCCCGGACGCGCAGTAGCCGGACCGGCACGGCGCATCCCCTTGTGCCGCGCCGCATTTCGGCCGTCGTGCGCGAACGCCGCCGCCGTGGGACAGTCATGGTATGAGAGCGCGCCGTCGCATCGCCGTGATTCTTGCCGGTCTCGCCGGCGCCGGTCTGGTAGGGGGTTGCGGCACGACGTCCGATCCCGGCAGTGGTCCCGGCCCGTCGACGGTCGCCGGGATCGTGCCCCTGATCTCGACGAACGACCTGCGCGGGGCGCAACCGGACGAGGTGCACCTGTTCGGCTTCAACGACCTGCACGGGAATCTGCAGCCGCCGAGCGGATCCAACGGCAAGATCGCGCACTACGAGGCGGGCGGAGCCGCGTACCTCGCCACCCATCTCGCCCGGCTGAAGGCGGCGTATCCGTCCAGCGCCGTGCTGGCGGCCGGGGACAACATCGGGGCCAGTCCGCTGATCTCCAGCCTGTTCCACGACGAGCCGACGATCGACTTCCTCGATCACGTGGGAGTGGCCGCGTCCGCGGTCGGCAATCACGAATTCGACGACGGCGTACTGGAATTGGCGCGCTTGCAGCGCGGCGGGTGCGCCTACGACGGATGTTCTCCCGGCGCCCCGTTCACCGGCGCGAAGTTTCCCTATCTGGCGGCGAACGTCACCGACGCGCAGGGCAACCTGCCGCCCGCGCTGCGTCCGTGGACCATGCTGGAGGTGGGCGGCCACCGCATCGGCGTAGTCGGCACGGTCACGCCCGAAACCGCGAGTATCGTGCTGCCCGAAGGGATCCGGGGCTTCCACTTCGGCGACGAAGCCGCCGCGATCAACCGCTACGTGCCGGAGCTGAAGGCGGCGGGCGCCGAGGCGATCGTGGCGCTGGTGCACGACGGCGGTTCCCAGCGGCCAGAGCGGGACGCGGCGCTGGACTACAACGGTTGCGCGAACGTCACGCCGAACGTCACGGGACTGGCCGAGCGCATCGACCCCGCGGTCCGGACGGTCTTCACCGCGCACAGCCACCAGCCCTACGTGTGCACCATCGGCGGCAAGGTGATCACCCAGGCGGCCTCGTACGGGCGGCTCATCACCGATGTCACGCTGCGTTTCGGCAGCGACGGCGTGCACGCCTCGGCGGTCAACCGCGTGGTCACCCGCGAGGTGACGCCCGACGCGGAGACCACCGCGCTGATCGATTTCTACACCGAACAGTCGCGCCCGCGCGCGGGCCGCGTGGTCGGCGCGACCGCGACCACTCTCCCGCACGATCCGGCGCCTGCGGGCACCTCACCACTGGGCGATGTGATCGCCGATTCCATGCTGTCGGTCACGGCGGGTCCGTCCGCCGCCGTCGCCGCCTTCATGAACCCCGGCGGCGTGCGCGCGGACCTGAAGCAGGGACAGGTCACTTACGGCGACCTCTTCACCGTCCAACCGTTCGGCAACCAGGTCGTCACGCTCACGCTGACCGGCAGCCAGCTCCTGCGCCTGCTGGAACAGCAGTGGAACGACTCCGGCAGAGCGACGATCCTCTCTCCGGCGGGGATCGGCTACGCCTACTCCGCCACCGCCCCCGCGGGCGCGAAGGTGATCGCGGACAGCGTCCGCATCGCGGGCCGGCCGCTCGACCCGGTCGCCACCTATCGCATCACGACCAACAACTTCCTGGCCTCGGGGGGCGACGGATTCACCGTCTTCACCGAGGGCACCGATACCGCGGTGGGCCCGACCGACCTGGACGCCCTCGAGACGTTCCTGCGCGACAAGCCTCCACTGCAGACGCCGCCCGCCCGCGTCGAGAAGAAGTAGCGGCACCGGACGCCATCTATTTGCTGGACACCCGACCAGAATCCGGGTAACTGGAAATCTTTGTAACACATACCGTTTGACCTGCGCAGACGGGTGATCAGTCCCACATGGTGAACGGCTCATGATCGCTTGCCGGGGTCGAGAGCGGTCGATTACTCTTCAGTAATAAGTCAGGACGAAGGTGTTCCTACTTTCGGCCCGACGTCTGTCGCTGGGGGCCGAATCACGCTGTCCGCATCCATTGCCGCATGCCGGATGACTTGTGCGACAACAAGGTTCGAGTGAACAGCAGGAGAGTGCGATGGCCACTTACATCGTGACGGGCGGAACCGGATTCCTCGGCAGGCGGGTTGTGCAAGACCTGCTCGACCACGACGCGGAAGCGATCGTCCACGTGCTGGTGCGTGAGACGTCGCTGGGGAAGTTCACCGATATCGCCTCGGGCTGGCGCGGCGCCGAACGGGTCTACGCCCTGATCGGCGATCTCACCGCCGAAGGACTCGGCTTGGCGTGCGAGGCGCCGCAGGCCGACCACATCGTTCACCTCGGCGCCGTCTACGACATGACGGCCGACGAGGACACCGCGCACGCCGCGAACGTCACCGGCACGCGTTCGGTGCTGGCCCTGGCCGCCGAACTGGGCGCGGTGCTGCACCACGTGTCCTCCGTGGCGGTGGCGGGCGACCACAAGGGCAAGTTCTTCGAGGAGGACTTCGACCTCGGGCAGCAGCTGACCTCGCCGTACCACCGCACCAAGTTCGCCGCCGAGAAGCTGGTCCGCGAGTCGCGCGGGGTGCGCTGGCGGGTCTATCGGCCCGCGATCATCGTGGGCGATTCCCGCACCGGCGAGATGGACAAGATCGACGGCCCCTACTACTTCTTCGGCGCGATCGCGCGGCTGGCCACGCTGCCGTCCGATCTGCCGTTGCCGCTGCCCGATCTCGGCGCGACCAATATCGTTCCGGTCGATTACGTTTCGGCCGCCATGGGAGAACTGATCCGCCGCCCCGGCCTGGACGGACGGACCTTCCACCTGGTCAACCCGGAACCGCAGCCGTTCGCGGAGGTGTACCGCGCGCTCGCCGCGGCGGCGGGCGCCCCGACCGGCCTGGGCACGGTGCCCGGCAGCGGCTTGGCCCTCAGCGGCCTCGCACACATCCCCGGCGTCACCACCGTGCGCGATTTCCTGCTCGAACAGGTGGGCATCCCCGCCGAAGTCGCTCCGCACACCTCGTTCTCCGCGGAGTTCATCAGCGACTCCACCCGCGCCCAGCTGCGCGGCGCCGGTCTGACCGTGCCGTCGTTCGACAGCTACGCCGAGCGGTTGTGGCAGTACTGGCGCGATCACCTCGACCCGCAGCGCGGCCGCGTGTCGGTCACCGGCGACCCGCTCGCCGGACGGATCGTGCTCATCACCGGCGCGTCCTCCGGGATCGGTCTGGCCACCGCGCACGCGGTCGCCCGGCGCGGCGCCACGGTCCTCATGGTCGCGCGCGGGCACGACGACCTCGCGGCCGCCGCCGAGGCGGTGCGCGGGGAAGGCGGTGTCGCGCATACCTATCCGTGCGACATCACCGACTCCGAAGCGGTCGAGAAGCTGGTGCAGTGCGTCCTCGACGACCACGGCCACGTCGACTACCTGGTGAACAACGCGGGCCGCTCGATCCGCCGCTCCGTGCTCAATTCGACCGACCGGATGCACGATTTCGAGCGCACCATGGCGGTGAACTACTTCGGCGCCGTGCGGTTGATCCTCGGACTGCTGCCGTCGATGCGGGCGCGCCGCTTCGGGCACGTGGTCAACATCTCCTCGATCGCGGTGCAGACCAAGGTGCCCCGGTTCGCCGCCTACGTGGCGAGCAAGTCGGCGCTGGACAACTTCAGCGAGATCGCGGCGGTGGAGAACCGGGATGCCGGGATCACGTTCACCTCGGTGCGGATGCCGCTGGTGCGGACCCCGATGATCGCGCCGACCGACCTGTACCGCGCGCTTCCGGTGCCGGATCCGGATCAGGCCGCCGCGATCGTGGTGCGCGCGCTCGAGGACCGGCCGCATCGCATCGACACGCCGGTCGGCACCTTCGCCCAGGCGGTCGAATTGCTGATGCCGTCGGTGAAGCGGCAGATCATGCACCAGGGTTTCCGGTTGTTCGGGGAGTCCCGCGCGGCGCGCGGCGACTCGCACGACCGTCCGGCCGAGTCGTCGCCCGCCACCGAGGCGTCCGGCGGCCCGCTGTCCGCGCTGGCTCCGGTGATCATGCCGCTCATGGCGCTGCCAAGGCCCGCGGCGCGCGTCGCGCGGGTCGTTCCGGGTCTGCAGTGGTAGCCGCGCACAGCTGAGGGTGGGGCCGGGTTCGAACCGGTCCCACCCTGTCGTTCCGGGATGTCACACCCGGTCCACCGCGAACGCCACGGCGGGCCGCATGGCCCACCGGTAGTCCGTGTGCGCAGCCGGACGGATGCCGCCTTCACACACCGGATCGCCGCTCGCGCAGTAGTTTCCGGTCCGCCAGGCGTATGGGTCCGGCACGTTCCAGCCGATCAGCCGGATCGGGTCGCCGAACAGCAGCACCGCGGCCACCCGGGATTCCAGATCCGCGGGCAGTGTGTGGATGCCACCGAGCACCGTCACGATGCCGGTGCCGAGCACCCCGTGGGTGACGACGGCGCCTTGCGAGAAGCCGACCAGGATGAACCGCTGGTCGGGGCACCTCGCCGCCTGCCAGATCACGTGAGCGGTCATGTCCTGGGTGCCGCGGCTGATGGAGGACGGGTCGAGCAGGTCGGCGGGGTAGTCCACCCGATAGGCCTGCGAATCGATCGGAAGCGTCTGCCACAGTGCGTCGTAGAGCGGGTCGCCCACCACCGAACCCAGATATCCGGGTTCATGGGTGCCTCTCGCGACGACGACGTCGACCGCCGCGCAGGACGCCGCCCATGCGTGCATGCCCGTCGCGGCCCCGAACGCCGCTGCGAGCAGTAGCACGGCGAATGCCCTTGCCACACGCCACTTCTCGAACTGGATTACCTTCCGGTTGGCCATCGTGCTCACCTACTCACGCCGTTGTGAGACAGCCGAGCGACACTTGTCAGTGACAATTACTCGGCTATATCCGCGAAGGTAGGAACGGCTTCGCCGGTCGTCAAGCAACTCCATCCGACCGATACGGAGTCAGCGCCGAATCGTGTTCTACGGGACGAGAACTGCCGCTCCGGCGAATCGTCCGCGCGCGAGGTCGGCGAGCGCCCGATCGGCCATGTCCAGGGAATACCCGTGCGTGGTCAGATGTATCCGGTGTTCGCCCGCGAAAGCCAGGAATTCGCGAGCGTCCGCGCGGGTATTCGCGGTCACCGAGCGAATCTCCCGTTCCTGGAACAGATGCCGCTGGTAGTTCAATGCGGGAATGTCGCTGAGATGGATACCGGCGACGGCGAGGACTCCGCCCCGATCGAGCGCCGCGAGCGCGGGCGGCACCAGTTCACCGACGGGCGCGAACAGGATCGCCGAATCCAGCGGCACCGGAGGGGGATCCGCCGCCCCCTGCACGGAGGCCGCACCCAGCGCGGCGGCCAGCTCCCGCGCCGCCGGGTCCCTGGTCATCACGTGCACCTGCGCTCCGCGTGCGGCGGCCACCTGAGCGGCGATGTGGGCGCTGCCGCCGAAACCGTAGATGCCCAGCCGCCCGCCCGGCGGCACCGCGGCCCGTAGCAGCGCGCGGTACCCGATGATGCCCGCGCACAACAGCGGAGCGGTGTCGGCGTCGGAGTACCCGGCGGGCAGGCGCAGTGCGTATGCCGCTGGGACACAAGCAAATTCGGCGTAACCGCCGTCGGCATCCCAGCCGGTGTAGGCCGAATGCGGACAGAGGTTCTCCGCTCCGCGCAGGCAGAACTTGCACTCCCCGCACGTGTGCCGCAGCCAGGCGATGCCCACCCGGTCCCCCACCGCGAAGCCCTCCCCCTCCGCGGCCGGCCCGAGCGCGGCCACCTCGCCGACGACCTCGTGCCCCGGCACCACCCCGGGGCGGTGCACCGGAAGGTCGCCTTCGGCCACATGCAAGTCGGTCCGGCACACTCCGCAGGCCAGCACACGCACCAGCAGCTCCCCGGGACCGGGTTCGGGGACGGGTGCGCGCTGCGCGTCCAGCGGCCCGCTCTCGATCGCACCGGGCCTGCGCACCCGCCAGCAGCGCATCGCGGGCGCATCGCTGCGAACTTCGCTCATCGGATCACCTCGCACCGATCGGATCGACACGGATGGGGCACCCCGGCGGTAGCCAGCGCCGGAATCACCCTACTCGGGAAATACGGCACGCAGCCCGACGACCTCTGATACATTCCTGTATCGAGTACATTCCTGTATCCAATGCACCCGAACGAGGAGGTGCCCGATGACGTCCGACGCCGCGCAGGCCGCGCCGGCCCGGGTCACCCGCCGCCGCGCCGAAACCAGGAACCGGCTGCTCACCGCCGCCTACGAGGCGTTCGCCGAGGAGGGCTTCGGCCGCGCCACCGTGGAGCGGGTGTGTGAGCGCGCCGGATTCACCCGCGGAGCGTTCTACTCGAACTTCAGCTCGCTGGACGAGTTGTTCCTGGCCATGTGGGAGCAGCGCTCCACCGCGATGCTCACGCAGGCGAGCGCCATCCTGGACGAGATCGCGGCCGAGGGCACCGACGACATCCGCGCCGCGGTCCAGCGGCTGGAACGCGCGGTGCCGGTCGATGAGGGCTGGTACCGGATCACGGCCGAATTCACCGCGCACGCCCTGCGCACCCCCGCGCTGCGCCGAGTGATGGCCGCCCGCGAGGAGGCCATCGTCGCAGCCCTCATGCCGACGATCGTCGCTGCGCTCGCCCGCGGCGGCCGCATCGTGCCCGATCCGGAGGCATTCGGGCAAGCGCTCATCGCCGTGCACGACGGCACCAGCGTGCAGGTGCTGATGGAGCCGGACAACCAGGCCGTGCGCGAGCGCCGCACCGAACTCTTCCACCACGTCGTGCTGGCCTACAGCACCGCAACCGAAGGATGAACATGTCCCACAGCAGCCCCGAAGTGGACGTCCTCGTCGTCGGCGCCGGGCTGGCCGGCCTGGTCGCCACGCACGAACTGGTCAAGGCCGGCCGCACGGTGCACGTGCTGGACCAGGAGAACCGCAACAATCTCGGCGGCCAGGCGTTCTGGTCGCTGGGCGGGCTCTTCTTCGTCGACAGCCCGGAGCAGCGGCGTCTCGGCATCGAGGACTCCTACGAGCTGGCCCTGCAGGACTGGCTCGGCTCGGCCGGGTTCGACCGCGACGACGAGGACAAATGGGCCCGGCAGTGGGCGCAGGCGTACGTGCGGTTCGCCGCCACCGAGAAGCGGGACTATCTGCGCGAACTCGGCCTGCGCGTGACGCCGCTGGTCGGCTGGGCCGAACGCGGCGGCGCGGGCGCCGACGGGCACGGCAACTCGGTGCCGCGCTTCCACCTCACCTGGGGCACCGGCCCGGAGGTGGTGCGGGTCTTCGCCGAGCCGGTGCTCGAGGGCGAGCGGCGCGGGCTGGTCCGCTTCGGTTTCCGCCACCGGGTGGACGAATTGATCGTCGAGGACGGCGCGGTGATCGGCGTGCGCGGCGCCGTGCTGGAGGACACCGATCTGGAACGCGGCCGCGCCTCGTCCAGGACCGAAGTCGGCGGGTTCGAGTTGCGCGCCAAGGCCGTGATCGTGGCTTCCGGCGGAATCGGCCACAACCACGAGCTGATCCGGCGCAACTGGCCCACCGAGCGACTGGGCCCGTGCCCGGAGACCATGATCTCCGGCGTGCCCGCGCACGTCGACGGCCGGATGCTCGCCATCACCGAGGCCGCTGGCGGCGCCATCGTCAACCGGGATCGCATGTGGCACTACACCGAGGGCATCGTCAACTGGGACCCGATCTGGCCCGACCACGCCATCCGGATCATCCCCGGGCCGTCCTCGCTGTGGTTCGACGCCAACGGCAAGCGCCTGCCCGCGCCGTGTTTTCCCGGATTCGATACGAACACGACCATGAAGGAGATCCTGAAGACGGGTTACGACTACTCCTGGTTCGTGCTCACCCAGTCGATCATCGAGAAGGAGTTCGCGCTGTCGGGCTCCGAGCAGAACCCGGACATCACCGGCAAGGACCTCAAGCTCACCCTGAAGAGCCGCGTCGCCAAGGGCGCGCCGGGCCCGGTGGAGGCGTTCAAGCGGCACGGTGCCGATTTCGTCGTCGCGGACACGCTGCGCGAGCTGGTCGAGGGCATGAACAAGATCGCGCGCGGACCCCAGCTCGACTACGACGACCTGGAACGCCAGATCATCGCGCGCGACCGGGAACTGGCGAACAAATACGGCAAGGACAGCCAGCTCATGGCGATCGCCAACGCGCGCCGGTACCTCGGCGACCGGGCGGGCCGGGTCGCCAAACCCCACCGCATCCTCGATCCCGCCGCGGGCCCGCTGATCGCCGTGCGGCTCAACATCCTCACCCGCAAGACTTTGGGCGGCCTGCAGACGGACCTGGATTCGCAGGTGGTCCGGCCGGACGGCACGGTGTTCCCCGGCCTGTACGCCGCGGGTGAGGTCGCCGGATTCGGCGGCGGCGGGGTGCACGGCTACAACGCGCTCGAGGGCACCTTTCTCGGGGGGTGCATCTTCTCCGGCCGGGCCGCAGGGCGCGCGCTCGCCGCGAAACTGGCCTGATCGGCCTATCGCCGGCAGCCGGACGCGACCGTGACGGGCCCCGTCGCGGTCGCGAGCGACGGCGACGACGCGAAAGACGGCGCGCCCGAATAGAGCCGGGTACCCGCCGGATACCGGCCCGGTTCCACCACCACCTCGGCGATCTCGGCCTCGTTACCGAAGACGTCCGTCACGCGCGCGGTGAACGGGCCGGGGCCAGCACCGGAGATGGTCCAATAGTTGTCCCCTCGGCGGGTGAGCTGTCGCCACGGGCCGCCATCGGCTGGGCGAACAGCCGCTTCGCGCAACGGATTCCCGGTGCCGCCGAACAGGATGCCGAACCAGGACGCGGAGGAATCCGGTTGTACCTCGTAGGTCAACTCCTGCGCCGGTTGCGGGTCGCGGACCAAGCGGTAGCCGACCCGCGCCACGCCGTCGCGCGGATCGGCGATCCGCTCGAACGCCGCCGCGCTCAGATCCAGTTGCCCCGGAGCGCATGCCGGGCAGTGGTCGACCACCATCGCCCGGACCGACCCGCGTGGACCCGCGATGTCCAGATAGGCCCCGCAGAGGTCGGCGCGCCCGTAGCCGGGAGTGGACAGCCCGGCATAGTAGCCGTCGGGCGGCAGCGCACGGAACGAGCACGAGACCTGTCTGCCGAACACGTAGTAGCGCGCCTCGGCGGACATATCCGGCCCGATCGGCGCGAAAGTCACCGCGGACACCGGGAATCGGGACGGTGCGGACACCTCGTCGAGCGGACGCGCGGCGCCGCAGGTCGGCGCCGACGGCCGCACCAGCCAGACGACCACCGCGAGGGTGGCCAGCGCTCCTGCGGCAAACCATAGCCATTCGGCACGGAATGGTCGCTCCTGGATCGGTACCCGGTGCATCGCTCCCCCGGCTCCGGCTCGGCTGCTCACGGACTTTCCATCCTGACCTCACCAGGAAAGCAGCCCGGCCGCCGCCGCGCACGGCGAACGAAAATTATCCGCAGTGAAAGGCAGGCGATTCAGCAAGTGCGCCGCTAATTCCGGCCATTCCACTCAGCGACGGCAGCCGCGGATCGGAAATGATCCGGGCGTGGCCCGTGCGCACCGGAGCAGGCCCCCTTCACCGCCTGTATCGAGGGCAGAGGGTTCGCGCTGCCTCACGGGCGATCTCGGCCAGCGCACGAGCCAGCCGCGCGGTGTCCGGCGCCGCCACGTCGGCGCAGGCCCGGCTCGACAGCGACACCGCGGCCACCGCCGCGCCGCGACCGCGAATCGGCACGGCCACGCACGTGATGCCGGGCACGGATTCCTCGTTGTCGACGGCGACGCCCTGGCGGTTGCGGATGCGGCCGAGTTCGCGATGCAGTTCGGAGCGGTCGGCGAGCGTGCGGGCGGTCAACTGGGGCAGGCGATCCCGGAAGGACGCCTCCACGATGCTCGGGTCCAGCGTCGCCAGCAGCGCCTTGCCGAGGGCGGTGCTGTGCGCCGGCATCCGGCCGCCGAGCCGGGTGGGCACGCTCGCGGCGATCCGGCCGCCGATCTTGTCCAGGTACAGCACATCGTGGCCGTCCAGAACGCCGAGGTGGCCGACCATGCCGGTCTGCAGGCACACGTCGTGCAGCAGCGGACTCACCGCGTCGCGGATCTCGTTGTGGTCGGCGGCGAGGCCGCCCAACTCCAGTGTGCGCAGGCCGAGACGGTAACCGCCGGGCGCGTGCGCCAGCCAGCGCAACCGGACCAATTGATCGAGGATGCGATGCACGGTCGAGCGCGGCAGCCCGGTGCGCTCGGACAGTTCGACGAGGGTGAGCGTCGGCGTAGCGCCGTCGAACGCCTCCAGAATCAGCGTCATCCGCTCGATCATCGATACCGGAGGCGGGCTCGGTCGTGCTGCCGATCCTGATCCGTACGGTAACTCCCCCGGCTCGGGATCGGTCATCACCTCGACCGTCATTGCCAACAACCTCCACGCGTGCTCGCGTAGAGCTTAGAGGGCACTAAGCGGACCCGTGCCCGGAATCAGCCTGGGCGAACAGCCACTCGCGGGTGTTCCGCTCGGCCAGCAGCGGCAAGAAACCGACCACGGTGGCGTGGTCGGCGACCTGGTCGTAGGAGGCCTGGAGATGGTCCTCGATCGCGGCTTCGCTGACGACGCCGCCGAATTCGTTCTCCAAGCGCCGCGCGGCAGCTTTCAGCGCGAGTTCCTGATCGAGGGCGGTTTCCTGGCTCGGCTGGTGGGTGGCGGGACGGTCGGTCATCGCGAATTCCCCTGGTCGTGACGAGATCGGGCACCTCGGCGCTGCCGTGACCGCACGGCAACGCCCGTCCCACGAATACCCGGTCGTGCCGGCTCGACACCCTCGGCCGAAATCCACCAAAATAGAACACGTTCTTGTCTGTGGAAGCTGCGCGTGCCAGGCTCGACAGATGGATCTCGACGCCATCGAAGCCGTCCGCCAGCTGAAGTATCGCTACTTCCGCACCCTCGACCTCAAAGAGTGGGACGAGTTCGCCGACACCCTCGCCGCGGACGCGCAGGGGCGCTACGGCACGCACGCCATGGGCGAGCCGCTACAGCTCGACGGCCGTTCGGCCATCACCGCGTTCATGCGGGAGAACCTCGGGCCCTCGCTGGTCACGGTCCATATCGCCAACCACCCCGAGATCGTCGTCGACGGCGCGACGGCCACCGGATCCTGGGCGTTCGAGGACACCGTGATCGCCACCGAGTACGGGGTGCTGATCCGGGGGGCCGGCTACTACACCGACACCTACCGCCGCGACGCCGACGGCAAGTGGCGCATCGCCTCCACGGCCTACCGGCGCGTCTACGAATCCATGCAGTCGCTGTCGGACACACCCAGCTTCCACCTGCTGTCCAACATGTGGGCGCCGGACAAGTGACGGGCGCACCGGGCGCCACCCGATAGTCGCGCGAAATCGGTCCACTATCCGCCCGGTGGCGCTGGACGGTCCCGCGCCGCCCGGCGGATGCTGCCACCATGCCCTCGCTAGCGCCTGACGAGTTCACTCCCGAGATCACCTATCTGAACACCGCCTCCTTCGGTCTGCCGTCCGCCCGCGCCCTTGCCGCGGTGCGCGATGCCAGCGCGAGCTGGGCGACCGGCCGCAACGGGCCGACCTCCCAGGTGGACCTGCTGGTACCCGACCTGCGCGCGGGGTTCGCCCGGCTGCTCGACGGCGCTACCGCCGACGACATAGCGCTCGGCAGCGGTGTCGCGGGGCTGATCGCGCCCGTGGCCGCGGCACTGCCACCCGGCGCGGAGGTGCTGCTGCCGGAAGGCGAATTCGCCTCGGTGTCCATGCCTTTCGTCTACCGGGGCGACCTGGCCGTGCGGTTCGCGCCCTTGGCGGAGCTGGCCGCCCAGGTGCGGCCGGAGACCGCGCTGGTGGCGGTGAGCGTCGTGCAATCCGCGGACGGCCGGGTCACCGATCTCGCCGAACTGCGCGCGGTCACCCGAGCCAACGGCGCGCGCCTGCTCGTGGACGCCACCCAGGCCGCGGGCTGGCTGCCACTGCGCTTCGCCGACGCGGACTATTGGGTCTGCGCCAGCTTCAAATGGCTGATCGGCGCGCGCAGCGTCGCGTTCCTGGCCACGCCGCCCGAACTCGTCCCGCAGCTGCGCCCGATCGGCTCCAGCTGGTATGCCGCCGAGGACCGCTGGGCGGAGCTCTACCGCCCCAGCGCGCTACCCGCGACGGCACGGCGTTTCGACACGACGCCCGACTGGCTCGGCGTCGTGGCCGCGCTGGCAGGGTTGTCGCTGATCGAAGAACTCACCGTCGACAAGATCGGCGCACACGACCTGGAACTCGCCGACGATTTCCGAGCGGGACTGCGCGCACTGGGTTTCGAGCCGGTCGATGCGCGCTCGCCGATCGTCTCCGTTCCTGGCGCGGGCGATCTGGCGGCCCGGCTCGAACAGGCGGAGGTGGTCGCCTCGGCCCGTGGCGGCGGTCTGCGGTTCGCCTTCCATTTCTACAACAGCGCCGAAGATGTCGAACGGGCGCTGTCCGCACTGCGCGCCGGGTAGATCCCGCCGCCTGCTGCCCGACCGGGACCACCGGGGGCAGACCCGAGCACGGTAGGCCGGTGGGTCCGCAACCGCATCTCGACTGCGGACCCGCGACTGGAGCTCGCGGATGAGGTCGAGCGGGCACTGCTCCCGCGAGCCTGTCAGCTCCAGCGCGTGACCGCGGTCCGATCGGCCGCAGCGGGTCTGGCAAAAACACTCTGCTGCGCGCGCTGGCCGAAGGCTGAGGTCGAGCGGGGACTGCTCGTGCCGAGAGCCGGCCTACTGTGCTCGGTCCGTCCTGGTCCTGATCGGTCGAGCAGCAGTCAGGCGCTGGGACTGATGGGCTTGCGGGAGCAGAGCAGTGCCGGTTCCGAAGCCGTCCGGCAGATCCAGTGTTGGACCCGCGACCGAGGGTGCGGTTGCGGGTCCCCCGGTCTACCGTGCTCGGGTCCGCCCTGATCCTGATGTCAGTCCCCGTGGCGGCCGCGACCGCCGGGCGGGTCGGGACCGGCGGCGCGGCATGCCTTGAAGCCCCGCCGCCGGTCGCGGACCGCCGAACCGCCGCCCCGAATCAGTTGGGAACCCGATCGAGCCGGAACCTCCGCGCAGCCGACGCGGCGATCACCGGCCAGGGCGGTGCGCGGGAGCGGTGATCAGCGGGAGATCCAGCGCGGTGCGGATTCCGGCGGGTGCCGCGACCACCGCGGGAATGGCGTTGACGATGCGCAGGCCGGTCGCCAGGACGGTCGCGTAGTTGTGATCCCCGTTGCGGCTCGAGGTCACCAGGTCCAGCGCGTAATTCGGCTCGCCCGTGATCTCGACGCGGTAGGAGCCCTCCGGGTCCGCCGGCTGCGGCCAGTCGGGACACAGGTCGGGGCGCAGCCGGGTCACGTGCTCGAGCACCGTGACGGGCGTGTCCCCGACCATGCCCCTGACTTCGAAGCGCAGCGCCGCCGCGGTGCCCTCGGCGATGTGCCCGGTCGCGATGTCGAACGACTCCGGCGCGGGGATGCGCTCGTAGGTCTGCGTGACGGCGTCGAGGGTGACCCCGATCCCGGCCGCGAGCTGACGAACCGTGCCGCCCCAGGCGAGCGACAGCACGCCGGGTTGCAACAGCATGGGCGTCTCGTCCATGGGCTTGCCGAAGCCCATGATGTCGAACATGACCGCGCGATTGTCGTAGCTGGCGTAGTCCACGATCTCCAGACAGCGCAGCTGGTCGATGCGCAGACAGGTCCCCGCGAGCGCGAGCGGCAGCAGGTCGTTGGCGAAACCTGGGTCGATGCCGTTCACCCACAGCGACGAATTGCCCTGCCCTGCCGCCTCTTCCACCGGCTTCAGCAGCTCGTCGGGCAGCACACCGTAGGGATACTGGAAGAACACGGGGGCACACGCGACGACATTGATCCCCGCGGCAAGGATGCGCTGCAGATCCTGCACGGCCTCGAAGAGCCGGTTGTCGGTCATGCTGCAGTAGACGACGCAGTCCGGACGCGACGCGAGCAACGCGTCCGCGTCGGTCGTCGCGGTGACTCCCACCGGATGATCCAGCCCCGCGAGCGTTCCGGCATCCGTGCCGCTTTTGGCGGGACCGGACACCCACACGCCGGTCAATTCCAGTTCGGGATGGGCGATCACGCCGGCCAGGGCATGCCTGCCCACATTGCCGGTGCCCCATTGCACTACGCGATATGTCATGTCACAGGTCCGGGATCGGGAGGTCGAGGTTGGGAACGATCAAGCCTCCGTCCGGCTCGAGAATCTTGCCGGTGAGGTACTTGCCCGCGGGCGACACCAGATAGAGCGCGGCCGCGGCGATGTCCTCGGGTTCGCCGATCCGGTGCAGCGGCGTTTTCGACTCCAACTCCGCCCGCATGGCGTCGTTCGCGGCGACCACCTCCAGCGCGGAGGTCAGGATGGAGCCCGGCGCGATGGCGTTGACCCGGATACGCGGATTCAGATCGAGGGCGGCGAGTTTGGTGTAGTGGGCGAGAGCGGCCTTGGCGGTGCCGTATGCCGCGAACGCACGTCCTGGCAGCCGCCCCATCGTGGACGTGATGTTGAGAATCGACCCGCCACCTGCTGTTTCGAGCATGCGCGGCACCGCCGCCCTGACCAGGGCGTGCGCGTTGGTGACATTGAATTCGAAGGCTTCCGTCAATGCCTGCGGCGTCGTGTCCAACAGCGGGCACGGCAGCGCGCCGCCCACGTTGTTGACCACGATGTCCAATCGCCCGAAGCGTTCGACAGCCGCCCCGGCGAGCGCCGCCGTGACCTCGGCGTCGCTCAGATCCGCGGGCACCACGTGCGCCTGCCGTCCGGCGGCGGCGACCCGCTCGGCAACCTCGTCGAGCTGGCTCTTGGTGCGGGCGGCGATGACGACATCCGCGCCCGCCTCCGCGAAAGCGACCGCGATAGCCGCGCCCAGGCCACGACCCGCGCCGGTGACTATGGCGACCTGATCATCGATGCGGAACCGATCCAGAATCATTGGCGCTCCCTACCCGTCGAACTGACGAATATTCGACAGTCTGTGATCTAATATTCGTCATCGTAGGTCGCTCACCCGAGCCGGGACAAGAGGTTGCCGCCATGCCGGACCGATCCGCGTCGCCGCCGACGCGTCGCGTCGTCGATATCGTGTCGCTGCTGGCGACTTCCGGGGAGCCGATCAGCGTCGCAGGCATCGCCGAACGGCTGGGCATAGCCCGCGCGACCGCGACCGCGATCCTGGCCGAATTGGATACGGCCGGTTGGGTCGTGCGCGATCCGGCGCGCGGTTACGGCATCGGTCCGGCTCTGGTGGGATTGCACGGGGCCGCGCTTCCCCATGACGTGGGCGAACTTCTCGCCGGCCTGGCCGCCCGGACCGGTTACGGCGCCACGTTCAGCCGCATCGAACCGGATCGGCTCACCGTGCTCGACGTCCGGCACGGCGTCGACCGAGTGGTGCCGGGAATCCCGGTGGGACATCGCATTCCGCTGCAATTCCCCGCCGGGGCCAGTGTGATGCCGTGGCGTCCGGCGAATGAGCAGAACACCTGGCTGGGCACTGCCACCGGGGCGGATCAGCGTATGGCGGGTGCGCTGCTGGCGTTGGTGCACGAACGCGGGGTCGCGGTGTTCCGGCCGCGCGCGGATGATGCGGGCATGGTCGATCTTCTCGCCGATCTGCTCGGCGCGGTCGGATCCGAATTGCTTCGACCGCATCTGCGTACTCGCGCTCTTCGCCAGCTCGCCGCGCTCACGTCCCGGCCTTTCACGCGGGCGGAATTGGATTCGGACGACATATTGCCGCTGAGTTATCTCGCGGCCCCGGTTTTCGACGCGAGCGGCACCGCGGCCTACGAAATTCAGCTGGGACCGCTGCGTGCCGCGACGACGCGCGTGGAACGCGACGAATTCATCGATGCGACGCGCGGCACGGCAGCCGAATTGACGACCGCGCTCACCGCCGGCCGGCATGGCAAGTAATTCCTGGAATTTTCCAGAAACGACGAAAGGCCCTCGACTGTGTCGAGGGCCTTTCGTGAAAGGATGTTCCGGCGGTGTCCTACTCTCCCACACCCTGTCGAGTGCAGTACCATCGGCGCTGGCAGGCTTAGCTTCCGGGTTCGGAATGGGACCGGGCGTTTCCCCACCGCTATGACCGCC